>JAVXWP010000120.1:0-45738 GCA_032230695.1 Actinomycetota bacterium | reverse complement strand
TCGCGATGTGGGCCACGCCGTCGGCGGACTCCTCGCTGATCTTGACGATCGTGCTGAGTGCGTTCGTGCTCGTCATGGTCGGCTACCCGGTGCTGTTCGAGACGCTCAGCCGCGGCCGCACACTGGGGAAGATGGCTCTCGGACTCCGGGTCGTACGCGCCGACGGCGGCCCGATCCGCTTCCGGCACGCGCTCACCCGTGCGCTGTGCGGAGTGCTCGTCGACTTCTGGCTGCTGGGTTTCGGCGGCGCCATCGCGGTGGTCGTGTCGCTGCTTTCCGGTGACGGCAAGCGGGTCGGGGACTACCTCGCCGGCACCGTCGTCATCCGTGAACGCGTCCCCGACGCCGGGATGACCTCGGCGATCCAGATGCCGGCGCCGCTCGCGCAGTGGGCGTCCCAGCTCGACCTCAGCGGCCTGCCGGACGATCTCGCGCTGGCCGTCCGGCAGTTCCTCGGCCGGATGCACGAACTCCGCCTGGAAGCCGCCGACTCACTCGGTTACTCCCTCGCCATGCAGGTCGGCGCGCGGATCGGCACGCCGTGCCCACCGAACGTCCCGGCGTGGGCCTACCTGTCGGCCGTGCTCGCCGAACGGCGCTCGCGGGATCACGCGCGCGCTTTCGGGCAACCCGGTCCGGAGCAGACGGTGACCTGGCCGACGTCGACGTACGTCCACCCGCCGCCCGGCACCACCCCGCCGCCCGGCGCCGTACCGGCACCCACGGACCAGGCTCCGGCGCCGGAAAACCCCTTCGCTCCGCCGGGCTAGGCTAGGCGCCTGTGTTGATGAATCGGGGGCCGGCCACGGTACTGACCGTCGTCGCGAGCGTTGCGTTTCTGTTCCCGTCCCAAGCGGATGTGAATAGCCCGGACGGCGGCCCCACCGCCGATGTCGCGCTGAAAATGTTGCGGGACGGCAGTCTTTCGGTGACGGAGACGGTGAACGTGCCCGGCGGGCAGCAGCTCGTGCGGCGGATACCGTTGCGGGTGGCGGCAGGCGAGGATCAGGACCGCCTCTACACGATCCGGGACGCGAAAGTGGCCGGACCGGGAAAAGCGGAGCAGGACGGTGATCAGCTGGTCCTGACACTGAGTGGCGGCGAGTCCGTCGCGACGTACACGGTGGACGGTGCTGTCGCCGATCTGAGCGGCAATCAGCAGGTCCGCTGGCAGCTGGCCAGTGGCTGGGACGCCGAGCTGACGAAGGTCACGGCTTCCTTTGTCGCACCTGCCCCAGAAACGTCCTCTGTCGACTGTTTCGCCGGTCCCCTCGGATCGGGTCGGCAGTGCTCACTGTCAGAACTGGATCACAGTGGCATCGTGCGCGTGGAGCAGGACGGCTTGAACGCGGGCGAGCGGATCGACCTCGCCGTGCGGCTGCCGCCTGGCACGGTGCCCGCGAACGCCCGGTTCGAGCAGGTGAAGACGGTCGCCAATGCCTTTTCCCTGACACCGCTCACTGGGATCGGTTTCGCTGCGCTGGCCCTGTTTTTGATCGCGGGCGTGCTCGCCGTGTGGTGGCTGCGCAGGCGTGACGTGCGCGCGCTGAGCGCCGGGTCCGAGCCCGTCGACATGCTGCTGCGCGACGCCGACCGCGTCTACTTCGCCTCGCCGGACGGCGTGCTTCCCGGCCAGGTCGGCAGGGTCGTCGACGAGACCGTCGACGTCGTGGACATCACCGCCACGGTGGTCGACCTCGCCGTCCGCAACTACCTGTGGATCGCCGAAGTGCGTGATGGGACGGGCGTTGTCGATTGGCAGCTTTCGCGCCGCAACCCCGCCGACGAGCATCTCTTGGACTTCGAACGCGCGATTTTCGGTCTGTTGCTGGCTTCTGGTACCGATTCGGTACTGCTGTCCGAATTGCGCGGACGGCAGTCGCCCGATCTCCGGGCGGTCATTGACGAGATGTACCAGGACGTCGTGCGCAAACGCTGGTTCACGCACCGGCCGGACAGCGGCCGCAATCGCCTTACCCGGCTGGGCGTCGGACTGCTCGTGCTCGGTTTGGTGTCCACTGTGGTGCTGACGTTCACCGCCGGTTCTGCCCTGCTGGGGGTGGCGCTCGCCGTCGCAGGTGTCGCGCTGACGGTCGGTGCGGGCCGGGTGCCGTCGCGGACCGCGCGCGGCCGCGCGCTCGTCGGCCAGGTACGCGGCCTGCTCAACTACCTGCACACCGTCGAGGTCACCGACATTCCCGCGCCGGACCGGGAAATGATGTTCTCACGGTCGCTGCCGTACGCCGTCGTGCTGGGGGAAACCGAGCGCTGGCTGGAGACCTTCGCCGGGTTCGATCCTTCGTTGGACGGCTCGGCCGGGCTGTACTGGTTCGGCGGGCTGGAGGGGGAGCGGGACCTCCGGCGGTTCGCGGCGCATCTGCCGTCGTTCCTGACCGCACTCGACGGCCTGCTAGCAGAGTCCTGGCATCTGAGGTCCATCCGTCCGGAGCCGGTACCGGCGTGAGTACCCTGCCACCGTGCGACTCGGCGTTGCGGTAGCGGCATTGCTGGTGTTCGGCGCGTCACCGGCATCCGCGCAGGACGCGCCGCCGCTGCCGACGTTGCCGCACAGCGCGGAGATCCAGCTCAAGGTCGAACGCGACGGTGCCCTATCGGTCGTCGAGGCGATCTCGGTGCCGAGCGACGCCACGATGACGAGGCGAATCCCGCTGCGGAGCGCCTCGGCGCACAACCGGGACCGGATTCTCGGCGTGCGGGACGTCGTCATCGAGGGGGCGGGAACCTCGGAACTGACCGCGGACGAGTTCACCGTGAAGCTCCGCGGTGGGACGTCGATTGTGCGGTACACAGTGGACGGTGCGGTCAATGCGGGCGACGGCGTGGTCGACGTTTCGTGGCAGCTGGCCGGGGGCTGGGACACCGACCTCGAACTCGTCCGCGCGTCCTTCGCCGCGCCCAGGATTCCCGACGCGGTGAGCTGTCTCGCCGGTCCGCCCGGTAGTGACCTCAGGTGCGGCGCCGCGCAGATCGACCATTCCGGGCTGACGCGGTTCAACCAGCGGAACCTCCCGGCGGGCCAGCGCATGGACATCGGCGTCGAGCTGCCGGCGGGTGCCGTGCCGGCGAACGCCCGGCTCGAACCGTCGAAGACGCTGGCTGGCGCCTTTGTGGTGACCGCGCCGATCAAGTGGGCTTGGGGTGGTTTCGTCCTGGTGCTCGCCGGCGCCGCGGTCGTGCTCTGGTGGCTCCGCAGGCGCGACTCGCGTCCGGGCGAGGCGCTGCCGGACTCGGCGCGGCCAGGCACCGACGCACCGGACGGAGTGCTGCCGGGGCACGTCGGCTGTGTGCTCTCCGGTCGGGCGGACGCCGTCGACCTCGCGGCGACCGTGCTCGACCTGGCCGTCCGCGGTTACCTGTCAGTGGACGAGGAGCCCGGCGACGACGGCATCGCCGACTGGCGGCTCGTCCGGTGCAATCCCCCGGACGAGCAGCTCAGCGCGTTCGAAGTCGCGGTGCTCGCGATGTTGTTGCCCGACGGCACGGAGTCGGTCCGGCTCTCCGAACTGCGCGCCGCGCGGCTGGGGATCGCCCGCTTGCGCGGTGAGCTCTTCGACGACCTGGTCGGGCGGAGGTGGTTCTCCCAGCGCGCGAAGCTCGCGGGGTTCGGTGTGCGGCTGTGCTTCTACGGTGCCTTTTTGACTGTGCTGCTTGTCCTGACTGTCGGATTTGCCCAGCTCGGTGTGATCGTCATCGCGGCGGGCGTCGTGCTGGCGGCCGGTGCCCGCGCGGTGCCGGCGCGCACCACACGGGGAGTGCTCCTTCGACGTCGCCTGCTCGGCCTGCGTGAGCGGCTGGCGGACGAAAAAGGTGTCGATGACCAGCTATTTTCCCGTGCGCTGCCGTTCGCTCTCGCGCTCGGAGTGAGCGAAAACCAGGTCGGGTCTTCCGGCGAAACCTCGCCGAATTGGTATCGGGCCCGCACCGGATTCGCTCGACCGGGCGACTTCACGGCGGCTCTCGTGGGAACGTTCGCCGGCAGCAGAGAGGGTCGTCGCCTGAGGGCGTGACTTCCCCGTAGGGTGGTGCTCATGGCTGTCCCGGACCTCACCCGATTCACCCTCGACAACGGCTTGCGCGTGGTGCTCGCGCCGGACGAGACCGCACCGGTGGTCGGCGTCAGCGTGCATTACGACGTCGGCTTCCGCTCCGAGCCGGAGGGGCGCACGGGTTTCGCGCACCTCTTCGAGCACCTGATGTTCCAGGGCAGTGAGAGCCTGGAGAAGCTGGCGCACTTCCGTCACGTCCAGTCCAGCGGTGGCACGTTCAACGGGTCGACCCATCCGGACTACACGGACTACTTCGAGGTGCTTCCGGCCGCCGCGCTGGAGCGGGCGTTGTTCCTCGAGGCCGACAGGATGCGCGCCCCGAAGCTGACGCAGGAGAACCTCGCCAACCAGATCGACGTGGTGAAGGAGGAGATCCGCCTCAACGTGCTGAACCGGCCGTACGGCGGCTTTCCATGGATCCTGCTGCCGCCGGTCCTGTACTCGACGTTCGCCAACGCCCACAACGGGTACGGCGACTTCGTCGACCTGGAGCAGGCGACCCTCGAAGACTGCGCGGCCTTCTTCGACACCTTCTACGCGCCGGCGAACGCGGTGCTCACGGTGGCCGGCGACTTCACGCCGGACAATGCCCGCGAACTGATCGAGAAGCACTTCGGCGACGTCCCGGCCCGGCCGGCCCCGCCGCGCCGCTCGTTCGCCGAGCCGCCGCCCGCCAGTGAGATCCGCGGCAAGCACACCGACCCGCATGCGCCGCTGCCCGCGCTGGCCGTCGGCTACCGCATGCCGGACCCGGTCAACGAGCTCGACGCGTACCTGGCGCACCTGGTGCTGGCCAGCATTCTGTCCGACGGCGACGGTTCGCGGCTGCAGCAGCGGCTGGTGCACCGGGAGCCGCTGGTCACCGACATCGGCGCCGGCGCCGGGCTGTTCGGCCCGTTCGAGGCCCGTGACCCGGACACCTTCTCGATCACCGCGATCCACGCGCCGGACGTCACGCCCGAGCAGGTGCTCGCCGCGATCGACGACGAGCTGGAGAAGCTGGCGTCGGCGCCCCCGGAAGCGGAGGAACTGGCCAAGGTCACCGCCCGCTGGGCGTCGAGCCTGCACTCGGAGCACGACAGGCTGGTGTCCCGGACGCTCGCGCTCGGCTCGTTCGAGCTGCTGTACGGCGACGCCGCACTGGTCTACCAGCTGGCCGACCGGATCGCCGCGGTCACCGCTGAAGACGTTGCCGCCGCTGCGAAGTCCTTGCGTCCGGACTCGCGCGCGGTCCTGGTGGTCCACCCCGAACAGGGAGGCAAGTAGTAGTGACTTCTGCAACTCACCGCACCGCGGAGGAGATCGGCCGCACCCCGCAGGGGCCGCGACCGTTGCCGCCGCTCGGCACCCAGCGCGCCGCCGCCGACCTGTCGCATGTGGACACCGTGCTGTCCAATGGGCTCCGGGTGCTGGCCGTGCGCAAGGCCAACGTCCCGATGGTGGAACTCCGGCTGTGGATTCCGTTCGCGGGTACCGAATTGACGCATGCCGCAAAGGCCGAGGTGCTCGCCGAGACGCTGCTGACGGGCACCGCCCGCCGCGACAGGATCGCCGTCGACACCGAGCTCGCGCTGATCGGCGCAGACCTCGGCGCCGGCGTCGACCCGGAGCGGCTGATCGTCTCCGGTAACACGCTTTCCAACGGGCTGCCGACGCTGCTGGACGTGCTCGCCGACAGCTTGACTTCAGCATCCTATGCGGACGCCGAAGTCGGCAGGGAGTCCGAGCGGCTCGTCGAGCGGCTCGCCATCGCGCGGACCCAGCCCAGGACGATCGCCCGTGAGGCGCTGCAGAAGCACCGCTACGGCAACCACCCCGTCACCCGTGAGACACCGGAAGCCGAGGACGTCGCCGCGGTGACGCCTGAGCAGGTCCGGGCGCTGCATGCCGGTTCGGTGCTGCCGCGCGGTTCCGTAATGGTCGTCGTCGGCGATGTCGACCCGGACAAGGTCATCGGCGACATCGAAAAGGCGTTGCAGGACTGGGCTTCCGACAAGTCCGCGGTCCGGCTCCCCGAGCTGCCCGAACTCGGCGGGGGTCAGGTGCTACTCGTCCCGCGCGCCGGTGCGGTGCAGTCCCAGATCCGGCTTTCGGCTCAGGCGCTCCCGCGGACGGACCCGCGCTACGCCGCGCTGCAGATGGCGAACCTCGCGTTCGGCGGGTACTTCTCGTCGCGGCTGGTCGAGAACATCCGCGAGGACAAGGGTTACACCTACAGCGCGCATTCCGGGTTCGAATTCACCGGCGGCAGCGCGGTCGTCAATGTCGAAGCGGACACCGCGAGCGACGCGACAGCCGCGGCGGTGCTGGAGACCCGGTACGAGCTGGGCCGGTTGGGCCTGGTCCCGCCGACGGCCGAAGAGGTGGAGTCGGTCCGGCAGTACGCGATCGGCTCGCTGGTCACGTCGACGTCTTCGCAGACAGGGCTCGCCGGACAATTGTCGGCGCTCGCCCCGGACGGACTCGGCGTCGAGTGGCTCGCCGAGCATCCGAACCGGCTGGCGCAGGTCACCGCGGACGACGTCGCCCAGGCCGCGCTCGACTTCTTCGCGCCCAAGCGGTTCACCGGAGTCATCGTCGGTGACGCGGACCTCCTCGCGAAGAAGCTGACGGCACTCGGCGACGTGATCGTCGGGGAACCGGGTCCCGCCGAATCATGAGTGTTCCGTTCAGTCTGGACAGGTTGCCGACGTTGTCGCGGTCCACTGTGGACCGCCAGGAAGCCTTGCGTGGCAATCCGGACCGGCTTCGTTCCCGCTGGCCGAACGCACGGGTTGTACTGCTCGACGACATCGGCCGCACGCCGGTCCGTCAGGACGAGAGCTCGCTCGCCACCCGCAAGGCACTGTCCTTTGGGGACACCCCGCCCGAGGACGCGGTGTTCCTGGGCGAGGCGCAGGACGTCGACTACTGGTCGCTGCCCGGCAGCCCGGAAGGCGACCCGGTGACCGTGAAAATGCACGGCAGCTGGGGCATGGTCGAAGAGGTGCCGCAGGTCGACGGCGAGATCTGGGTCGACCTGCGGGGTTATGGCGACCTGCTCGACGACACCTCGGCAGGGCTGTTCACCACCGCGCAGGCACTGCGGAACTGGCGTCGGCAGTCGAAGTTCTGCACGCGCGACGGCAGTCCGACGGAGCTGATCCAGCTGGGCTGGGCAAGTCGGTGCGGGGCAAAGGGCCACGAGGAGTACCCGCGCACGGACCCGGCGGTGATCTGCCTGGTGCACGACGACTCCGGCGTGAACGGCGAGTACGTCCTGCTCGCCCGCCAGCCGATCTGGCCGGCGGGAAGGTATTCCGTGCTCGCCGGGTTCGTCGAAGCCGGCGAGTCGCTCGAAGGCTGTGTCCAGCGGGAGATCAGCGAAGAAGTCGGGCTGAACGTCTGGGGCGCGCGGTATCTCGGCAGTCAGCCGTGGCCGTTCCCTCGGTCGATCATGCTGGGCTTCACCGCACGCGCCGACATGTCCGCGCCGCTGGTCCCGGCCGACGGCGAGATCGAAGAGGCGCTGTGGGTGTCCCGCGCCGAGGTCCGCGCGGCATTCGAAAACAGCCAGCTCCGCGACTCGGACGCCGTGCCCACCCCGATCGGCGGCGGCTCCGCGACCATGGTGCTGCCCGGCAACTCGTCCATCGCGCGCGTCATGCTCGATGCCTGGGCCCACTCCGAACCCTGATCCGCTTCCGCCCGACGCCGTGAAGGCCACTTTGAGGGACTCAGAGTCCCTAAATGTGGCCTTCACGGCGTTATGGCCCGAAGCGTTAGCGGGCAACTTTTGCTGAGGCGTTGACGCCTGTGGTTGTGCTCACTACAGTCGCCGGAAACCGTCTGTAAAGTTCCCTAATAAAGTCGGAGTGACGAGTGAGAGCCGGAAGCCCCCGGATGCTGCGGGAGATGAACGATCGCGCGGCGATCGACGCCCTCCTGCGGGAAGGCGCATTGACGCGTTCCGAACTCGAGTACTCGATCGGCCTCTCCAAGCCTGCCACCGCGCAGTTACTCGCCCGGCTGGAGCAGGACGGCGTCGTCGTCAAGACCGGCGTTCGCAGTGGTGGGCGCGGTCCACGCGCCCAGTTGTGGATGGTCAACGGCAACCTCGGCCACGTCGTCGCGGTGGACCTCACGCCACAGGAAGCCGACTTCGTCGTCTCCGACATCACCGGCGCGGTGCTCGCCGAACACCGGGTGCATCTTCCGGCCGAGGCGGGCGCGGACGTCGTCGGCAGTTTCGGCAAGGCCATCGGAGATGCCGTGAAGCTCGCTGGTCTCGAGTTGACCGACCTCCACCACGTGGTCATCGGCGCGCAGGGTGCGTTCGACCCGCGGACCGGCCATCTCTCGTCGGCGCCGCACATCCCGGGCTGGCTCGGCTTCGACGTCCCGGCCACGCTGAGTGCCGAGCTGGACATCGACGTGGTGATCGAGAACGACGTCAACCTGGTCGCGATCGCCGAGATGACCACCGGACTGGCGACCGAGTGCCGCGACTTCGTCCTGGTGTGGCTCAGCGAAGGCGTCGGTGGCGCCGTTGTCGTCGGACGGCGGCTGCTGCGCGGCGCGAGCGGTGGCGGCGGCGAGATCGACTGGATGCGGGTGCCCGACCCGGCATCGGTGTCCACCGGCGACGCCACCGAGCGCAGCGGCTCCCGGTTCGGCGACCTCGTCAGCTCCCCGGCGATCGTCAAACTCGCCGCGGCACATGGGATCGACCGCGAGACGGGCTGGGCCGCGGTCGCGGCCGCGGCGGAGGCCGGACCGAGCGGCGAGGTGTTCCTCGACGATCTCGCCCGCCGCGTGGCCACTGCTGTCGCAGGCATTGTGAGCGTTGTCGACCCGGAACTCGTTCTTTTGTGCGGAGATGTCAGCCGCGCCGGTGGGGAACCGTTCGCCGCCAGGGTTTCCGCGCGCCTGCACGAGCTCGTTCTGCCGCACACCCCGGTCGGAATCGCTTCCGTGCAAGGAAACGCCGTGCGTGCGGGTGCGCTGCAATCCGCCCTTCTCTCCGTGCGCCACGACGTGTTCGGTCTCGTTTCGCCGACCACCCCCTCACTCCCCGGGTCACGCCGATCCGCGGAGGGATCTCCCGCGGGTGATCCCGACCTCTCGAACAGCTCAACCGTCTCCCACCGTTGACAACCAGGAGGAGGGTCATGCGTTTTACGACCCCGGTTCGAAGAATTGGTCGCCGCCGGAGCGGCTCCATCGTGCTCGGCAGTATCGCGGCGGCGTCCGCCTTGCTGTTGACAGCCTGCACAGGTGCCGCGAGTGGCCCGGCCGCCGCCGGTTCCGGCGAGATCGGTGCCGCACCGGGCAAGGATGACAAGCTCACCTTGACCGTCTACAGCAAATTCACCGCCCGCGAGTACGACATCGTGACCAAGGGGCTGAACAACCTCAAGGCGAAGTTCCCGAACATCGAGATCAAGCACGAGGGCAACCAGGACGACGACAAGCTGACCCAGTCGATCCGCGGTGGTAACCCGCCGGACGTGGCGATCTCGTTCTTCACCGACAACCTCGGAGCCTGGTGTTCCAACGGCAGCTTCCAGGACCTGCAGCCCTACATCGACCGCGACAAGATCGACGTCTCGGTGATCCCGGAAGCGGTCCGCAGCTACACCGAATTCCAGGGCAAGCGGTGCGCGATGCCGATGCTCGCGGACGTCTACGGCTTCTACTACAACAAGGACATGTTCGCCGCCGCCGGAATCACCGCGCCGCCGAAGACCACGTCGGAGTTGCTGGAGTACACCAAAAAGCTGACCCAGTTCAACCCGGACGGCTCCATCAAGGTCGCCGGCTTCATGCCGTCGATGCCGTTCTACGCCAACCAGGCGCAGATCTGGGCCCCCAACTTCGGCGCCACCTGGATCAGCCCGGACGGCAAGTCGAACCTCGCCGCAAGCCCGGAGTGGAAGGAGATGTTCAACTTCCAGAAGCAGCTCATCGACTTCTACGGGCACGACAACATCGAGAAGTTCAAGTCCGGCCTCGGTGACGAGTACTCACCCGACCACGGTTTCCACCGCGGCAAGATCGCGATGGAGTTCGACGGCGAGTACCGCCAGGCGTTCTTGAAGGACCAGTCGCCAGAGCTCAACTTCGGCACCGCACCGCCGCCCGTGCTTGACAGCAAGCCCGACCGCTACGGCGGTGGGTTCACCACCGGCACGATCATCGCCATTCCGAAGGGCTCGAAGAACCCTGGCGCGGCTTGGGAGTTGATCAAGCAGATGTCGCTCGACACCGGCACGCTGGTGGAACTGGCGAACGGCCTCAAGAACGTGCCCAGCACCAAGGAATCGTTGACCGACCGGAGGCTGGAGGTCGACGACAAGTTCAAGACGTTCCTCGACATGTACTCCAGTGGCAAGCTACTGCCCAACCCCTCGACGCCGATCGGTGACGCCTACCTGAAGGCCGTCAACGACTTCGCCGAACGCTGGCAGGCCGGCGCAGAGCCGAATCTGGACGAGGGCTTGAAGAAGGTCGACGCCCAGATCAACGACGAGCTGGCGCAAAAACGAGCCGGCGGTTAGGGCCCAGTACCATGACGACCACCTTGGAGACCAAGGCGGCGAAGTCCTCGTCCGTGCCCAAGCGGGTACGGACGAGGGCTCAGGCCCGGACCCGCCGCAACGTACTGTTGTTCATGGCGCCCGCGTTCCTCGGTTTCCTGATCTTTTTCGGGTACCCGCTGATCGCGACGCTGTACTACTCCTTCACCCGCTACGACCTGATCAACCCTCCACAGTGGATCGGGCTCGACAACTACGTGCGGATGTTCAGCACCGAGCCGCTGGTGCGGACGGCCGCCTACAACACGCTGTGGCTCGTGATCGTGCTGACGGTGTGCCGGGTGTTGTTCGCTCTGGGGGTGGCGTCGGTGATCTCGCGGCTCAAGACCGGCATCGGTCTGGTCCGCACGCTCTGCTACCTACCCGCGCTCGCGCCACCAGCCGCCGCGACGCTGGCCTTCGTGTTCCTGTTCAACCCGGAATTCGGGCCGGTCAACAGATTCTTGAACCTCGTCGGCATCGACGGCGGGCTGTGGTTCAACGACCCGGCGATGTCGAAACCCGCGTTGACGTTGCTGGTCATGTGGGGTTCGGGTGAGCTGATGATCATCATTCTGGCGGCCCTGCTGGATGTCCCCGCCGAGCTGCACGAGGCCGCGTCGCTCGACGGTGCCGGTCCGGTCCGCCGGTTCTGGCACATCACGCTGCCGTCGATCTCACCGGTGTTGCTGTTCGGCATCGTGAACTCGATCATCTTCGCCCTGCAGTTCTTCACCCAGGCGGTGGTCGCGGGTTCCGCGGCCGCGGGTTCGGCAGACGTCGCGGGCAACACCAAATACATCGGCGCGCCCCAGAACTCCACGCTGACGTACCCGGTTTGGCTCTATGTCCAGGGTTTCCGGTACTTCAACATGGGCTACGCGGCGGCGATGGCGGTGCTCTTGTTCATCGTTTCGTTCGGTTTCACTGCGATTCTCGTCAGGCAGATGCGCAAAACCGCACACCAGGAGGAGGGCGCATGACCTTGTTGACCGACACGCCGCGGCCGACGTCCTCGCTGCCTCCGCGGGCCAGGCGCAAAAGGGCGTGGGACAAGAAGTTCTACTGGATCGCGACCCACGCCTTCGGGATCGCGCTCGGAGTGATCTTCGTGCTGCCGCTCGTTTTCGTGTTTCTCACCGCCGTGATGAAAAGCGACCAGGCGATGTCGTCCAGCCTGTGGCCGACAGAATGGCACTTCGAGAACTTCCTCGAAGTGTTCAAACGCGCGCCGCTGCTCGAATACTTCACCAACAGTATTATTTACTCCACGCTGGCGACGGCGGGTGCGCTGCTTTCGGCAATTCCCGCCGCGTACGCGCTGTCCAAGATCCGCTGGCGCGGTCAGACTTTCTTCTTCATGCTGACCGTCGCGGCGATGATGTTGCCGCCGCAGGTGACGATCGTGCCCCTCTACGACCTGTGGGTGCGGCTCGGGCTCACCGGCACCATCGCGCCGCTGATCCTTCCGTACTTCTTCTTCGACGCCTTCAGTGTTTTCCTGCTGCGGCAGTTCTTCCTGACGATTCCGAAGGACTACATCGAAGCGGCGAAGATCGACGGCTGCACCGAGTTCCAGGCGATGACCAGGGTGCTGGTCCCGATGGCCAAGCCGGGTATCGCGGCCACGGCCATGTTCTGCTTCCTGTTCACCTGGAACGACTATTTCGGCCCGCTGCTCTACACCGGTGAGAACCAGGAAAACTGGCCACTTTCCCTCGCCATCGCGTCATTCCGGGGGATGCACCACGTCGAATGGAATCTGACCATGGCGGCCACCGCGCTGATCATGGCTCCGGTCATCATTCTGTTCGTGTTCGCGCAGAAGTCCTTTGTCAAGGGCATTACTTTTACGGGGGTCAAGGGATGAGGCTGACGGTTGTCGGCGGGGGATCCACCTACACGCCCGAGCTGATCGACGGTATCGCCGGTCGCCGGTCCACTTTGGACGTCGACGAGATCGTGCTGGTGGACCCGGACGAGTACCGACTGAAGATCGTGGGGGAGTTCGGTCAGCGGCTGCTCGACCACGCCGGGCATCCGGCGAAGGTGGTCACCACAACGAGGCTGGAGGAAGGCGCCGATGGCGCGTCGGCCGTCCTGCTGCAGCTCCGGGTCGGTGGCCAGCGCGCGCGGCGCTCGGACGAGACCTTCCCGCACGTCTGCGGGTGTATCGGCCAGGAGACGACCGGAGCGGGTGGGCTGGCGAAGGCACTGCGGACGGTGCCCGTGATCCTCGACATCGCCGAGCGTGTCCGGCGGGTGGCGGGTGACGATGTATGGCTGGTGAACTTCACGAACCCGGTGGGCATCGTGACCAGGGCGTTGCTGAACGAAGGTCACCGCGCCACGGGTCTGTGCAATGTGGCGATCGGGCTCCAGCGCCTGTTCGCCAAGCTGCTCGAAGTCGGCACCGACGACGTCACGCTCGAACACACCGGGCTGAACCACCTCAGCTGGGAACGCGGTGTTTTCGTCGACGGCGTCGACAGGACGGCGGAACTCCTTGAGACACACGGCGAATTCCTCGCCGAGCACATCGGGGCACCGGTCGGCTGGATGCGCCGCATGGGCGTGATCCCGTCGTACTACCTCAAGTACTTCTACGCCCACGACGAGGTCGTCGAGAAGCAGCGCACCGAGCGCCCGCGGGCCGATGTCGTCAGCGATGTCGAAGAGGAACTGCTCAAGGTGTACGCCGACCCCGAGGTCGTGACCAAGCCGGCGGCGCTCGAAAAGCGGGGTGGTGCCTACTATTCCGAGGCGGCCGTGCAGCTCGTGCATGCGCTGACCAGCGGTGGCCCGGCAGAAGAGCACGTCGTGAACGTGCGTAACAACGGCACCATGCCGTTCCTGCCCGACGACGCCGTCATCGAGGTGCCGTCCCTTGTGGACTCCACTGGTGCGGCTCCTAAGCCGGTGCGCCCGGTGGAACCGTTGTACGCCGGGCTCATCGCGGCCGTGACGTCGTACGAGAACCTGGCGCTCGACGCCGCACTGCGTGGTGGCCGGGACAGGGTCGCCGACGCGCTGCTCGCGCACCCGCTGATCGGCCAGTACGCGCAGGCCGACCGGTTGGCGGACACCCTGGTCGAGACGAACCGCCAGTTCCTGCCGTGGGCCAAGTCGTGACCGAACCGCGTCGACTCGTGGTGGCCATCGACGGTGGCAACAGCAAGACCGACGTACTCGTGGTCGACGCCGAAGGGAGCGTGCTCGGCAGCGCGCGCGGTCCCGGGGCGTCGCCACAGAACATCGGGGTCGGGTCCTCTGTGGACATCTTGGACGGTCTTGTGGCCGAGGCGATCGAAGCCGCCGGGCTACCCGCGAGCCGTCCGTTCGCCGTGCACACCTCGGCGTACATGGCGGGCCTGGATTTTCCCCGTGAGGAAGAGGTCTTCTTCTCGGCTCTGTCGGCGAAAGGCTGGTCGGAGTCGCTGGAAATCGGCAACGACACCCTCGCCCTCCTGCGCGCGGGCACGACCGACGGCGTCGGCGTGGCCGTGGTGTGCGGCGCCGGGATCAACGCCGTCGGCATCGGGCGCAACGGCCGAGTGCACGGGTTTCCCGCGCTGGGCAAGAGTTCCGGCGACTGGGGCGGCGGCCTCGGGCTGGGTGAGGAAGTCCTGTGGTGGGCCGCCAGGGCCGAGGACGGTCGTGGTCCCGGTACCGCGCTGCGGGCCGCGGTCATCGAGCACTTCGCCACCGAGACGGTGGCGGAAGTGACGCAGCGGCTGCATTTCGAGGAGCTGCCGAGGTACGCCCTTCACGCGCTCTGCCCCTTGCTGTTCCGTGTCGCCGCCAGTGGTGACGAAGTCGCCCAGAGAGTCGTCGGGCGGTTCGTCGAAGAGATCAGCGTGATGATCGCGGTGATCCTGCGCAAGCTCGAACTGACCAAGGACGACCCGCAGATCGTGCTCGGCGGCGGTGTGCTGACCGGTGTCGGCGCGCCGGTGATAGCCGAGATCGAACGAAGGACCCTCAAGGTCTCGCCGCGCGCGGTGGTGAAAGTGGTCGACGTGGCCCCGGTCGTCGGCGCCGCGTTGTTCGGCCTGGACCGGATCGGCGCCGACGACGTCGCCAAGACGGGTCTGCGCGCCGCAACCCAGCGCGTCTAGGTCGTGTCCCGCCCTAGGGCAACGCTTTCAGCGCAGCGGCCACGAGCTCTCCCGGCGGGCCGGCTGCGTCCACGACCAAACCCGGCTCGTCACTCTCCAGCGGTTCGAGGGTGGCGAGCTGGGAGTCCAAAAGGGACGCGGGCATGAAGTGTCCCTTGCGGGAAGCCAACCTTCCGGCGATGAGGTCATGGCTGCCGTGCAGGTGCAGGAACCAGGTGTCACCTCCGGTGCGTAGCAGATCGCGGTACTCCCGCTTCAACGCCGAAGACGTCACCACCCCACCGGTCTTCTCGTGCTCACCGATCCACGCGGCGATGGCCCGCAGCCACGGCCGGCGGTCTTCGTCGGTCAGCGGGGTCCCGCCGCTCATCTTCGCGATGTTCTCCGGCGAATGGAACGTGTCCGCCTCGGCGTACGTGACGCCCAGCGCATCGGCGAGCGCCGTGCCGACCGTGGTTTTGCCGGACCCCGAAACACCCATCACGACCACGACGGTCACCGGTACCTCCCAAATCAGACGTGCTGACCAACCTACGTCCCGGGGGCGAGTAGCCTCTGCCCGCATCGACACTTGTCTTCAGGGGGCACAAGCGTGAGTGCAGGACGCGCGATCGGGCTGCTGCTGGGCGTGGCCGCGGACGGCGTGATCGGGGATCCGCACCGGGGCCGCTCCGCGTCACTCTTCGCGCGAGTGGGCAAGGTCCTCGACGCCAAAGTGCACTCCGACCATCCCCTGGCGGGAACCCTGCAAGCCACCGGCCTTGCCGGTGGTGTGGTGGCGATCGGCATCCTCGCCGAGCGCGCCACCCGCCGGAGCCCGGTCATGCAAGCCGCTGCCACCGCCGTGACTACCTGGGCCGTCCTTGGCGGCGCGCGCCTCGCCGCCACTGGCACAACCTTGGCTCGAGACCTGGAAGAGGGCCACCTGACAACCGCCCGGGTCTCCCTCGGAGACCTGGACCCCCGCGTCACGGACAGTCTGAATGTGATCGCGTTGTCGCGCGCCGCAGTGGAATCCCTGGCCGCGAACACTTCGGACGTCGTCGTAGCGCCGCTTATCTGGGGCGCGCTGGCAGGTGTTCCCGGACTGCTCGGGTCCCGCGTGCTCAGTGTGTTGCGTGGCCGCCCACCGCGCTCCCGCTGGTTCATCGCCCGGCTGGACGACGTCATCCACCTCGTCCCGACCCGCATCGCGGCCGCGCTGACCGTGGTGGGTGCCCCCGTGGTCGGCGGTTCCGCGAGCGGCGCCTGGCGCGCGTGGCGACGGGACACCATCGCCCACCCCAGCCCCAACGCCGGCCGGGTCGAGGCGGCGTTCGCCGGTGCGCTGGAGATCCGCCTCGGCGGCCGGACCATCTACCCGCACGGCGTCGAAGAACTGCCTGTTCTCGGCGACGGGCGCAATCCCGACGCCGGGCACGTCACTCGCGCCGTGGAACTCTCGCGAGTGGTCGGCTGGCTGGCCGGCCTTTTGGCGCTGGTGCTCGCCGCTCTGCGCGGCCTCCGCAACTGATTTTCGGCGGCTTTGTGCGCGGTGGTTTTTTCGCCTCGCAAGTCTCGGCTCGAGGCAGAGGGACTTATGGCGGGTTAGCCGGAGGCGGTAAGTCGTTCGGCGGCTTCGTCTTCGGCGACCATTTGGGCGACCGACTTGCGGCGGTCCGCGGGCTGGTTTTCGGCCAGGGCGCCGCCTGGCTTCAGTTCGCGGACCGTGAAGTACAGCCACCCCAGGACCGCCATGGTGCCGAAGGCGATCCATTGCAGGGCGTAGGACAGGTACGGGCCGGAGTCGGTTTGCGGCAGCGGCAGAGCGTTGAGGACGCCGGGCTGATCGTTGTCCAGCTGGAAGTAGCCCGGGCGGATGGTCAAGCCGGTGGCCCGGGCCACGACCTGGGAATCCACCACGTAGCTCTGCAGTTTTCCGCCGGTCGAGTCATCGGCGAAGGCAGGGCGGTTCCGGCCGTCGACCTCGTCCTCGCGGATGCGCGCGGTCAGCTGGACGACTCCGGTAGGGGGCACCGCGTACGGCGGGACGTTCGATCGGCTGTCCGGCTGCAGGTACCCGCGATCCACCAGCAGGACATCGCCGTCGACGGTGCGGAACGGCGCCAGGACCTCGAACGCGGGTTCGCCCTGGACCGTTCGCAGCCGGGCGACGACCTCGGCCCCCGGCACGTACGTCCCGGTGACGGTGACCAGGTGCCACTGAGTGAGGTTGTCGGGTGCTTTCCCCCCTGGCAAGATCTCGGCCAGCGGCTTCGGCGTGTCGGTGGACGAGGCCTGCAGGGCGGAGTTCTGTGCCACGCGCTCGTCGTTACGACCGAACTGCCAGGGCGAGAGCAGGGTGAAGCACGCGATGGCGAACGAGAACACCACCAGCGTCAACATCAGCCAGCCTGGCCGGAGCAGGAACTTCCACCGCACCCCCACACGGTAAGCCGTCGCGCGTGGGCTCAGCGAAGAGCCCCGTATGCCGCGGCGATCGCGTCGTGGGCGTAGCCGCCGCCGAACACGTCGGCGTGCATCAGCAACGGGAAGAGTTGGTGCAGGTGAACACGCTTTTCCGAGCCGTCCGGCAGCGGCGAACCGAGCTCCGCCGCACCTTCCTGATAAGCCCCGAGAATGTGGGTCAGCTGCGGGGTGCCGAACAGCCGCAGCATGGCGAGATCGGTCTCACGATGCCCGCCGTGAGCCGCGGGATCGATGAGCCAGACCCGCCCGTCGCTGCCCCACAGCACATTCCCCGACCACGCGTCCCCGTGGATCCGGGCAGGCGGTTCCGGTTCACCGGCCAGTTCCGGCAACCGTGAGCAGACCTCGTCGAACAAGCTCGACTGGTCGGCGTCGAACAGGCCCTGGTCCCGGCAAGACCGGACATACGGCTCGACCCGGTATGTCGCGTAGAACGCGGGCCAGTCCGGGCTGGGCTCGTTGCGCATCGGCGCGAGCCCCATCCAAGCGTCGGCAGGCCCACCTGGCGGCGGACTCCCGAACGCGGGCGCCCCGCGCAGGTGCAGCGCCGCAAGCGCCCGGCCGAAAGCCTCCGCGGCAGACTGGCTCGACGGGCCCTCGTGGACGTAGTCCATCGCGACCCAGTCTTTGTCGTCGCCCCTGACCTCGGGAATCGGGACGTCGCCGGGCTCGCCCAGCCAGCGCAGGCCCGCGGCTTCCGCCGGGGACGCACCCGGCCCGGCGCCGCGCTTGGCGATCATCAGGCGCTTGCCGGTGCTCATCAGGTACACCGCGGAACCGAGCCGGCGCAGTTCGCGGACCGGCTCACCCACGAGCCGGCTGACGACATCGGCGGTGTCCGTCATCGGTTTTCGCGCACCCACAGCACAAGCCCGGGCATGGATCGCTCGATCATTGCGAGCACCTCCTCGAAACCGTTGTCGGCGCCGTAATACGGATCCGGGACCTCGGCGTCCCTCGCGGACGCCGGATCGAACGCCCGGAGCAACTGCGCGCGGTCCGGATCCGCGAGTTTGGCCCGGAGGAACCGCAGGTGGGTGTCGTCGGCGGCGAGCAGGAGGTCGGCGTCGAGATGCTCACCGTCGACCTCGGCCGCGAGATGTTCGCTGCGGTAGCCGTGCGCCCGCAGCGTCGCCTGCGCGCGTTCGTCGGCGGGCTCACCGGCGTGCCAGCCGCCGATACCCGCGCTCGATACCCTGACGACGTCGGCGAGGCCTTCGCGTTCCAGGTACGCGCGGAAGACCAGCGCCGCCATCGGCGAGCGGCAGATGTTGCCGGAACAGACGAAACAGACATGAAGACTTGGCTCAGTCACTCGTCCAGTTTGTCCTACGGGCAGCAAGACGGCCGCGCAACGATCTTTTCCCGGGAACCGCCGAGGTGCCCTGCGGCCGAGATTGTGATCTGAGTCACATCCGCGAGGAGGTCGAGACGGCTGGGACCTGGCTGCAGACCGAAGCCGGGACGGGCACATGCGAGGATCCCCCTATGCCCGCTGCCGCCGAAGTCATCGCCGCCTTGGAGCGCGCTTATCCGCCGGAACTGGCCGAATCATGGGACGCGGTCGGACTTGTCTGCGGTGATCCCGCGGAGCCGGTGACCAAGGTGCTCTTCTGCGTCGACCCGGTCGAAGAGGTCGTGGACGAGGCCGTCGAGATCGGCGCCGGGCTGATCGTCGCGCACCACCCGCTGCTGCTGCGTGGAGTGACCGGCGTCGCCACCGACACCGCGAAGGGGCGCCTCGTGCACCGCATGGTCCGCGCCGGAATCACCCTGTTCTGCGCGCACACCAACGCGGATTCGGCCAGCCCCGGTGTTTCCGACGCACTCGCGCAGGCCATCGGGCTCACCGCATTGCGCCCGTTGTCGCCGAATCCCGGTGGCCTGACCGGGATCGGGAGGATCGGCGAACTGGCCGAGGCCGAGCCGTTCGCCCGGTTCGTCGAGCGGGTGGGCGCGGCGGTGCCGAAAACCCGGCCCGGTGTGTTCGGCGCCGGCGACCCGGATCGTCCGATCCGGACGGTGGCGGTATCCGGCGGCTCCGGTGACAGTTACCTTGGGCAGGCCACGGCGGCCGGAGTCGACGCTTATGTCACCGCGGATCTCCGGCACCATCCGGTCGCGGAGCATCTCGGCTCGGTCGGAGTGGTCCCCGCGCTGGTCGGGGTCACCCACTGGGCCAGCGAGTGGCCGTGGTGCGGGCAAGCCTCGGACGTCGTCCGCGCGGCCCTTCCCGGTACCGTCGACATTCACGTCTCCACCCGCTGCACCGATCCGTGGAACATCCGAGTTTGAGCTGATTTAGGGAGAACACTGGCGTGAAGGCAGATCCAGCCGTGCAACGGCAGATGCTCGAGCTTGCGAAGGTGGACGCCGAGCTGTCCCGGACGGAGCACCGTCGCCGGACCCTGCCCGAGCTCGCCGAGATCACCGACGTCGAGAAGAAACTGCGGGACCTGAAGGACTCGCTGGTCGCGGTGCAGACCTCGATCTCCGACCTGGATCGCGAGATCACCAGGCAGGAGCGGGAGATCGAGTCCGTCCGCTCCCGCGAAGACCGGGATCGCAAGTTACTGGAGTCCGGCACGGTCGCCGCCAAGCAGATGGCCGACATCGAGCACGAGCTGCACACCCTCGAGCGCAGGCAGGCCGCGCTCGAGGACGACCTGCTCGAGCAGATGGAACGCCGTGAGGCCCTCGAACTCGACGGGAAGCGCAACGGCGCCGAGGTCGACCAGGCCGAAGCGGCGCGCGCCGAAGCCGTCACCCGCCGCGACGAGGCGTTCGCCGACCTCGACACCACCCTCGCCCGTCGGGCAACCGACCGCGCCGGTCTGCTGCCGAAGTTCCCGGACGAGCTGCTCGCGCTGTATGAGCGGGTCCGTGCCCGCGGCGGTATCGGCGCGGCATTGCTGCGGTCGCGCCGTTGTGGCGCGTGCCAGCTCGACGTCGACCGCAACGCCGTCGCCGCGATCAAGTCGTCGCCGGCGGACGCGGTCATCCAGTGCGAGAACTGCAGTGCGATCCTCGTGCGAACGGTGGAGTCCGGGCTGTGAGCTCGCACCTCATCGTCGAGGCCGACGGCGGATCCCGGGGCAACCCGGGACCCGCCGGGTACGGCGCGGTGGTCAAGGACGCCACCACCGGCGAGGTGCTGGCCGAGCGCCAGGCCGGGCTCGGCACCGCGACGAACAACGTCGCCGAGTACTCCGGCCTGATCGCCGGGCTGCGCGCGGCCGCCGAACTCGGAGCGTCCATTGTGGACGTCCGAATGGACTCGAAGCTCGCCGTCGAGCAGATGTCGGGCCGCTGGAAGATCAAGCACCCGGTGTTGAAGCCCTTGGCCGCCGAGGCGCACGAGGTCGAGAAGAACTTCGACCGGGTCAGCTACGAATGGATTCCGCGCGCGCAGAACTCGCACGCGGACATGCTCGCGAACCAGGCGATGGACAGCCAGGCCGCCGGCAAACCAGCGGGCGGCAACACTTTCGAAGCCGCCGTCGAACCGCCTCCGGTCAAGCACGACAGGGCATCGCCGACATCCTGGACCGGCGCGCAGGGCACGCCGACAAGGCTTCTCCTGCTGCGCCACGGCCAGACGGCGATGTCGGTCGAGCGGCGGTACTCCGGCCGCACGGATGTCCCGCTCACCGAGCACGGCGCCCGCCAGGCCGCGGCCGCGGCGAAGCGGTTCGTCGGGATGGACGGGATCGTCGTCGACGGCGAAGTGGCGCCGATCATCGCTTCCCCGCTCACCAGGACCATGCAGACGGCGCAGGCTGTCGCCGACGCGGTCGGTGGGCGCGTCGAGACCCACCCCGGGCTGCTGGAGACGGATTTCGGCGAGTGGGAAGGCCTCACCTTCGCCGAGGCGGCGAAGCGTGATCCGGAACTGCACCGCAACTGGCTGAGCGACTCGTCGATGCCGCCGCCCGGCGGGGAAAGCTTCGACGCCGTGCATCGCCGCGTCGGCAAGGTGCGCGACGAGCTGATAGCCAACTACGGCGGCCGGACGCTGGTGATCGTCAGTCATGTCACGCCGATCAAGACCCTGTTGCGGATGGGCCTCGACGCGGGGCCGTCGCTGCTCTTCCGGCTGCACCTGGATCTGGCGTCGCTGTCGATCGTCGAGTTCTACCCGGACGGCAACGCTTCGGTCCGACTGGTGAACGACATCTCGCACCTGGCCTAGTCCGGTGGACGTGCCCGATGTCGTGGAGAGCTTCGACGGTCCGGTCCCGCCGGGGCGGCCGCCGTACCCACGACGCCGGGTGACTTCGCGGATCACGCGATTCCTTCCCGGCCAGTACCTGACCTGGGTGCCCGGGCCGGTTCCCGCCGGTGTCTGGTTCTCGCTGCCGGACGCGCTCCAGGCGTCGCGGGTCGCGACGGAGTCCGCTGTCACGCCGAGTCCCGATGACCTCGTCGCGTCCGCGCACCGCCACGGGACTGTTCCCGTTCGCCGGTTCGAGGCCGGAGCTGAACATGTCCTGCTGAGCCCGGAGATTCCCCGGTCGATCGCGCACGACCGGATCACCGTGCTGCTGCCGCATGTCCCGGAACTGAGCGGCCTGATCGGTGAGGCGGCGGACTTCTTCGGCGGATTGAGCCGGGTCGAGGCCGAGCCCAAGCCTTGGCGCATCCCCGCCCCGCTGGCCGGCGGCGTCGCGCGCCAGGCGTTCGAAGTGCTGGCGACGCTGTGGTCCGGCGTGACGGGGGAGCGGGTCGAAACCGTCGTGCGCGGGCCCGACGGCACGCGGCTCGCGCCGGTGGTGCGGCACTTCGCCATCGGCCGTCGTCAGCTCGCGACCCTGGCGGCGGCGAACGACGTCATCCAAGCCGTCAGCGAACCGCAGATCCGCCTCGACACGGATCTGCCCGAACTCCTCGGGCTCATCGGTGTCGCGTGGCCGTCCCAGCTCGTCGACGTCCTCGAAAGCTACGACGCCGACGCGGAACAGCTCGCCGCACTCATCTCGGGCGAGGAGATCGTCCTGACCGACCGGGCTCCCTACGACCGGCTCTCCGCCCACTGGTCACAGCTCACCCTGCGTCGATAGCCCATACGAGCAGGACCGAGCAGGGCGCGTGGTCGACCACGAATCTAGTGTGGTGGCCGAGGCTTCGCGGGCCGGGGTGGTCGTGCTTGCCGTCCCTGGCGCAGATGAGCAGTTCGGCGTCCGCGTCGATACAGGCGGCGACCACCTCGTGTTCGATCCGGCCCCGCCGGACGGCCGTCGCGCAGGGCCTCCCCAGGAGCGTGGCGGCGTCTTCGAGGAGCGCGCGCTCGGCCGGGGTCGTCAGCGCGTGGAGATCCCGGGCCGGATCGTGGCCGCGCCGGGAAAGCAGGCCGCCGTAGACGCCGTGCATGACCTCTTCGACATCGGCGTCGATCACGTGCAGCAGGGTCACTTCGGCGGCCTCCACCGCGGACACCGCTTCGACGCAGGCTTGCCACGTGCCTTCCGTGAGCCACACGAGCACTTTGGTCATTGTCGACCATCGTGGGCTCGCGGGCTAGAACAGCGCAAGTCCGCACCACAGCGCGACGACCGAGCCGGTCAGGCACACGGGAACGGTGAACAGGCCCAGCTTGAGGAACTCGCGCAGCGTGGGCGTCACCCCAGCGCCCGCGAGCACCCGGCGCCACAGCAGCGTCGCCAGCGAACCCAGGTAGGTCGCGTTGGGCCCGATGTTCACTCCCAGCAGCACAGCGAGGAGCACGCCGGTGTTGGGATGCGTGCCGAGCACCGACAGCAGGATCAGCGTCGCGGGCAGGTTGTTGACGAGGTTGGCCAGCAGCGCGGCGATGACCGCGGTGAGTAGCAGCTCCGGCAGCCCGGCGGAGTCGGGCAGGATCGTGCCGAGCAACCCGCCGAGGAGATGCTCCGACACCGCTTCGACCACGACGGCCAGGCCGAGCACGAAGAGACACAGCAGCGGGGACGCCTCGGTGACGAGCGTCCACGGGCGGACACTGCGCCGGCCGAGCCCGCGGACGGCGAGCACCACCGCGGCGGCCGCCGCGACCCACACCGGCTCGACGTGGACCAGCGGTCCCAGCCCGAACGCGATGAGCGTCAGTGCGAGCACGACCAGCGCGAAAACCGGAGCACGCGGGGTGACTTCCGGCACGCTGTCGGACTTGCCAACCAGGTCGGTGGCGAAGAACTTCAGGAAGACCACGAGCTCGATCGTGATGGTGACGAGCCACGGCAACGCCATCAGCGCGGTGAAGCCGGCGAAGGTCAGGCCGGACGCCGAGAACGCGAGCAGGTTCGTCAGATTCGACACCGGCAGGAGCGTGGACGCCGAGTTCGCCAGGTGTGCGCAGGCGTAGACGTGCGGCTTGGCGCGCATGCGGAGGCTGGTGGCGGTGGCGAACACGACCGGCGTCAGCAGCACGACCGTCGCGTCGAGACTGAGGATCGCCGTGGTACCGGCCGCCGCCGCGAACGTCAGCACGAGCAGCCGCTTCGGCTTCCCATGGCACGCACGGGCTAGCCGCCCGCCCAGCCACTCGAACACGCCGTCGACGCTCGCCAGGTACGACAACAGCAGAATCGCCGCGAGAAACCCCAGCGTCGGCAGGATCTCCACGACCCTTGCCCACGCCTCTTGCACCGGCACCAGTCCCATGGCCAGTACCAGCCCTGCCGCGGGCACCGCGACCAGCGCCTCGGGCAGCCCTCGCGGCCTCGCCATGGCGAACGCCAGAACCGCGACCAGCAGCACCAGACTCACTATCGCCGCCAACGGCCCAGAGCTCACCCGCCAACGCTATGCGAGCGCCCGTCACGCCGCCGTCGCCGGTCACCTCCTCGTGAGTGTTTCGCGGGGTTCTAACCCCGCGAAACACTCACGAGCCACGCTGGGTCAGGTGTACCAGGTGGGCTCGGGCAGTTCGCCGAGCAGGGCGTAGGCGCCGACCTCGCGACGCTTGTACGCGATCGGGTCGTGCAGCGAGTGCGTGCGGAGATTGCGCCAGAAGCGGTCGAGGCCGTACTTCGACGCGCTCGCGCGGGCGCCGGTCAGCTCGAAGACCTTCGTGCCGATCTCCAGCCCGGTTTCGACGATCCGCTGCTTCGCCGCCGCGATGAGCACTGCGACCTCGCCGCGAGCATCGGGCGTGAGCTCCTCGCGTGGCGCGTGCAGCACCTGCGAGATCGCCGCGCCGGCCTTGTCGATCAACGCCTCCGCCGCCCACAGCTTCGACTGCAGGTCGCCGTACGCGTCGAGGATGTACCACTCGTCGGTCGCGGATGCCTTGTTGTCACCGCCGTACGGCCACGCGCGGGTGTTGTCCTTGGTGTACGCCAACGCCGTCTCCAGTGCACCCTGTGCGATGCCGAGGTAGAAGTTCGTGAAGACCAGCTGGATCGCCGGGACGTTCAGCGTGTTGTACGTCAGCGGCTGGAACGTCTTGTTCTCGTAGCCCGCCGCGCTCGCCCACGGCACGCGGACGTTGGTGATCGTGACCCCGCCGGACTCGGTGAGCCGTTGCCCGATGTTGTCCCAGTCGTCGTGGAAGACGATCCCGTCCTGTTTCGACGGCACGATCGCGAAGATGTGATCCTCGGTGCCTTCGAGAATTCCTTCGAGCACAGTCAGGTCGGAAACCTTGGATCCGGTGGAAAAACTCTTTCGTCCATTGTAGACGAGCTCGTCACCGTCCTCGGTGATCGTCAGGTCCGAGTCTCGCGGGTTGACCGCGCCGCCGAAGAAGAAGTTGTTGGTGGTGTACAACTCCTCGACCGCCGCGATTTGCCCATCGGTCGCCACCAGCCGTGCTGCCCACGCCCAGAGGTAGTGGTAGCCGAGGAGTTGGCCCAGCGAACCGTCCGCCTTCGCGATCTCCCTCGTCACCTTGTACGCGGTATCCCAGGTCTGCCCGCCACCGCCGTGCTCGACCGGCCCGAGCAGCGTGACCAGCCCGGCGTCCTTGAGCAGTTGGACTTCCTGGTACGGCGTCTGGTTCTCGCGGTCCCGCTGGACGGCGTCGACGGACAGTTTGGCAGCGACGTCCCGGGCTTCGGAAAGCCATTGTTCGGCGGACTTACTCATGCGTTGCTCCCAATGGGTTCAGGGGTGGCGGAACTGCGGTCGACATCTTTTTCCAGCTCGCGGATGACTGGGAGCACGTGCTTGCCGAAATGCTCCACGTCCTCGTGGTAGTGCAGGAAACCCAGCAGCAGCAGGTTCGCCCCGCGCCGCTTGTACTCGATCGCGCGCTCGGCGATCTGTTCCGGTGTGCCGATCAGCTTGGTGCGGAAACCGTCGTTGTACTGGACGAGGTCGTCGAATTCGGAATCCGCCCACATGCCCTTCTTGTCCGCGGTCGAGCTTCCGGCTTGCTTGACCGCGCCGCGGAACCCTTCGACCGCTTCGACATTGGCCTTCTCGACGATCTCACGCAGGACGGCTTTGGCTTCACCCTCGGTTTCACGCGCGATGAGGAAGCCGTTGAGCCCGAACTTCACCGCGTGATCGTTCTCGGCCGCGTAGCCGCGGACCTCGTCGACCTGCTCGGTGAACCCGTCGAAGTCCTTGCCGTTGCTGAAGTACCAGTCCGAAACCCGTCCCGCGAGCTTACGGGCCGCGGTGGAGTTCCCGCCTTGGAAAACCTCAGGATGCGGCCGTCCGGGTGCGATTTCGGGTTTGGGCTTGATGTCGAAGTCGTGGATCCGGTAAAAGTCACCGCCGAATTCGGCGTGGTCGTCGGTCCAGAGTTCCTTGAGCACCCGGATGAATTCCTCGGAACGGCGATAGCGTTCGTCGTGCTCCAGCCAAGCTTCACCCAATTTAGTGAATTCGTCCTTGAACCAGCCGCTGACCACGTTGACCGCGGCACGGCCGCCGGAAATGACGTCGGCGCTGGCGATGAACTTGGCCAGCACACCGGGGTGCCAGAGACCGGGATGGATCGCGGCGATCACCTTCAACCGCTGCGTCGCCAGCAGCAGCGCGAGGCTGAAACCGACCGATTCATGCTGGTAGGCGGCACCATAGCTGGCCGTGTACCGCACCTGGGTCAGCGCGTACTCGAAGCCGTTGTTCTCGGCGAGGACGGCCAGTTCGCGGTTGTACTCATAGCCCCAGTCGGTGCGCTGCTCGATGTCGCTGGTGACGAGACCGCCACTGACGTTCGGCACCCAATAGGCGAATTTCAACGGTTCGTGCAGGGATTCTTCGGACGCGGACACACTGCTCCCCGGAATTGTCGGTGAAACGGGTTCTACACGGAAGGTGGCGCGGACGGTCAGGCGCGACAGGTGCTCATGCTCCGAGTAGAGCAGCGGGTTTCTGGACGGTCAACGCCGTCCACGCGGTGGGACTGGTACGGCGATACCGCAATTCACTCGGAAAGGGCGGCCGCGAGATCGGCGCGGCCGGAGATGGCGAGTTTCCGATAAGCACCCGACAGGTGCAGTTCGACGGTCCGGCGAGTGAGATGCGTGGCTTCCGCGATCTGCCGATTGGTGAGTCCGCGCGCGGCCATCCCGGCGATCCTGGTTTCCTGCTTCGTCAGCCCCCGTACGGTGTCCCGGGAATTCGCGAGCGCGGCCTCACATGTATGCAGCTCTTCGCCTGTCAGATCGTGCAGCGGTTTCGCGCCGCACTTGGCGCTCAGCTCGGCAGCGCGCCGAAGATACGGGACGGCTTTGTCGTGCTGCTCGCGCTTGCGGAACAGGATGCCCAATTCGCACAGCGCTTCGGCGAGATCGAGCTCCGCCGGTGACGCCGTAAGCAGGTCGATCGCCTTGAGCAGGGCCCGTTCCGCCTCGCCGCTTTCGTGATCACCGAGCCGCCCGACGGTCAGCAATGCGGTGCCGACCGCTCGTGAGGTGCCCCAGCGCTCGGCGGCTTCCAGATTCTCTTTCGCGAGTTTGGTCGCGGCATCGGTGTTTCCGAGCAACAGGAATGCGCGCGCCGCCTGAATTTGCCAGGAAGCCAGCGCCGGATTGGTGACGCCCCATTCTTCGAGACGTCGCCCGCATTCCAGAAGATCCGTCAGCGCGCCGCCGGTGTCACCGGTGGCCAGCCGGAGCCGCCCGCGCGCGTAAAGCACGTAATTGTGCTGGAAGAGCTCGGGAAGTTCGTCGGTGAAGCCGGTGGCCGTCAGGATTCCCGCGGCTTCTTCGTAACGGCCGAGGTCGACGAGCACCTCGATGAGCCGCGCCGAACACAGCATCGCTATCGGGCAACTGGTGGCCGCGCGTAATTCTTCGAACAGGCGCATCGGCGACTGAAGGATCGCCCGTGCCCGCAGCAGGCTTCCCGCCATGTGCAGCATCACGCCGTGTGCCACCGCGGCGCCCGTTCCCTTGCGCAAGTGGTAATCGGCGGGTTCGTCACCGGGTTCGATCATCCGGCAGAACCGGTCGGCGAGGTCCGGGTCGTCGGCCAGCAGCGAGGTGAAGATCGTGAAGACGTATGGCTGCGCGACGGCGTCGATGCGGTCTCCGGTCAGCGCTTCGGTGGCGTGTCGCATCGCGTCGGTGGAACTGGTACCGCCGCGAGCCGCGCCGATGGCGAGCAGCACCGCGCGCATCCGCCGCAGGCCGGGCTCCTCGGGCATTTCGGCCTGCAGTTCGTCGGCGTAGCGCTTCGCGTAGGCGACCATGCCGAGGTCGTTGCCGATAGCGGCGAAGTAGGCGGCGCACCGCAGCTGCCAGTCGAGGCCGCGCTCCGCCGAAGTCAGCCGGCCGACCACCTGGATGGCGCTGGAGATGGCGAGCCTGCTGTCCAAGCCGCCACAGGCCAGTACGAGCTTTTCCAGGGCAAGATCGGCGACCGCCGTCGGGTCAGCCGCTGCGGCCAGGGCCTCTCGTAGGTAGGCCTTCGCGGAGCTCGGGTCGAGCACGTATTCGACATGGCCGAGCTCCACCTGCACGGCGAGCCGTTCCTTCGGTGGCAACTGCTCGCTCAACGCCCGCTTCAGGAACTCCCGCGCCGACGCCGGCTCACCGATGTAGGTCGCGCGCCGGGCGGCCCGGCGCAGGACGCCGACACCCCACGGCTGCGCCATCGAATCCGCGGCGAGCAGATGCACGGCGATCTCCTCGTCCGGCGCGCCGCCGTCGGCCAGCAGCTTCGCGGCTCGCGCGTGACTCGCTGCCCGCGTCGCGACCGGCATGTCCGCGAGCACGGCGTTGCGCAGGAAGGAGTTGGGGAGCGACGGTGGCTGGGTGTCGGTCAGGACGCGCAGCCGGACCAGCGCGTCCACCACGTCCAGCGCGGGCCGCAGGTCAAGCCCGGCCAGCGTCGCCACCCGCTCGGGGCTCGCGTCCGCACCCAGCACACCGACCGCGCACACGACTTCCATCGCACCCGGGATGGTGCGCAACCGCAGTCGGAGCAGCTCGCCGATGCCCGGGTAGGTGATCGCGCGCAGCTGCTCGTCGGTGGTGTTCCACGCCGCCGCGCCGAAGCGTTCGACCAGCGTCGTGAGCAGCGTCTGCAGCAGGTAGGGGTTGCCGCCGGTGATCTCACGGCTGGTCGCGGCGAACTCACGGCGGACGGGGCGTCCGGCGAAGGTTTCGAACAGGTCGGTCGTTGCCGCCAGGTCGAGCCCGATCAGGTCGATCGTCGTGGGCGTGCTGCCGGCGATCTCGGGCAGGGATACGTCGTCGAGTGGTGGCTCGCCCTTGCTCGATGACAGCGCCATGAGCACCGGAAGCCCGCTGATCCGTGACCTCGCGTAGGCGAGACATCGCTTCGACCAGGTGTCGGCGAGGTGGATGTCGTCGATGGCGACGAACAGGGGGGTCTTGGAGGCGGCATCGCGGATCAAGCGGTGGAACGCGTCCAGCGCGGCGAACGGATCGTGCTCGGGGAAACGCGGTGTGCGTGGTGGTGGCCCCCCAGCCCGCAGGACCGCGGCCAGCTTCTCGGACAGCTGCCGGATGACCCCGCCGCTGAGATCGTTTTCCAGCCGCGCACCCTTTGCCATGACTGTGGAAAACCCCCGCCCACCTGCTTCCCTGGCCACAGCGTCGAGAACGGCTGTCTTGCCGATGCCGAACTCGCCGGTGACCACGGCCGTGGACGCTTTTCCGGCGGCCGCGGCCGTCAACAGGTGACGGAAGGTTTCCAGCTCGTCGTGCCGCCCGGAGAAGAGCTCGGCGTCGGCGAGAATGCTGGCTGTGTTTCCCACCGGAAAGGCTCCGATCCGCGGCGTCGATCGTAATTTCGGGAGAATGCCTCACGCTAACGCCGCTGTCCAGCGGGCAATAGCGATGCACGGACAAACGTGAATGATATTCATGTCCACGGGGTTCTTGCTCCGGTCGGGGGTACCGAAGCCCCCAGGTGACACGCTCCGGATTTCCTTCGGTACCCACCGTAGAGACCTGCGGCGGATCCGAAGACACAATTGCGGAAAGTCCCGTTCTACGGGAGCAGTCCAAGTAATTGCTTGGAGCGGTACCTCCGGCTGCGCCAATAGCACTCCTCATCGCAGCGCGGAATCACCGTCAAAAGGAGAAAACGATGACCGCAGCCCGGCTCGCCGCCCCCGAAACAACCCTCGGCATTCCGGTCCTCACCATCGTCAAGCTGGTCGCCACCGAAATCCCCCAGCTCGGCCCCGCTGTCACCGACGCGCATGGTGCTGTCCTCTACCGCTTCGGCAAAGACGAGGCCCACCCCTGGCGCTCCCACCAAGCCGGCACCCGCGGCCACGGCTGGATCCCCCTGCTCACCGCGCGTAAGCCGGCCGTCGACGGCATCGCCCCCGGGCTCGTCGGCACCGTCTCCCGGATCGACGGCAGCCGGCAGGTCATGCTCAACGGCTGGCCCCTTTACCGGTACGCGGGCGACCTCGAACCCGGCCATTGGCGAGGCCAAGGCGTCGCGGGAATCTGGTTCGCCGTCCAGCCCGACGGCGAGAAGAACCTCAACTGCCTTCGCCCGGCCGGTGACGCGTAGTATTCGCACCGCAGACGAGTTGGCAGGGCGGTCGCGGGGCGCTTTCGGGCGCTTCGAGGAAAGTCCGGACTCCGCAGGGCAGGGTGGTTGCCAACAGCAACCCGGGGTGACCCGCGGGACAGTGCCACAGAAAACAGACCGCCCCCGCTTCACGGCGGGGGTAAGGGTGAAACGGTGGTGTAAGAGACCACCAGCACCTCGGGTGACCGAGGTGGCTAGGTAAACCCCACCCGGAGCAAGGCCAAGAGGGAGCGCGAGCTCCTGCGCAGGCGCTCGAGGACGGCCCGTCCGATGCCTGCGGGTAGGCCGCTGGAGCCTGCCGGCGACGGCAGGCCAAGATGGATGGCCGCCCATCGCGCGCGCCGCAAGGCGTCCGCGTGGACAGGATCCGGCTTACATGCCAACTCGTCTGTTTTCTTTATTGCGCCTCACGCACTTGAGTGGCCAGGGCGCGCCAAGGTGCCTACGTGCCTGACTGGTTGAAGGGCGCCCTGCCCCCTCAAGTCCGTAGGCCTTCGGCCGAAAGAGGGCGCGAACTTTCAAGGGATCAAGAGACTTGGGTCGCCTCTACCAACTGTCGTGGTTGCGTTCACGGACGTGCCCGTGGCTGCGGCTGAGTGGCTGGTCACCAGTGCGTCAGTGCGACGAGATGTCGCATCTCGTGGTCACTTGCGCGCCCTTAAAGCGGCATCAAGGGACCTTTACTGCCGCGAAACGGCAGTAAAGGTCCCTTGATGCCGCGCTGGGGGGTGCGAGTGGGCATACCGGACGGTACGGTCGGGGGCATGGATCACTCCGAGGTCGCCAGGATCGCGTTTCGTGTCCACCGAGTCCTCGACCCGCTGCACTCGATGAGCTACTTCGCGCCGGAGACCGAGGAACACCTCGTCGCCGCGGGGTTGCGGCCGGGTCGTATGTGTTACTTCGCGGGCAGGTCGGCGGCGTTCGGGGCGGTGGGCCCGGGGGTGGTCGCCGCGACCTTCTACAACTTCAACCCCGAGATCGTCGCGCGGCACATCCCGCGGGCGTGGACGCTGGCGACGCCGGAGCGGATCCTCGCCGCGCGGTCCGAGGCCGCGGACGTCGCGTTGCGGCGGTTGCTCGGCGACGACGTCATCGCGTCGGCGGAGCTGGCCGAGGCGGCGGAGTTGGCGCGCGAGGCGGCCGCGGGGTGTGTGCCGGAGGGACGGCCGCTGTACGCGGCGCATGCCGACCTCGACTGGCCGGCCGAGCCGCATCTGATGCTTTGGCACGCCATCACGCTGCTTCGCGAGTTCCGCGGTGACGGGCACGTCGCGGCGCTCGTCGAGAGCGGGCTGAGTGGGCTCGCCGCCTTGATCACCCACACGGCCACCGGCAAGGGGTTCCTCGCCGACCCCGCGAAGCTGAGCCGAGGCTGGTCCGACGAGCAGTGGGACGCCGAGGTCGACAATTTGCGTGCGCAAGGGATTCTCGACGAGGAAGGCCGTCTCACCGAGCAGGGCGAGAAGCAGCGGACGGGTATCGAGGACGTGACCAATCGGGCCGCCATGGCACCGTGGCGCCACCTCGGGGCTGAAAAAACCGAGCGCCTCCACGACGTGGGACGCCTGCTCAGCCGGGCCGCAGTCGCCGCCGGCGCGTTCCCAGGCGGCGTATTCGCTACCTCGCGAGCCTGATGACCAAGATCGTCAAGACGTGGAGTTGTCACTCTGCGTAGTGGATCTGGGGCCATTTTCCGGTCGCTCCGTAGTTGACATCGCTCCAATGGCTGATCGACATCATTGACGGACGCAGGGAGCCTCTTCACTGTGCGGACTCGCGGCTAGCCGCCGAACGGGGCATGTCACACTGACTACGGTGCCACCAGGGCGCGAAACCCCACACTCAGAGTGAGCAAAATCTTCAGTAGTGACGAAGTTCACCGGCAAACTGCGAAATACGGGTGGTCGGGGTTATTACTGAGCAGCCTTGCCACGATGATGGAGGCGAGGAGTTTCAGTGAGATTGGCCGTGATCGGCGTCGAGCGGACCCAACTACATATACACAGCGCACTTTGACCACTACACCTTGTGACGCCATGATGTTGTACTTAGCACTGAAACCACAGCGGAGCTGTGTGGCGCGGCGCCGTGTGCCACCACACTCCGCGCACCGGGAGTAGAGCAATGATGACGATGAACGTTGTGCAGCTCGCGCAGAGCGGCCAGCTCGGCACGAAGGGCGTGAACAAATGGCTGATCGACAATGTCGTTCCGCTGGTGCTCCTCGCTGTCGCATTGCTGCTGCTCTGGCTGGGTGGCGGTAAAGGCGACAACGCCGGCGTGATGCGCCGGCTCGCGGGTGTCGTGATCGCGCTCGCGGTCATCGGCCTCGCTGTCAGTGGCCTCGGCGTGAACGTCGGCCAGTGGATCGCCGGCTTGTTCACCGGCTGAGGCGGCCCCTTGCGTATCCGCACCGATGACGAGGTTTACCGGGTCGACGCCGTTTGGCTCGGCCCGCCCAAGGCCACCTTCCCGTGGCGTGCCCGCTATGTCGCGTGGGCGGTCGGGATCCCGATTTTCCTGATCACGCTCACGGTCGAGCGGATGGTCGGCATCTCCTTCGGCTTCTTCTCGACCGCGTGGGCATTCATCGGCACAATCGTGATCACGAGATTGATCACCTCGAAGATCAGCCATGAGCGGCCCCTCGGCGCCGTCCTCACGATGTGGGGACGGGAGTTGATGGCGCCGCGTGAGCGTACGAGCGGGGACGGTGGGGCGGTCAGCGCCTCCCGGATCCGGGTCCGGGCAACCCGTCCGGTGCCGAAGAACCGCCGCCGCAGTGGTGGCAGGAGCAAACGCGGGGCCGGCAAGCCGTACCCGACATATCACGAAGCCCAGGGCACACCACAAGCGCGCCGGGACCGCGGTCCGGTCTCGGCCGGGAGGTAGTCGTTGTTCGGTCGCGGCGGTAGCCGAGGTAAACGGGATCGTGACCTGCAGCCGGGAGCCAATTCGTGGCAACCCCCTCAGCAGGTCCGGACCGCGCAGGCCAGTCCATCTTCCGGAGGGCGGCGTGGCAAACGCCTGCCCGGAGAACAGGCCGTCCCCGCCTACACCCCGTCGATTGCCGCGCGCAGCATCGACGGTCATCTGCTGCGCACGGGTTACGAGGTGTACGCCTGGTACCGGCTCGCGCCGCAGCGCTGGTCCTTTCGCTCGGACTCCCAGCGCCGTGACCTGATCGCCGCGATCGCGGGCCAGTACGCCGAGCTCCAGGGCCGCTGGCTGCATCTGCGCGTCACTAACCGCCCGTACCCGATCCGGATGTGGGCCGAAGCGCATGTCCACAACGCCGTCGGCCGTCCGCAGGACACCCCGGGCGCACTGTCTTTCGACGACTACCTGATCGGCGAGCAGCAACAGCTCATGGGCCGTTCGATGGCCGAAAAAGAGGTCTATCTCGGCGTCCAGGTGCAGACCCGGCGCGCGGTGGACAGGGCTGTCGAGCGTGCGGCGCCGCTGTTGCGCAAGATCCTGCCCGAGGCCGTCGACGCCGAGCTCACCGCGCTGGACTCCGAGGTCGAGCATCTCGATCAGGTGATCGGCTCGGCCGGGCTCGAGGGCAGACCCGTGCACGCCGAGGAGATCTCCTGGCTGATGCACCGGTCGTGCTCGCTGGGCCTGCCCGCCCCGCGCAGCATGCCCGCGGTGCCGGGTTCGAGCTGGGAGCCGGAAGACCTCGCGAGCTTCACCGATGCCGCGGACTTCCACTCGGAGCCGTACGCGCCCACCCTGACGGTCCGCGGCCGCACCGGGTCCAATGCGGGAGTGTCCCGTCATGTCGCCGTCCTGACCGTCGGCCAGATGCACGGTCTGCAGATCCCCGAGGTCGACGACCCGTGGATCCAGCACGCGGACCGGCTTCCGGCGTCGGTCGAGGTTTCGGCGCGGATCTACGTCCGGCGGCCCGAAGAGGTCGCCGCCGAGCTGCAGCGCCAGATGAACAAGGTGCGTTCGCAGGTCAAGCATTACACCGACGAGCACGAGCTGGAGCCGCCGCAGTCGCTTTCGCGCCAGGCCGGGCGGGTGCTGGAGATCGACGACGAGATGACGTCGGGCTTCACCGCACTCGCCACCAGGGTGCGTTCGTGGTGGCGTCTCGCGGTCTCCGGTCCGACGGAGCGCGACACGCTGCGCCTGGCGCAGCAGCTGCTCGACCTTTACAAGCCGAAGATCGCGATCGAGCATCCCGAAGCGCAGTACGCGATGGCCCGTGAGTTCATCCCGGGCGAACCGGTGGCCTCTGGCGCGTACATGCGCCGCGGCTCGGTCGTCTGGGCGGCGTCCTCGGTGCCGACGGCGACGGCCGAGGTCGGTGACCGCCGTGGCATCCTGCTCGGCGAGACCTGCACCGCGACCCGCCGCCCGGTCGCCTGGGACCCGTGGATGGCGCAGGAGATCCGCGACGGCTCGGGGCTGACGGCGATGGTCGCCGGTCTCGGTGCCGGGAAGTCGTTCCTCGGCGGCGGCATCGTCTACAAGACGCTGCGGGCCGGGGCGCACTGGACGATCCTCGACCCGTCCGGCCCGTTGTCGCGGCTGTGCGACCTGCCGGAAATGCGGCCGTACGCGCGGCCGATCAACCTGCTCAACGCCGATCCGGGCATTTTGAACCCCTATCGGGTGGTCGCCGAGCCGCTGCTCGAGCACTTCCTCGACGAGGACGACCCGGAGCGCTCCTGGCGCCGGGAGAAGGCGCTGGCGGGCGCCACGCGGCGACGGCTGGTGCTCGACGTGCTCAGCGGCGTCCTGCCATACGAGATCGCCAGGATGGCGCAGAGCCGCATCGTGCTGCTCCGGGCCGTCCGCGCGGTCGGGGGCCGGTTCGACGCCGACCCCGGGCAGGTCATCGACGCGCTGCGCCGTGACTCCAGCGAGCATCACGAGCACGCGGTCGTGGTCGCCGACTTCCTGGACGAGATGCGCGAGCGGATGGCGCTGCTGATCCCGGAGTCCGGCGAAGACCCGTACGCCGAGACACGGGACGACAGGCTCACGGTGCTGACCATGGCCGGTTTGACGCTGCCGAAGGACGGTGTCGGCCGCGAACACTGGACCGACGCGGAGTCCCTCGGTGTCGAGATGCTGAACCTCGCGGCCTGGCTGACCCAGCGGTCGGTCTACGAAAAGCCCAAGGAACAGCGCAAGGGCGTCTGGATCGACGAGGCGTTCTTCCTGTCCGAGGTGCCGACGGGCCGCGTGCTGATGAACCGCTTCGCGCGTGACTCCCGCAAGTGGAACGTCCGGGTGCTGCTGTCTTCGCAGATTCCGGCCGACTTCCTGAAGATCCAGGGTTTCGTGACGCTGCTGGACTCTGTCTTCGTCGGGCGGCTGGACGACGACGACGCACAGGCGGACGCGCTGCGGCTGCTGAAGGTGCCGGTCGGGGTCGGCTACGAGCAGGTCGTGGCCGCACTCGGCAGGAGGCCCGGCGCCGCGCGCGGTGGCCTCGAACGTGATCGCGAGCCCAGGCAGTTCATCTTCGGCGACGGCGCCGGTGGGGTAGAGAGGATCCGCGTGGACTTCTCGGGCCCGCATCTCGAGCACTTGCGCAACGTCATGGACACCACGCCGGGGTCGAAGGACGCCAGGCCGTCGGACAAGATCCGGCACACCGAGCCCGCCGGGCCCGGTGCCGAACTGGTCCCGCAGTACGTGGCGAGTCCGCCGGAAGATGCCGAGGCCGAGCCCGATTTCGAGCTGCAGGCAGAGCTCGAGGTGGGCCTGACCGAGGAGCAGGTGCTCGACACCCCGCTCGAACCCCGTGCCGCCGGCTCGGGCGAGCTGTCCGGTGAGCTGCAGAACGGCCACAACGGGCAGAGCGGGCAACGTGCGTCGGCAGGGAAGAGCGGCACCGGCCGGGACGCGGCATGAGCACTGTGATGACTTTGGCGATGGTGCTGTCCTTCGCCGGGGGGTGGCATGCGCTTCGGCGCAGGCTCAAAGACGGGCCCAAGCCGGGTAAGCGAAGGCCGAGCCGCCGCGCCACGATGATCATGGTGATGGCGATCCTCGGCCTGCAGGCCATCGCCACCGCGCCGGCCGCCTCCGCCGCGGCCTGCGGTGAAGCACCCAACCCCGAACGCCCCGGCTCCGGCATGGTCGGCGCGCTCGACCCGGCAGAAGGTCGTGGCGAACCGGGCAGTGCCTATGTCGACTACAGCTACGCGGGCATGGTGTGGGAAACCTTCCAGACCAACTGCTCGCCGCTGGCGGGGCTGACGGCGCCGAACTCCACGATCGACACGTGGGCGGGCGGTCAGCTCTTCAACATCGGCAAGAACATCGTCGGCGCGACCAACTCGCTGCACTACACCGTGCTCGAAGGCGGCCTGCTGAATCCGTTGTACAGCGCGGTGAAGGTCGGCGCGGAAAAGGTCTACAACAACATCTACGCCCAGCTTTTCGGGCTGGCCGCGCTGTTGCTGTCGATCATGATGTTCCGCAACATCTGGCGCGGAGATCTGTCCGCGGTCAGCAAACGCGCGTTGTACGGGCTTGCCGCCGTCTGGCTGGCGGCGTCCTCCTTGGCGTTACTGCGGTATTACGACCCCATCGACAAGGCGATCGTCCAGACCACGACGAACATCCAGGCGGGGTTCATCGACGCCTCGGCCGATCGTGTCGTCCGTGACGTGCTGCCGACGGATCTGCACACCCAGATCGTCTACAACAACTGGCTGCGCGGGGAATTCGGCTCGCCGACGGCTCCGCAGGCCGAGCAGTTCGGCCGTCAGCTGCTCGACGCGCAGGCGTTCACCCGCAACCAGATCGTCGCCGGTGACGACGCCAATCAGTCTGTTGTGGACGGTAAGAAAGCCGCCTACAAGAACATTTCCACTCAACTCGGTCCCGCCACCGGGTACTTCACCGGTGACGACGGCAGCCGGACCGGTGCGGGTTTCCTCGCGCTGGGACAGAGCCTGGTCTACTCGCTCTTCCAGTTGCTGGCCAAGCTTTCCGTGCTGCTGGCGCAGGTGCTGATCCGGCTCTTCACGCTGACCGCGCCGCTGATCGGGCTGATCGCGATCCTGCACCCGGACATCCTTCGCCGTGTCGCGAAGGTCGCCGGAGCGGTCGCGTTCAACCTGGTGGTGCTGTCCGTGCTCGCCGGCGTGCACGCTCTGCTGCTCCAGGCGATCTTCGCCGCGGGCAACTCGCTGTCGATGCTGACGCAGATGGCGATGGCGGGCCTGGTGACGATCCTGCTGTTCATGGTCGGCCGCCCGGTGCGGCGCCTTTCGCAGATGGTCCAGATGTCGGTCAACATGGTCGGGGCCGCGGTGCCTTCGCCGAGCGGCGGGCTCTGGTCCAAGTTCCGGAAGGGGCCGACCGGACCGACCCCGCAGGACAACTTCTGGCAGAACGTCCGCGACACCGACGACGTCGTCGACGGCGAGACCCGCGGGCCGATGGGCGCGACGGTCGGTGGTGGCCGGTTTCGGCCCGAAGCGACGATTTTCGCGAACTCGCAGCGACTCGACAATCCCGGTCGTGGCGTCCCGCGTCCGGCCGCCGCCTGGTCCGGCTCGCCGTGGCCGGGAGCGTCCGGTGTCGGCGGGAACGGCGCCATCGCGGCGTTGCCGGCGGGTGGGGGGCCCCGGGTGTTCTCAGGTGAGAACCCGCTCGGTGGGGCGTCCGGCGACTACGTCGTCCAAGGCGGAGGTGGAGGTGGGCGGTTGCCGTCGGCGCCGAGCCGCCGGGTGGACACCTCGCCGGTGTTCGACCGCCGGTGGAGTGATGAGCCCGAGCCGGTCGTGGTGCCGTCGCGGATGAGTTCGACCGCCGGGCAGGCCGACGCCGGCTATCTGGTGCCCGAGTACAACGTGCCGAGCCAGCCGGGCAGATCCACGCCAAGGCCGAGGCGGATCGACCCCGAAGTCGTCGCGGGTAAGCCGGTTTTCACGCTGTACCGGCCATCACGTGGCATCGAGGTGCGCGAGGACCTCGACACCGACCGAGTGGTCGGGAGGTAGCCCGTGCCGATCCGCACCAATCGCGGGCGCGCAGCGGTTTACCGTCGCCTGTGGGGCTGGCCGCTGCGCTCGCCGAAACATCTCGCGTCGGCGTTCATCGTGATCGCGATCCTCGTCATCGGGCTGGGCATCCTGTTGCCGAGGGTGGCGGGCAACCGCATCGCCCCGGTCCCGGTCGACCCGTTCGCGGCGAGCACGACGTCCTCCCCTCGCGTGCCCGCCGCCGGTATCCCGATCACGTCGACGGCTTCGCCGTTGCCCACCAGGCTTTCCAGCCCGCTGGCCACGCCGTCTTCGGCCGCTCCGAATCCGGACGGACTGAAGGTGGCGAAGCAGTGGGCGGCGGCGTGGGTCACGCATCCCGACGGCGTCACCACGCAGCAGTGGCAGGAGGGGCTCCGCCCGTTCAGCACCGAAGAGGGCATGGTCGAGACGAACGAAGTCGAACCGGCGAACATCCCGGCGAGCCGGGTGATCGGCGAACCGGTGGTTCTCACATCGTTCGTGAAGTCGCTCGAGGTGGAGGTCACCACCGACGGGCCGAAACTGGCCATCACCGTGGTGGACACCGGTGCGGGATGGCGGGTCTCCCACTACGACCAAGCGGGCTGAGCGGCCATGCGTCTCGGAATCCTGGTCAGCGTGCTGGTGGTGGTGATTTTCGCCGCCGTGGTGACCACCGGCACGGTGACGCAGGTCGTCACCAACCAGCAAGAGGCCCAGGCGCGCGGCATCGTCAACACCAGTTGTGATGCGGCGATCGGCCCGACACAGCCGGGGCAGCCCGACATAGGGGCCGCCGACGCGGGCAATCTCGACGCGGAACAGCTGCAGACCGTGCAGCTGATCATCGCGATCGGCAAGCAGCGCAACCTGTCCGGCCGGGCTTGGCAGGTCGCGATCCAGGCCGGGATGACCGAGTCGGGGCTGCGGAACCTGAACCACGGGGACAGGGACTCGCTCGGCATCTTCCAGATGCGCCCGTCGATGGGCTGGGGCACCGTTGCCGAGGTCACGAACCCGCCTTACCAGGTCAACAAGTTCTACGACGTGCTGCTCGCCGTGCCGGGATGGGAGAACCGGCGGCCCGGTGAAGCCGCGCAAGCCGTCGAGCGGTCGGCGTTCCCCGATCGGTACCACAAGTGGGAGCCGATGGCCGCGGCACTCGTGGGGAGCCTCGGCCAGGTGGCCAACCCAGTCAGCTGCGGGACGGGCCTTGGCGCGCTGCTGCCGCCGAGCGAGGCTGCGGGTGCGGCGATCCAGTTCGCGCTGGGGGAGCAGGGCAAGCCGTACGTCTGGGGCGCGACCGGGCCGAACTCCTACGACTGCTCCGGGCTGATGCTGCGCGCGTACGAAGCGGCGGGCATCACGCTCCCGCGGGTGTCGCGCGACCAGTACAAGGCAGGCGCGATGTTGCCGGTGGCCGACGCGCAGCCCGGAGACCTGATCTTCCTCGCGACCGATCCCACCGACCCCACGACCATCCACCACGTGGCGATGTATCTCGGTGACGGCAAAATCGTGGAGGCTCAGCAGACCGGGGTCCCGGTGCACACCAGGGCGTTTTCGTTCGACGAGGCCGAGGTCGTTCCGCAGGCCGTGCGTCCGGGCGTGTAGGGCGGGGAGCGAGGTGTCCTGGACATCGCTTCTCGGCGGTGCGCCGACGCGGCGTCTAGCATCGTGACCGTGGCGAAGAAATTCGGAAAGCGGGCCAAGCCCGGTGCGGGTGAGCCCGCGGGTGACCCGAGAGACCTTTTCGGTGCTCCGCAGCTTCCCCGGCACGCGGCCAGGCCGGCGTCGAGTACGCCGCTGGCCGATCACCTCAATCGTGGCTGGCCGGGCGTCGACCCGGGGTACGTGGTGCTCCCGCGCTCGATCGCCGAGTCGATGTCCCTGCCGTGGCAGCAGCAGATGGCCGCGCTGATGGCGCAGTTCCACCAGGAGCACTCGCGCCTGTCTTGGCCGATCTACCGGGTGGTGCCCTCGCGGTACGAAAAGTTGATCGACCTCGACGAAGAGCAGCTCGCCGAGGCCGGTTACCTGGTGGAGATCGACACCGACGGCGAGATGGTCTACCGCGAACGCAGCGGCCGCAAGGTCGAGGACCCGCGGAGCACGACCGTGCTCGTGTCCTGCCTGGACCCGATTCCGCGCCCGGCAGGACGCCCGGCCCAGCCACCGCCCGTCGCGCCGGAGGCCGCCGCCCCGCCCGCGTCCCCGCCGATGCCTCGCGCGCCCGCTCCTATGAACATCGGCCCGGCACCGGTGTGGCGGACGGTGACCCCGCCCGCTACGGTCCCGCCGCCTCCGGTGCCGGTTCCGCCCGCCCATAAGACGCCTGCGCCACCGCCCCCACCGCCCCCACCGCCTCCATCACCTCCGGCGCCGGAGCCCCAGGCGCCGCCGGCACCACCTGCGGGGTCCCAGGCGGACACCCCGCCCCGCGGCATCCCGTTGCCACCGCCGGACGCGCGGGCCGATCGCGGCTGGTTCGACGAGCTTTCGCGGCGCACGGAGTCGCAGAAGACAGAGCGTCCCGACGGCGGCGGCAGCTTCGGCCCCACCGGCGACCCGACGGAAATCCCGTACCGCTTCCGCCCGTAGTGACAGCGAGGCCGCGGGATGTCAGGCTCGTCGTATGGCACTTGTGGACAACGACCCGAACCCGGACCAAGGCTGGTACTACAACACCCGTACCAACAAGGTCGAGCACCACGACCGCGGCCGCTCGATCGACCTACTCGGCCCCTACCCCGACGAGGCCACGGCTCGCCGAGCCCTGGACATCGCCCGCGAACGCACCCGCCAAGCCGACGCCGCCGACGCCAAGTGGTCGGACGAGTAGCGCCGCCGCCCCGAGTGCGACCCACGCGCGCCCAAGCGCAGTCTGTACACACTTACGCATGTCTGTGCCACCTCGCGTCGAGACATGCGTGGCCAACCACAAGCTCGGTCAACTCTGAGTTCAAAACGGGAGCACGTTAAGTCTCGCGCTACCGCAGTAATCCCGTTGGGCGGCAGGCGACAGAACCACAGCGCGCGCCCTCTTTTGGCCGAAGGCCGTCAGCGCGCGGGGCCGCCGAAACACAGTGATGCCGAGCAAAACATTCGGACCTGCTCAAGGCGAAACCAACCACAAAAATCAGAAGTCGAGGCTCAGTCATCCACGGCTAAGCCTATACGGCCAGCCAAACCTCAGGAGTCTTGGACAGCGAGACTCAGCCGTGGGTTGAGGATGAAGTCTGGGTCTACTTGGGCTGCCAGGTCTTGGCCTGCTCGGGCGTTGCCCCAGGCGCCGGCGTTGCGTAGGTGGAATTCGATGCCTTGTTTTTGGTATCGGTCCCAGTCCCGTGGGGTCTGGTCCACTGTGGACAGCATGGCTTCCAGGGTGTCCAGGTTGTGGGGCTCCAGTTCGGTGATGGGCCTGGCGGTGCCGCGTTCGGCTGCCCTTACGTGGCGGGAGCTTTCCATCCAGCCGACCAGGTCGTCGCCAGCTTGGTCGCGGAGGAAGTCCACGTCGTCCTGGTCGTTGATCTTGTTTCCGATGACGACCAGGCGGATGCCGAAGTCCTTGGCGTAGTCGGCGTACTGGCGGTAGACGCCGACGCTGCGCAGCGTGGGTTCGCAGACGAGGAACGTGACGTCGAAGCGGGTGAACAGGCCAGAGGCGAACGCGTCCGCGCCCGCGGTCATGTCCATCACGACGTATTCGTCTTCGCTGTCGATCATGTGGTTGAGCAGCAGTTCCGCCGCGCCGACCTTCGAGTGGTAGCAGGCGACGCCGAGGTCGTCCTCCTCGAACTGGCCGGTGACGGCGAGCCGCACGCCGGCGATTTCGGTGAAGCAGGCGCGCGCGATCGGGTTGTCTTCGAACGGCGTCACCAGCCGCGAGCCGCGCCCCGGCGGGGTGGTCTTGATCATCGCGGCGGCGTCGGCGATACGCGGGTTGTCACCGCGCAGGTACTCCTTGATCAGCGTCATGTTCTCGCCGAGCGTCGGCAGCGCGAGCGACTCTTCCTCACTGGCGCCGAGTGCGACGGCGAGATGCTGGTTGATGTCGGCGTCGATCGCGAGCACCGGGTGGGCGGCGCCGGCGAGGTAGCCGGTGAACAGCGAGGCCAGCGTGGTCTTGCCACTGCCGCCCTTGCCGACGAACGCGATCTTCACTGCGTGTCTCCTCTGTCCATGAACATGGTATCGGTTTTCATTAAACCGTCGGTAGCAGAACGTACACCCGACTGGCCCACACCCGAACGGGCGATCCACGGGCCGATCTAGGGATAGGGTTGTCCTGTGCCTCCCCTTGTGATTCGCACTCACACGGCCGGGGGTGACTTCGGTCGCCTCCGAGCCGAGTTCGAGCTGCCGGAGTCCTTCAGTCCCGACGTTCTCGCGGAGGCGGAAGCCGCGGCCGTCGACCCGCTCGAATCGGTGATCCGGCGTGAAGACGCCACCGACCTGCCGTTCGTGACCATCGACCCGCCCGGGGCGAAGGATCTCGACCAGGCGATGCTGATCGAGCGGACGGCGAGCGGATTTCGCGTGCACTACGCGATAGCCGACCTCGCGGCGTTCGTACCGCCGGACGGCCCCCTGGACCGTGAAGCCCGCCGCCGCGGCCAGACGTTGTACCTGCCGGACGGCAACGTCCCGCTGCATCCGCCGGTGCTGTCGGAAGATGCGGTGAGCCTGTTGCCCGGCGAGATCCGTGCCGCGGTGCTGTGGACGATCGAAACGGACAAGAACGGCGAACCGACGTCAACGCGGGTTCGTCGGGCGCTGGTCTGCTCGACCGAGCAGTTCGACTACGAGACCGTGCAGGCTTCGATCGACGCGGGTACACCACATCCGTCGGTGGAAGCGCTTCCCGAGCTGGGCCGGTTGCGTCGTGAGCTGGCCGTCCGCCGGGGCGCGGTCGAGCTGCAGCTGCCCGAGCAGGAGATCAGCGGCGATTCCGACGGCGGCTGGGTCCTCGCCCGGCGCCCGCGCAACAACGTCGATGCCTGGAACGCCGAGATCTCGCTGCTCACCGGAATGTGTGCGGCGCGCATCATGATCGACGCGCGGGTCGGCGTGCTGCGTACGTTGCCGGATCCCGAGGAAGATGCGGTGAATTGGCTGCGCCGCTCGGCACACGCTCTGGATATGGACTGGCCCGAGGGCCTCAGCGTTTCGGAAATGCTGGCCACGCTCGATCCCGGCCAGCCCGAGTCGATGGCGCTGTACGCCGACACAACGCGACTTCTGCGCGGCGCCGGCTACACGGCGTTCGACGGCGAATTGCCTGACCTGACAACACATGCGGGCATCGGCGGGCCGTACGCGCACGTCACCGCGCCCATCCGCAGGCTGGTCGACCGCTTCGCCATGGAGGTGTGCCTCGCGGTCAGTGAGGGACGTCCGGTGCCGGAGTGGGTGCGCACCGCGTTGACGCAGGTGCCGGTGTGGATGAGCGCGTCCGATTCGCTCGCCGCCAGGGTCGAACGGGCTTGCCTGGACCAGGTCGAGGCGTGGGTACTGGCCGAGCACATCGGCGGCGAGTTCGAAGCCGTGGTGCTGCGCGCCGACGGGACGAGGGCCGAGATCCTGGTCGAGGATCCGCCCGTGATGGCCAAGTGCGCCGGGGAAAACCTGCGCGACGGTGGTCGCATCAGGGTGCGCTTGACGGCGGTGGACGTCGAAAAGCGCAAGGTCTCGTTCGAGCGCGCATGAGGGACCTGTTCGACGACCTCGGTGAGACCGTTCCGCTGACGAGCCCGGCGGCGCGGGTCGTCTCGCTGGTCCCGTCGCTGACCGAGGCCGTCGAGGTGAGCGCGCCGGGACGGCTGGCCGGGATCACCGACTACTGCACTCATCCGTCCACTTTGGACGCCGAACGGGTCGGGGGCTCGAAGTATCCGAAGGTCGACAGGGTCCTGGAACTGTCGCCGGATCTGGTGCTCGCCAACTCGGAGGAGAACCGGCCTGAAGACGTCGAACGCCTGCGCGCCAACGGGATCCCGGTGTGGGTGATGGCCGCACCCACGTCCGTCCCGGCCGCGCTCGCGTCGCTGCGGCGAGTGCTGACGCAGGCGTACGACATCGAGGAACCGGAGTGGCTGGTGACGGCCGAAGATCTCTGGCGTGAGACGCTGCCGCCGCGCGCGCACGCCGTGATTCCGGTGTGGCGCAAGCCTTGGGTGGTGCTCGGGCGCGAGACGTTCGGTGGTGACGTCCTGAAGCGGCTCGGCGTGACCAACGTCTACGCAGGCCACGCCGATCGTTACCCACGCCCGAAACTGGACGAGCTCCGCGCGAAGTTCGACTCCGGCGCCGATCTCCTCGTGCTGCCCGACGAGCCCTATGAGTTCACCGCCGAGGACGGCCCCGAAGCCTTCCCCGGAGTCCCTTTCGCGCTCGTCAACGGCCGCCACCTCACCTGGTACGGCCCCTCACTCGTCGAGGCCCACACGGCGCTGCTTACAGCGTTAGACCCGTCAGCACGGTGACGCGTTCCTCGGTGAAGTCCGCCATCGCCGACGCCGGGCCCTCGCGGCCGATCCCGGAGTCCTTGACACCGCCGTAAGGCATCTGGTCCGCGCGGAAGCTCGGCACATCCCCGATCACCACACCGCCGACCTGCAGTTTCGCCGAGATGTCGAATGCGGTCGCCAGATCCTTGGTGAACACGCCCGCCTGCAAGCCGAACCGCGAATCGTTGATCAGCCGCAGCCCTTCGTCGATCGAATCGACCGGGCTCAGCGACACGACCGGCCCGAAAACCTCCCCCGCCATCACGTCGGCGCTCTCGGGCACACCGGTCAGCACGGTCGGCGCCACCGTCGCTCCGTCCCGGGTGCCGCCGGCGCGCAATTTTCCGCCCGCGCTGACGGCCGCAGCGACCCACGACTCCACTCGCTCGGCCGCCGCGGCGTTGATCAGCGGTCCGACATCGGTGCCCGCCGCGCGCGGATCGCCGACACCCAGCGCGCGGACCTGCTCCAGCACCCGCTCGGTGAGTTCCTCGAAAATGTCGGCGTGCGCGTACACCCGCTGCACTGAAATGCACGACTGACCCGCCTGGTACATCGCGAAAGTCGCGATCCGCTGCGCCGCGAAGTCCAGATCAGTCCAATCGGGACAGACCAGCACAGCCGCGTTCCCGCCGAGCTCCAGTGCGACGTGTTTGCGTGGCACGCTGTCCCGGATTCCCCAGCCGACCGGCACGGACCCGGTGAACGACACCACGGGCAGCCTCGGATCGGTCACGAGTCCCGCCGCGGCTTCGTTCCCCACCGGCAGGATCGACCAGCTCCCGGCCGGAAGATCCGTCTCCGCGAGGATTTCCCCCAGTGCCAACGCGGTCAACGGCGTCGCCGGGGCGGGCTTGAGGATGATCGGCGCGCCGACCGCGATCGCCGGGGCGACCTTGTGTGCCACCAGGTTCAGCGGGAAGTTGAACGGGGTGATGCCCAGCACCGGCCCTTTCGGGACGCGTCGGACGAGCGCGAGCCTCCCGGTGCCCCCCGGATCGGTGTCGAGGCGCTGCAGTTCGCCGGAGAACCGGCGAGCTTCCTCGGCGGCCCAGCGGAACGTCGACGCCGCGCGGCCGACC
>JAVXWP010000038.1:0-3645 GCA_032230695.1 Actinomycetota bacterium | reverse complement strand
AGCTCGCAGCGCTGGACCTCCCGCGGCCCCGGCCGCAGACGATCCGCGATCACCTCGTTCAGGCCGACGGACTCCGCCAGGACGGAAGCATCCTCGCCGGCCAGCACGACGCAACTGGTCTGCAGCCCGCCCGCGAAGGTCGCGATCAGATGCCCCAGCGCCCGGGCCGCCGCGTCGAGCCGAGCGGTGGCCGCCGGATCCCCGGCAGCGCGCGCGGCGATCAGGTCAGCCATCGTGACCGGATGGCCGGCCGCCGCCGAAGCCTGTGCCTCGATGTCCTCGCGATTGAGATAGGCGGCAACACAGCCACGATGGCCGAGGCCGCACAACGGCCCACTGCTGTCGATCGGCGCGTGGGCGAGCAGATGCCCGTTGTCGATGGTCTGCTCGACCGGAACCCCCTCGCGAACCACTCCGACGCCGACGCCGGCACCGACGGTGATCACGCCGAAGGTCGAGTGCGTCCGTCCGGCACCGAACCACAGCTGCTCGCGAGCCAGCGCCGCGACGTCGTTCGTGACGATCACGGGCAACCGGGTCCGCTCCCGCACGGGGCCGGCCAGGTCGACCTCGGTCCAGCCGAGGAAGCTGCCTTCGCGGACGATCGACTGGTCGGCCACCACGCCGCCGAGGGAGATCCCGATGCCGTCCAGGGACGGGACCTTGCGGGCCAGCCTGGTGGCCAGCTGATCGATCGCCTTGACGGTGCCCGGTACCGGGACCACACCGTCCACCGCTGCCGGGAGGGCCGCCTTCGCGGTCCCGAGCACCTCGCCGAACAGGTCACACACCACGCCGTACGCCGTGTCGCCGGTCAGCTTGATCCCCACGACGTGCCGCGCGCTCGGCACGGCGGTGAGGATCTGCCGGGGCCGGCCGATCGCGGTGGCCGGTTCCAGGTCCTCCGAGGCAATACCGCCACCGATCAGTGAGCGGGCGACCCGCGACATCGAGGCGTAGGAGAGGTTGAGCCGTTCGCCGAGGTCACCTCGGGTCGCGGGGCCATGGATCAGCAGCTGGCGGGTCACGGCGAGCTCGCCCGCCGACAGTGATCTCTCGGGCGCCGACCGCGCAGGCCTGCTGGTCACTGTCACCCACTTAGTTTACAAGTGACCCTTGTCACACCCGTCATCATGGCTTATTTTCAATCTGACTGTAAATACCTCAGGGCTGGGACACCTCACGCCGGCCGATGGGCAGCAGTCGATCAAGCGGATGGCGTCCGCGGGTGCGGGGTCACGACAGGGGAGTTCGCGGGCGCCGTCCGTCCAAGCAGTTCGAGCGTGCCGGTGCGCGGCAGTACACCCGGCAGAGGAGACACCCATGGCCACAGCGACCCCGACCCGACAGGCCAACCGCCGGAAGGACCGAACCGGCTACCGCGACGACACCCGGCTGGCCCTGCTCTTCATCCTGCCCGCTCTGATCGGCTTCCTGGTCTTCATGATCTGGCCGACCCTGCGCGGGATCTACCTCAGCTTCACCAAGTTCAACCTGCTCACGCCACCGACCTTCAACGGCCTGGACAACTACATCCGGATGGTGCAGGACCCGGTCTTCTGGAACGCCCTGAAGGTCACCCTGTACTACGTGATCCTGAACATCGGATTGCAGACGGCGCTCGCCCTCGTCATCGCCGTGATGATGCAGCGGCTCACCCAGAAGACGTGGCTGCGCGGCATCGTGCTCACGCCGTACCTGGTCTCGAACGTCGTCGCCGCGATGGTCTTCCTGTGGATCCTCGACTACCAGCTCGGCATCGGGAACACGATCCTGGCGGCGGTCGGCGTCGACCGGATCCCGTTCCTGTCCTCCGACACCTGGGTCATCCCGACGATCGCGTTCATCAACGTCTGGCGGCACGTCGGCTACACGGCACTGCTGATCTTCGCCGGTCTGCAGATGATCCCGGAGACCGTGTACGAGGCGGGCAAGATCGACGGGGCGAGCGAAGTACGGATGTTCCGCAGCATCACGATTCCGTTGTTGCGGCCGATCCTTTCGCTGGTCCTGATCATCACTGTGGTCGGCTCGTTCCAGGTGTTCGACACCGTCGCGATCGCGACCCGTGGTGGACCCGTCGACTCCTCCAGGGTGCTGCAGTTCTACATCTACGACGTCGCCTTCGGGCGGTTCCAGTTCGGCTATGCCTCGGCGATGTCGGTCGCCCTGCTCGCGGTACTGGTGGTCATCACGTTCGTCCAGTACCGGCTCACCCGCGCCGAGTCCTCCGACCTGGCCTGAGAGGCGACGACCATGACTACCGACACCACTGAGCAGGTCGCGACCATCGCACCCGTAGATGTCCGCCGGCCCGCCCCGAAGGACCCGCGCAGCTTCAACCTCGGCCGCCTGCTCGCCTGGGCGTTCATGATCCTGGTGATCCTCGTCAGCCTGTTCCCGTTCTACTGGATGCTCCGCACCGCCTTGTCCAGCAACAACGCCCTGTACGCCGGGTCGCACAGCCTGCTGCCCGTACAGGCATCAGCCGGTGGTTTCGAGCGGGTCTTCGGGCTCCAGACCGGGCAGGAGGCCATCGACGCCGGCGGTGCCGGACAGGCGATCAACTTCTGGCGCTACCTCTTCAACTCCGTCGTCGTGTCCACCCTCATCACAGCCGGCCAGGTGTTCTTCTCCGCGATGGCGGCGTACGCGTTCGCCCGGCTGCAGTGGAAACACCGGGAGAAGGTCTTCGCGTTCTTCCTTGCAGGCTTGATGATCCCGGCGATCTTCACGCTGCTGCCGAACTTCGTGCTGATCAAGCAGCTTGGCCTGGTGGACACGCTGCTCGGGATCGCGTTGCCGACGATGTTCATGACGCCGTTCGCGGTGTTCTTCCTCCGCCAGTTCTTCCTCGGCATCTCCCGCGAGGTCGAGGAGGCCGCGCTGATGGACGGCGCCTCCAAGACCAGGGTGTTCTTCCGGCTGATCATCCCGATGTCCGTCGCGCCGATCACGACGCTGGCGATCCTGACCTACATCGCCTCCTGGAACGAGTACTTCTGGGCGCTGATGGTCAGCTACACCGACAAGTCACGGGTGCTGACCGTCGCGCTCGGTGTCTTCAAGTCGCAGACACCACAGACCGGCCCCGACTGGTCCGGCCTGATGGCCGCCACGCTCGTCGCAGCTCTTCCGATGCTCGTGCTCTTCATGCTCTTCGCGAAGCGCATCGTCAACTCCATCGGCTTCAGCGGGATCAAGTGAGGACGTCATGACCAGACTCAAGCACCGGATCCAGGCCGCCACCATCGCCGCAGTACTGGCTTTGAGCTCTCTCACTGCTTGCAGCGGCGGAGGCGGCAGCGCGAACGGCCCGATCGAGTACTGGCTGTGGGACTCGGCCCAGCAGCCCGGCTACCAGAAATGCGCCGACGCCTTTCAGCAGCAGAATCCCGGGCTGAAGGTACACATCTCGCAGTACGGCTGGGATGCGTACTGGTCCAAGCTGACCGCCGGGTTCATCGCGGACACGGCGCCAGACGTCTTCACCGATCACCTGTCGAAGTTCGCGCAGTTCGTCGATCTGAAGGTACTCCGGCCGCTCGACGACCTCGGCCCGACGAAGGACATCCAGGACGGCGACTACCAGGAAGGCCTGGCGCAGTTGTGGAAAGGCCAGGACGGTAAGCGGTACGGCGCCCC
>JAVXWP010000101.1:0-3107 GCA_032230695.1 Actinomycetota bacterium | reverse complement strand
TACCGCATGGCGCCGCAGTCCGGGCGGGTTGGTGACCGCGCTGGCGCCGGTGATGCAGCGCCACCACGGCGCCTGGATCGGCTGGACCGGTGGCGCGGACGAGAAGGTGGACCCGTTCGACGAGGGCGGCATGCACCTGGTCCCGGTGACGCTATCGGCCGAGGACATCCAGCTGTACTACGAAGGCTTCTCCAACGCGACCCTCTGGCCGCTGTACCACGACGTGATCGTGCCGCCGGAGTTCCATCGGGAGTGGTGGGAGTCGTACGTCGCGGTGAACCGCCGGTTCGCGGAGGCCGCTGCAGAGGCTGCCGACGACAACGCGGTGGTCTGGGTGCACGACTACCAGTTGCAGCTCGTCCCGGCGATGCTGCGCCGCTTGCGCCCCGACGTACGGATCGGCTTCTTCCTACACATCCCCTTCCCGCCCACCGAGCTGTTCGCGCAGATGCCGTGGCGGCGCCAGATCCTCGACGGCCTGATGGGTGCGGACCTCGTCGGCTTCCAGCGGCCCGGTGCCGCGTCGAACTTCGCCCGGCTGGCGCGCAACCGGATGGGCCTGCGGACCCGCGGCGACCGCATCCACCTGCCCGACGACCGGATCGTCCGGGCGAAGGCGTTCCCGATCTCGATCGACGTCGGCGAGCTCGAGCAGCTCGCCCGGCAGCCGGAGACCGAGGCGCGCGCGCTGGAGATGCGCAAGGAGGTCGGCAACCCGGCACACATCCTGCTCGGCGTCGACCGGCTCGACTACACCAAGGGCATCCGGCAACGGCTGCGGGCCTTCGGTGAGCTCCTGGACGAGGGGCGCGTCTCGGTCGACGACGCCGTCTTCATCCAGGTCGCGACGCCTTCGCGCGAGCGCGTCGAGCAGTACCGCGTACTGCGCGACGAGATCGAGCTGCTGGTCGGCCGGATCAACGGCGAGCACGGCCGGATCGGCACGCCCGCGATCAACTATCTGCACACGTCGTACTCGCGCACCGAGATGGCCGCGCTGTTCCGGGCCGCCGACGTCGCCGTGGTGACGCCGTTGCGCGACGGGATGAACCTGGTCGCGAAGGAGTACGTCGCCTGCCGGTACGACGACACGGGCGCGCTGGTGCTGAGCGAGTTCGCAGGTGCGGCCGACGAGTTCCGGCAGGCCTTCCTGGTGAACCCGCACGACATCAACGGAATGAAGGACACCATCGTCGACGCCATGAACACCGACGACCGGCAACTCGGTCGCCGGATGAAGGCGATGCGCAAACACCTGGCCGCGCACGACGTCAACGTGTGGGCCGCCTCCTTCCTGAAGGCGTTGCATGCCGAGGACTGATTCCCGGGTCCTCGCATTGGACCTGGGCACGTCATCCTCACGCGCTCTTGTGCTCTCGCCCGACCTGTCGCCGGTAGAGGGCGCGCTGGCCCGGCACAAGATCACTCCGACGTACGGCGTCGGCGGCTCGGCGACCCTGGATCTGCACGACTACGTCGAGGGGCTCCTGGGCTGCCTGGACGAGCTGCAGCAGAACGGGCATCTCACCGACATCAGCGACATTGTGCTGTCGTCCCAGTGGCACTCGATCGTCGCTCTGTCTTCCAGTGGCGAGCCGCTGACGCCGGTGATCCCCTGGGTGGACACGCGTTCCGTGCCAGCCACAGTGGGCGCTTCCTTTGACGAGCGCGCTTTCCACGCACGCACGGGCGCCTGGTTGCACCGGCTCTACTGGCCCCGACGCATTCCCTGGCTGCAGTCGATCGTCTCGCCGTCTTCCTATGCCGGCTTGCCTGACCTGGTGCTCGAACGGCTGACCTCGGAGCGCGTCACCTCGGTCTCGATCGCCTCCGGCACCGGGACTTTGGATCTGGCGTCCGGCTTGTACGACGCCGAAGCGCTTGCTATTGCAGGGGTTTCCGAGTCGCAGCTGCCCGCGATCGTGTCGACCGGCTGGACCGGAGTACTGTCCTCTGCCTTCGAGCGGCGCTGGCCCGCGCTGGCCGGCGTACCGATTCATCCACCGACCGGCGACGGCGCTGCATCGAACGTGGGAACCGGCGGTTTCGACGAGACGACTGCGGCCGTGACGGTCGGTACGTCGGCGGCTGTGCGGGTCGTTCATCCGATCGAAGGTGCTCCCGAACTGCCGTGGGAGTTGTGGCGGTATCGCGTGGACGACAAGCGCGCGGTGACCGGAATGGCCTTCTCTGCCGCGGGAAACCTGCACGCGTGGCTGACCGGCGTACTGCAGCTCGACGCCGAGCACCAGGAGCCGACCGGGATCCAGATCGGCTCGTCCCGCGTGATCGGCATCCCGTTCCAGGCCGGGACGAGGCCACCGGAGACTGTGCCGGGCGGTTCCGGCGCGTACTTCGGGCTGTCGTTCGACGACACCGCCGCGGACCTGCTCGCCGCTTCCCTGCAAGGCGCTTCGCTGGAGATCGACCGCGGGTTACGGATGCTGGACTCTTTGTTCGGATCGTCGCTGCAGGTTGTGCTCGGCGGTGGCGGTATCGACGCCTCGGCGTGGTGGCGCAACTGCCTGACCGCCACCTTCGCCCGACCGACCGAGGTCTGCGCCGAAGCCGAGGTAGGTGCCCGTGGCGCTGCCGCAGTAGCTCTCGGACTTTCCCCAGCCCCTGGTGGCGAATCGCTCCAGCCCGTGCCTGCTGACGTCGACCGCGTCGCAGTGCTCCGCCCGCGCTACGACTTTCTTCGTTCACTGGCGGTGCAGGCAGCCTCGACAGGGACGAGCAGTTGATGAGTTACCCGCCGTAGCAGCCCTCCGCGAACTCCTCTGAACCCCTGCAGCGGCTACGTTGCGAACGGGCACCCCCGACAACGGCTTCGGCTTCGCCGTGTACGGCGACATGATGGCCCACCTCTCCTTCCAGGAAAGCTGACGAGGTCTGGCGCTGCGACTTCTTCGCAGGTAGGAATGTTCCGGGGCCAGGGGGGTCTCGATCATGACGAGCTGGGGGAAACACCCATGAGATTTCTTGCTGCCCTCACGGGCGCGACACTGCTACTCGGCCTGGTGACGGTGCCGGCCACCGCAACACCGCCACCACCATCGATCCACGTCAGCCGCACCACCGGCCTCAAAGGCGGTGACCAGGTCGGG
>JAVXWP010000100.1:0-15673 GCA_032230695.1 Actinomycetota bacterium | reverse complement strand
CAGTCGACGCCCATCCAATCGTGTGGCCACCGTCGCACTCCCTTGTCGGAATATCTCTGTACCTACAATACTTGTACCAGCAGAGAATAGCCAAGGCCGCGTCCGAGAGGGCGCCGGCACCGAAGATGGAGGAGCATTTGAGATGACGATTGCACGGGGATCGCTCGGGCTGAACATTGATCCTGCCGCCGCCGACGTGGACGCCGCCTTCCGCCTCGCAGAACTGGCCGATACATCTGGGATCGACTTCGTCGGCGTTCAGGATCACCTCTACCACGGAGGTTTTCTGGATGCCTGGACGCTGCTGACCGCCCTGGCGTCGAGGACGACCTCGCTCACGGTCATGCCGAACGTCCTGACCGTTCCGCTGCGGCCGCCCGCTCCGCTGATCAAGGCGGCGTCGACGCTGAGCCTGCTCACCGGCGGCCGGGTCGCCCTCGGGGTGGGTTCGGGCGCCATGGCGCAGGGCATCGCCGCGTACGGCGGCCCCTCCCGGTCCACCGGGGACGCCATCGCCGCGTTCGAGGAGGCGCTGCGCGTCATGCATGCGATGAGTGACCCGCAGCAGCGGTCGGTCACGTTCACCGGTAGCCATTACCAGCTGCACGGAGCTCATCCCGGCCCGCTGCCCGCAGAGCCGGTGCCCCTGCTCATCGGCTCCTACGGCCCGCGAATGCTTCGGCTGACCGGCCGGTTCGGCGACGGCTGGGTGCCCACCAGCTCCTACGCCCCGCCCGAGCGGATCCCGCAGATGCAATCGATCATCGATGGCGCCGCGGTCGCCGCGGGTCGCGACCCGCGGCAGATCCAGCGTGTCTACAACGTCATGGGCGCGATCACCGATGGTCCGGGAGAGGACGGCGCGAACCTGACCGGCCCGGCGGAATTCTGGATCGACACGCTGCTGCGCTATCGCGAGGAGCTGGGGTTCGATTCCTTCCTGTTCTGGCCGGTAGGTGCCGATCCCATGGAGCAGTCACGTCTGTTCATCGAGCGGGTCGCACCAGCGCTCCGCGCAGCCCTGCGTGAAACCGAGATCGACAAGGACCAGTCATGAGCGCATCCGTTGACACAGCACGCAACACGGTCGGCGCGGAAACTCCACCGCCGGGGCGGTGGTACATCGACCCGCTGCACTCCAACGTCGGATTCGTCGCGACCCACCTCGGATTCGCGCGCGTACGGGGCCGCTTCGGTGATATCGGTGGAACCGTCGACATCGGACACAACCTGACGGAAACGACTGCGGAGCTGAGGATCTCCGCGGCCGGCATCGACACGGGCGTCGCGATGCGCGACGAGCACCTCAGGTCGCCGGAGTTCTTCGACGTCTCCCGGCACCCGGTCATCACCTTTCGCGGGTTCGGCGTCCACCAGCACGCCGACCACTACACCATGGACGGCGAACTCACCATCCTCGACACCACCCGGCCCGTTGTGGTCACCGGTTGGTACTGCGGGGAGGAGGCGTTCCCCTTGACCGGTGGCCGGCGCCTCGGCTTCACCGGGCGCGCGACCGTCGATCGCCGCGACTTCGGCCTGACAGCCATGCCCGCGCTACCCGCGGCCGAGATCTTCATCGGCGACAAGGTCGACATCGAACTCGACATCAGCATGGTCGATCACGACATCAGCACCTTCGTCCGCAGCGTGCTCGGACACGACCCGACGCCGTAGGAACTCCGCACACCATCAAGCAACCACCCGCACAAATCTCGTCCACTCATTGAGAATGAAGGTGAGCCACCATGGCTTTCGAACTCGGCATCTTCCATTTTGGCGAATTGGCACCTGACCCGACCACTCACGTCCCGCCCCGGGCGGGTCGTCGACTGCGGGAACTGATCGAACAGGCCACGGCGGCGGACGAGGCAGGCCTCGATATTTTCGCCGTCGGCGAGCACCACCGCACCGACTTCGCCGTGTCCACTCCCGCGGTGGTCCTCAGTGCCATGGCCGAGAACACGCGTCACATCAAGCTGTCCAGTGCGGTCAGCGTGCTCAGCTCCGACGACCCGGTGCGTGTTTTCCAGCAGTTCGCCACCCTTGATCTCATCTCGGGCGGCCGCGCGGAGATCATCGCCGGACGGGGCTCCTACATCGAATCGTTCCCGCTGTTCGGTTACGACCTCGACGACTACGCCGATCTGTATGCCGACAAGCTCGACCTGCTGCTGGCGCTCCGCAAGGAGAACCCCGTCACCTGGCAGGGATCGACCCGGCCGGCACTGGTGAACGCCGACGTCACTCCGCAGCCCGAGCGCGAGCTGCCGATCTGGGTTGCGGTCGGCGGCACCCCGGCCTCCGTGGTGCGCGCGGCGAAACTCAACCTCCCGTTGTCGTTGGCGATCATCGGCGGCAGTTACCGGCAGTTCGCGCAGTTCGTCGACCTGTATCGGCGCGCGGCGACCCAATTCGGGAACAACCCGGACAACTTGAAGGTATCGATCAACTCGCCGGGCTTCATCGCGGGAACACACGACGAGGCCGTCGATGTCTCGCATCCGTACTTCCAGGCGGGCTGGATGGCCAACCATCACCAGCGCGGTCAAGGCGTCGCGATGCCGCGGGCGGCCTACGAAGCGCAGTCGAGCGTCGCCGGCGCCTTCTTCCTCGGCAGCCCACAGCAGGTCATCGACAAAATGCTGGCGCAGTACGAGTTGTTCCACCACGACCGCACGATGATTCAGCTGGGTTTCGGCAACGTGCCGCAGAAGGAGATGATGAAGTCGATCGAACTCCTCGGTTCCGAGGTCGCACCCGTGGTCCGCAAGGAGATCGCGTCGATGCGGCAGAGCGCGGAGAGCGGGAAATGACCGACACGCTACGGGTGGTCGCCGTCGTCGGGACGGTTCGAGCGCGGTCCAAGACGACGGCACTGGTCCGGCTCGTCCTCGACACACTCGGCGCGGCGACTCCGATCGACTCCGAGATCATCGAGATCCATACGCTGGCCAACGGCCTGGGAAGCGCCCTCGAGCGTGATCAACTGGATGAGAACACCGAGGCCGCCATCCGCGCTGTCGAGTCGGCCGATCTGGTCATCGCGGCAACACCGGTGTTCAGGGGCTCCTACACCGGATTGTTCAAGCACTTCTTCGATTTCGTCGACCAGTACGGCCTCGCGGGTACGCCGGTGATGCTCGCGGCCACTGGTGGCACTGAACGCCACGCTCTCGTGATCGAGCACGCCCTCCGGCCGCTCTTCGGGTTCTTCCAGGCTTGGACCGCCCCGATGGGTATTTACCTCAGCGCGGGCGATTTCGACGGCACCACCATCCTCAACCCGGAGGTCTACGAGCGAATCGAGGTGGCGGTAAATGATGTCGTCCCGGTAGCGCGCACGTTGGCCGCGCAGAGGCGAATTCTGCCAAAGCCGGATCCTGTTCGGTGATTTCCCAGGCTTCGCGCAGGTTCTCGGCATCGCGCCGGCCTGCCGTGTATACTAATCTTTCCTTAGTACCTCATCATTTCGTAGTCGCAAAGGGGACCGAGTATGGCCAAGCTTGAGATCATTGTGGCGAGCACCCGGCCCAATCGGGTCGGCATGCCCGTGGCGCAGTGGGCCGACGCGGAAGCCAGGACACATGGTGGATTCGACGAAATTGAACTGGTGGACCTCGCGGAGGTCAATCTGCCGTTCATGAACGAGCCGCATCATCCAAGGCTCGGTAACTACGTTCACCAGCATACCCGGGACTGGAGTGCGAAGGTCTCCGAGGCGGACGCGTTCGTGTTCGTCATGCCGGAATACAACTACGGCTACAGCGCTCCGTTGAAGAACGCCATCGACTACCTGCACACCGAGTGGTTCTACAAGCCGGTCGGCCTGGTGAGCTACGGGGGCGTCTCGGCAGGAACCCGGGCGGCACAGATGATCAAGCAGGTAGTTACGACAGTCAAGATGACTCCGCTGTTCGAGGCGGTCTCCATCCCGTTTGTGCGGCAGTTCATCGACGAGGACGAGACCGTCGTCCCGAATGACATCATGGTTTCCTCCGCGAAGGCCATGTTCGACGAGTTGCGGCGCGTGAGTGAGGCTCTGCGGCCGCTACGTGAAGCGAAGCAGACCGAGTGAGAGGCTCCGGGAATTGAGTTCTGGATTAGCGAGTGGGCGACCTCGCCCAAACACTCAATTGCCGGAGCCCCTAAGGAAGGATCGGTGGCGCCATGACTGAAATACATCAGGTCTGCGCCCGGTTCCATACCGCTATCGAACTGATCGGCACCCGCTGGTCGGGTGCGATCCTGCGCGCCATGTTCACCGGACACCACCGGTATGCCCAGATCAAAGCAGCCGTGCCCGGTCTGAGTGACACGATGCTCGCCTCGCGGCTACGCATCCTGGAGTCCGAGGGGCTCATAGAGCGCACGGTCATCCCCACCTCGCCGGTCCAGGTCGCGTACCACCTCACCGAGATGGGGCTGGAGCTGGAACCGGTACTCGACGCCGTGATCACCTGGTCGCACAAGTGGATCCCGCTTCCGGCGAACGCGTCGGCCGAGGCTGATAGTGCTCTGCACGGCTGAACTCTGCTCGCGTGATGAGCTGTCGATCAGGTCCGGCGCGGCGCTGGGGCCTGCCGCGGGCGCTTGATCAACCCGGAATCGCGAAACACGAGGGTCAGGACGTGAGATCGAGTTCGGCGATGGCGGCCTGGACGCGGTCACCGGCCTGTATTCCGCGCGCTATGGCGCCACTCACGTCTGCCGTCAGAGCACCGTTGCGCTTGCGGACGGTGCCGCGCACGAGAACGGTGTCGATGTTGGAGGTGTCCGCGCACACCACCACAGTGGCCACCGGGTCGACGACCGGGAACGTGTTGATCTGATCGGCCCGCAGCAGCACGATGTCCGCGTCCTTGCCCGGAGTCAGGCTGCCGGTGCGATGGTCGAGCCCGCACGCTGCGGCACCGTCGATGGTCGCGGCACGCAGTATGTCGCGGTGGGTCAAGGCCGGAGCGAACGGGATGTCGGGATCGTCGCCGGCGGACAGGGCTCGCTCCGCTACGAGCGCGGTGCGCATCTGGGTGAACATGTCGCCGGGCACGCTGGTGACGGTGTCGACGCTGAGGCTGGGCCGCAGTCCATAGGCGAGTGCCTTGCCGTAGGGCGGGTAGCCGTGCCCCATCAGCAGCTCGACGTACGGGGAGAGGGAGATCGTGCCGCCAGAGCCGGCGATCATCTTCCACTCCTCGTCGGTGGTGTCGTTGCAATGCACGTAGGTCGTGTCCGCACCGAGCAGGCCGGCCCTGTGGAGCTCGGCGACCATTTCGGTCTTGAAGCCCGTCACGCGTTGCCCCACGTGGACAGTGATGCGGGCGTCGAGTTGGCGCGCGAGCGCCCAGTCGTGATCGACCACCTCAGGGGTGCACATACCCGGCCCGCGCAGGGCGAGCGCGAAGGTGAGCAACTGGTCGTCGGTCGCGAAGTACTGCTCGCGGACCCTGCGGGCGTCCAGCGGGTGTGGGTGCGGGCTGAAGCCCCAGTAGTCACCGGCAGCCGGGGGACCGTAGGCGTACACGGCTCGGATCCCGCTCTCCTGCAAGGCGTGGATGCCCGCATCGGCGTGCTCGGGCGTGTTGTTGGCGTGGGACCAGTCGAGCAAAGTCGTGATCCCGGCGTTGAGCGCCTCGAGGGCACCCAGCAGATTGCTGGCATGCACGTCATCCGGCCGGTACGCCGGGCCGATGCGGGCGATCACCTCGCCGAGGTAGCCGTCCAAGGTGCAACACGGCAGGCAACCGCGGATGGCGGCCTGCCAGGTATGGCGGTGACTGTCGACGAAGCCTGGTAGCACGATCGTCCCGGTCGCGTCGATCACCTCGGCGTCGATCGAGCCGCCGCCGGCGAGGTCGACGCCGACGTCGGTGATCACGCCGTCGGTGATCAGGACGTCACAGTTCGCGATTTCACCAATGGCGTCGTCCTGGCTGAGGACGTGGCCACCGCGGATCAGGGTGCGTTCGACCATCGTGGGTTCCTAAGGTTGATGTTGTTCGGGATCGGCGCGGGTTGTCAGGCGAGGCGCATGGCGGCGTCTATCACGAGGTTGGCACCATTGATTCCCTGGCAGCTCATCAGGAACAGGGCTGCGTCGACGATGTCGTCTTGTGTGGGCAGGCGCTTGGCCGGCGTGCGTTGCCGCATCGCTTCGAACCAGTCGGCCCGGACCGGATCAGCGTCGTCGACCGCCGCTGTGCCCCCGACCACGCCGGGAGTGAGCGCGTTCACCCGCACCGGGGCGATTTCCAGGGTGAGAGAGTTGACCAACCCAATTATCCCGGCGTTGGCCATCGAAATCGTGGTGGAACCCGGCACCGGCCGCCACATCGAGAGGCCGCTGAACAGAACGACGGACGCGTCTTCGGAGAACTTCGGCAATGCCTTGCTCACCGCCGTGGCATAGCCGACGGTCTTCATCAGGGCTGTGCGCGCACAGTCGTCCGGCCGGAAATCGGTGATGGTGTTGAAATCCCGATCCAAGGCGGTGAGCACGAGATGGTCGACGACATCGATGCCGTCGAACAACCGCTCGATCGATTCCCAGTCGGTCAGATCGCACGCGGCACCAACCGCCCGTTCCCCGAGCTCGTGGGCTCGTTGCTTGGCCACCGTGTCGTCGCGTCCGGTGAGCGTGACGCGAGCGTCATGCCCGACAGCGGCCCTGGCGATCTCGAAGCCGAGTCCCTTTGTACCGCCGATGACGACGACATGACTACCTGCGCGCAGCACTGTGATCTCCTTTGTTGGTACGGATTGAGTGGTTCAGCAGCGAGCAGTCCCACGATGGCGTCCCCACCGACGCTCACGGACGCGGTGAACCGCATGCCCTCACGGGATACTTCGCAGCCATGACTGGGTCCACAATGGACCTCGCTGACGATGTGACGGAAACGAGAACGAGGTGTCAGCCGGCGTGGTGCGCGCCTGTCATCAGCGCGGCCAGGTCCTCGGGGTGCAGGAACGATGGCGGGGGCGGAGGACCCCAGCTGAACAGGCCTTTGGCGCCTTCGAGGTCCTCCGGGGTCCAGAGTTGACCGTCGACGATGCTGTCCATGTCGGCGTAGTACTCGGAGAAGTTGCCCGCGGGATCCTTGAGATACCAGAAGAAATTCGATCCCGCGTGGTGGCGGCCCAGCCCCCACACGTGGCGTTCTGGGTGGCCTTCAAGCATTTCGGTCGCGCCACGCCCGACCTCGTCGATGTCCTCGACCTGCCAGGACGTGTGGTGCAGGTAGTTCACCGGCGCCCCGAGCACGAGGACGTTGTGGTGGTCGGTCGAACAGCGCATGAACGCGCCGTGCCCCTTGATGTTGTCGCTGATCTGGAACCCGAGGCCCGCGGTGAAAAACCGTATCGTGGCCTCGAAATCAGTGGATCCCACCACGACGTGGCCGAGCTTGCGGGGCCGGATCGGGTGCTGCTGCAACACGCCGGGGGCGTGACAGTTGACCCGCTCCAGCCGGCCCGGTCCGTTGTAGAGCATGGCCGGTTGCGCGACCTGTTCGATCCGGTCCGCGATCCGCACGACGGCACGGAACCCGGCCACCGGCTCCTCGGTCAAGATCGCGGTGTCGTCCCGCTTGACCCGAAGGTCCAGTGCCGTGAGCTGGCGGCTGATCCGGTCGAGGTCGTCCCGGTCGTCCACCCCGATGTTGATCTCGATGAGGCGGCGGGTCGGCGCTTGCGCGATCTTGAGCTGGCGGCCGCCGTCTTGCGTGGTGAACCAGTCTTCGTCATCGCGGACCAGACCGAAGTCGCGGTAGTACGCCGCGGTCTCGGCGACATTGGGCACACCGATGACGAGTGAGTTGAGCCGGTGCAGTGGCATCGTCGCCACGCTCCTTTCGAAGGGATGCAAGAAATGCGTTACGGCCTACTGGAAATCAGGCCGACTCCGGGGCGACCATGTGGTGGCGCATCTCCCCGAGGCCGCTGACATAGGTGACGAGTTCGTCGCCCGGCTTGAGGTAGCGCTGCGGGGTGCGTCCCAGGCCGACACCGGACGGGGTGCCGGTGAAGATGACATCACCTGGCAGCAGCGGCGTGACCGCCGAGAGGCGGGCGATGAGTTCGGGCACCGAGAAGACCATGTCGGAGGTGCGGCCCTTCTGCACCTGTTCGCCGTTGATCAGGCAACCGAGCTCGACGTCGTCGGAGTTGGGCAGCTCGTCCGGGGTGACCAGCACCGGACCCATCGGCCCGAACCCCGGATACGACTTGCCGAGGCTGAACTGGGGGGCCGGCCCGGTCAGCTGCAACTGCCGCTCGGACAGATCCTGTCCGACGGTCAACCCAGCGACGTGACCCCACGCCGCGTCCTCGACGACCCGGTAGGCACGGCGGCCGATCACCGCGACGAGTTCGACCTCCCAGTCGACATTCCCGCCCGCGGGAAGCTCGATCTGCCCGAACGGGCCCGACAGGCACGCCGGGAACTTGGTGAACACCGGCGGCGTCTCCGGCACGGACAGCTTCGACTCCGCAGCATGGTCGGCGTAGTTGAGGCCGATCGCGAACACCTGCCGCGGCTGGGGAACGGGGTTGCCCAGTTCCTCCTCGCGCAAGGCCACGGCGTCCGGGTGGCCAGGGCTGATCGTGGCGGCGAAGTCCACCAATTCGTCCCACCGCTCGTAGGCCGCCTGCGGATCGGCGACGAAGCGCCCCCCGCTGGCCCTCTCGACATCAACGACCTCACCCGGCGCCGTCACCAAACTCAGCCGGCCGACCACATTCGCCACTCGCACGATGAACTCCTCAAGATCGTCGCGGCATCAACCGCCGCGGCCCATGGCCTTCATGTGTACGCCATCACATTCGACTCGTCAACAAACTTTCGAAAGTTTGTGTTGCGTTCGAATGTGGCTAGACTGCTTGCATGGTTCGACAGAGTGGCGGCACGACCCGCACCGATGGCACCTACCAGCGGCTTCGCGCTGACATCCTGGGCGGACGGCTGGTGCCCGGGCAGCGCCTGAAGTTCCCCGAACTCTGCGAGCGCTACGAGACGAGTGTCGGCGCCGCGCGCGAGGCGCTGACCAAACTCGCCGCCGAGGGCCTGGTCAGCACACAGGCCCATCAGGGGTACTCGGTGGTCCCGCTCTCCCACGAGGATCTCGCCGACCTGACGCTCGCCAGGGTGGAGGTCGAATCGCTGGTGCTGCGGCTGTCCGTTCAGCATGGCGATATGCGCTGGGAATCCCAAGCCGTCGCCGCCCATCATCTACTGGAGCGGACTCCGGTCATCGGCCCGGACGATCCGGACCGGCTGAGTGATCAATGGGTCGAGGCGCACGCCGCCTACCACGTCGCACTGCTGGCCGGGTGCCCCAACCGGCGACTGCTCGACACCGCGCTCGCCCTGCGCGAAGAGGCCGAACTGTATCGGCATTGGTCGGTCTCCCTCGGCCACGAACCCGACCGGGACGTCGTGGGCGAGCACCGCGGCATCCGCGACGCCGCCATCGCCCGAGACGCCGACCTCGCCGCCGATCGCCTGCGCGATCACATCGCGCACACCGCGCAACTGCTGATCACCTGCGCCGACGACAAGCCCAACCTCCCCGCCGACAGCGCCACCCGGTAGCGCTGAAGGCCAGGGACAAAGCCCCTCCCAGCGCCGCGGCGTCCTAGTCCGGCAGGCCGTCGGACAGCGCGTGGCGGAGGATCGCCTGCGCAGACCAACGCATCAGCCTCTCCGCCTCTTCACCCGAAACGCCGGCGACGTCAGTGAGCCACACGCGTGCCTCGATCCCGACCGCACTGCGCACGGCGATCGCGATCCGGCGTAGGTCGGCCTCGCTCAGCGCCGGACGCAACACGGACAAGGCGTCGACGAACCACCCCACCGCTCGGCCCTGGCGCAACGGAAGGTTGCGCGCCTCGGGGGATTCCTCGAGCGAGAGCCGCAGCATGGTGCGCTGTTGCGGCTCGGTCTCGGCGATCATCGCGGTGAACGCCGAGACCGCGGCCAGCAACCGCTCCTCCGGATCGTCGCTCGTGTCGTCGGGCAGCATCGTCGCCGCGTCGACTTCAGGATGAGCGGCGACCAGCAACGCGCGCTGGCTCGGGAAGTACCGATAGGCCGTCGTCCGCGACACCGCGGCCTCGGCTGCGGCCTCCTCGACCGTCGGCGCCGCACCACCTCGCGAGATCAGGTCACGCGCGGCCGCGATGAGTGCGGTGCGGGTGCGCAGCTTCTGGTTCGTGCGACCTGTCTTTTCGTATGCCGTTGACACGCGTCCGATGGTACCGTAGTTTCGTAGTGGGACTCTAGTCCCACGAAGCCCCGGAGGAGGGCGACATGGACACACTGACGGCTACGACCCGCGCGCAGGGCGAGGGTGAGCGCAGATGGTTCTGCGGCGGTGGGACGCACACCTGGCTCGCGACCGAGGCGGAGACTGGCGGCGCGTTCCTGATGTTCGAGGACGCCCTCGACCAAGGCAAAGTCACCCCGCTGCACGTCCACCCCGATGCCGACGAGACGTTCTACGTGCTCGAGGGCGAGATCGTCGTCCACATCGACGGTACGACGCACACCGTGGCCACGGGTGGGATCGCGATCGTGCCGCGCGGCATGCCACACGCCTTCAAGGTCACCTCGCCGCAGGCAAGGGTGCTCTGCCTGCAGACACCGGGATCCGGCGAGGCGTTCTACCGGCTGGCCAGCGAGCCGGTCGTGGACGGCTCCCCGCCGACCCCGGTCGACTTCGGTCGCGTCGGCGCAGCGGCCGCGCAGACGCACTCGATCGAGATCCTCGGCCCGCCGCCGTTCTGAGCCGCGGAGCTCACAGGGTGGCGTTGCCGAGCTGCGCGAATTCGACGGCTCCACTGCCGGACGTACACGACCGCGGTCTCCGGTTATGACCTCGCCGCCATCAGAACCACCACAAGCCCGGCCAAGGGAAACCTGCCCGAATTCGCGCAGGTTCTCCGCACTGATTTCGAGGATCCCGCCAGTCCGCGCCAATTGTCTGTCACCAGTACCTTCGCTGACGAAACCAATCGGCTGGACACCACCATCGCGCAGCGAGGGGACGACTCAACGGCCCCATTCTTTCCCGGGGGCGGGGATTCAGCGCAGCAGCGGGAGCGAGCCGACGAGGCGGTTGACTCGCTTTTGCGGGCCGTGCAGACCGATGCCGACGATGTCGAGTTCGGCGGTCGCGGTGGCCGCCATTTTTTCGATGTACTCGTCGTAGGTCTTGCAGCTTTGGGCGAGCGCGCTGAAGGACACGAAGAAGAGTTCGTCGTCCTCGGCGGAAGCTTGCACGATGGTCGCGATCTTGTCGCGCGGGGCGGTCAGGATTGGGATCGGCATGTAGATGATGCCTGCGTGCGCGACGCCGTCGGCGTCCTTGACGTCGGTGCCGACGAGGCCGTCGACCCGGTGTCCCAAGGTGATCGACAGGACGCTGGCCGCGTTGGCCGCCAGGCCCGCCCGCAGCTCTTCGCTGACCACGATCGCGCATTTGTTCTTGACCTGTTCCGCCATTACCCGTCCTTCGCCGCGTGGGTGTTCGATTTTCGGTAGCTGCCCAGGGTCACGCCGACGATGACGACGGCGCCGCCGAGGACCTGGAGGAGATCGAGGGATTCGCCTGCCAACAGCACGGCCCAGCCCAGGCCGGCGACCGGGACGATGTTGAGGAGGTTGACCGCGACGCTCGGTTCGAGCCGGCGGAGGCCGTAGTTGTACAGGAGGAACGCCGCCACCGAGCACAGTGCAGCGAGGAAGCCGATCCGAACCAGGTTTCCCCCGGACGGCACGCTCCACCGGTCGGCTTCGAACAGCGACAGCAGGACGAAAGCGCCCGCGCCCGCCAGCGTCTGGTAATAGGTGATCACGATCGGCGAGGCGCCCGAGTCGTCTCGCTGGGCGATCAGGTTGTACACCGCCCAGATGACGCCGCCCGCGATGAGGATCAGGTCGCCCCACAGATGGTGCTCGCCGCCGCCACCGGTCTGGCCGCGCACGACCAGCCACACCCCGGCGATCGCGACCAGCATCCCGACGGACCGGACGAGGGAGAACCTGGCGCGACCGAACAGGATTTCCAGAACCAGTGTGATGATCGGGTAGGAGGCGACGATCAGGGTCGCGTCGGAAGCAGTGGCCCAGTCGACGCCGACATTCTCCAGCGCGAAGTACACCGTGATCCCGAGAAGGCCCGCGAAACCGATGAAAAGCCGTTGGCGCGGCGAAGGCAGCCGCTTGTCCCGGCGAGTGTGCACCACCAGCCCCAGGACCACCGCGGCGAGAACGAAGCGCATGGCGCCGATGGTCATCGGCGGGATCTCGGCGAGCGCCACCTTCGTGACCGCGAACGAGCTGCTCCAGATCAACGCGGCGGCGAGGATCGCGGCCACGGAAAGGCCGAGACGACGCCGGTCGGTACTGCTTTCCGGAGCCGTTGTGACAGGTTCGGTCGACTCGACAATGGACAAGATCTGCTCCCCCTGGTTGCGCGCACGAGCGCGCATGGTCACGGCGTCAACGTAACAGCGCGCAGGAAGAACCCGAGTGGCGCCGTGCTAAATTCGGTGACTTGAGAAGAATGACGAATTCTGCTCGCTACTGGCGCGGATGAGGTCCCCGTGGACGAACTTGATACGGCGTTGCTGACCCTGCTGCAGGAGGACGCCAAGCAGACCAACAAAGAACTCGCGCGGCGCCTGCACATCGCGCAGTCGACCTGCCTGGAACGGGTGCGGGAACTGACCCGGCGCGGGATCGTGCGCGGTCACCACATCGACGTAGATCTGAAGAAGATCGGCAGGCCGGTGCAGGCGATGGTCGCGGTGCGGCTGCGCCCGCCGGACCGCGCGGTGATCGAGTCCTTCCGCGCCTTCGTGACAGGCCTGCCCGAGGTGCTCTCGGTCTTCGTCATGTCCGGCAGCGACGACTTCCTGCTGCACATCGCCGTCGCCGACAACGACCACCTGAGCGGCTTCATCCTCGACCGCCTCACCCAGCGCAAAGAGATCGTGGACGTCCGGACGTCGGTCATCTTCAATCACTTCCGCCGTTCGGTCGTGACACCGCTGGCTCTCGACGAGGAGTCATGACAGCTTGACCACGAGCCCGAGGTCCACCTCGTCGGCCCGCTCGGTCACGTACAGGGCGGCCGCCCGTCCTGCGCCGCTACCCCGAGCGAGTTGTAGACGGTGATGTCGTCCGCGTGGCCGCGCCCGACGGCGTCGCCGCGCAGGTTCTGCCCGAGTCCGGTGAGCGGAGGGTCATTCCTTCGGTGTGTCCCACACCAGCCCTTGAGCCACGATCACGCGCTCGCCGTCGTAGGTGACCTGGTAGACCATCAGGTGGGCGATCCGTCATAACGTAAACCGCATTCGCTTGACGTGGCCTACCGGAATTCCACATTTGTATGCGGCAAAGCGCATTGAACAGCTACGCGCGTTTCGAGTACTGCGGCGGAAGGGGTTGACCCTGACCCTGCGTCAGGGTTGGAGCCTTGTCGCATGACGAACAACAGCACTTCCTCGGCTCGGCTCGCTCCGCCGATCGGAGGGTTCCAGGAGATCGACGGCCGCCGCGTTTTCGTGCATCTGTCGGGCAGCGGCGGACCGGCCGTCGTGTTCCTGCCGGGTGCCAGCGCGGTCGGCCTGGACTATTTCGGTGTCCAGCAAGGGGTTTCGCAGTTCACCACCGCCGTGGTGTACGACCGAGGCGGCACGGGCTACAGCGACCCGCTCCCGCTGCCGCGCACCGCCACCGCGGTTGCCACGGAACTGCACGAGCTGCTGCACGCCCAGAATATCGCCGCCCCATACGTGCTGGTGGCGCACTCCCTCGGTGGCTTCTACGCGCATCGGTTCGCGCAGCTGTACCCGCAGGACGTGGCGGGACTGGTCTGGTTGGACGCCCTCCACCGCGACTGGGACGACTTCATGCCTCCCGCGGCGCGTCTGACCGCGGTCGAGCAGATGGCACCTGATCGGGAGCAGCTGGAACAGATGCGCCCGGCCCTGCGCGAGATGAGCGCCGAGTTGCTCGCGGACTACCCGAAGCACATGCGGCAGGCGCTGATCGATGCCAAGGAAAGTGACGAATGGACCCACGCCGGCATCGCCGAGCGCACCAAGTTGGCCGCACTCGCCACCGAGCTGCGGGCCGGGCCGAACATTCCTGACGTCCCGGTGGTCGCTCTCACCGTGCTGGGAATCGACCCCGCCCAGCAAGCGCGGACGTCACAAGAGATAAATGACGGCAAGACGAGAATGGACGCGGCCCTGGTGAGCGCGGTCTCGCACGGGGAACAACGCATCCTCTCCGACACCCTCCACCACCGGCTCTGCTTCGACCGCCCCGATGCCGTGGTCCAGGCGATCCGTGACGTCGTCGACCGAGCTCGCCCCTAGACTCGGCACGACCACGCCCGAAGATCGAAAGGTGAACGGTGCTCACGATCAGTCAGCTCGCGGCGACCGCCGGCGTGACCGTGCGCACCGTTCGCCACTACCACCATGTCGGCCTGTTGCCCGAGCCCGAGCGCGATGCCTCCGGCTACCGCCGTTACAACGCGCAAGCGGCGGTGGATCTCATCCGGATCAGGACCCTCGCCGATGCCGGTGTTCCGCTGGCCCGTATCGACGCGCTGCTGCATGCACAGCCGACCGAATTCGCCTCGGCCATCACCGACATCGACGCCGAATTGCAGCGCAAGATCGACCAGCTCGCCGAATACCGCAGCCGGATCGCTGAATTGGCCAGCGGCGAAAGGCTTGTCCTGCCCCCCGAAGTGGTCGCAATCCTGAACCGGCTGCGCAGTCTCGGGGTCAGCGAACGAAGGGTACGACTGGAGCGCGACTCGTGGATCCTGATGCAGGCACTGGATCCGCACGTCGTGCCGCAGCGGATACGGGACAAGAACGCCAACTTCGACGACCCCGAGACGACGCGCCTGTATCTCGCCTGTGATCAATCAGTCGACTGGGATCCGCACGATCCACGCCTGGACCGGCTCATCGATGACATGGACGCATGGGAGATCAAACACGAACGCGACAGCAGCCAGCCGGGGTATCTGAAGCTGGTCGTTTCCCGGATCTCCGAGGCATCACCGGCATGGCAACGCATCCTCGATGCGCTCGCCCACCGCGCCAAGCGGCGCCGAACCGCCGTGCCCACGGCTGACCTTCGGCCCCGGTAGGCGGAGCAACGATGGAGTTGAACTCCTCGATTCCGCCTGGCCAGCCGTGATGTCTCATCGTCGGTTCGCACGCTGTGAAATCTGGAGAACAGATCTGCGGAGCCCGATAGCCAAGCGTCGCAGCCCAGTGGCCTGTCTCCTGCTCAGGGCAGCAGTGCCAGCTTGCCCACGGTGGCCCGCGCTTCCAGTTCCGCGAGTGCTTTCGGCCCCTCGGCCAGCTCATACGCCGTGGGCTGGCCGGGGCCGAGCACCCCGGCCGCGAGGAGCCCGGACAACTGGCCCATGACCTCGCCGAAGATCTGCGGTGCGGCCTGGATCAGAGTGCCGATGTTCAGGCCGATGACGTGGATCTGGTGCTTGTAGACCAGGTCCCAGTTGGTGATCGCGGCTTCGCCGCCGGCCACGCCATAGACGACGACCCGGCCGGTGACCCGCTTGGTCGCGGCCAGGCTGGCGTCGAGGGTGGCGCCGCCGACCGACTCCAGCACCAGGTCGGC
>JAVXWP010000097.1:0-94324 GCA_032230695.1 Actinomycetota bacterium | reverse complement strand
GAGTTCGGCTTCTTCGGCGTCGCGCCGGGCACCGACTGGCACACCAACCCCAACGCGATGCGCACCATCGACAAGGGCAACACGGTGTTCACCAACGTCGCGCTGACCGACGACGGTGACATCTGGTGGGAGGGCATGGAGGGCAAGCCCGAGCACGCCACGTCCTGGAAGAAGAAGGACTGGACGCCGGAGTCCGAAGAGCCCGCCGCGCACCCGAACTCGCGCTACTGCACGCCGATGTCGCAGTGCCCGATCCTCGCGCCGGAGTGGGACGACCCCCAGGGCGTGCCGATCTCGGCGATCCTCTTCGGTGGCCGTCGCAAGACCACTGTCCCGCTGGTCAACGAGGCCCGCGACTGGCAGCACGGTGTGTTCATGGGCGCCACCATGTCGTCCGAGACCACCGCGGCCGCGGCCGGCGCCGTCGGCAACGTGCGCCGCGACCCGATGGCGATGCTGCCGTTCCTCGGCTACCACGCCGGTGACTACTTCAAGCACTGGCTCGACCTCGGCAAGAGCGCCGACGCCGCCAAGCTGCCGAAGATCTTCTACGTCAACTGGTTCCGCCGTGGCGAAGACAAGCGCTTCCTGTGGCCTGGATTCGGCGAGAACTCGCGCGTGCTCAAGTGGATCATCGAGCGCGTCGAGGGCAGCGGAAACGCTGTCGAGACGCCGATCGGTTTCGTTCCGTCCGCCGAGGACCTGGACACCGAGGGCCTCACCGAGCCCCTCGCGGACATCCAGGCCGCACTCTCGGTCGACGCCGACGAGTGGCGCAAGGAGATCCCGATGATCCAGGAGTGGTTCGACAAGATCGGCGATCGCGTGCCTTCGAGCCTGCGTGACGAGCTCGCCCACCTGGAACAGCGCCTCGGCTAGTGTGACGTGCCCTGAAGGCCACTTTGATGGCGTCCCCACGCGAGGGACTTGAACGCCCTCATGGTGGCCTTCAGGGACTTGCGCCCGCACCGGTGACCGTCCTCATTGGACAGTCCACAGTAGATGAGAACCTTCATCGGCGTCGTCGTGCCGGCCGCGGTGCCACTCGGCCCGGTCCCGCTCGTCGTGCTGCTGGTGCTGCCGGGGTGGGCGCTCCTGCGTTAGCGCCGAACAGCGCCAGCGTCTCGACGACCTGCGAGTGCAGCGGGCTGGGCAGCTCGTCCGGCGCGAACCAGCCGAGCCCGTCGAACTTGTGCGGTTCGCCGATCGCGACCTCGGCCGGATCGACCTTGACCGCGAAGACGAGCGCGACCCAGTGCGACACCGGATCACTGCGCAGGACGTTGCGGACCCCGATCATCTCCAGGTCCAGCACCTCGGCTGAGTACTCCTCGCGAACCTCGCGCGCGACAGCCGACTCGAACGATTCGCCGTGCTCCAGTGCCCCGGCGCCGGTGTCCCAGCTGCCCGGTTCGTCCCGCGCCCCCGGGCCGCGGCGTGCGAGGAGCACCCGGCCCTGGTCGTCATGGCAGATGAACACACACGAAACGACCGGCACACTCAGTGCCAGGTCACGGCCGTTCAGGGACACGCTGAGCCTTTCAGAAATGATCGAGCAGATCAGGAAACTTGCCGAGATGCAGTACTTGTTCGTCGGCAGGGTCGAGTTCGTCGTGTTCGAGTACCCAGGTGTGCGGGTTCGGGATGAAAACGGCGTTCAGCCCCGCCAGCCGCGCGGGAAGGATGTCGGACTTCGGCGAGTTGCCGATCATCCACGTCCGCTCCGGCGTCCAGCCGTGCTCGCTCACGAGCTGTTGATACGTGTCGACGCCCTTTTCCGCGACAATGTGGACACTCGAGAAATGCCGCGCCAGATCGGACCCGTCGAGCTTGCCCTGCTGTTCGTCGATGTTGCCTTTGGTGAGCAGCCGCAGGTCGTGCCGCCCGCTGAGCTCCTCCAGTGTCTCCGTGACGCCGGGCACCAGGTCGACGCGGTGATCGATGAGGTCCGCCGCCAGCGCGTCGATCTCGCGGCGCTCCGCCGCGGACACCGGTCGTTCCCGCAGCCGTTCGAAGCATTGGCCGAGGCTGTGCAGGAACATCGCGCTGCCGTAGCCGAGCGTGGGCGCGTTCGCGCGCTCGATGTCGTCGAGGATCGCGCGGATTTTGTCCCTCGCCAGCGTGGGATGGGCGACCCAGTGCAGGAAGTCGTCGATCACCCGCTCGAATCGGACGTTGTTTTCCCAGAGGGTGTCGTCGGCGTCGAAGATCAGCACTTGACCCGTGGCATTCACTCGGTGAAGGGTACTGGGCGGCCCGTACGCGTTTCGATTCTTTATCGCTCCCATCGAACAGATCCACCAGACACGGCCTAGGCTCTGCCGTGACCTGAAAGGAGCTCGCGTGGGCGGCGGACATGCACCGGGTACGGGACGCAGGGCGACCAGCGAGTTCCCGGCCGGCTGGACCGACGAACAGATCATCGCGGTGATCAAGGACGTCGCCAACGACCCGGGCGAGCCGCGGCGGCGGCAGTACAACGGCCGCTGGCGCGCGGCGGGCGAACGCTACGGCGTCCAGGTCGTGGTCCTTGTGGAGGAGAACGGCCAGGTCCACACCGCGTACCCACTCGAAGGCGAAGGCGTCATGCGCAATCCCGACACCGCGAAGGACCCGGCGAACCCCACGGTCGCCGACGTCGCCGCCGGCCGGATCAGCTACTTCGCCGAAGTCCTGCTCAACCAGCTCGCGAACCGGCTTCCGCAGACCGATTTCGCGCACTACCGCAGCCTGCTGTGGTCCGGGGAGTGGGAAGAGCTCGTCGACGTCCTCGTGGCGCACATCGGCGCGGAAAACCTCCGGCTGACCGTCGACGAGTACGCCGACCTGGAGCGCCTGCTCAACACCTACGACCTACCGGTCATCGGCTACGACTTCCTCAACGACCGCGACCACGTCCTAGAACGGATGCGGCCCTAACTCGCCTTCGCCAAAGGAGCCACAGCACTGCGCAGGGCTTCCAGTGGCAGGTTCACCGCGTCCGCGATGGCCGCGACGGTGAAGAACGCCGGGGTCGGGATGCGTCCGGTCTCGATCTTGCGGAGCGTTTCCACCGAAATCCCGGCCTCGGCCGCGACCTCCACCATGCTGCGCTCGGCGCGCGCCGCCCGAAGCACCGCGCCCAGCCGCTCGCCGCGTTCACGCTCTTCCGGGGTCAACGGCACTCTCACCATGCCCCGCATTTTAATACCACCCAGCCAATACCACCCAGTCAGCATCACTCGCGTGGGTTCATAGCACTTGGCGACTCATCCCACTAGCCCCACCCGCCACATTCACCCGTCCACATAAGTTGTCCACAGGCTGTGGGCAAGGTTGTGCACAGCTTTTGAAAGGACCCAGAAAAAGGCCCCGCCGAGCCGAAGCTCGACGGGGCCACAATCCCTTGGGGTGTCAGGCGCCCGGAGGCACCGGAAGCGGGATTCCGGGGACACTCTGGTCGTTCGGCACCTTGCCGTCGACGAGGAAGTCCTCCACCACCTTGTCCACAGCCGCGTTGCCGCCGGCGTACATACCGTGGTCACCCTCTCCGGTGACGGTCAGCATCCGCGAGTTCGCGAACGCCTTGTGCGCGCGGGTGGCACCTTCGATCGGGGTCGCCGGGTCGTGCACCGACTGGACGATCAGCACCGGCGGGACACCGCGGCCGTCGAGCACCGGCAGCGGGGCCGGCGGGTTCTTCCAGAAGATGCACGGCTGGATCAGCCAGCCCGCCCCGAGAAGCGGGAGGTCCTGGTCGATCAGCTTCTGCGACTGCCTGATGACACTGTTGCGGTTACCGGTCCACGGGCCCTCGTTGCACGGGATGGACCAGAAGCTGGCGTCATAGGAGTCACCGTCGGTCGGAACCATCAGTGGCTGCGGGCCGACGGCCTCGGTCAGCGTCTTGGCGGTCTTGACCTGGTTCGTGGCGGCGGCCTTCTGCGCCTGCGAGCTGCCCGCCTCGGTCAGCGTCTTGACGCTGACCAGGTAGTCGGCCAGGCCGGGGAACGCCGACTTGCTGTAGAGCGAGCTCGCGATGGTCGAGTCGAGCCCGTTCGCCGACAGCGGCGCGCCGTCGATCTCGACCGGGTTCTGGGTCAGCGCGTAGCGGACCTTCTCGTAGGTCTGGCGGGCCGCTTCACCCGTGGCGCCGAACCCGTACAGCTTGTCGTACTTCGCCATCCACGGCAGGAAGTCCTCCCGCCAGCGGCGCTCGAAGCCGAGCGGCTGCCAGTCGAACGAGTTCTGCCAGGTCGTGGTGAACTCGGTCGCCGAGTCGAGGATGAACCGGCCGGTGCGGGTGGGGAACTGCTGCGCGTAGTGCGCACCCATCCACGTACCCGCCGAATAGCCGACCCAGTTGATCTTGTCGCGGCCGAGCAGCACGCGCAGCAGGTCGATGTCGTGCACGGTCTGGTCGGTGTTGATCAGCGGGCCGAGGTCGCCGGACTTCACCTGGCAGGAGTTCGCCGCGTACTTGGTGGCGTCAAGGATCAGGTTCAGGTTGGCCCTGTCCCGGTCACGGGGGTCCAGGGACGAGCCGGTGCCGATCGCGCCGCCGCAGGTGATGTTGGTCGACTTGCCGGTCCCGCGCGGGTCGAAGCCGACGATCTCCTGTGTCGCCCGCAGCTTGGTCTGCTTGCGCAGCCGGGCCGGGAAGTTGCGGCCGGGAGCGCCGGGTCCACCGGGGTTGACGACCACGCTGGCCGTCGCCGGTCCGCCGGTCGCCTTGAGGCGGCTGACGGCGATCGTCAGGTCGACCTTCTCGCTGGTCCGGTTCCAGTCGCGCGGCGTGAGGTAGGTGGCGCACTCGATGTCCTCGGCACCCGCCGGAGGCGCCGTCGGCAGTTCGCTCGACGTGCAGGTGTGCCAGCCGAGCGTCTGGCTCGTGTAGCGCGCCGGAATGTTCGTGGAGTTCAGTGGCGCTTTCGCCGCTTCACCTGCGAACGCAGGCGTGAACCCGGCCAGCATGGTGCCGGCGATCGCCGGAATCACCACCGCATAGCGGAGTTTTTTCATCCTTGCCCCTTAATCGCCCGTGCGGAGACGTGCTCCGCGATGGGCTATTGATATCCGCCGTACGGGTCACGGGCAACCGCCCTTCGTCGGGTGGCGTGGCGCGAGGGCACGGCGTCCATCAAATCGATATGGGCCACGCGTGACGTCATCGAGCGGAAAGTCCTAAGGTCAACGCGTCATGATCGCCGCAGTGTCGCGAGGATTGGGTGGGTCTGATGTCTTCTGGCAAGTCCAGCGGGAAGGTAACCGGGCTGCAGTTCAGCCCCTGGAACCTCCTGCTGTTGATCCCGTTGTGGATTTTGATCACACCGCTGTACAACCGGGAAGGCCCTGCGCTGTTCGGCATGCCGTTCTTCTACTGGTGCCAATTTGCCGGGATCGCCGTCGGCGTGGTCTGCACGTCGCTCGTCTATTACATGACCAAGGACAAGCCCACTGTGCCCGTTGAAACGCCCCCGCAGGAGCTCGACCCGTTCGATGACGGGAGCGCGAAGTGAAGGACATTCATTGGGTAGAACTGATCGTCTTCGCGGTGCTCTTCGGCCTGGTCACCGTCCTGGGCTTCATGGCGGCCAGATGGAAGGCCGGTGACACGCTCGACCACCTCGACGAGTGGGGTCTCGGCGGCCGGAAGTTCGGCTCCTGGATCACCTGGTTCCTGATCGGTGGCGACCTCTACACGGCTTACACCTTCGTGGCCGTCCCCGCGCTTCTGTTCAGTGCCGGCGCGACAGGGTTCTTCGCTCTGCCGTACACAATCATCGCTTACCCGATCGTGTTCCTGCCGCTGCTCCGCCTGTGGTCGGTCTCCCGGTCGCACGGCTATGTCACGCCCGCCGATTTCGTGCGTGGCCGCTACGGCTCGCCGATCCTGGCGTTCTTGATCGCGATCACCGGCATCGTCGCGACGATGCCGTACATCGCCCTTCAGCTCGTCGGGCTCGAATCGGTGCTGCGCACCCTCGGCTTCAACGGCTCGGGCATCATGGGTCACCTGCCGCTGCTGATCGCCTTCGTCATCCTGGCGGTCTACACGTACAAGTCCGGCCTGCGGGCCCCGGCGCTGATCGCGTTCGTCAAGGACATCCTGATCTACGTCGTCATCATCGTCGCGGTGATCTACCTGCCGAGCCTGTTCGGTGGCGGCTGGAGCGAGATCTTCTCGCTGGCGGACAAGAAGTTCAACGCGACGCCTGCCACGTCGGACGGCGTCCTGCTCAACGCGAACAACCAGCTGCAATACGCCACGCTGGCGTTCGGTTCCGCGCTCGCGCTGTTCCTCTACCCGCACTCGGTTACCGGCGTGCTGGCTTCGCGCGGCCGCAAGGTGCTCAAGCGCAACATGTCGGCGCTGCCGGCCTACTCGCTGCTGCTGGGTCTGCTCGCGCTGCTCGGTTACATCGCGATCGCCGCCGGGACCAAGGCGATCACCAACAACGCGACCGGCCGCCCGGACACGAACACCATCGTCCCGCAGCTGTTCCAGGACAAGTTCTCCCCGGTGTTCACCGGTATCGCGTTCGCCGCGATCGGGATCGGCGCGCTCGTGCCGGCCGCGATCATGTCGATCGCCGCGGCGAACCTCTGGACCAGGAACATCTACAAGGAGTACATCAAGAAGGACGCCACCCCGGCCCAACAAGCGAAGCAGGCAAAGCTTTCTTCGCTGGTCGTGAAGTTCGGCGCGGTGGCGTTCATCCTGTTCATCGACCCGCAGTTCTCCATCGACCTGCAGCTCATCGGTGGCGTGATGATCCTGCAGACGCTGCCCGCGGTGGCCATCGCCCTCTACTCACGCTGGCTGCACATCTGGGGCCTTGTAGCCGGTTGGTTCGTCGGCATGGGCTGGGGCCTGCTCCTGCTCTACGGCATCCCGAACCCGGCGAGCGGCAAGGCACATTTCGGTGGATCGGCGCTCACGCTGGAGAAGCTGAGCCTGTTCGGCTGGCACCCGTTCGCCGGCTCGACGCTGCTGATCTACGTCGGCATCCTGTCGCTACTGGCGAACCTTCTGGTGGCCGTGATCGTCACCTTCGTCGCCCGCCGGATGAAGGTCAACAACGGCGTCGACGAAACCAACGGCACGGACTACCACGTCGACGAAGACGACAAGGACCTCCGCGCCATCGGCGTCCACTAGGGATACGCACTAGCGGGTACCGACCCCCTGAAGTGCCATGGCGGCACTTCAGGGGGTCGGGGATCCAACCAGTGCCGTAGGCCCGCTGACGCACTACCGTGGGCTTCATGGAGATGACGTGAGCTCGGATACCGAGGTGAGCAGATTCGGCGTGGTCGAGCCGGACGAACTACCCGAAGACCTTCGCGAGCGGATCGGGGCGATCGCCGAGAAGTCCGGTTTCGTGCCGAACATCTTCCGCGCGCTCGGGCACCGACCGGCCGAGCTGCGGGCTTTCCTCGATTATCACGACGCACTGATGGACCGCTCCGACGGCCTGTCCAAGGCCGAGCGTGAACTGGTCGTCGTGGCCACTTCCGGCGCCAATCACTGCACGTACTGCGTGGTCGCGCACGGTGCCATCCTGAGGGTGCGTGCCAAGGATCCGGAGCTCGCGGACCGGGTGTCGAGCAACCCGTGGCAGGTTGAGCTCGACGAGCGTGGCCGGGCGATCGTCGACCTCGCGTTGTCGCTGGCCCACGATTCGGCGGCGTTCGGCGATCTCGATCTGGAGGCGGCACGGGAGTCGGGGCTGACCGAGGACGAGATCTGGGACGTCGGCGCCATCACCGCGTTGTTCGCGATGTCGAACCGCCTGGCCCATCTGACGGCGTTGCGGCCGAACTCGGAGTTCTACCTGATGGGCCGCAGCCCCAGGTAGGGCCTACAGCGTTAGCTGCCAGGTCCTCACGGCGCGGACCGCACCTACCCGATCCGTCGTCTTTTGGGCAAAAGAAACCCCGTGATGCTGCCAGGTCGGGGGTCCGCCAGCATCACGGGGTCATACCGGGTATCGACGCTGACTACAGCGGCGTTACATCCCTTGAATTATGTGTCGCAGGTCACTCTTTCGGGTGTACCTGGCACTTAGCGGGTGAATGCCTGACGGGCCTGGGCGATCGCGATCAGTTCCTGACGAACGGTCGCGGTGGCCGCGGTGTCGATCGCCCGGTTCAGGGCCCGGCGGGTGCGAGCCTCGGCGCGGTGGGCCCGGAGCTTGGCGGCGAGATTGTTCATCGGTTCTGCATCCCCTTGGGTTCTCGGTGGCTTGTGACTCAAGTATGCACCTTTTTTCACAAGGAATCCACTGATCGTCCGGTGATGTGGCGCACTTGCCTACGAATCATTGGCAAAATCGTGTTTGCAGCGATGATACATCGCGCCATCGTCCGCTCCCAGTCAACTTCTCGGGCTATATACGCCTATCTATCGTTCTCACTAGATAACCTTAGGTATGTCAATGACTGGAGATGTGCCGGTCAGCGGCTAGTCCTCGATGCGGGAGAGGAGGTAGTGCCCGAAATGCGGCACGGTGAAGGCGATGTGACCGCGCTCGGCGGAGTACACCAGCCCCTTCTTCATCAAGCTGTCGCGCGCGGGCGAGAGCGAAGACGGCTTGCGGCCCAGGTAGACAGCCACGTCCGCCGTGCTGGCGGCTTCGTCGCGGCCTTCGGTCAGCTCGGCCATGCCGATCAGGTACTCGCGCTCGGCCGGGGTCGCGCGTTCGTAGCGCGAACCGAAGAAGCCGACCGCCAGCTCCGACTCCGCTTCCGGCGCGGCGACCTGGACGTCCTTGACCGTGATCGGCTCGGCGGGCGCGGCGTCCCACGCGGCCTTGCTGTACGCCTGGATGAAATACGGGTAGCCGCCCGAGGCGTCGTACAGCGCGTCGAGCGCCTCCGGCTCGATCCCGGCGCCCTCCCGCTCGATCGGTGCCATCACCGCGATGTCGGCGTCTTCGCGTTCGAGGCGGTCGATGCGTGCGTAGCGGAAAAGGCGTTCGGAGTAGGACTTCGACGCCGACAGCACTGCGGGTACGTGTGGCAGCCCAGCGCCGACGACGACCAGCGGCGCGCCGGACTGCGAAAGTTCATGGCAGGCCGCGCACAGCGCCGAGACGTCCTCCGGGAGCAGATCCTGGATCTCGTCGATCAGCAGTGCGACCCCGGTGCCGACGTCGGCGGCCAGTTCGGCGACCTCGGTGAACAGCTCGACCAGGTCGATCTCGATGTCACCGGAATCGGCGCGACCCTGCGCGGCGGGCACGTCGATACCCGGCTGCCAGCGGTCCCGCAGTTTCGCGTCCGGTTTGTTGGCCTTGAGCGCAAACGCCTTGAGCACGCCGAGCACCTCGTCGACCCGGTCCGGCGCGCGATGCCGCACGGCCAGATCCCGGATCGCGCGGTGCAACGCCGCCGACAACGGGCGGCGCAGTTCGATGTCCGGGCGGGCTTCGATCTTTCCCGCGCCCCAGCCGTGCTTGATGGCCATCGAGCGGAGTTCGCCAAGGAGAACTGTTTTCCCGACGCCGCGAAGGCCCGTCAACATCAGGCTGCGCTCGGGGCGCCCCCTGGCCACTCGCTCGAGCACGATCTCGAACGCCTTGAGTTCGCGCTCGCGACCGGCCAGTTCAGGCGGGCGTTGACCGGCGCCCGGGGCGAAGGGGTTGCGGATGGGATCCACGCTAACAAGCTATCGGGGTTTCTAGCGTCAGTCCGATATTCGGCGATAAACGCTTAGGCGTGTCGGGTCTGCAGCCCCGACACACTCTGTTTTGGCGACTCTGCGCCTACACGCCGCCTAATCGCTCAGGTTGCGCTCGCCGTAGACCTTCATCGCGTCACGGATGTAGACCGCGGTCCCTTCGCCGTGCACGTCGTAGTTCGCCGTGAAGCGCGGGTCGTCGACATACAGCTGGCCCAGTCCGATGAAGTGGCTCTTCCCCGGGGTCGACGTGTACGACATCCATTCGAAGTGCCGCTGCGTGATGGCCTGCGCCTCAGGCCCGTCGGCGGGCTTGCCGTCGATGTTGGCCTGGGCGAAGTCCTTCGCGATGTCGACCTGACGCTGGTGGAAGTCCTTCTTCTGGGCTTCACTGAGCGAGCGCCACCACTGGTCGCTCTTGACGTAGGCGTCTCGTCCCCAGCGTTCGGTGACCTCCTGCTCGTACTGCGTGTGGTCGAACCCGTCGAATACCTCATCTGCCATGAGTTGTTCACCTCCTTCCGTTTTCCGCAGGGTCGTTTTGACCGACTCGATCTGCCGCCCGATCCGCCGGCGCTCCTGCTCCAGCAGTTTCAGGTGGGTGCGTAGTGCCGCGGCGCTGTCCTGCTGCCCGTCGAGCACTTCGGCGATGGCCGACAGGCCGAGGCCGAGTTCTCGCAGGAGCAAGATGCGCTGCAGCCGCACGAGGGCTTTCTCGTCGTAGTAGCGATATCCGTTGCCACCGACGCGGCTTGGTTCGAGCAGCCCGATCTGGCCGTAGTGGCGCAGCGTGCGGCTCGTGGTCCCGGCCGAGCGTGCGATGTCCTGGATCGACCACTCCATCCGTTGCCCACCTCTCGTTCGGTGATTTCCACGGTAGAGCTTGACGTTGCGTCAAGGTCAAGTCGACTTCTCTCGCAATTCACCCAGCCGTGAAACGGTGCTCTTCATGAGATCTCTGGTGACAGTTCTGCTGGTGACGACCAGTCTGTTCGGATCGGCGGCCGGTGAGGCTGGCGCCGACCCACGCCGGTCGTTCGACATCCAGGCGCATCGCGGCGGCATCGGGCTCACCGTCGAGAGCACGCTCGCGTCCTTCGGTAAGGCAATGGAGCTCGGCGTCACGACGCTGGAGCTGGACCTCCAGATCACCAAGGACGGCCGCGAGGTGATCACCCATGACCGCAGGACGACCGCGGCGAAATGCCTCGACACCGCACCGGCGGCGCCGGGTGACCCCGCGTTCCCGTACGTCGGCAAGTACGTCAAGGATCTGACGTTCGCGCAGGTGCGAACCCTGGACTGCGGTTCGCTGCGCCAGCCGAACTTTCCGGACCAGACGCTGTCGCCGGGCGCCAAGATGCCGACGCTGGCCGAGGTGTTCCAGTTGGCCCGCGAGCATCGCGCTTGGGGTATTCGGTTCAACATCGAGACCAAGGTCGAGGCCGCCGCGCCGCAGGAAACCGCACCGCGCGAGCAGTTCGTCCACCGTGCCGCCGCCGAGATCAACCGGTCCGGCTTCGCGCCGAACGTGACTATCCAGAGCTTCGACTGGGGCTCCCTGATGCTCATGCGCAAGGTCGCGCCCTGGCTGCCGACGGTCGCCTTGACACAGCCGGAATTCCTCCAGGCCGGGTTGCCCGGCAAGTCACCGTGGCTCGGCGGCCTGGACATCGACGATTTCGGCGGCAGCCCGGTGCGCGCGGTCAAGTCGTTCGGCGCGAGCGCGCTTTCACCCGTCCACGGCAACCCGCAGGGCGGCCACGTCGACGATCCCGGGTATCAGCCGTTCACCACGAAAGCGCTGGTCGACGAGGCGCACCGGGCCGGTATCAAGGTGATCCCCTGGACCATCGACGACGTGGCGACCTCGAACAAGCTGATCGACGACGGCGTTGACGGGATCATCACGGACTACCCGGACCAGTTGCGGACGATCGCGGCCGACCACGGCTTCAAACTGCCAAAGGCTTATCGACGCCTCTAGGGATTTCTAGCGAATACGCAATATTTTCCTATACGCCGCTAGCGTGGTTCGGCGGAAGCGGTACGGGGCATTCTGGGCGTAACTTCGTAACCACGTTCCGGCTAGCCAGGAAGGCAAAGACCGTGATTCTCCGTCGAGTGGCCCGTCCACTGCTCGCTTCGATATTCATCTACGGCGGCATCGGCGCACTGCGTGACGTCCAAGGCCACGCGAAGGCAGTCGAGCCGTTTCTCGAGGAAACGTTCGACAAGGTCGAGGGCGTGCTGCCGGCAGGTGTCCCCCGCGACCCGGTCACCTTGGTGAAGATCGACGCCGGAGTGAAGATCGGCGCCGGGCTCGCGCTCGCGACGGGCAAGGCGCCGCGTCTCGCTTCGTTCCTCCTGCTCGGGACGCTCCTGCCGACCACACTCGCCACCCATCGGTTCTGGGACGTCAAGGAACCGGCCGTGCGCCAGCAGCAAACCGCCGAGTTCGTCAAGAACGCGAGTCTCGCCGGTGGCCTGCTGCTCGCGACGGCCGACACGGGTGGCAAGCCGTCCTTCGGCTGGCGCGCCCGCCGCGGTGCGAAGAAGGCGGCAAAGCGCGCCGAGGCCGTCCTCCCGAACTAGGCCATGTCTTGTGTCGTGCAGGACGCGGCCTAGCTACCTGCTCGCGACCCGCTTGTACCGGGCCGCGGCCAGCGGCGCGAAGATCGCGATGATCGCGACGCAGCACAGGATCGAATAGAGCGCGGCGTTCTCCGCCGGCCACCCGGTCGGCGGGGCGCCGAACTTATTGCCGAACAGGTCCCTGGACGCGTTGATGACCGCGGTGAAGGGGTTCCATTCGGCCATCACCCGCAGGAATCCGGGCAGCTGATCGGCCGGTACGAACGCCGACGAGATGAAGCTCAGCGGGAACATCCAGATCAGCCCGGCGCTCTGCGCCACCTCGACGCTGCGCGCCATCAGCCCGATCAGCGCACCGACCCACGACAGCGCCCACGCGAACATCAGCATCACCAGGTAGCCGAGCACGGCGTCGAGGAAACTTCCCCGGATCCGCCAGCCGACGATCAGCCCGCAGAGCGACATGACGATGAGCGCGACCACGCTGATCAGCAGGTCGGACGTCGTCCGCCCGAGTATCACCGCGAGCCGGGAGATCGGCAGCGAACGGAACCTGTCGATGATCCCCTTCTGCAGGTCGTTCGCGAAGCCGATCACGGTGAACGCCGAGTTGAACGCGACCGTCTGCGCGAAGATCCCGGCGATCAGGAACTCCCGGTATGCCTGGCCACCCGCCTCGCCGCCGATCGCGTCGCCGAAGACGTAGGCGAACAGCAGCACGAACATGATCGGCTGGATGGTGGCCGCCATCAGCCAGTCCGGGTTGCGCTGGACGTTCTTCAGATTCCGCCAGGTGATCACGCCACCGTCGGAGAAGCCCTTCAGGATCGTGCTCACTTCTTCTCCCCCTCTACCTCCGCCGCGTGACCCGTGAGCGACAGGAAAACGTCATCCAGCGTTGGCCGATGCAGCCCGATATCCAGCACTGAGACGCCCAGAGCGTCGAGCCTGCGCAGCGCCTCGATCAGGGCTTTGGTGCCGCCCTCGACCAGCACGTCGACCTTCCGGGTGTGCGTGTCGATGGTCGGCTCGCCGGAGCCGATCTCCGCGAGGACCTGGGCTGTCGGGTCAAGCTCGTCGGGTGAGGACACCACGAGTTCCAGGCGCTCGCCGCCGATCTGCCCCTTCAGTTCGTCCGCGGTGCCACGGGCGATGACCTTGCCCTTGTCGATGACGACGATCGTGTCGGCGAGCTGATCGGCTTCCTCCAGGTACTGAGTGGTCAGCAGCACGGTGGTGCCGTCCGCGACCAGTTCCCGGATCACCTGCCAGGCATCCATCCGGCCGCCGGGATCCAGACCCGTGGTCGGCTCGTCGAGGACGACGACCGTCGGCTCCGCGACCAGCGCGCCCGCCAGGTCGAGCCGGCGCCGCATACCCCCCGAGTACCCCTTCGAGGGCCTGTCGGCGGCTTCTTCCAGTCGAAACCGCGACAGCAGCTCCCGGGCACGTTCCCGGGCCGCGGCCTTCTTCTTCCCGTACAGCCTGGCGACCATGTACAGGTTCTCGAACCCGGTGAGGTTCTCATCGACCGCCGCGTACTGCCCGGACAACCCGATCGAGCGACGGACCGCGTCCGGGTCGGTCAGCACGTTGTACCCGGCCACCATTGCCTCGCCGGAATCCGGCTGGAGCAGGGTGGTCAGGATGCGGACCGTGGTCGTCTTGCCCGCGCCGTTGGGCCCGAGCAGGCCGAGCACCTGGCCCGACGGGATCTCCAAATCGACCCCGTCGAGCGCGCGTGTCGTCCCGTAGGTTTTAACCAGCGCTTTCGCGCTCACTGCGACCTCTCTTGCCATCCGGCCAGGCTAGAGCGGACCACCGACAAAAGCGCCCGATTTATCCGTGTCTATTCGCGGCACGCGATCGGGTTTGCGTGACCAGGGCGTGGCATGGGTGGGTCGGTTGCGACGGGTTCGGGGGCGTCCTGCTCCCGTAAACGCCCTCATGGTGGCCTCAGGGCGTTGCGGGAAGGCGCTTCTCCAGGATGGCCGTGACGCCGAGTCCACCCGCGGCGCAGATGGAGATCAGGCCGCGGCCCGAGCCTTTCTCGTCGAGCAGCTTCGCCAGTGTCGCGACGATCCGGCCGCCGGTCGCGGCGAACGGGTGCGCGGCCGCCAACGACGAGCCGTTGACATTCAGCTTCGAGCGGTCGATCGAGCCCAGCGGCGCGTCGAGGCCCAGCTTCTCCTTGGCGAACGCCGGATCCTCCCACGCCTTCAAGGTCGCCAGCACCTGCGACGCGAACGCCTCGTGGATCTCGTAGAAGTCGAAGTCCTGCAGCGTGAGCCCGGCCTGCTCCAGCAGTCGCGGCACCGCGTACGCGGGCGCCATCAGCAGTCCCTCGTCGCCGTGCACGTAGTCGACGGCAGCGGTCTGCGAGAACGTCAGGTACGCCAGTACCGGCAGGTTCCGTGCGGCGGCCCACTCTTCGGTCGCCAGCAGCACGGTGGACGCGCCGTCGGACAGCGGCGTCGAGTTGCCCGCGGTCATCGTGCCGTCCGGGCCGCCGTAGACCGGCTTGAGCTTGGCGAGCTTCTCGACGCTCGAATCGGGGCGCATGTTCTGGTCGCGCGTGAGCTTGAGGTACGGCGTGATCAGGTCGTCGAAGAAGCCACGGTCGTAAGCGGCGGCGAGGTTCCGGTGACTCGCGGCGGCGAGTTCGTCCTGCGCTTCGCGGGTGATGTCCCAGACCTTCGCGGTCTGCGCGGCGTGCTCGCCCATCGACAGCCCGGTGCGCGGCTCCGCGTTGCGCGGCATGTCCGGAACGATGTGGCCGGGGCGGATCTTCGCGGTCAGCTTGAGCCGGTCGCCGAGCGTCTTGGCCGAGTTGAGCTGCACGAGGATCTTGCGGAGGTCGTCGTTGACGGCCAGCGGCGCGTCGCTCGTGGTGTCGACGCCGCCGGCGATCGCGGAGTCGATCTGCCCGAGCGCGATCTTGTTGCCGAGGTTGATGACCGCCTGCAGGCCGGTGCCGCAGGCCATCTGGACGTCGGCCGCGGGCGTCTTCGGGGACAGCTGACTGCCGAGGACGCTCTCGCGCGCGAGGTTGAAGTCCCGCGAGTGCTTCAGCACGGCGCCGGCGGCGACCTCGCCGATGACCTCGCCCTGTAGGGAGAAGCGGCTGATGAGCCCGTCGAGCGCCGCGGTGAACATGTCCTGGTTGGACGCCTTCGAGTACGGGCCGTTGGACCGTGCGAACGGGATCCGGTTGCCGCCGAGGATGGCGACCCGGCGGATCTGCGGTGTCTTCTGCGTGGCCACTACGTCCTCCAACGACTCGAGACCTCTTCTAACGGGTGATCCAGCGCCCAATCGACAGTCTAACCTACTCGCTAGTAGGTTAGACTGGGAAGTGACACACCAGGCACAGGAGGGCATCGGTATGGCTGACAGGTACCAGCAGTTCACCAAGACCCCGGTGGGGAAGTTCGTGGTGCCCAAGCTGGGCCTGCCGAATCCGGCCACCCTCCGCCGCTTCGAACCGGGTCAGCCCGCCTTAAACGGTCCCGCACTTCTTGGGGCCGCGCCAGGCGGACGGCTGGAGAAGACACTGTCGAGGCAACTCGCCGCCGCCGGGATCGAGGTCATCGCGACCGCGCTCGAAGAGGGCAACCACGGCGCGCTGGTCTTCGACGCGACCGGGATCACCGGGCCCGAGCAGCTGCGCGAGATGTACCAGTTCTTCCAGCCGGTCATCCGCAAGGTCGTTCCGAGCGGGCGGGTCGTCGTGCTCGGAACACCGCCTGAGCTGGTCGAAGGCCGGGAGCGGATCGCCCAGCGCGCGCTCGAAGGCTTCGTCCGCTCGGTCGGCAAGGAGCTCAAGCGCGGCGCGACCGCGCAGTTGGTATACGTGGCCGAGGGCGCCGAAGACGCAACCGAGTCGACGTTGCGATTCCTGCTGTCGGCGAAATCCGCGTTCGTCGACGCACAGGTCATCCGCGTCGGCTCCCACACCAAGACGGCCGAAGCGCCCGTGAACTGGGCGAAGCCACTCGACGGCAAGGTCGCGCTGGTCACCGGCGCTTCGCGCGGCATCGGCGCCGCGATCGCCGAAGTGCTCGCTCGCGACGGCGCCCACGTCGTCGCGCTGGACATACCCGTGCAGGGGGCGGAGCTGTCCAAGGTGGCGAACAAGGTAGGCGGCTCGGCGCTGCAGCTCGACATCACCGCCGCCGACGCGCCGGAGAAGCTTGCCGAATATCTCAGCACACGCCACGGCGGCGTCGACGTCGTCGTGCACAACGCCGGCATCACCCGCGACAAGACGCTCGGGAACATGACGGAGGGCGGCTGGGATTCGGTCATCGCCGTCAACCTCGCGTCGCAGCTCGCCGTCAACGACAGGCTGCTCGCCGACAAGGTGCTCAGGCCGAATGGCCGGATCATCGGGGTCTCGTCGATCGCCGGGATCGCCGGCAACCTCGGCCAGACGAACTACGCCACCAGCAAAGCCGGCGTGATCGGCATGATCGACGTCGGTGCGCCGGTGCTCGCCGAGTTCGGCGGCACGATCAACGCCGTCGCGCCGGGATTCATCGAGACCAAGATGACCGCCGCCGTGCCGCTGTTCATCCGCGAGGGCGGCCGTCGGCTGTCCAGTCTCGGGCAGGGCGGGTTGCCGGTCGACGTCGCCGAGACGATCGCCTGGTACGCCAACCCCGCGTCGGCCGCGGTCAACGGCAACGTCGTCCGCGTGTGCGGGCAAGCACTGCTGGGAGCGTGACGGCATGGTCGTGAAGGAATTCGACAGCGCGCCGAGTCTCGGAACGCTATACCCGAAAGTGCTGCTCGGCGGATTGCTGCCCGGTGGCAAGGGTGGCGAAGACCTGCCGGACATCGAATTCGTGCGCTCCGGCGTCGCGGTGGATCCCGCACATTTGGCCGCGTACAACGACGTCTGCGGCTTCCGGCTCACCGATGCGCTGCCCGCGACCTATCCGCACCTGTTGGCGTTCGGTCTGCAGATGGCGTTGATGACCGAGCGGAACTTCCCGTTCCCGCTGCTCGGCATGGTGCACATCCGGAATCGGATCACGCAGCATCGGCCGATCCTGCTGGACGAGACGTTCACCGTGCGAGTACGCGCGGAAAACCTTCGCCCGCACGAAAAAGGCACCCAGTTCGACGTCGTCAGCGAACTGGTGACCGAGAACAGTCCGGTGTGGACAGACGTGAGCACCTACCTGCACCGCGGTGGCGGTTCGGGAGCCACTGGCGCCCGCGAACAGCTCGCCGCACCGACTCCGAACGCGATCTGGCACCTACCGGCCGACGTCGGCCGCCGCTACGCCGAGGTTTCCGGCGACCGCAACCCGATCCACCTGTACCCGCTCACGGCGAAGCTTTTCGGCTTCCCATCGGCGATCGCGCACGGTATGTGGACCAAGGCGCGCAGTTTGGCGGCGTTCGAAGGCAGACTGCCGGACGCTTACACCGTCGACGTCCGGTTCAAGCAGCCCGTGCTGCTCCCGGCGAAAGCCGCGTTCACGACGTGGAAGACGGGTGACGGGTGGGCTTTCGAGCTGTGGAACGCCCGCAAACCCAAGCCGCACCTCGACGGGACTATCACGGCGCTGTAGTTAGTCGGACGGCTTCCAGACCTGGCCCTCGATCAGGTCGTTGAAGCCCAGCCACACCAGGTTCATCAGCCAGGACGCGAGCACCCCGTCGGAAACCTCGGGGTGCTCGAGCGCCCAGTCCGCGAGCGACTCCGCCGCGCCGACCAGCGCCGCGGACAGCCCCTCGCCGGAAAACTCGGCCTGCTCGCCGAGCCCCTTGCGCGTCCCGGCGGAGACGACCAGCGCCGCGACCAGCTCGATCGCGCGCGTACGCATGGCCGTGACCTCCGCGGCGAACGAGCCTCCGACGGTCAGCGCCTGCCGATGTAGTACCACCCACGACTCGCGGTACTCGGCGACGAACCGGTAGAACGAGCGAAGCCCGTGCCAGAGCTGCATGTCCGGCGGCAGATCGGGCTGCACGCCCGCCTGCACCGCTTCGAGCAGCCGAGTCGCCTCGCGGCGGATGCACTGGCCGAACAGGTCCTCCTTCGAGCCGAGATAGGTGTAGATCATCGGCTTGGAGACTCCGGCGACCTCGGAGATCTCGTCCATCGACGCCGAGTGGTAGCCGTAGCGCGAGAACACCTGCACGGCGGCGTCGAGAATCTGCCGCTCACGCACGGCTCGCGGCAGCCGCCTGGCCCGCTCGGGTGGGCGCTGTACTTCCTCGGACACGCAGACCTCCTGTTCCGGGCAAACGCTACCTGGATCGGAGGTTTCGGCGCGCTTGCCCACTTACCTACTGGCGGGTAGCCTCACCTTCGGTGGGTATTCGGGGAGGGGACCAGTGGACAACATCGAGGTGACCAGTGCCGATGGCATCGCCGGGCTGCGTGACATCGCCTTGATCGAGGCGCTGGAACGACTGGACCCTGACGGATTGACCGTTGGCACGCTCGATGTCAACGATGTCGTGGCCGCCGTTGACCCCAGGGAGCTCGGCAAAGACGATTTCCGCCGCTTACTCGGCGCTCTTATCCGCGTTCCGTCCCTGGACCTTGGCAAAGTCGACCCCACCCACTTCGCGAACCTTGTCTCGCGGGCGTCCAAAACGCAGCTCGACAACGTTGTCGCCGACGGTTTGCTACGGGAGAAACTCCTCGCCGAGATCTTCGCCCGCATGGGCTCCCACATCCGCCCCGACCGGGCGAGCAACCTCCACGCCGTCGTGCACTGGCGCCTCTCCGGCGGCACCGGCGACGGCGGCTATGACAGGTACGAGACGGTCATCTCGCGCGGCTCCTGCACGGTCAACCGGGAGATGCGCGAGAAGGCGAAAGTCACTATCACCATCGCCCCGACCGATTTCTTCAAACTCATCACCCACCAGTCCACGCCCGCTGTACTATTCGTCACGGGAAAGATCAAGGTAAAGGGCGATCTGGCATTCGCCGCCGGTCTGATCGGTTTCTTCGACCTACCGAAACCGGGCTAGGTACACTCTCTCCCCGTGTCCCCGCAACCGAAAAGTAGACGATTCCGCTTTTCCAGCGCGCCCAAGGAGTCATCGGAAAACCACGGCGACCACCACGCCATCAACGCGTTCGCGGACAAGATCGACCTGCGCAAGCTCAATGCCGACCAGTTCATCCAGCTCTTGGAAACCCTGCACATGCTGGGAACCGTCGGAGCAGGGGTCGAACTCAGTTCGCTGTCCACAGAGGTCCTCGTCGACATCGTGCAACGGGCGTCGAAGGAACAGGTCAAAGCCATCGCCGACCATCCCGAATTACGTGCGGTGTTCCTCGACGAGATATTCCGCAGAATGTCCGAACATTTCCTGAAGGACAAAGCGCGCCACGTGAATTTCGTCGTCGCTTGGCGCTTTTCCGAGGGTACCGGAGACGATGGTTTCGATCGTTTCCAGACAGTCATCGAAGACGGCGTCTGCGTGTCGAGCACCGATCTTGGACGCGCTCCGGACACGACGATCACGCTGTCCGTCGACGACTTCATCCGGATGGCCACCGGCAACGCCGCGGTGGCCGCAATGTTCGTGACCGGCAAGGTGAAGGTGAAGGGCGAGTACGCCCCTGCGGTCCGCTTCAGCAGCTACTTCGACATCCCGAAGGCCAGCCAGCCCGACTGAATTTGTCGCGCTCCCTCAGGGCGTTACTTTGTGTAGCAGGGAAAACCGTGTGGAGGCCGTTCAAGTGGGAATTCTTGACAAGCTGACCGGAACGAAACGACCTGCCGACGGCGTGGCTCCGCGAGGATTGGCCGAGGTCAAAGCGGCGATTCTTGCCGTCAATCGGTCGTCCGCGCCGTTCGTCGTGTACGAGGCCGACGGGAGGCAGGCCGACGTGATTGCGGAATGGCGGATCGTGGACGCGAACTGGTACGGGATCTTCGCGAAGGCCGGCATGAAGAAGATCTTTCGTGTTCTGCTGCGCTTCGACGAGTCGAAGCACGAGGTACGCGCGGTCGATCAGGAGTATTCTGTCGAATGGCGTGGGGGAGTGCCGTTCCTGTCGTTCGAGATAGCCAAGTCGCGTGGTCAGATCCGTAAAGTCGAATTCGGCCAAGGCTGGGCGTTCACCGAACAAGGACGGTTCGGCGAGGTCTACAACTACAAGTTCTCCACCGGCGAGTTGAAGCCGCCGTTGCAGAAGGCGGTCACAGACTCCGGTTGGACCTGGACGGGCGTGGTGTTCGGCAAGCTGTGATTTCGTCGGAACCGTGTCGACGACTTCATGCGGATGGCCACCGGCAACGCCGCGGTGGCCGCGACGTTCGTGATCGGCAAGGGTCAAGGTGAAAGGCGAGTACGCCCCGGCCGTCCGCCTCGACCACGACAGGCGGGTCGAATTGAGTACGAAGGCGGTCTAGGCGGGCAAGCCCGAGGCACCGAATTTGACATTTCAACCCGTGTCGATGTGGCAAGCATGGCAAGGTTGGTCGGCATGGAGCCTCTTCCTCTAGGTATATACGAAGCGGTTCGCACGGTTGGCGTCGACCGTGTGGCTGCGGACCTCAAGGGCACGAGCAACTCACACTTCCGTCCGGTCGACGGTGCCGACGCTCCTGACGTGATCGCTCGGCACGTTGCTGAAGCCGTACGTCATGCGCTGGCCACAGAAGCTGACAGCGGTCGTCGAATCTTGCTCTCCAACGAACTGCTTGCCTTACTGAAAGCCCAGGACGAGCACCTGTCAAATCCGCTCGAGCAGTTGGTCGCGGTTACCGACGCGACCCAGTTTGGCGGACGACTACCTCTGCGTCCGACCACGCCTCTTTCGCAGGCAGCCCTCCTGACCAACGCCAAGGGGGAGCCGTCGCTGTCGACAGAATTGCGTGCTGAGCTTGGCAGTGCCGACAAAGTTGACTTGCTGTGTGCCTTTATCCGATGGCATGGCTTGCGGGTCCTTGAAGATGCGCTCAAGGAACTTGGGCAGCGCGATGTCCCATTCCGCGTGCTCACCACAACCTACGTCGGCGCCACCGAACGCCGTGCCATCGATGAGCTTTCCAAGCGGTTTGGCGCCGATATCCGCATCAGCTACGAGACGGAGGCGACGAGACTGCACGCCAAAGCCTGGCTATTTCGTCGCAACTCCGGCTATGACACTGCGTTCGTCGGAAGTTCTAATTTATCTCGGTCGGCCCTCGTCGACGGGCTCGAGTGGAACGTCCGGCTCTCCGGTATCGCTACCCCTGATCTGGTTCGCAAGTTCGCCGCTACCTTTGACACTTACTGGGAATCGAGCGCTTTCGTTCCGTACGATCCAGCGCGCGATGGCGACCGTCTTGATGACGCACTTGCCAGTGCCGGCAACCGCACTGGTAGGCGAATGTCGATCAGTCTCGCTGGACTCGAGGTACGTCCGTTGCCTCATCAAGAAGAGATTCTCGAGGCGTTGGAGACCGAACGGGATGTCCACGGGCGGAATCGCAACTTGGTCGTCGCGGCAACGGGGACTGGCAAGACCGTGGTGGCAGCTCTCGATTACCGGCGCCTTGTGCGTGAAACTTATCAGCGTGACCTCAGCCTGTTGTTTGTCGCGCATCGTAAGGAAATCCTCGATCAGTCATTGCGTACGTATCGAGAAACCATGGCCGCGGGTGCGTTTGGGGAAACCTACGTCGGCGGCACCCGCCCTGAGCGGTGGCGACATGTCTTTGCCAGCGTGCAGTCGCTGTCATCCTATGGGGTGGAGAATCTGCCCGCCGACCATTTCGACGTGGTGGTCGTTGACGAATTCCACCACGCTGAGGCTGCCACGTACCGGCGATTGCTTGACCACCTGCAGCCGAGGGAACTGCTTGGGCTTACTGCGACGCCGGAACGCTCAGATGGGGTCGACGTGCGCAAATTCTTCGACGATCGGGCCGCCTACGAACTCCCGCTCTGGGAGGCGCTTTCTGCAGATCTGTTGGTTCCGTTCCATTACTTCGGTGTTGCTGATGATGTTAATCTCTCATGTGTTGAGTGGAAACGCGGTTCTTACGACACTGCGGCGCTTGATCGGTTGTATACTGGTAACGACGCACGTGCGGAAAAGATTCTCTCTGAGCTGAGCGACAAGGTCACTGATGTTGGACGAATGCGCGCGCTGGGCTTTTGTGTTTCTGTCGCGCACGCAGAATATATGGCCCGTGTCTTCGAAGAGGCAGGTTTGCCTGCGATTGCTGTATCAGGGGGTACGCCTCCGACTAAGCGCGAAGATGCGATTATGGCGCTACGTGACGGCGAGGTAAATGCGCTTTTTGCAGCCGATTTGTTCAATGAAGGGATCGATATCCCTGAGGTTGACACCATACTTTTTCTACGGCCAACGCAGAGTGCGACGGTGTTCTTACAACAACTCGGCCGCGGGCTACGTCGGGTACCAGGTAAGGCCGTACTAACGGTGCTCGATTTCATTGGCCAGCACCGCCGTGAGTTCCGCTTTGATGTGCGCTACCGGGCCCTCACCGGCACGAGCCGTCGTGGACTTGAGCATCAGATTGAGCAGGGTTTTCCGTTCCTGCCGCCTGGGTCACAGCTCGTCCTCGATCCTGTGGCCCAAGGCATCGTTCTTGAAAACGTGCGCGTGCAGCTGCGACTGCGCCGCAAGGAGTTGATCGCTGATGTCAGGAGCCATGGTGATCTGGGACTTGCCGATTATCTAGAGGATGCGAAACAGGAACTGGTCGATGTGTACAAGAGCAACGGGTCCTGGACCGGACTCAGGCGGGAGGCGGGGCTATCAACGCTCCCGGCTGGGCCTGATGAGGCTGCTTTGCTGAAGCGGTTGTCGGCCTTTGCGCACGTTGATGACCCACAGCGTGCCAGGTTGTATGCGCGGCTAGCTGATCCAGACGGACCTCGCTATGCCGCCTTGAGCGAGCAGGAGCAATTGCTCACCCGAATGCTTTTGTTTACTTTTTGGCCGCGCAAAGGTGCCTTTGATAGCTATGAAAAGGGCTTGGCACGCCTGCGGCGCCACCCTGCGGTGTGTGCGGAACTCGGCGAGTTAGTGACGCTGACTCTCGGCCAGGCGCGCCATCGGTCGATCTCGCTCGGAGGCAGTCTGCATAATATTCCGCTGTCCAGCCATGCTCGCTATCGCCGTGAGGAGATTCTTGCTGGGTTTGGTTACGCGTCGGAGAAGCGTTCGATCGGCAACCATGTGTCGGGTGTCGCCTGGGCGAAGGAGACTCAGACGGACGTGCTCCTGGTGAACTTGAGTAAGAGCGAAAAGGACTTTTCTCCGACGACGATGTACCGGGACTTCGCAATCAGCCCTGAACTTTTTCACTGGGAATCGCAGAATTCGACGTCGACTGACTCCGAGGCTGGACGGCGATACCTGAACCACCAAAAACTGGGAACCAATATCGTTCTTTTCGTTCGCGAAGCCCCCGAAGATGACATCGGCGTTGCGCCGTTCTTATGTTTGGGCGCTGTCTCCTACGTAGAGCATCGAGGTGATCGCCCTATCGGTATCACATGGCGCCTGGACCGACCTATGCCCGCAGATACCTTCGCCACGAGCGTGGTGGCGGGGTGAATCCGACCTTCACGTGTAGCTCGGTAACATCCCTGGGTTAGGTCAGCCTTAAGCGCCGGGAGTTACTCCTCGTCGAAGGTCTGCTGGCGAGTGCGGCGGTAGCGCATATTGGGGCTGCGGTGATTCTTCTCCGTAGCCTCGATCAATCCCTGCCGTTGCAGGATGCTCAGCCACCTAGACACAGTCCGGTCGGGGAGACCGGTCAGCTTGCCGAGGTCGGCACGGGTGAGTTCCTGGTCACCCAGCCTTTCCAGTACCTCAGCTCGTCGATCGGCGCGCCGAGGTTCCGGCGTGACCGTTGTGAGAGTGTCGTTGGTGTGGGTCCGAGCCAGGTCGTCGGCGAGTGTGTATTGGGCGTACCGTCTGCCGCCGGTCGGCTCCACAAGGCCTCGGGCGACGAGATCACCGAGTTCTTCGGTGGCAACGCGTGAGTCGAGATCGTTGGCGTTGCGGTAGGCCTGGTTGTTCAAGGTTTCACCGTGGTACAGCATTGCCAATCCATGGCATTGACTACTGGTGAGGTTTGGCTCCTGGAGTGAAGCAATCCAGCGAGCGACTTCTTCTCCCATGAGAGTGTGGTTGGGAAATGTTGCGGTGAAGGTTGCGATTTTGTCCGCGAACCGAGGCGGGCTGAGTTTCGCCTCACGCAGGGCGGCCAGCATCGCGGGAATTCCGGAGCCGCGATTCTCGCATATCGTGCGGTCCGATCCGGGAAGCGGGATGTCTTCGAGTAGTTTCAGGAGAGTGGCGTTGCGGGCGGAAGAGGTGCCTTCCTCCCCCAGATTTTCTTCGCGTACAGAGCCGTAGAGGCCACCGGGATTGCGGATCACCAATCGGTCTGGATACATCTCCACTTGCACCTGCGTGCCATGAGAAAGCCCGGAGTAGTCGCGGTGCACGAGCGCGTTGACGATCGCTTCGCGCAATGCTGTTTCCGGGTATTCCCAGGTCTCCATCCGACCGGTACCGCGCACCGTTGATCGGCGGCTCATGTTGCGGCGTAAGGCGATGAGGGCTTCATCCACCATCACCGGAATGGGGCCTTCAGCGGCCACATTGTCGATGAACCGCGTACCGCTGAGTGGGTCGGGGCCGGCGCTCGTGGGGTAGTGGACGAACGTCAGCATGAGCTGCGGGAAGAACTCTTGCGGGTATTCGCCGAGCGCGAGCAGTCCTGCTATCGATACCTCGTCGCCGACGAGCACCTTGGCGCGGCATAGGGCGGCTTTGGCGTCGAGGTGGGCGAAGGCTCGTGCTCGGCGTTGGCGGATGCGGGCCAGAAATGCCTCGACGAGTGCCTTGTCGAGATGCTCGATGTTTGTGCCGGGAACTGCCTGCTCGTCCTCGTGTGGTTGGCCTCGGTTGGCCAGCATGAGCTGGACTTCGTATGGACTGAGCCGCCGGTCACCGTCGGCGACTCTGACGAAACTGCCTTGCGCCATGCTGGCGCCCCGGTAGTAGGCGGGTTTGCCGGCCGGGGGTAATTCGGCGACCTCTGCGACGAGAAGATCGACTCCTTCAAACCGGTGCGTCTCGATCAGGGGCCTCAGCGGGGGCTCCATGTTTTCGGAGCACATGGCACCAAGGTCTGCGGCCAGTTTGGCTGGATCTCGCACTCCGGTCGCCTGAAAACCCAGAGTTTCGTCGAGGCCGAGAATCAGTACCCCACCGCCGGTGTTTGCGAAGGCCGAGAGGGTCTCACGCACGTTCTTCGGCAGTTTTGTCTCAGCGCGTTTGGCCTCAACAGTTGCATGGTCGGCGCCCAAGGCGCGCAGGTTGCCGACAACCTCGGCCAGTTCATCGTCGAGCACGAACACACCCTTCAGCTTCGCCACTAGCTTCGCCACTAGCTTCGCCACTAGAGCTTAGTGGCGAAGCTAGTGGCGAAGTATGGGGACACGCCGTGAGAATTGCCTAGTCCCGTAGGTCGCAGATGAGTTGGTCGAGGAGGTGTTCCTCTTCGACCTTGACATGCAGTTCGGTCATGGCGGTGGCGAGGGTGGCGTCCCAACGAGCTTCGACGGGGATGCCGATGAGATCGTGGCCCGGGTGGTTAGTTGCGGCTTGACGGTATGAGGACGCGTCGAAATGCCAGGGGTGGATGGGTAGCCGGTCGAACAGGACGTTCGCGATGCGGAGGCCGCCCCAGCCGAAGTCGCCGTGGTAGCGAAGTTCGGCGCCGGGCGAGTTGGCGCAGGACGAGCATGACGGCGGCGCCGGGTTGGCCGATGGTGCAGATCAGGGGCGTGCAGTGGGGGCCGAGATGGTCGGCGACGACTACGGGATTTTCGCAGACGGAGACGAGTTGGCCGGTGAGGCGGGGTGGGTCACGAACCAGTTGGCGCAGGGTGCGGGCGACGGGCTGGCCGGCGGAGTGCCAGGCGGCGAGGGCGCGGCCGGTGGCAGTGGATGCATCATCGGGAGGCCGAGGTGCGCGAAACGGCTGGAAGTCGGTACGGGGGCATACCGACAGTCCTTTCCCGGCTCGCCTGGAAGTGTCAGCCTTCGATGATGCGGCCTTCGATCACCTGGTGCTGCTGTTGCGGTTTCGGCTGCGGGTCGACGACCTCGCTGTCGACGATCACGACGGGCCCGCGAGCGCGGTTCGCGTACATGACGGCGCGGCGTTCGATGCGGCGCAGCCACATCTTGCGGAACACCGAGCGGGTCGGGGGGAGCAGGAGCAACAGGCCGGCGACGTCGCTGACGAAGCCGGGCAGCATGATCAGCACGCCGCCGAGCGCGACGAGCATGCCGTTGGTGACCTCGGCTTCGGCTGGACGGCCAGCGCGGGCTGTTTCGACGAACGCCCGCATCGCTTTGGCGCCTTCGCGGCGGCCGAGCCAGGAGCCGAGGAACGCTCCGGCCAGCAGAAGTCCGATTGTTCCGAGCACACCGACAGCCGAGCCCACCGCCCAGATGGCGGCCACCTCGGCGACCACATAGAGCAAGAACGCGACAGCCATACAAGGTGAACGCACGGGCTGTCCGTTTTGCTCCCGACCAACGCCGTGAACGACTCGTTCGAGTCAATGTCGTTCACGGCGTGACCGGTTAGCTGGGCTGTTCCGCCAGGTAGGCGGCGGCTTGCAGGGTGAACAGCGCCGCGTAGTCGCCGCCGAGGTCCATCAGTTCCTCGTGGGTGCCGTGTTCGGCGAGTTTGCCGTGGGCGAGCAGGAGGATCTTCCCGGCTTGCCGAACTGTGGAGAACCGGTGGGAGATGTACAACGTCGTCCGCCCGTCGGCCAGTTCTCGCAGGCGCGAGAAGAGCTCGTTTTCGGCTTGTGCGTCGAGCGCGGACGTCGGCTCGTCGAGTACCAGTATCGGCGCTTCCCGCATGAAAGCCCTGGCCAGAGCGATTTTTTGCCATTCACCGCCGGACAGGCTCACACCTTGGTCGAACCAGCGGCCGAGCGGGCTGTCGTAGCCTTTCGGCAGCCGTTCGATGCGTTCGTCCGCACCGGCTCGGCGGGCCGAGTGTTCGATGTGGGCACGGTCCTCCAGACGGTCGAGGTCGCCTAGGCCGATGTTTTCGGCGGCCGTGGCCTGGTAGGTGACGTAGTCCTGGAACATCGCGCTCATCTGCTTGCGCAGGTCGTCCGGGTCGAATTCGCGGATGTCGACGCCGTCGAGCAGGATGCGGCCGTCGGTCGGGTCGTAGAGGCGGCACAGCAGTTTGAACAGCGTCGACTTGCCGGCGCCGTTGCGGCCGACGACGGCGACCGTTTCGCCCGGTCGGATTTCGAAGCTCACGTCGTCCAAAGCGCGTTCTTCCGAGCCGGGGTAGCCGAAGGACACGTGGTCGAATTCGATGTGTCCCTGGACCTTGTCCGGCAGCGCACGCGGTTTCGGCGGCGCTTTCACTTCGGGTTCGGTGTCGAGGAACTTGTAGAGGTTGTCCAGGTAGAGGTTGTTTTCGTACATCCCGCTGAAGGCCGTGAACAAGCCCTGCACGGATGTCTGCACCGAGGTCGCCGCCGCCGTGTAAAGCGCGAGGTCACCCAGCGTCAGATTGCCGTCGACGGCTTGCAGGGCGATGTAGAGCGCGATGGCCGAGCCGACGCCGGTGCTGAGCATGCCCCAGGCGGTCGCGCTCAGGTTCCGGTTTCTCGTCAGCTTCACCTGCCGCTGGTACGAAACCTGGCCGAGCTTCTGGAACCGGTCGACGAGGTACGGGCCGAGGCCGAAGAGCTTGGTCTCTTTGGCGTACGTATCGGTGGTGACGAGCGACGAAAGGTAGTCCATCCGGCGTTTGATCGGCGACATCATGAACGTCAGCCAGAACGCGCGGGCGCCGTATTTCGACTGCGAGATGAACGCCGGGATCGGCGCGAGCAGGGCGACGAGCGCGAGGAGCGGGCTGACCGACACCAGCAGCGCGATCATGCTGCTGAAGGTGATGGTGGTCCTGATCAGGCCCAACGCCGAAGTCATCATCGACAGCGGGCGCGTCGGCGCTTCTTGCGACGCTTGGCGCAGCAGGTCGTAGGACTCCGAACCTTCGAAGTACGCCAGGTGCAGTTTGCTGGCGTGGTCCATCACCTGGTGGCGGATGGTCAGCGTCATCTTCTCTTGCAGCAGCGTCTGGCTGATGGTCGCCAACGTCGAACTGATCGCGGTGAGCGCGAAGAGCCCGAACTGGAACGCGGCAACGCCGACGATCGCGTTCTTGGAGCCATGACCGGCGATCGCGGCGACAACGGAGTCGAGCAGCAGTTTCGCGGCGTACGCGGTCGCTGTCGGCAGCAGACCCGAGATCAGGGTGACGACACTGATCGCGATGGTCAGCCACGGGCTCGCCTGCCAGGTCAGTCGCGCGACCTTCGGGAGGCCGCGGACTGTTCCGCCGACGGCTTGACGCAGGCGCCTGAACCGCGACCTCAAGTCCCCGGGCTGCTGTTCCGGTTGCGGTTCGGGAATGTCGATCGGGCCGGTCAGGCCGCTGTCGGGCACGGTTGTCGCGCGGCGGCGACCCCGCTTGCCGCGGGCGAGCATCAGCTCGATGCCGCCTCCCCCACCGGGAATCACACAGCCTCCAAGGCGCCGTTGAGGAACACGTCGATGATCTCGTGCTTGGTCGGGTCGCCTTCGTCGGTGCTCATCCTGGAGTGGGTGAACAGCAGCGACAGGAACACCGATGCGAGCTGTTCGGCAGGCAGACGCAGCTTGTCCTTCTCCGGCTCGAAGAGGTGGACCATGCCCGCCCGCATCGCGGCCATCGACTCACGACGGCCGCCGCGGCGGGTCGATTTGTCGCGGCCGCGCTGGCCGGAGTGTCCGGACGCGTGCATGGCGGCCATCAGGCTACTCATTCGCTGTAGGTGCGCGTCGAGCGTCTCCGCGGCTTCGACCAGGCGCTCTTGCAGTGGCTGGTCGAGTGGGATTTCGGCGATCGCGGTCAGCGCGTCGTCCGGCTTGAGGGCTTCGAGCAGGCAGTTGTCGAGGAGTTCGTCCTTGTCCTTGAACGCGCGGAAGATGGTGCCTTCGCCGATGCCGGCGGCACGCGCTATCTGGCTGGAGGTGACCGCGGCACCGTGTTCCATGACGAGCGGCAGCACGGCTCGCACGATCATTTTGCGGCGGTCTTCTGGGCTCATTCCCGGCGCTCTCTGCCGGGTAGGTGGTGAGGTCATGGCCCCCAGTATGCGGAGTGAGCACTCACTCCGTCAAGTGGCTGCCGTTTCGGGAGTATGCTGGTCCCGTGGGGATGGTGTGGATGTTGACGGTTCCCGGGCTGTTCGTGCTGTTGTTCGTGCTTGCCGTGCTGGAGAGGTTCAGGTGGCTTCCCCGGCGCCGCGCCCGTTCGACGCGCATGGCGGGGGCGGCCGGTATCGCCGGCGAGGAACTGCTGTCGTTCTACAACGTCACGAAGAAGTACGAGCTGGAGCAGCGGCGGTCTGATCTGATCATGCCGCAAACAGAAGGCGACGCTGCCCCGCCCACCTCACCCGTGCCGCCGGTGTCACGGATCGACCTGGACGCGGGCACTGCCGTCCTGAAACTGCCCGGAAACTGATCTCGATCTGGAACCTGACCGAGGGGCCGGGTTGTCTTTTGCATGGCGGCGTTCGGTCGAGCTACGCGTTGTCGGTGGCAGGGTTGCCCCAGTCCTTGTCGATCGCTCGCATGATCAAAGCCGCAATGTGAGGCTGCCACTCGTCTGGAATGAGGTTGGGGATCCTGGCCGTAGACGCGATGTCGGTAGCCACGATGTTACACGGTGTGACTGTTTCTCCGGTAACCTGAGAGATTTGGAAAACAGTCACACCGTGTAAAAAAATACATACTTTGCCTAGTAGGTGATGGCGATCGCTGGGTCGGCCAACAATGCCCCGACGTCGGCGAGGAACTCCGAGCCCTGCTGGCCGTCGATCACGCGGTGATCGAAGCTCAGCGAAAGCTGCAGCACCTTGCGGACGGCGAGCTGGCCGTCGACGACCCACGGAGCGTCCTTGATCGCGCCGAGGCACAGGATCGCGGACTCGCCGGGGTTGATGATCGGCGTGCCGGTGTCGACGCCGAAGACGCCGACGTTGGTGATGGTGAACGTGCCGTTCGCCATATCCGCCGGGGTGGTCTTTCCCTGGCGGGCGGTGTCGGTGAGCTCGCCGAGCGCGATGGCGAGCTCGGCCAGTGTCATCGCGTCGGCGTCACGGACCTTCGGCACCATGAGCCCGCGCGGGGTGGCCGCGGCGATCCCGAGATGCACGTAGTCCTTGTAGACGATTTCCTGCGCCTGCTCGTCCCAGACCGCGTTGATGTCCGGAGTCCGTTTCACCGCAAGGCAAACGGCTTTCGCGGCGAACGCGAGCGGGCTCAGCTTGATGCCCTTGAACGCACTGGTGTTCTTCAGTTTTTCGCGCAGTTCCATCATCGGCGTGACGTCGATGGTGAGGAACTCCGTGACATGCGGAGCGGTGAAAGCGCTCTGCACCATGGCGTTCGCGGTCGCCTTGCGGACGCCCTTGATCGGCACTCGGCGTTCCCGCGTGCCAGGGTCCACAGTGGACATAACGGCCGCGGCCGTGCCGTTGGCCGCCAAGTGGACGTCTTCACGGGTGATCACGCCACCGTCAGCGGAGCCGACGAGCGTGCGCAGGTCGACGCCGAGGTCCTTGGCGAGCTTGCGCACCGGCGGCTTCGCCAGCGGCACGTGCCCGCCGTTGATCGCCACAGGCGCGGCGGCAACCGGAACCGGGGGCGCCGCGGGCGACGGAGCTTCGGCACCCTTGCGGGATCGGCGAGTGGTCACCACGGTCTTGGAGCCGTAACCGACCAGCGGCTTCATCTCCTCCTCCGCCGGAGGTTCCGGTGCGGCGACCGGAGCCGCGGTGCCACCGGGGTCGACGTCCATGGTCAGGATCGGGGTACCGACCTCGACTGTCTGACCCGGCTCGACGTGCAGCTCGGTGACGACACCCGCCCACGGGATGGGCAGCTCGACAGCGGCCTTCGCCGTCTCGATCTCGACGACGATCTGGTTGACCGTCACCGTGTCGCCCGGCTTCACGTGCCAGCTGAGGATGTCGGCTTCGGTCAGCCCTTCCGCGGTGTCGGACAGGGGGAACTGCTTGTACTCAGGCATCGGTTCCCCTCACCAGGCCAGCGAGCGGTCGACGGCGTGCAGCACTCGATCGAGGTCGGGGAGGTAGTGCTCCTCGAGCTTCGCGGGTGGGTATGGCGTGTCGAACCCGGTCACTCGCAGCACGGGCGCTTCCAGCGAATAGAAGCACTCCTGCTGCACCCTGGCGGCGATTTCCGACGTCAGTGACGACTCCGAAGGAGCTTCGCTGATGGCGATCAGGCGTCCGGTCTTGCGGACGGATTCGAACACCGGAGGGAGGTCCAGCGGCGAGAGCGTGCGCAGGTCGATGACCTCGAGCGAGACGCCGTCGTCCTGGGCGGCGGTGGCCGCGTCCATCGCGACCTTCACCGACGGGCCGTACGCGACGACCGTCGCCGAGGTGCCCTGGCGAACGACACGGGACGCGAACAGTGGGTCCGGGGTCGCCGAAGTGTCGACTTCGGCCCGCAATGCGCCCGAGTGGTAGAGCCGCTTCGGCTCGAAGAACAAGATCGGGTCATCGGACTTGATCGCCTGCTGGATCATCCAATACGCGTCGACGGCGTTCGAGCACGAGACGACCTTGAGGCCCGCAACGTGGGCGAACAGTGACTCCGGCGACTCCGAGTGGTGTTCGACGGCGCCGATGCCCCCGCCGAACGGGACCCGGATGACCACGGGCATCTTGATCTTGCCTTGGCTGCGGTAGTGCAGCTTCGCGAGCTGGCTGACGATCTGGTCGAACCCGGGAAAAATAAAGCCCTCGAACTGGATTTCGCAGACGGGCCGGAAACCACGCACGGCCAGGCCGACCGCGGTGCCGATGATGCCCGACTCGGCCAGCGGAGTGTCGAGCACGCGCTGCTCGCTGAAGTCCTTCTGCAGTCCATCGGTGATGCGGAAGACGCCGCCGAGCTTGCCGACGTCCTCACCCATCATGAGGACCTTCGGGTCCTCTTCCATCGCGCGCCGGAGGCCGAGGTTGATCGCCTTGCCGATGGTCAGCTTCTGGACGGCCGACTCGACGGATTCAGGGGCTTTCGTGGGGGCTGCCATCAGTGCTCACCTGCCGTCGCTGCGAAACCGTCGAGGTACGAGAGGAACTCTTCGCGCTGCGCGTCCAGCACCGGCGAAGGCTCGGCGTAGACGTTCGCGAAGATCCGCTCCGGCGGCGGTTCCGGCATGTTGAAGCAGTAGTCCCGCAGGTCGGAGGCGAACGCGTCGGCTTCGGCCTGGATCTTCTCGAAGAACTCGTGGTCCGCGCCGCCGTTGCGGGCCAGGTACGCCCGGACCCGCTCGATCGGGTCCTTGAGCTTCCACTCCTCCAGCTCGTCGGAGAGCCGGTAGCGGGTGGGGTCGTCGGTGGTGGTGTGCGCGTCCATCCGGTAGGTGAACGCCTCGATCAGCACCGGGCCGTTGCCGTGACGGCATTCTTCGAGCGCCCATCGGGTGACCGCGAGGCACGCAAGGACGTCGTTGCCGTCGACACGGATGCCGGGGAAGCCGTAACCGCGGGCGCGCTGGTACAGCGGCAGACGCGACTGGCGCTCTGTCGGCTCCGAGATCGCCCACTGGTTGTTCTGGCAGAAGAAGACCAGCGGCGCGTCGTAAACGGCCGCCCAGACGAAGCCTTCGTGCACGTCGCCCTGGCTCGTCGCGCCGTCACCGAAGTAGGTGATCGTGGCTTCGCCGTCGTCGTCCCCTACTTTGCCTTCGAACTTCTGGCCCATCGCGTACCCGGTGGCGTTGAGCACCTGGTTGCCGATGACGATCGTGTACGGGTGGAAGCCGTGGCCCTTGAAGTCCCAGCCCGCGTGATCGGTGCAGCGGAAGATGCCGAGGACCTCCTTGAGGTCCACCCCGCGCGTGTACGCGACACCGTGTTCGCGGTAGCTGGGGAACGCCATGTCGGTCGGCCGCATCGCCCGGCCGGAGCCGATCTGCGCGGCTTCCTGGCCCAGCAGCGGAACCCAGATGCCCAGCTGGCCCTGGCGCTGCATGGCGTTGGCTTCGCGGTCGGCTCGACGCACGAGCACCATGTCGCGGTAGAGCCCGCGCAGCGCTTCGAAATCGATGTCTTCGACGTAGGAGTCGAACTGCGGCGACGCCACCCGTTCGCCTTCGGGGGTGAGGAGCTGAGTGAGCTCAGCGCCACCTTCGCTGGTTGCTCGCAAACCGGCTATCACCTGTTCCGGGGATGGTTGTGCCGCGATCGCGGCCGGTCCGGCTCCGGGTTCCGGATGCGTCCACTGTTCTGGGGACGACATGCGCTTGTCTCCTTGTTGTCGGTGCCGCGCGGCCGCTTGTGGCGGCCGCAGCGACTTCACCGGAGGCGACCTGCGCATCGGATTGAAGCGCTCGGGTCACCGTCGGCGTTGACGGTTCACGCCGACATCCTGACACGAACGCGACCGGAAGGGTGAGAGCGGGATGCCGATTTGTCGCGGAGAAACCGGGTTTGAACAGCGGAAACGTTAGGACTACCGATGGTGGGTCGTCCGTACGTCCGAGGATTGTCGCCTGGGTCGTGAGTGCTTAGCGGTGTTCTAACCCCGCTCAACACTCACGACCAGGCGTCCCTCCTCAGAGATTCGCCTTCTGGAACTCGAACGCCTTCGCCGCGTCGGAGGTGAAGTTGTACTTGAGGGTCGCGAGCCCGAACGGCCTGCTCGGGTCGACCTTGAACAGCGTGGTCGACCTCGGCGGGTTCCTGGTCGCCGCGGGCCCGTACTGGTAGTCGCCGGAGAGTCCCTCGAAGGACACCGTGCCGGCTTGGTTCACCGCTTCCAGCACCCCGTCCCTGGAGAGATTGCCGAGCGCCACGGCCTTCTCCAGCACCGCGGTCATCGCCCTGGCCTGGTTGTAGCCGAACGCGAAGTAGTAGTCCGGCTGCTGCTGCGGAGCGAACTGGGCAACCCTGGCCACCATGTCCTTCATGCCGGGGACCGCCTGGTCACCCCACTCGGTGCCCTCGGCGACGATCACCACGTTCGCCTGCAGGTACGGCCCGATCGCCGACGCGGCGAGCGCGCCGGTGTAGCTGGGCGACTGCCCGTACCACTTCGCGGCGAAGCGTGCCTGGGCCGCTGTGCCCCAGATCTTGGCGGCGTCGGCGGGCGTGGCGGTCAGGAACACCATCTGGCAACCCGCGCCGGCCAATGCGCCGATCTGGCCGGCGTAGTTCTCGGTGGCGGCTTTGAACCGCTGCTTGTTGGCAACGGTGAAGCCGTAGCGCTGGGCGGCGAAGTCGATGCCCTGCTGACCGGCGTCACCGTAGACGTCGTCCTGGACCATCGTGCAGATCTTCGAGTCGCGCGTGCCGCCACCCTCCGACAGGTAGTAGTCGATCGCGTTGATCGCCTGGACCTGGTACGGCCCGCCGACCGGCAAAAGGTTCTCTTCCCGCACCCAGAGTGCGTCGAGCGATGCCGGCGCGGCGAGCATCTTGTCGGCGCGCAGCTGTGGCAGGACAGCCAGCGTCGACGGCGTACCCAGCAGTTGCGTGAACGCGACGACGTTGCCCTTGATCTTGTTGTACTGCTGCACCGCGATGTCCGGTTTGTACTGCGTGTCCTCCTGGACCAGTTCGACCTTGTACTTGCCGGCGATGCCGCCCTTGGCGTTCACGCTGTCGAACCACACCTTGTTCCCCGTGGTCAGTGGCTGGCCGATGACGGCGACCGGCCCGGACAGCGGGCTCAGCACGCCGAGTTTGATCGTGGTGCCGTCGAACCCGGTCGTCGACGGGGGTGACCCGGCGGTGCCGCCACCTTGCCCACCGCTGTTCCCCGCTCCGCCGCAGGCCGCGACGACCAGCACCGCTGTGGCGAGCAATGCTGCGATCTTCCACTGTTTCGCGCGCATGATAACTCTCCTTGACTTGCACTAGTACGAAAATGGCCATGCTTTGAAGTAGGCCTTGATCCGCAGCCAGATGCCCGCGAGACCTCGCGGTTCCAGCACGAGGAACAAGACGATGAGCAGGCCGAAGATGGCCTGGTTGAGAGCGAAGACGCTGATGAATCCCTCGCCGCCGACGCTCGTCTGCACGCCAGGGATCGCGTCGCTGTAGCGGTCGATCAAGGCCGGCAGCGCGCCGACGAACACCGCGCCGAGAACAGAACCGAAGATCGTGCCGAGGCCGCCGACGATCACGATCGCGATGTACTGGATGGACAGCAGCAGGTTCCACTCGTCCGGGCTGACGAACTGCTGGTACGAACCGAAAAGCGCACCTGCCGTCGCGGCGATCGCGCTGGAGATCATGAACGCGCCGATCTTGTACCGACCCGCTCGCACGCCGATCACTTCGGCGGCCTGATCCCGATCGCGCACTGCCTGCAGGGCGCGTCCCGGCCGGGTCCGTACGAGGTTCTTCGCCAGCAGCGCGACCAGGCCCACCAGCCCCCACACCAGCCAGAAGTAGCCCTGATTGCGCGAGTAACTTTCGCCCGCGAGCGTGAGATGGCTGAAGTCGATCGGGCCCAGCGCGGTGTCGGCGCGCACCGAGGTGCCCGAGTTCCCGCCGGTGACACCCTTCAGGTTCCGCCACAGGTGCTCGCCGATGAAGATCAGCCCGAGGGTCACGATCGCCAGGTAGTTGCCGCGCAGCCGTAGCGCGAAGGGCCCGATCAGGCCGCCGAGCGCGGCGCCCAGCACGGCCGAAGCCAGCAACCACAACGGAAGTGGCAGGCCGAGGTCGCCGCCGATCCGCGCGGTGCAATACGCGCCGGTGCCGATGAAGAACGCGTGCCCGAGCGAAATCTGGCCGCAGTAGCCGGTGAGCAGGTTCAGCCCGATCGCGCCGACCGCGGTGATGCCGACGTAGACCAGTACCGACAGCCAGAAGTCGTCCTGGATGACCGCGGGCAATATCACGAACACCACGATCATGGTGATTAGCCCGAACCGGGACCATGGCGTGCCGAACAGCCGCAGCTCCTCGGCATAGCCGCGGACCATGTTGCGGTGGGGTTTGGCGTTACGGAGTCGCGAAAAGCCGGCCATCAGATCCGCCTCACGTCTTTGGTGCCGAGTAGCCCGTACGGCCGGATCAAAAGGATCACGATCATCAGCAGGTACGGCACGATGATCGAGACATTGGCGCCCGCCCAGGAGAAGAGCTGGTCCTGATACCCGCGCGTGAGCGCTTCGGCGAGGCCGATGATCACCCCGCCGAGCACGGCGCCCGCCGGTGAGTCCAGCCCGCCGAGGATCATCGCGGGGAAGGCGGCCAGCGCGATGAAGCCGATCGACGGCGAGAGCCCGCCCGGCCCGGCCGCCATGGTGATTCCCGCGAGTGCCGCGAGTGCCGCCGCGATGGCCCACGAGACGGCGTACACCCGGCGTGCGCTGATCCCCTGTGCCAGCGCGGCTTCCGGGTCGAACGCGGTCGCGCGCATGGCCAGCCCGAGTGAGGCGAAGCGGAAGAACAGGAAGAACGCGACGACCACGGCCGCGGTCAGCCCGATCGTCCACAGGTCGCGGACGCCGAACACCACGCCGCCCGCCTCGACGGTCCGGATGTTCCACGGGTTGTCGAGCTGCTTGTTCTCGAAGCCCCAAATGGCCGTGATCAGCGGCTCCAGCACGAACAGCAGACCGATGGTGATCATGATGACCGCGAACGGCGGCTGTCCGACCATCCGGCGCAGCACGATCCGTTCGAAACCCGCGCCCACCACCGCGGCAGACGCACACGCCAGCGCGACGGCGACGGCGAACGCGACCGCCAGGTTGTTGGAGAAGGTGTAGCCCAGGTACGCGCCGAGTGCGAGCAACCCGCCCTGCGCGAAGTTGATCACTCCGGTCGACTTGTAGATGACGACGAAACCGAGCGCCACCAAGGCATACGTGGAGCCGAGCGCGAGTCCGGCAAAACAGTTCTGCAGGAAGGCGGTCATCGGTACATCGCCTCGATCTCCTCGTCGAAGCGCTGCTCGATGGCTCGGCGCTTCACCTTTTGCGTCGCGGTCAGCTCACCGTCTTCGTGGTCGAGTTCCTTGCCGATCAAGGAGAATCGCCTGATGTGCTCGACCGGCGAGAACTCACGGTTCGTTTCGGCGACCAACTGCTCGACGAGCTCGTGGACCTCCGGTTTCGCCGCTAGATCGCCGTAGGTGGTGTAGGCCAGCCCGCGCCTCGTCGCCCAGTTGCCGACGGTGTCCAGTTCGATGCCGATCAACGCGGACAGGTACTTGCGCCGGTCGCCGATCACCACGGCCTCGCGGACGAACGGTGAAACCTTCAGCCGGTTCTCGATTTCCGACGGCGAGATGTTCTTGCCACCCGCGGTGATGATGATGTCTTTCTTTCGGTCGGTGATCCGCAGGAAACCGTCGGCGTCGAGCTCGCCGACGTCACCGGTGTGCAGCCAGCCGTCGGCGTCCACGGCTTGCGCGGTGGCCTCGGGATTGTCCAGATAGCCCTGAAAGACCCCGGCGGACCGGGTCAGGATCTCGCCGTCTTCGGCGATCCGGATCGCTACCCCGGGAAGCGCCACGCCGACCGCGCCCAGCCGAACGTCGCTCTGCGGCGTCAGCGTGCAGATCGCCGTGTTCTCCGTCTGCCCGTAGCCTTCGCGGACCGGAACTCCGATGGCCCACAGGTATTCCAGCACTTGCGGCGCGATGGGCGCCGCACCGCTGAGCGCGGCGCGCACGCGCACCATGCCGAGTTTTTCCCGTAGCGCACGGAAAACGAGCACTTCGCACAGCAAGAGCACCAGCCGGTCGGCGACACTCACCCGTCGCGCCATCCGGCGCGGTGCGATCCGCCTGCCTTGGCGTAGGCAGAACCTGTAAAGGGTGCGCTTGAGCCGGGACGCGTCCGCCATCCGGATTTCGGCGCCCGCCAGCATCTTTTCCCACACCCGTGGCACCCCAAGGAAAACCGTCGGCTGGACGTCGCGCAGGTCGTGCGCGAACGACGGCCCGCCCTCGCCGAAATTCACCACCGACCCGGCCCACACCGAGTCGATGACCGAGATCAGGCGCTCGGCGATATGGCAGAGCGGCAGGTAGCTGAGCACCTCGTCGTCGGCGGATCCGCCGAGGGTGTCGGTGTACGACTGAGCCGACGCGACCAGATTCGCGTGCGAGATCATCGCGCCCTTGGGTGGCCCGGTGGTGCCGGAGGTGTACACCAGGATCGCGGTCGACGACGGATCGAGCCCTTCGACGGCTGCGGCGTAACCCGTCATCGCCTCCTCCGTCGCGCCCCGCTCTTCCAGCTGCGCGAAGGTGAGCAGGCCGGCCTCGTCGTCGAGCCGGATCCCGCGCGGGTCCATCACCACCAGGTGCCGCAGCTTCGGCAGCCGGTCCTGCACCGCGAGCGCCTTGTCCAGCTGTTCCTCGTCTTCGGCGATCAGCACACTGCAGCGGGAGTGGGCGAGCAGGTACTCGACCTCGGTTTCCGGCGACGTCGGATACACGCCGACGCTCAGCGCGCCGAGGCCCTGGATCGCGAGGTCGGCGATCACCCATTCCGGCCGGTTCTCCGCGTGGATCGCCACTCGGGTGCCGGGGCCGACGCCGAGCGTGCGCAGTCCGGCCGCGACGTGAGCGACCCGCTCGGCGTACTGCGACCAGGTCCATTCACGCCAGCAGCCGCGGTACTTCTCGCGGAGGGCGGTCCGGGCGGGGATGGAATGGGCGTTTTCGAGCAGGCGTGCGGGAAGGGTGGTGGCTCGTGAGTGTTCCGGGGGGTTAGAACCCCGCAGGTCACTCACGACCGCGGTGCTCATGCCCCACCACCGAGATAGGCCTCGATCACCAGCGGATCGTTCTGGATCTCCTTGGGCGTCCCGGTCGCGATCGCGACCCCGAAGTCGAGCGCGAGTACGCGGTCGGCGAGGTCCATCACCAGCCGCATGTCATGCTCCACCAGTATCATCGCCAGCCCCAGCTCCCGGCGCACCTCGACCAGGTAGCGCGCGGTGTCCTCGGTTTCCTCCAGGTTCATTCCGGCGACGGGCTCGTCGAGCAGCAGCAAGGTGGGCTCCATGGCCAGTGCGCGACCGAGCTCGGCGCGCTTGGCCACGCCGTAGGGCAAGAGGCCGGCGGGCATGCGGCGGTAGGGTTCGAGTTCGAGCAGCTCGACGATCTCCTCGACCGCCGCGCGGTGCGTGACCTCTTCGCGTTTGGCCCTGCCCCACCAGAACATGCCGGACAGGAAGCCGGTGCGCATGAGGTGGTGCCTGCCGAGCATCAGATTCTCGATCAGTGTCAGGTGTTGGAAAAGGCCGAGGTTCTGGAAGGTGCGAGCCACCCCCATCGCCGCGATGGCGGCCGGTGCGCGGCCGTTCAGCGGCCGGCCGTCCAAGGTCATCGTGCCCTGCTGCGGACGGTAAACACCGTTGAGACAGTTGAAGATCGAGGTCTTTCCGGCGCCGTTCGGGCCGATCACCGCGAACAGCTCGCCGCGGCGCACGTCGAAGCTCACGCCGTTCAGCGCGGTCACGCCGCCGAACCGCAGCGTGAGGTCCTCGACTTCGAGCACCGGCCCCGGCGGGTCCACGGTGGACTCTTCTGCCGGTGTCGCGCGACTCACGGTCATGCGCTCCATCGCTTCTTCCTCCGGTAGCTCTTGACGTCGGCGAAGGAGCGCCGTTCGCCAGTTGTGGCTCCTAGGTAGAACTCGCGGATGTCCTCGTCTGCCAGCAGTTCCGCGGCGGGGCCGTCCTTGACGACCTTCCCGGTTTCCAGCACGTACCCGGAATTCGCGATCGACAGCGCCATGACGGCGTTCTGCTCGACGAGCAGCACGCTCGTGCCCTGCTCGTTGATCTGCACCACGATGTCGCGAACCTGCTCGACCAGCTTGGGTGCCAGCCCTAGCGACGGTTCGTCGAGCAGGAGCAAGCGGGGTGAGGCCATCAGCGCCCGGCCGATCGCGAGCATCTGTTGCTCGCCGCCGGAGAGGTAGCCGGCGATCGACTTCCGGCGCCCGGCCAGTGCCGGGAAGAGGTCCATCACCCTGCCGTAGGACTCCCATACTTCGGCCCTGGACCGGCGGGTGTACGCGCCGGTCCGGAGGTTCTCGTCCACGGTGATCTCGGCGAAGATCCGCCTGCCCTCCATCACCTGGGCGATGCCCTTGCGGACGACGTCCGCCGGGTCCGCCCCGGTGATGTCCTCACCGTCGAGCCGCACGACGCCCTTGGTGATCTTGCCGCGATGGGGCATCAGCAGCCCGGTGATCGCGCGAAGGAGCGTCGTCTTGCCCGAGCCGTTCGCCCCGAGCAGCGCGACGATTTCTCCGGCGGGCACGGCGAGGCTCAGTCCACGCAGGACGAGCACCACATCGTCGTAGACGACCTCGAGGTTTGTGACCGAGAGGATCCGAGAGTTCTCAGTTGCTGACTCTGAAGACACAGCGTCGTCCTGTCCTAGGGCGAACTGAACAAACCAGGCAAACTATAGGTGATGTGGATCACATTGAACACAGAACGTAGTGGAACGGCACCGCTCCTGCCCATAGTCGAACCGAAATGTGACCTGCCGAGCTGGCAAGATGGCTGTCGTGGAGCAAAAAACCGTGCATGAAACCGTCCTGTCGAACTGGGCGAACGATGTTCTGCCGAGCCTTTCCGGACTGGTGGAGATCCCCGCCCTGTCGCCGGCTTTTGATGCCGACTGGGCAAAATCCGGCCAGCTGAAGGCCGCCATCGAGCACGTCCGAGCCTGGATCGAGGCCAGGGCGCTGCCCGGCGCGACCGTGGAGGTCGTCGAACTGGAAGGCCACACCCCGGTCCTGCTGCTCGACGTCCCCGCGACGCCCGGCGCCGAGGACAAGGGAACGGTGCTGCTCTATGGCCACCTCGACAAGCAGCCTCCCGTCGGCGGCTGGTCCGAGGGCCTCGACCCGTGGAAGCCGGTCCTCAAGGACGGCCGCCTGTATGGCCGTGGAGCCGCCGATGACGGCTACGCGGGTTATGCCGCGACAACCGCGTTGGAGGCGATCCACGCCGCGGGCGGCGCGCACGCCCGAGCGGTCGTGCTCTTGGAGACCGGTGAAGAGTCCGGCAGCCCCGACCTGCCCGTGTACCTGGAACACCTCACCGACAAGCTCGGCCGCGTTTCGTTCGTCGTCTGCCTCGACTCGGGCGGCAACGACTACGAACGCATCTGGCTGACCACGAGCCTGCGCGGCATGGTGCAGGTGCACGTCACCGTGCGCGTGCTCGACTCTTCGCAGCATTCGGGACTGGCCAGCGGGATCGTGCCGAGCTCGTTCCGCATCCTGCGCACACTGCTCGACCGGATCGAGAACTCCGAGTCCGGTGAGCTGCTCCTCGCCGAGTTGAACGTCGAGATCCCGGAGAACCGACTGGTCGAGACGCGGGCCTCCGCGGATGTCGCTCCCGGCGCCGTTAAGAAGACGTTCCCGCTGGTCGAAGGCGCGCACGCGGTCACAGAAGACAACTACGAACTGCTGCTGAACAACAGTTGGCGCCCAACCCTGTCGGTGATCGGTGCTTCCGGCCTGCCCGAGCCGGCCGACGCGGGGAACGTGCTGCGCGACTCGACGACCCTCGCGCTGAGCTTCCGCTTGCCGCCGACCGCCGACGCGGCCGCGGCACAGGCCGTCGTCGAGAAGGCACTCACCACGGACGTGCCTTACGGCGCGAAGGTGGAGCTATCGGGGCTCGAGTGCGCTGACGGCTGGAACGCGCCGGAGTCGGCGCCGTGGCTCGCCACCGCGCTCGAAAGCGTCAGCGAGCAGATCTTCGGGGCGCCATGGCGGGCGGTCGGCCTCGGCGGGTCGATCCCGTTCATGGCTCTGCTCGGACAGAAGTACCCAGAGGCGCAGTTCCTGGTCACCGGGGCGCTCGGCACGGACTCGAACATCCACGTGCCCGACGAGTGGCTGCACCTCGACCAGGCTCAGCGCATCACGGAATCCGTCGCACACATCCTGAACGCGCACGGTACTGGCGGCTAAGGATCCGTGAAGGCCCGCCCCCTTCACAGCGTCAGACGCTCTGAAGGGGGCCTGCACGGATCCTTAGGCCAGGCGGGTTAGGTGGACGGAGACGTCCAGAGTGGAGTGTCCGCCGCCGGTGAAGATGCCCTTGAGCGGCGCGACATCGGCGTAGTCCCGGCCGTAGGCGACCCAGACGTGCCGCGGCCCCACCGGGATCGCGTTCGTCGGGTCGTGCGCCCACCAGCCGCCGGTCCAGACGTCGACCCACGCGTGGCTCTCGCCCTGCACGGTCTCGCCGAGCTTCGCCTCCGGCCGCGTGTGCAGGTAGCCCGACACGTACCGCGACGGCACACCGATCGCCCGCAGCATCACCAGCGTCACATGCGCAAAGTCCTGGCAGACGCCTTCCTTCGCGTTCCACGCGTCTGTCGCCGTGCTGCGCACCCCGGTCGTCCCGGGTTTGTACTTCAGCTGCTCGTGGACCCATTCGCAGACCGCGAGCACCGCGTCGGCCGGTTCCTTCCCCTTGCGCAACTCGCGGGCGACGGCTGAGAGCTCGCGGTCCCGCGGGGTGTAGTTGGTCGCGCCTAGGTACTCCGTGCGCTGGTCGAGAACCGTTTCGCTGCGCAGGTCCCGCCAGGTCGCCGTCCGAATCGGTTCGGCGACATCCGCCGTCTCCACCACCGAAGTCGCGAGCACGGTGAACTCGGTGTGCGGCGCGTGAAGGTCGAACGAGGTGACGACCGTGCCCCAATAGTCGGTGTACCGGTACGCCCGGGTCGACGGCGTGGTCTCGACGCGTGTCGCGACCGTGTTCTGCCGCCGGTCCGAACGAGGGGTGAGCCTCGCTTCGTTGTAGGACTGCGTGGCGGGGTTTTCGTAGCGGTAGCCGGTGCGATGCGCCACGCGGAGTTGCCAGGTCACAGTGAAACCTCCGCGCCGCGCCAGGCCACCCAAGGCGAAGTGTTGAAGTACTGCACCGAAACCGCCTCACCGATGTCTTTGATCGCCGTCTGCAGCGCGCCGAGTCGTCGCGGCAGGTCTTCCAACAGGTCCGACGGGCGCAGGAATTCGAGTTCACTTCGGGCCCGGCCGAGCAGCCTCAGCGCCTCGGACTTCTCCGTGCCACGGGTGCTGGCACCAGTGTCGAGCTGGTCCAGACATTCCTCCGCCAGCCGCAGCGCATGGAAAACCGAACGCGGGAACAGGTTGTCGCGCAACAGGAACTGCACGACCCGCCCGGCGTCGAGCGCGCCGCGATTGGTTCGCAGATAGGTGTCCTGCGCACCCGCGGACCGCAGCACGGTGATCCAACCCGGCGAGGACGCCTTGTCCTGCACCCGCGAAAGCAGCAGGCGCACGACCATGTCGGCCCGTTCCACCGAGCGGCCGAGCACCATGAACAGCCAGCCGTCGTCGCGGCTCATCGTGGAGTCGGCGAGCCCGGCGAACATCGCCGCGCGTTCCTCCACAAAGGACAAGAACGCGTGCGGCCCGGCGCGGCGGGCATAGCGCTGCCTGTCCGGCACCGCGTTCCAGGTCGCGTTCAGGCATTCCCACAGTTCGGTCGACACCACTTCCCGCGCACCGCGGGTGTTCTCGCGGGCCGAGTTGATCGAGCCGACGATCGACGCCGCGTTGTCCTTGGCGTACGCGACCAGCTCGGTCAGCTTCCAGACGTCGAGCTCCTCGTCGCCTTCGGACTCGATGCCGAGGACTGCGAGCAGCTGACGGCTGGCGTGGTCGGGGTCGACGCTGGCGTCCTCCAGCAGTTGGTGCACGGAGACGTTCAGAATTCGGGCGGTGTCATCGGCGCGTTCGACGTACCGGCCTATCCAGTACAACGATTCGGCGTTGCGTGCTAGCACTGCGCCTCCTTACTGCTGTTGTTGCTGCTGAGACGACGTGAGTTCGGGGCCTTGCTCGGCGGCGAGACCGTCCACAGCGGACGCCGGGCCGAGCGCGGGCTGTTCCAGCTCACGCTCCACGGTCGACGAACGCGCGGCGAGCACCCAGGTGTCCTTGGAACCGCCGCCCTGCGACGAGTTGACCACCAGGCTGCCCTCCGGCAGCGCGACTCGGGTCAGGCCGCCGGGCAGGACGAAGATCTCCTTGCCGTCGTTGACCGCAAACGGCCGCAGGTCGACGTGCCGCGGCGCGAGGAAGTTGTCCACCTTGGACGGCACCGTGGACAGCTGCACGACGGGCTGGGCGATCCACCCGCGCCGGTCCGCCTTGATCTTGCGCCGGATGGTCGCCAGCTCGGCCGCGCTCGCGTCCGGGCCGAACACGATCCCGTACCCGCCGGACCCTTCGACCGGCTTGATCACGAACTGGTCCAGGTTGTCGAGCACGTGGTCGCACTCGTCCTTCAACCAGCAACGGAAGGTGTCGACGTTGGGCAGCAAGGGTTTTTCGTTGAGGTAGTACTTCACCATCTCGGGCACATAGGTGTAGACCAGTTTGTCGTCGCCGACGCCGTTACCAACGGCGTTGGAGATGACGACGTTGCCCGCACGGGCCGCGTTGAGCACGCCGGCGATGCCGAGCACCGAGTCCGGCCGGTAGTGGACCGGGTCGAGGAACTCGTCGTCGACGCGCCGGTAAATGACGTCGACCGGCCGCTCGCCCTCGGTGGTACGCAGGTAGACGACGTTGTCACGGCAAAACATGTCGCGGCCCTCGACGAGCTCGACACCCATCAGCCTGGCCAGCAGCGAGTGTTCGAAGTACGCCGAGTTGTGCACGCCGGGCGTCAGGACGACGACCGTCGGATCCGCGACGTTCGGCGCCGCGGCCGCGCGCAACGCCCTGAGCAGATGCGATGCGTAGTCACCGACCGGACGGACGCGGTGCTGCGCGAACAGGTCGGGGAAAACACGTGTCATCGTGCGGCGGTTCTCCATGACATAGGAGACGCCGGACGGGTTGCGCAGATTGTCCTCGAGCACGCGGAAAGTGCCCTCTTCGTCACGCACGAGGTCGACGCCGGAAACGTGGATGCGCACGCCGTTGGGCGGGTTGATCCCGAATGCCTCCCGCTGGAAATGCGCGCACGACGTGATGAGCCTGCGCGGCAGCACGCCGTCACGAAGGATCTGTTTGTCGCCGTAGACGTCGGCCAGGAACGCTTCGAGGGCGCGGACCCGCTGCGCCACCCCGCGTTCCAACTTGGACCACTCCTGGGCGGCGACCACGCGTGGCACCAGGTCGAGCGGAAAGGGACGTTCCTGCCCGGACAGGGAGAAGGTGATCCCCTGGTCGACCATGGCGCGATCGAGCGCGGACGCCCTCGCCGTCAGATCGGACCCGTCGAGCGCGGCGATCGATTCGTACAGCGCGCGATACGGTCCCCGCACGGTCCCGTCCGGTGCGAACATCTCGTCATAAGCACCGGCATGGGGACGCCTTGGCGACAGGTAGCCGTCGAACTGCGCGCCCGGCTGGCCATTACGGCTGACCTTCGAGGTACGCGCTCGGCGTCCTCCGGGCGGCAGCCGCGGCGCGGAGTTGTTGTTCATGTTCGCCATACTTGCTTACCGTGCCATGCCGGCGCGATACCCAGAGTCGCCGCAACCCACGACGAAACTCGGCCGTAACGTGAAGGTGCTGGGCAGTAGGTCATCGGAGTGGCAGTATGCGAGCTCTCAACAGGTGAGAACTACGAGGAGTGACTAACGTGGCGCGTGGACCCAAACTCAAGGCGCTAGCCCTGCTGCCTGCCGTGGCGCTCGCCGTGACCCTGGCAGGCTGCGGAAGCGACAGCGGCACGTCCGCCGGAGGTGTCCCGCTGGTCAAGAGTGGTGAACTCACCACCTGTACCCACCTTCCGTACCAGCCGTTCCAGGTCAAGCAAGGTGACAAGATCGTCGGTTTCGACGTCGACCTGGTGGACCTGGTGGCGACGAAGCTGGGGGTCAAGCAGAGCATTGTGGACATCGCGTTCGAGAACATCGAGTCCGGTGAGTCGATGAACAGTGGCCAGTGCGACCTCGCCGCCGCCGGCATGACGATCACGGACAAGCGCAAGGCGAAGTTCGACTTCTCCGACCCGTACTTCGAGGCAACCCAGGCGCTGCTGGTCAAGAAGGGGTCGCCGATCCGTGACTTCAGCAACGTCGCCGGCAAGAAGATCGGTGTGCAGTCCGCGACGACCGGTGCCGACTACGCCCAGGCGAACGCGAAGGGCGCGGAGATCGTGACCTTCGACGACCTCGCGCTCGAAGAGCAGGCTGTGAAGAACGGCACTGTCGACGCCGGGGTGAACGACAACGGCGTGCTGTACGACTTCGTCAAGACGAACCCGGACACCGAGGTCAGCGTCGAGTTCAAGACCAACGAGTTCTACGGTATCGGCGTGAAGGCGGGCAACACGCAACTGCTGACCGTGATCAACGATGTACTCAAGGCGTCCGCGACCGACGGTTCGTACGCGAAGATCTACGAGAAGTGGTTCGGCAAGGCTCCGACCTGGCAGCCCGGCGCGGCCACGTAACCGTTGACTTTCCGATACTGTGGCCGGTGCTTTTCGCGCGCCGGCCACAGTATCTATTCCAGACCCTGGCGGGGGCCACCCCGTCCAGGCTGACCTTGGAGAGAAATGGCACTGACCCGCCGTCAACGGCGCTCGGCCTTTCGCGGGACCCAGTACGTACTGCTGCTGGTGATCATCGTGGTGTTCGCGTTCATCGCCGACTGGGGCCGGATCGGGAAGGCGTTCTTCGACCTCGACGTCGCCGCCAAGCAGTTCCCCGACGTGATCACGGTGGCGCTGAAGAACACCGTGATCTTCACCGCCCTTGGCTTCGGGCTGGGGCTGAGTCTGGGGCTGCTGCTCGCACTGATGCGGCTGTCCTCCGTGGGCCCGTACCGCTGGTTCGCCCGCGGCTACATCGAATTCTTCCGCGGCCTCCCGGCGCTGCTGATCTTCCTCGCGGTCGGCGTCGGCGTGCCCATCGCATTCCCGGACACGCACCTCCCCCGCAACGTGTCCATCATGGTCGCGCTGGGCATCGTCTCCTCGGCCTACATGGCCGAAACGATCCGCGCCGGCATCCAGGCGGTCCCCCGCGGCCAGGTGGAAGCCGCCCGCTCGCTGGGCATGTCGCCGACCAGAACGATGATCACGATCGTCATCCCGCAGGCGTTCCGTATCATTTTGCCGCCGCTCGCGAACGAGCTCATCATGCTGACGAAGGACTCGTCGCTGGCGTTCCTCCTCGGCACCACGCCCGCGCAGCAGGAACTGGCACAGTTCAGTCGTCAGGCGCTGCTCGAAGCCAAGGGCCTGACGCCGATTGTCGTGGCCGGACTCTGTTATCTGATCATCACCATCCCGCTGTCGCTAGTCCAGCAACGACTGGAAAAGAAGTACGGTGCCGGTGTCTCGGCAGGAGGTGCGGTATGACCACTGACGTGATCGTCGAAGTTACGGGTCTGCACAAGGCTTTCGGCTCGCTCAAAGTCCTCAAGGGCATCGACGTCGAGGTCAAACGCGGCCAGGTGATCTGCATCATCGGGCCGTCCGGCTCCGGCAAGTCGACGCTGCTGCGCTGCGTGAACCTCCTTGAAGAACCGCAGCAGGGCAAAATCGTCGTCAACGGCAACGAAATCACCCACGAAGACGTCGACATCGACGCTGCCCGCCGCAGCATCGGCATGGTCTTCCAGTCGTTCAACCTGTTCGCGCACCTCTCGGTGCTGGACAACCTGACTGTCGCGCAACGCAAGGTCCTCAAGCGCGGTAAGGAAGAATCCGAGACCATAGCCCGGGAAAACCTGGCGAAGGTCGGCCTCTCCGAAAAGGAAAGCTCGATGCCGGGGCAGCTTTCGGGCGGCCAGCAGCAGCGCGTCGCAATCGCGCGGGCACTGTCGATGAACCCCGAGGTGATGCTCTTCGACGAGCCGACTTCCGCTCTCGACCCGGAGTTGGTCGGTGACGTGCTCGCTGTCATGCGTCAGCTGGCGGAGGACGGGATGACGATGCTGGTCGTCACCCACGAGATGCAGTTCGCCCGCGAGGTCGCGGACAGCGTGCTGTTCATGGATGGCGGCGTTGTCGTCGAGCAGGGTGTGCCGGCGCAGGTAATCGGCGACCCCCAGCACGAACGCACGAAGTCTTTCCTGGCCCGGGTCCTGAACCCGAACCATCAGGGATAGATTTCAGCCGGAAGTGCCCCTCTTTCGAGAGGGGCACTTTGCGTTTCAACGCCCGCGCAATTGGCCTTCGAGCTGGGTAAGCCGACCTGCGACATCCTGCGGCCCGGCGCCGGCGAGACTGATCCAGCTGCTGGCGTCCACCCCGAACATGACCCGCCCTTGCTCGGTATCCATCCAGCCTGGCGGCTTCGGTGTCCGCTTGCGGTTGCCGTGGCTGTCGCGGACAGCTGCGTAAAGTTGTCCGTAGTGGGTGTACGGCATCTTTAGCCAGCCAAGGACTTTCTTGGCGTCGCGGATGCTGGGGCTGGCGCCGGTCAGCGTTCCGCCGCCCATCAGTAATTGCAGATCCGACTCGGCGCAGTTCAGGGAATGGGTGTGTGCCGGCTTGGTCTCCGGCAGCCGGATCGCGAGGTCGAACGCGATCGTCTCCGGCCGGGTGGGGGCGAGGTACAACTTGTCGTTGACGGCCACCGCGATAACGGCCTCGCGCTCACTGCGAGCCGTCCGGATGGTGCGCTGCTGCCCCTCGCTCTTCACCCACGTGTAGTACTCGACCGCCGGCCGCTGCAACAGTTGCAGTGTGTCGAGGAACTCGCCGTTGATGCGACCACCGCGCTTCAGGCCGAGTCTCTCCAACTCGGCTTGCGCTTCGGCAGCCAGTTCCTTGCGCTCCTCGGGCAGGTACCACTTCGCGCCACGAACCAGCGTTGGATGGATGTCGCCGAGATTCTGTTGCTCCAGCAGCGTTTCGTACGTCTGCATGCTGATCTCGACTGGGTTGTGCAGCACGGCTCAGGCCCTCCCCCTTGGTGCTGTTAACTGTTTTCTATGCGCCGATCACTGGTGGAGTCGGTTTCTGCCCGTTTTCGAAACCGCCGAAAATCGAGTCGGGGTCCTCTTCCGGCAGCAGGATCTTGCGCTGGTGTTCCTCGTCCTCAGCACCCTGGCCGCCTTTGCCGCCGCCCATTCCGCCCATGCCGTTCGCACCGGCTTTGCCGCCGGCCGCGCCGCCCATGGCGGATCCGCCACGCACGCCACCTTCGCCGGGCATCCCGACCCCGCTCGCGCGACCTCCGCTCAAGCCACCGCCACCGGCTCCAGGCGTCCCGCCGGTCATCTTCCCGCCGCCGAGACCACCACCGCCCCCGCCACTACCGGGCCCGAAGCCACCTCCCCCAACCGGCCCGAAACCGCCGCCCATGGGGCCGAAACCGCCGCCTCCACCGCCGCTTCCAGGCGGTACATAGCCGCCGGGCGGCCTGGAACCAGGTGGGCTCGCTGGCGGCTTCCAGTTCGATAGATCAGTGCTATCGCTAGGCGGCCTGAATCCTGGCGGCTGCACCATCGGCGGCCGCGGATCCGGGACAGGATTGCTCACCGGGGGCAGTGGTATCTGGTAGTTCACCGCACCGGGTGGAGCCGTGTACGAACTCGGACCGCCGCTGAAACCTGCCGCCCTGGTGCCGTCTCCCCCACCCCCCGACCCTTGCTTGCCGTCGACAGGCTGGGGACCCGACGTGCCAGGATCAATCGGGTTGGGTGTGACGCCCCCGACGCCGACATTCGGATCGTGCGCCGCCGGATACGTTGCCGGCAACTGCGCGATACGAGGCTGGGTAGCCTTGTAGTAGGGCTCGTAGCTTTCCACGTTGTGCCGGGTGTCAGCGTCGAACTGAGCCGCGGCTTTTTCATCGTTGCTGGCACCGACGGAGAAAATGTCTTCCGGGCCAGAATCTCCCGCGCGTTCTTTTTCGACTGGACGCACGGTGGCCTGAGTACTTACGAATCCCGATATCTGGTCTGCCATGGAGGCCCTGGCGCGCTCCATGTTTTCCGCGGCGATCTTCGAGTTCTGGATCACAGGTGCCAAACCGGCTGCGCCGCTTTCGGCTGCCATTCCTTTCCAGAACGTGCTTAGGCCTTGCTGCGTGGTTGTCATTTTTGTGACAAGATTTTCATGAATGACTTTGATCTTTTCGGACGCTTGCTCAGTGGTTGCAAGTGTCTGGGTCGATGTGGGATTGGCATGCATCTTTTCGTAAATTTCCCAGCCGCTGTATACCATGACTAAGCACCCTTCAGGTGCTGGATAGCGAACGCGGCGAACTTGGTTGCCAGTCCGCAAGGATCCGAAACATAAGGATTCTCACCTCGCACGTTCACTCCGATGTAGTAAACGAGGTCGTTGCGTACGCCGACCAAAACAAAGCAGCTTGCCGGACTAAAACTGCCCCGGGAGAAGATCAAGCCGGGTTGGCCCTCAATGGAGGCGATTGGCTGAAAGACCGGCAACCCTCCGCGGCTGTGTTCATAGTAGCTACTGCTGAGACCTTCAGTGTTCTGTGTCAGCATGCCTGCGGTGATGTCGCCGATGAAGTTGTCGTATATCCAGGCGCAGGCGTTTGTCGTGGAATTGTTGTCAGGCGCGACACTCTTGACCTTGCCACCCAGTGTTTCTACCTGCTCTTTGGTCACAAGTGCGCAAGGATCGGTTACGGCCGTGCCGATATCCAGAGGATTGTCCACATTGGGTGCGCCATTGGTGGGTAGTGCATTCGAAGTCGCGGGACTGGACGGCGTGGCGCTCGGCGTACCTGACGTGGTGCTGCACCCTGCTGCCAGGATCAGCGTGGCGCAGGTGAGTGCCCGCAGGACGATGATTCGGGTTCGCATTCAGAGGTCCTTGCTGTTTCCGCGGAGAGCGTCGATAGTGGCCTGATCCTGCTGTTGATAGGCCGTCCGGATCTTTTTGAGAGTTTCCACATAAGCGACCGTGTAGTCGATTACGCCTTGGATGGAATCGTTGTACGCACGTCCGGAGGCAACTACTGCGTCCACGTAGCCCTGGCTGGCCACCTCGTCACCCGGGGGTTTGACGTACATGTAGGCCTGCGCCTCCGATTGGGCATCACGAAAGTCGCCGCTGGCGCTGTCTTCGAGGTCTTTGATCACGGCGTCCATCGCGTCGGCGTCGAACTCCCAGCCGTTGGCGGAGGACGCTGCGGCGAAGTCGGCCTGGGCCTGGCCGCGGCCGAGGTCGGAGTAAACGACCGGCGCTGGCGGCGGGGCGACCGGCGTGGCGCCTGTCATCAGTGGCGGTGAGCCAGGCGGGGGCACATACGGCGGTGCTCCCGAGGTGTCGATCAGCTGGCCTGGCCCTGTGTTCGGTTGTCCCATGACGTGCCTCCCCGCACGGACCGCGATCGTTCGGGTGCGGCCTACCCTCTGTTCCCGTCCTGTTCCAAGCAGTGACTCTAACAGCGCGCCGTGGGCCGGTGGGCGGGTTCGAAAGAGATCACTCGGCCTAGCTGGCCAGCGTGAATGGGCGTAGGGGAGTTTTGCCGTCTCGCGACGCTCGGTGCGTGGGGTGTACTCCATTAGGCTGATTGCGCACCTTGAGCATGATCGGCTTCGCTTGCAGTTCGAGTCACTGACACGGAGGAGACCGTCGATGCCGGGGTTTCGACGGGGTGTGCCGCGTGCGCCTGGGGAGGGTGAGGACTTGCCGACGGATGCCGTTCTGCCGCCGTTGGATCCGTTCGCCGGGATTCCTGACAAGAGGTACGAGGTCAAGGCCGCTGACCTGCTGAGACCGCTTCGGGAGCCGGATTCGGGTGGGTTGTTGCGGTGGCGTCGGCAGGCAACGAACGCGCCGATCGTGCAGGTCGAGGATGCCTACATCACGGGGACGTTGGATTTGCGGGCGGCGGATCTCGAGTATCTGTTCCGGTTCGAGCGGTGCCGGTTCGAGGAGCCGCCGGACGTGCGCGAGGCGAGTTTGCTGGGGCTGGTGTTCCGGAAGTGCTGGTTGCCAGGGTTGAAGGCTCGTAACCTGCGCAGTCGCAATGATCTCCGTCTCATCCGCAGCGTGGTGGAGGTCGACGGGGATGAGCGCGAGATCGAGGAGACAACGGTTCAGCGCGGTGATGACCGCGAGCGTGGGATGCCGAACGCGGCCATCAATCTCACCGACGCGGTGATCGAGGGTTCCGTGGTGCTGACTCGCACCACCATCACCCATCCGAATGGCAAGGCGATCCAGGCCGACCGCCTCAACATCAGCGGCGCGCTCCTCGCTTATCGGCTCGTCGCGAATGGTGAAGTGCGGCTTCCTGGGCTGAGGGCAGGCGGTAACGTCAACTTTTCGGGCGCCACGTTGAACAATCCGGACGGCTTCGCGTTGAACGGGAACGGGTTGGAGATCGGCGGGAGTCTGCTCTGCGAGGTCGACAACTATGGGCCGGCGTCGCAGCGGAAACGGTTCTCCTGCGACGGGATTCTGTATCTGCCGAGCGCGAGGGTCGGCAGTGACATCGTGCTGCGGGAAGCCAGGATCGGGGTCAACCAGTACGGGCCGATCGTGGTGGACCAATGGAAGACCAACGATCCGTACATCGATCCGCGGCCAGCGCTGGTGGCAGACCGGCTCCGTGTCGACGGAAATCTCGAGCTCAGTGACGGGCTCGAGGCCCTGGGCACGATCCGCATGGTCAACGCGCGTATCGGCGGCTCGTTGCGGCTGGCGGGCGCCGATCTGAAAGTCGCGCGCGGGACGCGGACGCCGTATTACGACCGGGCGCTGCACATCGACGGCAGCGAGATCGGCGGCGACATCGAGGCGACGAGCCTGCGGGTGCAGTCCGGGCAGGTCCGGCTCGCGGATGTGACCGTTGGCGGGAACGTCCTGGCGTGGAACACCCTGTTCCTGCATCCGGAGCGGGACGCGTTTTCCGCGCGCCGCACGAAAATCGCGGGCAACTTCCATCTCACCGATGCCACGGTGAAGGGAACGTTGCGGCTACAGGGGATCGAGGTCGGCGGCAGCTTGAATCTGTACGGCACCACGCTGACGGAGCCAGGAGTGCGGCCCAGCACCAGTTTCTCGGTGGACGTCCGCACCGCGCGGATCGGCCGCGACCTGGTGCTCACCGAGGACAAGGACCGGCCGTTCCTCGCCGAGGGCGGAGTGAACCTCGACGGCGCCGCCATCGCCAGGCGGGTCGACTTGCGAGGCGCTGAGCTGGGCTCCCTGTCGCGTGACGGGATCGCGCTCGACGCGAGTGACGTCCGTGCCGACGAGTTCATGCTGACGCCCGGCACGCCGCCGTCCGGGCGGGTGGTGTTGCGGCGGGCGCATTGCGGGACGCTGGGTGACAACGAGAACTTCTGGACGTCGACGGGTGGTATCGAGCTGGAGGACTTCCGTTACGACGCACTGAAAGTCGCTATCAAGCTGGACGACGACAAGACGATCGACGAGCGCATCGCGTTACTGCACAACGCTCTCGACGGCTACCGGCCCGGTCCGTACGATCAGCTCGCCGCGACACTGAGGGCGAGCGGAAACGAAGAGCACGCGTCGACGGTCTCGTTCAAGAAGCAGCAATTTCGCTATGACGCACTCGCCAAGGGCTTCAAGTTCTTCGGCCCTGGGGTGAAGTTGTGGAGCTGGCTGCAGCGATCGATGGTCGGCTACGGCTACCGCCCGGTGCGTGCGCTGGGCTGGTTGATCGCGGTGCTCCTGGTCGGCAGCCTGTGGTTCTGGCTGCGCACCGATCCCTGCGTGGACGCGCCGCGCGGTCTTTACGCTGTCAACGGGCCACGTTGCGCGATCAACCAACAGGACACCGGCCTCCAGTGGAATCCCGTGCTGTATACCGCCGACCTGCTGGTGCCGATCGTCGACTTCGGCAACAAGTCGAGGTGGTTCATGCAGGGCGCCGACAAGTGGGTGGCGTCCGGGATCACCGCGATGGGGTGGGTGCTGGCGACGACGATCGCCGCCGGTGTCAGCCGCATGCTCCGCCGCAGCGCGTGATGACTAGGGGATCTCGGCTGGCGGCGCGCTCACGACCGGAACGGGCGCGCCGTAGTAGCCCGGCGGCAGAGAAAGATACCGCCGCCGGAGTGCCACCAAGCCGGCCGATTGCGTGCCGAACGCGAGTACCGCATAAGCGACCAGCCATATCGCGAACCCGGGCGGCTGCCGATCATCGAACATGAAGTCGACGGGTACCAGCACCGCGAAGAGCGCGGGAACGATGAGGTACGCGTCCGCGGCCCGCAGAGCATCGTCGACGGCGAGCGAAGCGTCGTCTTCCGCCAACTCCGGGCCGCGAACGACGCTGATCACCACCACCGCGACGCTGAGGAAACCCAGGGCGAGCAACCCGAGCCAACCGCGCACGTAGTTCCGGTCCGGGGGGTCCGGGGAGTCCAGATACATCAAGACGCCCAGCACCGCGCCGCCGAGGAAGGTGATCGCCACGGAAGTGAGGTACCAGCCGCCAAGCAGCTTCAGTCTCGACGAGCCGGCCGGACGGGCCGCCCAGCGGACCGATCGTTCCCCCCGCCGCATCGCGAGCAAGAGCGGGATCCCCAGCAGGATGAGGTAGAAGTACAGATATCCGATCGCGGGCGCGTCGATACCGGGTACGAACCGGTAGGCGAAGCTGCAGACGGCTGCCAACGCCCCCGCGAAGATGATCCAGACGATCATCTCCTGGCGAATACGCCAGCGGCCACCGAGCCGGAGTGCGATCAAGCGTGTCGGCGGGCTCACCTGGACCCCGCGCTTGGCGAGCCATTTCTCAGCCGCCGCGACTTCGGCGACGCTGGGCTCGCCCTGCAGGCGGGGATCACTCGTCAGCTCCGGTGTACTCGCCCCGACCGCGCTCCGGGCGTCGGGCGGTTCGTTTCCCTCGGACATCGCGAACCCTCTCCCCCGTGGACTTCCCCGTCAGCGAACATACGAACGCGGGCGCGCAAAGGTTGCACCGGCGCAGACATCCACACCGGTGCACGCCGCGGCAGCGGGAAACGCCGTCAGCGGACCTCGGCGCCTGCCGCCGAAGCGGCAAGTTCAACGAGCTGCGAGGCGAGACTTGTCAGCGGGCGAACTTCTCGATGGCGGCTGGGGTGACGGGGGTGAAGAAGTTGACGAGGTTGCCGTCGGGGTCGCGGAACAGGAGCGCGCGGTTGCCCCAGGGCATCGTGGTGGGTTCGTTGACGAAGTCCTTCACGAAACCGGTCAGGTTTTGGTGCACGCTGTCCACGTCGTCGACAAGGAATTCGAGGATGACGCTGCGGTTGTTGGCCGGGTGGGCGGAGCCAGGCGCGAACAGAGGGACGGTGCGGGTGCTCGCGATCGCGAGAGTGGCCGAGACGGTCCTGAGCTCAGCGAAGTCCTCGTTGGCCCAGTTCGCCCGCACTGCGGTGGCGCGCTCGTAGAAGTCGACGAGGCGGGCGACGTCGCCGGTGATGATGCGGATCGAGACGAAGTCCATGGGTTCTCTCCTGGTTGGCCGGTGCTTGTGACCGCACGCTACGACGTATACCGGGCAGAACCCGCCCGGTATACGTGGAAGACTTCTGGGTATGTCCCGACCTATTGCTCGCGTGCTCACTCTGCTGGAGCTCCTGCAGTCGGGAGGTATCCGGAACGTGGCCGAACTCGCCGACCGGCTCGACGTGGACGAGCGAACGGTGCGGCGGTACGTCGACCACCTCATCGACCTCGATGTGCCCGTCGAGTCGGTGCGCGGCCGCTACGGCGGCTACCGGCTCGCCTCGGGTTACCGCATGCCTCCGCTCATGCTGAGCGACGACGAAGCGCTCGCCGTGCTGCTCGGCCTGGTCGCAGGGCGCCGAGCCGGCTTGATGACGGCCACGGGCACGGCGAGCGAGACGGCAGCGGCGAAGATCCGGCGGGTGCTGCCCGAGCGGCTCGGCCGCAGACTCGACGCCGTGCTCGGCTCCCTCGCCTTTACAGCTCCAGCCGGTGAGCCACCCGCCCCGGAGGCCGCAGTCCTGCTCTCGATCGCCGACGCGGTTAGCCACCACCGGCCGGTCTCGATCCGGTACACCGCCGCCGACGGCCGGCACAGCGAACGCACGCTGCACCCGTACGGGCTCGTCGCCCACTCGGGCAGGTGGTACGTGACGGGTGCCGATCCCGCGATCGGCGAAGACCGGACGTTCCGGCTGGATCGCATTGCCAGTGCGAGGACCCTGCCCGGCTCGTTCGAGCCGCCCGACGGACTCGACCCGGCGGCGCGCGTCCTGACGGGGCTCGCCACCACTCCGTACCGGCACGAGGTGACTCTGCGGGTCCAGGGGACTGCCGAGCAGATCCGCACCCGGCTTCCCGCCGGCATCGCGATCGTGGCGGAGTCGCCGTCGGCGAGCAGCGCAGACTCGGACACCAGGCACTGGTCCCGCGTCGAACTGCGGGCGGAACGGCTCAACTGGCTGCCCGCCGTGCTCGCGTCGCTGGACCTGCCCTTCGTCATCGAACGACCGGACGAGCTCCGTGACCTCGTCGTGGCACTCGCCAGCCGGCTCACGGATTCGGCCCGGCGGAGTTCGCCCCGCGTAGACCCAGGAGTCGGCGGGTAGCGGACGATGCCGGTATCCCAGGTCCCAGAGACCGATCGCGAACACTGACGGGGGAATTCCGTTGTGGGGCCTGGAAAACCCACCGGGCACCAGCTCATGCGGCTGCTGGACCGCGGTGGCGCCATCCATCCAGGCAGTCCCCCTTGATCACTCGACATACCGCCGGTATGTTGACTCGAAAGCGTCCCGCGATGAGGCGAGGTGGTCATGCCAGCACCCAGTGCGTCCGGCCGGATCGAGGTCAAGGCATCCCCGGAGCAGGTGTATGCGCTGGTCAGTGATCCTGGCGTGCTTGCCGAACTCTCCGACGAGTACACCGGTCACCGGTGGCTCGGCGGGGCGTCCGGCCCTGCTGTGGGAGTCCGGTTCCGTGGCAGCAACAAGAACGGCTTCCGGCGGTGGAGCACGCTGAGCACGGTCACCGATGCCGACGTCGGCGCCCGCTTCGCGTTCGATGTCCGGTCGTTCGGGCAGCCGGTCGCGCGCTGGCAGTACGACATCGAGCAGGACGGTGACACCTGCGTGGTCGTCGAGCGGACCTGGGAGCGCCGCTCTCGCTGGTTCAAGGCGGTGAGCTCGCTCGCGACCGGTGTGTGGCGGCGCGACGAGACCAATCAGGCCAACATCGACGCGACCTTGCGACGCCTCAAGGCCAAAGCCGAGGCGTAATTGCCCGTCTGAGAACCCGCGACGCGATCAAGCCTCCTCCGGCCGGGTGAGCTCGCGGTTCCACGGGCTGGATAGCGGAACAGGACGAGGATCGGTGTAGTTCACTCCTGGTGTGACTTCCGTACGACCCCAAGCGCGCGTGCGCGCCCCAGAGCTGGCCGGCGACGTCTGGCTGAACACGGGCGGTCGCCCGCTCAAGCTCGCCGAGCTGCGCGGACGTATCGTGCTGCTCGATTTCTGGACCAGCGGCTGTGTGAACTGCCTGCACGTGCTCGACGAACTCCGGCCGCTGGAGGCCGAGTTCGCGGACGTCCTGGTCACCATCGGCGTGCATTCCCCGAAGTTCCTCCACGAGGGTGAGGCCGCGGCGATCGAGTCCGCGGTCCGCCGCTATGAAGTCCATCACCCGGTCCTCAACGACCCGGAGATGACAACCTGGTCGCAGTACGCGGTCAAGGCGTGGCCCACGCTGGTGATCGTCGACCCCGAGGGCTACGTCGTGCATATGGCTGCCGGAGAGGGGCACGGCGAGGCGCTGCGTCAGGTCATCGCCGACCTCGTCGTGCAGCATGACACCAAGGGCACTTTGCGCCGCGGTGGCAACCTGTACGTGCCGGCCGAAGAGCAGCGGAATGAGCTCCGGTTCCCGAGCAAGGCCGCTCAAACAGCCGAGGGCCGCATTCTCGTCGCCGACACCGGCAATCACTCCATTGTGGAATTCGCCTCCGACGGCGAGACGGTGATCCGGCGCTTCGGCAGCGGGGAACGCGGGTCCGCGGACGGTGCGTTCGACCGGGCCAGTTTCACCGAACCGGCCGGAATCGTTTTGCTACCCAACGAAATCGCACAGCGCGTCGGGTATCACGCGGTGGTCGCGGACACTGCCGGACATCTGCTGCGAGGCATCGATCTCAACGTCGGCAAAGTGTCCACTGTGGCCGGTACGGGAAAGCAGTGGCGCAACGGCCCGGACGGCGGCAAGGCCTTGGACGTCGATCTCACGAGCCCGTGGGACGTCGTGTGGTGGGCACCCGCCGGTGGGATCGTCGTCGCGATGGCGGGCAACCACACCCTCGGTCTCTTCGATCCGCTCACCGGTGAGATCAGGCGATTCGCCGGTACAACCGTGGAAGGTCTGCGCGACGGCCCGGTCGACGAAGCCTTCTTCGCACAGACGTCCGGACTGGCCGCGACACCGGAAAAGCTCTGGCTGGCCGACGCCGAGACCTCGGCGTTGCGCTGGATCGAGCCCGACGGCGAAGGGTTCGCGGTGCACACCGCTGTCGGCGTCGACCTGTTCTCGTTCGGACACTCCGATGGTGCCGCCGAGGACGCGCTACTGCAGCATCCGCTCGGTCTCGCCGTGCTGGACGACGGGACCATCGCGGTCGCGGACACCTACAACGGCGCCGTCCGCCGGTACGACCCGCTGACCCGCGAGGTATCGACCATCGCGGCGGGGCTGGCCGAGCCGTCCGGGCTTCTGTTGCACGAAGGCGTACTTCTCGCCGTCGAATCGGCCGGGCATCGGCTCGTACCCGTCGAGATGGGCGCTCCGACGAGCGTTACCGGCGACGCCCACGCCATACGGCGGCCGCCGACCGTCCTCGCTCCCGGCGAGCTGGACTTCTCCGTCATTTTCACCCCGCCGCCGGGCGAGAAGCTCGACGATCGCTACGGCCCGTCGACGCGGCTGGAGATCCGCGCTTCACCGCCGGAGCTGTTGGCCGAAGGTAGTGGCGTCGGCACGGACCTCACCCGGCGGATCCGGCTGGCCGACGGCTTCACCGAGGGGGTGCTGCAGGTGGTCGCCCAGGCCGCCAGTTGCGACAACGGCGCCGAGCACCCCGCTTGCCGGGTCACCCGCCAGGACTGGGGCGTGCCGGTCCGGCTTTCGGGTGACGGCGAAGGCGCGTTGCGACTTGTTATGGCAGGCGCTCCGAATTAGTACGATGATTCGGGGGCGGGATCGCGAGCTCGAAATCTCGGGTCCGGGGCGGAGGCCAGGCATGGGAAATGAGGCCGTCAACGACGAAGAACTTGTCGGCGAGCTGCTCGAAGCCGGCCCGATCATCGTCTACCCGCCCCTGCCCGAGCACCGTGTCCGCCGGAGGCTCGGCAAGGCGCTGATGATCACCGGCGGCGCCATCGCGCTGTTCGTCGTGCTGTACGTCGTCGACCTCCTGCTCAGCGTGGGTGACGTCCCACGCGGGGTGACCGTCGCGGGGGTCGAGGTCGGCGGCCTGACGCATGCCGACGCCGAGGCGAGATTGCGCACGCAGCTCGAGCCCCTGCTCATCAAGCCCGTCACGATCCGGGCCGGTGACGTCGAAACCCGGCTCGACCCGGCGGCGTCCGGCCTCGAGCTCGACTGGCCGGAGACGGTGGTGCAGGCCGGAAACCAGCCGCTCAGCCCGATCACCCGCATTCTGTCGTTCTTCACCACCCGCGAGGTCGGCGTGGTGAAGAAGACGGACAGTGCGGTACTGACGCGGGCCGTCAGTGAGCTGGCCGCGACCACGATCAACCACCGGGCAGTCGAGGGCAGCATCGGTTTTTTGGCTCTCTCCGGCACCGATGGCGGGGTCACGCCGTACGCCATCGAACCGAAACAGGGGCAGACACTCGGTGACCGGGCCGCGGCCGTCCGTGTGCTCTCCGACGGCTGGCTGGATCCCGGCGGCGTCACCCTGCCCGTCGATGTCACGCCGGTGAAGGCGACCTTGGCCGGTGTTCAGGGCGCACTGGACCAGATCGTCAAAGCCGCGGTGGCCAAGCCGATCGTCGTACGCGGTGACGGCAAGGACGCGGTGCTGAACCCGGACGACATCGCGCGCTCGTTCCAGTTCTTCGCTCGTGACGACGGCGCGCTGGAGGTCCGCATCGATCAGCACAAGCTGCAGTTGGCCGTGCAGGACGATCTTGTCGGAACGCAGAAAGACGGCAAGGACGCCCAAATCGTCTTCGCGAACAACGTCCCGGCGGTGCAGCCGTCCGAAGATGACCGGAAAATCAACTGGGCCAAGACCTTCCTCCCGCTGACGGAGGTGTTCAGGAGGGCGGACGCCCGTGAGCTCCCGGTCGCCTACGACACCACGCGCCCCAACGTCACCACGGAGGCAGCGGGCGCGCTCGGCATCAAAGAGGTCATCGGCGAGTTCACCAGCGGTGGATTCTCCGGCACTGCAGCGACGAACGTGCAGGCCCTGGCCGCCAAGGTGAGCGGAGCGATCGTGAAGCCGGGCGAAACCTTCAGCCTCGACACCCGGTCAGGACCCCGCACCGAAGCTCAGGGATTCGTGCCGGCGCCGGTCCAGGAGGACGGTACCGGCCCGGAGCTGATCGGCGGCGGAGTTTCACAGTTCGCGTCCACGCTCTACAACGCCGTGTACCTTGCCGGACTCAAAGACGTCGATCACGCCGAGCACGACTACTTCTTCGATCGGTATCCGCCGGGCCGCGATGTGAAGGCGATGGAAACCACCGGCACCAGCGTCGATTCGAAATTCGCCAACGACTCGCCGACCGGCATCGCCATCGAGGCCGGGGTCAGTGGAAACTCCGTGACCGTAAGGATTTGGGGCACCAAACGGTTCAACGTCGTGAGCGCCGCCGGGCCGAAGATCAACGAGACGGCGTCGCCGATCGAGTTCCGGTCCGGTGCCGGTTGCGTGACTTCGGTGGGTCAGCCCGGTTTCAGTGTTTCCGACACCCGGATCCTTTACGACGTCGGCACCGGCGCCGAGGTTCGCCGGGAGACCAGGAACGTGACCTACGGCCCGAAATCGACCGTCATCTGTATCTAGCGCATGTCTCCGGCGCACAGACTTCCGGCCGGTCCGCCTTGAGGCGAACCGGCCGGAAGTCTGTGGTGGATGGCCTTATCTGGTGACGCCACGCCTGCCGTACATGCTGGACACCAGCACGACACCGAGCGCCGCCACGACGACCTGGGTGATCAGTTCGAGCCAGTCGAAGCCGTTGGTGTTGGCGTAGCCGAGGCCACGCGCGATAGCCGTGCCGATAAAGGCCGCGATGATTCCGACGATGATGGTCAGCCAGATCGGGATGCCCTGTTTGCCGGGGGCGACGAGCCGTCCCAGCACACCGAGGATCAAGCCGACAACGATAGCGCTGATAATGCCGCTGACGGTCATGGATACTCCCTAGTCCCGGTTCACCCGGACGCCTTGGCAGGCCTCCCGGTCTCGCACTGGAGATGCCCTGGGCGAATCCCTTCCAAACCAGTCAGCACCGCAATTTCTCGCCGCTATCCACAAAAGAGACCGTCCGGGACGCAAACGTCCTGAACGGTCTCCCTCGGTTACGGCAAATGGCGGCTAGAAGGATGCTTCGGCGACGTCCATGAGGTCGTTGTCGGCGTTCTCCACGATCGTGCGACGGGCGGTGAGTTCCGGCAGCACGGCCTTGCTGAAGAACGACGCCACGGCGACCTTGCCCTCGTAGAACGGCACGTCCTTGGCGGACGCACCGCCGTCGAGCGCGACGATGGCGATCTCGGCGTGCTTGAGCAGGCGCCAGCCGATGAGCAGGTCACCGACAGACATGAGCAGCCGGACGCTGTGCTGTCCGACCTTGTTGACGCTCTGCGCGTCTTCCTGCGACGCGGTCAGGTAGCCGATCAGCGAGCCGAGCATGCCCTGTGTGTCCTCGAGAGCCTGCTTGAGCAGCGCACGCTCGTTCTTGAGCCGCCCGTTGCCTGCCTCGGACTCGATGAACTTGGTGATCTCGCCGGCGACGTAAGCGAGCGCCTGGCCCTTGTCGCGGACGATCTTCCGGAAGAAGAAGTCCAGCGACTGGATGGCCGTGGTGCCCTCGTACAGCGAGTCGATCTTCGCGTCGCGGATGTACTGCTCGATCGGGTAGTCCTGCAGGAAGCCGGAGCCACCAAGGGTCTGCAGCGACTGCACGAGCTGCTCGGTCGCGCGCTCGGAGCCGACACCCTTGACGATCGGCAGTAGCAGGTCGTTGACCCGCTCGGCCAGCTTCAGCGAAGCAGGGGAAACGCCGCCGTCCTCTCCGACCCATATCTGGTCCTGGAACGACGCGGTGTACAGGTAGATCGCCCGCAGCCCCTCGGCGTACGCCTTCTGCAGCATCAGCGAGCGGCGGACGTCCGGGTGGTGCGTGATGGTGACGCGCGGGGCTGCCTTGTTGAGCATGTTCGGCAGGTCGGAGCCCTGCACGCGCTCCTTGGCGTACTCCAGCGCGTTCAGGTAGCCGGTCGACAGTGTCGCGATGGCCTTGGTGCCGACCATCATCCGGGCGTACTCGATGACCTGGAACATCTGCGCGATGCCGTCGTGGACGTCGCCGAGCAGCCAGCCCGTGGCGGGTGTGCCGTGCTGGCCGAAAGTCAGCTCGCAGGTGGTGGACGCCTTGATGCCCATCTTGTGCTCGACGTTGGTCACGAAGGCGCCGTTACGCTCGCCGAGCTCACCGGTCTCGGTGTCGAAGTGGAACTTCGGCACGAGGAAGAGCGACAGGCCCTTGGTGCCGGGCCGGGTCTCGATGCCGGGACCCTCGGGACGGGCGAGCACCAGGTGCATGATGTTTTCGGTCAGGTCCTGGTCGGCCGAGGTGATGAAGCGCTTGACCCCGTCGATGTGCCAGGTGCCGTCTTCCTGCTGGAACGCCTTGGTGCGACCGGCGCCCACGTCGGAACCGGCGTCGGGCTCGGTGAGGACCATCGTCGCGCCCCACGCGCGGTCGATCATGAACTGCGCCCAGCGCTGCTGCTCGGCGTTGCCGTTCTTGTGCATGATCATCGCGAAGTTCGCGCCCGCCATGTACATGAAGAGCGCGGGGTTCGCGCCCAGCATCAGCTCAGCGGACGCCCACTGCACGGTGGGAGGCAGACCGAGACCGCCGAGGTCGTTGGTGAGGCTGAGCCGCCACCATTCGCCGTCGAGAAGTTGCTTGTAGCTCTTCTTGAACGATTCGGGCAGTGTCGCCGAGAACGTCTTCGGGTCGTAGACCGGGGGATTGCGGTCGGCGTCGGCGAAGGAATCGGCCAGCGGGCCGACGGCGAGCTTGTTCAGCTCGGACAGCACACCGCGCGCGGTTTCCTCATCGGACTCCTCCAGTACGCCCTTGCCGAGGCGTTCTTGGATGCCGAGTACTTCGAAGAGGTTGAACTCCAGGTCTCGTACGTTGCTCTTGTAGTGGCCCATGTCGTCGCTCCGTCTAGGTCTCGGGTGTCCGGCCTGGGCACTGCTTCCCTACTTGCCGGTAACAAAAGGATATTACCTGCGGGTAACTCCAGGCAAGCACAACCCCACCGCTGTGACCAATGGATCAGCCGTCAGTGGGAGCTGGGCGAGGCAGCACGAGGCTGCGGAGCGCACTGGTGCTCCCCATCAGCGAGCGCGATGAGGATGCCGCCCCGGAAAGCGATGGTCACCGCGTGTGTCCGATCCCGCGCCGAGAGCTTGCGAAGGATGCTCTTGACGTGCGTCCGGACGGTCTCGACCGAGAGGAACAGGATTTTCGCGATCCCGGAGTTCTCCAGCCCCTCTGCCACCAGCTGCAACACCTGGTACTCGCGGCGCGACAGCGGCATCGGGATCCGCGGGGCGGCGGGCTGGCCGGGAATCTGCGCGGGCTGGCGTTTCGGTCGCACGGTGAGCGCGACCAATGACGGATCCAGATAGCGGCGATCGGTGTGCGCCCGACGGATCGCCTCGCCGAGCCGTCGCGGATCGATCGCCCGCGGCACCGCCGCGTGCACGCCGGCCGCGATCGCCGCGGACAGGTACTGCGGGCTGCGGTTGGTGTCGCGGATGAGCGAGACGATCACCATCGACGGATCGCCGGTGCTGAGCAGGCGGGTCAGGTGACAGTTCGGGTCCAGCGCGGAATCCAGCACCACGACGTCGGGTTTGAGCTGCTCGCACAGCTGGAGAGCCGCGTGATGAGTGGCCGCATGGCCGACCCAGTGCAGTCCGTGTGTCCGATGGACCAGCGACGCCAACCCGTCCCGGAAGATCGGGATCGGATCGATGGCGGCGACGCCGAGACTGCGACCTCCGGCCCCCAAAGGGGTCGCCTGGACTCGGGTGGGCTCGATGCTTGTCGCCATTTGTTCTCCGGTCTTCGCGCCGCCACCCTTGGTGCGCCACCGTGCCTGAAGCCTCGCGAGCCCCCCGGCTCGCCGGTACCGCCACCCGATCCCCCCTGCTGGGACCAGCCAAGAATGACACCTCGTGATATCTGGGAGTCGGATGTCAGCGATTTGTGACGCGAGTTCCCCCTCACAGCCGTACTCCGGGGTAACAGTAAAAACTCTCCGTAACGAGTAATCGGCGATCACCTTGCGGGATGTGAGCTGTGTCGCGTCATATCCGCCGGCAAGTGCTACCCAGAGTTGTACGTCGCTTTGTGTAACCGAGAGAACTCTTCAGCCAAGGTTCCCGGGGTCCAGTGCGCATTCAGGCCGCTGGGATTCGGCAATACCCACACCGCCGTTCCCCCGATCGGGTCATCTTGAGGCCCGATCTCGGCTTTGGGCACCCCAAAGGCCACCCGGTAGGCCGTAATCCCCACAATCGCCACCCACTCCGGCCGAAACTCCGCCACCTTCGCGGCCAGCAACGAGCCACCCTCACGCAACTCCTCGCCGCTGAGCTCATCCGCCCGAGCCGTCGTCCGCCCGACCACATTGGTGATTCCCAGCCCCAACCCTGGCAGCCGCCCCTGCTCGCTCGGCTTGAACAACCGCGGCGTAAACCCACCCCCGTACAACGCGGGCCAAAACCGGTTCCCCGGCCGAGCAAAATGCCACCCGGTCGCCGCCGAGTACAACCCCGGGTTGATCCCACAGAACAAGACCCGCAAGCCCGGCGCGATCACGTCCTCAAGCAGCACGTCCCGCGCCGCCGCCAACTGCTCCTTCGTCGGTCGCGTCACCCATCCAGTCTTCCCCACGGCTGACTCCGGCTCACCCTGCGCCGACTGGCGGGGTGGCGTATTTCGGACGTAGTGCGTACGCTGTGTGATCTCGCGCACAAGGTCGTCTCGAGGGGGTCGTTTTGCAGGTGGCGCTGATCCTCAGCCTGGTGGTGTTGATCTTTGTCGTCGCCATCGCGGTGGTCGCTTTCGAGGACAAACGTGCTGCGAAGCGGCAAGCCCAGGTGCGCCAAGCCCGGCTAGCGCGACTTGGCGAAGTCGATCCGCTCGCTCCGCACCGCCTGCGCGTCGATGGTTGACGGAACCTTCCGCAGAGCCAGGAACAGTGCGCCGATCACCCAGCCGAGCATCGCTCCAGCGGTGTTGTTCAGCAGGTCATCCACGTCGAAGATCCGATAGACGAACGGCGCCGTCCCGAAGTTCGCGGTCACCTGGGTGATCTCGATCATCAGCGAGATGGCGAACCCGATCAGTGTCGTCCCGATCAGCCCCCGCTTCCACAGCACGCGGGCGAACAGGCCGAGCGGCACGAAAAGCAGCACGTTCAGCGCGACCTGCTGGAACGTCAGTGTCGTCAATGCGTACGCCGAGCTCAGTCCGTGCTTGAGCAGCTCGGCGTGAGTGTCGGCGATCCACTGAAACGGCTGCAGCTGCACGGTCTGGCTCGGGTGTTTGGTGTTCGGGCCCGGTAGCGGCAGGAACACCACGGCCAGCGCGAGGCACGCGTAGAGGGTCAGGACGGCCGTGGTGATCATCCGGCGAAGGTCGACTCGACCGAACCGCCCGTAATGCAGGATCAACTGAGGGATGAGGATCGTCGCCCATACCGCGAAGAAGGCGAGCAGTCCGTCAGTCAGGGCCGTGACCTGTGCATGCGTCATGCCTCCGACGTTACGAATTTTGGAGGTGCCGCCACTTCGGTCGAAAAGCTGTGGCGGGAGTGGCGGGATCGGCCACTTGGCCGAGGGGTGCGCCGCCGATCGGTCGGCCGGTGAGGGGAGGAGGACAAGTTGCCTATCGCAGGGAGCGGATGCGATTACCCGTTACCGGCGGTACTACCTATCAGTAGCTTCCGGGTTACGCTGCTGAGATGGACGAAGTCGTCTTCACCAGGACAGGGCGCGGCGAGCCGTTGGTGCTGATCCACGGGGTCGGTCACCGGCGGCAGGCGTGGGATCCCGTAGTACCGCTCCTCGCGCCGCACCGGGACGTCATCGCAGTCGACCTGCCGGGTTTCGGCGAGTCGCCGCCGCACGACGGTATCTACGGCATCGACACCGCGCTGGCGGCGTTCGCGAAGTTCTTCGCCGAGGTGGGGCTCGACCGGCCACATGTCGCGGGCAACTCGCTCGGCGGCCTGCTTTCGCTGGCGTTGGGCGAAGCCGATCTTGTGCGTAGCGTGACCGCGCTGTCGCCGGCCGGGCTGTGGACGCAGCCGCAGCAGCGGTACGCACTGGGCATGCTGCGTGCTCACCGCGAAGTCGCGAAGCACCTGCCGGAACGCGTCACGGCACGCCTGGCCGCCAGCGGCGTGGGCCGGACGCTCATCGCCGGGATGATCTTCGACAAGCCCTGGCTGCTCTCCCCTCAACGGATTATGGAAGACGCCCGCGCGTTCGCCACCGCGCCAGGCTTCCTGCCCACACTTGCCGAGGCCAAGGGCGGTTTCCACTTCGAGGGGCCGGTGACCGGTATCCCGGTCACGATCGCCTGGGCCGCACGGGACCGGATCCTGGCGCGGCCGAAGGTCGACTACTTGCGACGCGTGGCTCCGGAAGCCGAACTTCTCCTGCTCAGGGGATGCGGGCACGTGCCGATGAGCGACGATCCCGAGCTCGTCGCCAAGGTGCTCCTTGACGGTAGCGATGGATGACATTTACCTATCGCTCACCTTTTTACCCTGGTGATCGTCGCGCTTAGCAGGCAAACTCCTCCGCCGTGCGCCCGTTTGGGGTCCTGGGGCGCCCGATCGGAGGAACAATGCTTATTTCGACCAGGTTGACGCGACGAGCAGTGGCGATCGCTGCTGCCGCGCTGGCCACAGTGACGATGACGGCCACCCCCGCATCCGCCGCTGCGGGCAACCGCCCGGACCCGACCACGGACGTCCGGCTGATCACGTTCAACGACTTCCACGGCAACCTCGAGCCGCCGTCCGGGTCCTCCGGACGAGTGACGCTGCCGGGTGGAACGACCGTGGACGCCGGTGGCGCCGCGTTCCTGTCGACGCACGTCAAGCAGCTGCAAGCTGAGGTCAAGAACTCGATCGTGCTGTCCGCGGGCGACAACGTCGGCGCCTCGCCGGTGATCTCGGCGCTGTTCCACGACGAGCCGACCATCGAGTTCCTCAACGGGCTCGGCGTCAAGGCGTCCGTCGTCGGCAACCACGAGTTCGACGAGGGCTACCAGGAGCTGCAGCGGATGCAGTTCGGCGGCTGCCACCCGACCGACGGCTGCCAGTTCCGCAGCTCGTTCCAGGGCGCACAGTTCCCGTTCCTCGGCTCGAACGTGAGTTTCACCAACGGCTTCCCGGCCCTACTGCCGTTCAGCGTCCAGTTCTCCGGCGGCGTGCCGATCGGCATCATCGGGGCCACGCTGAAGGATCTGCCGTCGGTGGTCACCCCCGAGGCGATCGCGGGCCTGAAGTTCACCGACGAGGTCCAGGCGATCGACCGCACCGCGAACCTGCTCGACCTCATCGGCATCAAGGCGCAGGTCGTGCTGCTGCACCAGGGCGACAACACCGCGGTCGCCGGACCGGACGACTGCAAGAACGTCGCCGGCCCCGCCACCACGATCGCCAAGACGGTCACGTCGAAGGTCGACGCGATCTTCACCGGCCACAGCCACCAGCAGTACAACTGCGTGATCAACGACCCCGCGGGCGCGCCTCGTACGGTGATCCAGGGCGCGTCGTTCGGCAGGCTCCTGTCGGTCGTCGACCTCAAGATCAATCAGAAGTCCCGAGACGTCGTGCGCAGCGCCACCGTCGCGCACAACGAGATCGTCACCCGCACGGTCACGCCGGACCCGGTCGTGCAGAAGCTCGTCGATGAGGCCAAGACCAAGTCGGCCCCGATCGCGAACCGAAAGATCGGCACGATCACCGGGGACCTGCCCGCGCCCGTTGCAGGCTCGTATGAAACTCCGCTCGGCGACGTCATCGCGGACGCGCAGCTGGAAGGCACCAAATCGAACGGTGCGCAGATCGCGATGACCAACCCCGGAGGTATCCGCGCGGACCTGACCTATGCTTCGTCGGCGAACGGTGAAGGCGACGGTGTCGTTACCTACGGCGAGGCGTTCACCGTGCAGCCGTTCGCGAACATCATGCAGACCATCACGCTGACCGGCGCGAACCTCAAGGCCGTGCTCGAGCAGCAGTGGCAGCCGACGGCCACCCGGATCCTGCAGATCTCGAGTTCGCTGCACTACTCGTACTCGCTGACGGCCCCGGTGGGTTCGCGGATCTCGAACCTGACGCTCAACGGCACGCCGATCGACCCCGCGGCCTCGTACCGCGTGTCGGTGAACAACTTCCTCGCCGCCGGCGGAGACGGGTTCACCGAGTTGACCAAGGGCACGAACCTCGCGGGTGGACCGATCGACCTCGACGCGTTGATCGCCTACTTCGCGGCCCACCCCGGTGTCACGCCCCCACCGGCTGACCGGATCACGGCCCTTCCGTAGTGGGTGATCTGCCCTGAACGACGCGTTCGAGCTGAGCGCGTCGTTCAGGGCAGGTTTCGTTTCGCCAAGACAGGCGGCCGGGCGAGGGTGAGAATCGGAGCCATGCCGACCTGGAACGAAGTGGTCACGATCGCCAGAACACTGCCGGAGGTCGAGGAATCGACGTCCTACCGCACGCCTTCGCTGAAGGTGGCCGGCAAGAGTTTCGCCCGTCTGCGAACCGAGGCCGAGGGCGGTCTTGTCCTTATGTGCAGCCAAGAAGAGAAGGCCGCGTTGCTCGCCTCGGGTGATCCGGCGTTCTACACCACCCCGCACTACGACGGCTACGGCGCGATCCTCGTCGACCTCGAGCGCGTCGACGTGGAGCAGCTGACCGAGCTGATCGAAGAATCGTGGCGTACCAAGGCCCCGGCGAAACTGCGGAAGTCGTTCGACCAGTAGCGCTTCAGTCGACCAGTTCGCCTTCCAGCAGGCTCATCAGAATCATGTCGTGCCATTTTCCCGCGCGGCGGAACGATTCCCGCTGTCTGCCCTCTTCCACGAAGCCGACCTTCCGGTAGACGTGCCGCGCGGCGGCATTGTCGGCGACCACCCAAAGACTGATGCCGTGCAAGCGCATCTCGTCGAAACCGTATCGGCAGATGACCCGCATCGTGTCGGTGCCGTAGCCACCGTTTCGGTACTTCGGCTCGCCGATGTAGATGTCGAGCTCTGCGCGCCCGACCTCCGGCTCGGCGTCACGAAGCCGGACGACTCCGATCGCGACCGAGTCAGCCACGGTTTCAACGCAGAAGAGCATCGAGTCGTAAGTGTTGGCGGGCCGGTCTTCAGCGCGTTCCTTGAGCTGGGCGAAGGATTCCGGGCACCCGTTGTTCATCCACTGCTGTACGACAGGATCGTTGTTCCACCGCCAGAGCGCATCGGCGTCGGCAGGTTCCAGCGGTCTCAATCGCACGAGCTTCCCGATCAACATTTCCGGAAATGTACCGGACTTGCTGCCGTTCAGAAATCGGTTTCCGCAGCAGGGCCCGAAGTGGCGTACGGTCGATGGGTGATCAATGGCGCCCACGTCATCCTCTACAGCACTGATGCCGAAGCCGACCGCGCGTTCCTGCGTGACATGCTCGGCTATCCACACGTCGACGCCGGCGGCGGCTGGCTCATCTTCAAACTGCCCCCCGCCGAGGTCGCCGTGCATCCGGCCGAAGGCGACGCGAAGCACGAGCTTTACCTGATGTGTGACGACGTCGATGAGACCGTGGCGGAGTTGACCGCGAAGGGTGTGGAGTTCGCCGAGCCGATCATCGATCAGGGCTGGGGGCTGCTGACGTCGATCCGGCTACCGGGTGGTGGTCAGATCGGGCTTTATCAGCCGCGGCACGAAAAGGCCTACGAGCTTTAGGCCAAACACGAACCTGACCCGCCGAAACCGGGGCAGTCAAGGCTCGCGGTGGCGGCCGCCGTCAGCCCGAATCGATGCGAATCTCTCGCGGGTCACGCGCGAGACCGCGCCGGCTACCAAACCGCCGACCAAGTTGCCGGTTACCAGGCCAATGCCCCAGCCGGCAGGAACGTCGGGATGACGAGTCAGAAACACGCACGGAAACGAGGTCTCATGTGGCGGACAACCGCCTTTTGGGGGCATCAGAGCGACGCTCACCGTGAAAGCAAGAAAAGTGATCAACAGAATTCCGACGAACAGCACCGCCTGCGTGGTCTGGAGGACATGGTGCTGCCTCTGGTCGACGAGAACGATTCCCCACGGAACGGCCGGGATCCCCGCGGCAAACCCGACCGCTGTCGTGATCAGTTCAAGCAACCACGGTTCGCCCGGCCACATCTCCATCAATGCAAGGTGATGCTCAGCGAAAGATTGGACGGCCACGACACACCCGCCGAGAAACGCGGCCGCCGTCAACGCGAGCACCACAGCAGTGACGGCCTTGTACGCGCGACGACCGCCGCCTCCCTGTGAACCGCGCCGCTGAAGGTGCCGACCGGATCGCCTGTTCCGGGACATGAGGCTCGCCCTTCAGCTGTCGGACTCCAGGCAACGTGGATGCCGCGCCCAGCTTAAGCACGGTGACCCTCGGGTGCGATTGTCACGGCATGGAGAGGCTGCCCGGCCCAACGGCTAGTGGTGCGGCAGGCCGAGATGATCAGCAAAACGAAAGCCCCAGGTCTACAGTGGACAACCTGTGACCTGGGGCTTTCGGTGTGGAGCGGATGACGGGAATCGAACCCGCATATTCAGCTTGGGAAGCTGATGTTCTACCACTGAACTACATCCGCAGCGCTGCGCCAGCATACATGGCCCGGATCGCAGCTTGTCCAGGCCTCCTCTCCCTTGACTACCGGCTCGCGAAGTGACAACACTTGTTGTCTACATCGTTTGCGAGGTGGGCCCATGGACGAGCGTCTTCCCGACCCCGAGCTGTTCCGCCACGGCGGCTTCCGGCTCGCCTCGCGCCTCTTCATCGACGGCGACATCCGTGGCACGGCGCCGCAGGTCCGGCGACTCCGAGAGTTCGCGCAGGCCGAGGATCCGCGGGCGGACGCCGTCGTGGCGTGGATGCACAAGCAGCCCGCGGGAGAGGGCCGCAAGCTGTTCGAGCGTGCCATTGTCGAAGGAGTCGACGCGCTCGACAGCCCGCCCGCTGAACTCGTCGCGTTCTTCCGCGACGTCGAGGCCATGCCGTATTGGGTCGACAGCGGCCGCCTTGAGCGCGGGGCCAAGGCGATCACGCGGACGGGGTTGCTCGGGCTGTTCCCGCTTGCCGACATGTCGCTGATGGGCGGATACCTCGCGTCGCGGGCGACGAAGGTGCTGGTGGGGACCGGTGAGATCGAGTTCATGGCGACAAAGCGGCTTGTCGAGACCGCGACCTGGTGGATCGACGTCACGACGCCGGGCACCCTCCAACAGGGCAAGAAGGGGTACGTGTCCGCGTTGCGGGTCCGGCTGGTGCACGCGCACGTCCGCGCGGCGATGAACGGGCGCAAGGACTGGGATTACGCGGCGTGGGATCGGCCGGTCAACCAGGTGCAGACGACCGGGACATTGCTCCTGTTCTCGCTGGTCTTCATGTTCGGTACGCAGTTGCTCGGCGTTCGCTATTCCGACCGCGAGCGCGCCGACATCCTGCATCTGTGGCGGTACGTCGGCTGGCTGATGGGCGTCGACGAGGAGCTGCTTCCGGCGAACGAGGACGACGCCTGGCGCATGCTTTGGCTGCTCGCCGCCACCGAGTTCATCCCCGACGACGACTCCAAACGGCTGGCCAAGGCGCTGCTCAAGACGCATGGCGGCATCGGCGAGGGGCGGGGCGCCCTCGGCAAGGTCCTGTCGCATGTCTCGGTGCGCGTCCATTCCTCCATCAGCCGTCTGGTGCTCGGCAAGGCGAATGCCGACTTCCTGGAGCTGCCCAACGACCCGGTCGCACAGGCGGCGATTCTGGCCATCGCGGGGGTGAATTTCGCCGCCGAGACGTTCCGGCCGTTCATCCCGGGCGCCACCGCGTTGCAGGAGCGCATCGGCCGCGCCGGCAGGCGGACCTACGTCAAGCGGCTCGACAAGATTTTCGCCCCCGACACCACCTACGCCCAGCACATGCGCGCCGCCTAGGCTGTCGGACGTGCTGCTCAGTGACCGTGACCTCCGTAAAGAGCTCGATTCCGGCCGGCTCGGAGTCGACCCGTTCGACCCGGTGATGCTGCAACCGTCCAGCATCGACGTCCGGCTCGACCGCTTTTTCCGTGTCTTCGACAACTCGAAGTACACGCATATCGACCCGCAGCTGCAGCAGGACGAGCTGACGTCGCTGGTCGAGAAGGAGGGTGAGGACCCGTTCGTTCTTCACCCGGGAGAGTTCGTGCTCGGCTCCACCTTCGAGAAGGTCACGCTGCCGGACGACCTCGCGGGCCGACTCGAGGGCAAGTCCTCGCTGGGCCGGCTCGGGCTGCTGACGCACTCCACGGCCGGGTTCATCGACCCGGGTTTCACCGGTCACATCACGCTGGAACTGTCCAATGTGGCCAATCTGCCGATCACGCTCTGGCCGGGGATGAAGATCGGCCAGCTGTGCCTGTTCCGGCTGACCAGCGCCGCTGAGTTCCCGTACGGCTCGACCCAGGCCGGGTCCCGCTACCAGGGGCAGCGCGGCCCGACGCCCAGCAAGGCGTACCTGAACTTCCACCGTGTCGACACCTGGCGCTAGCGCTAAACCTGCACAGGCTCATCCCAGCGGATGCGGTGGTTCCAGGCCCACTCGTTCGGGTCCTTCTTCCCCGCCATCCGGCTGAAGATGAGCGTGATGAGGATGTCCCGGACGATCCGGCCCACCGGGCCGACCACCTTGGCGCTGCCGTTGCGCTTCCCTTGCCGCACAACGGCTTCCACCCGCTCGCGACGCAGGCTTTCGTACGCGGCGAGCGCTTGCGGGAGGTCGGGGATGTCGCGCAGGCAGCGGCCCAGGGTAACGGCGTCTTCGATCGCCATCGACGCGCCTTGGCCGGACGCGGGTGAGGCAGCGTGCGCGGCGTCGCCGACGATGATCATGCGGTCGGTGCGCCAGATCGGCACGGTCGGGAAGTCGTAGGTCACCCAGGGCGGGTAGATCTTCGGTGTCGCTTTGATGATGTCGACGGCCGGGGTCCGGTCAGCTTCGAACAGCTCGAGGAGTTCCACGCGGAACTCCTCGGGCGAGATCGCCGCCAGTTCCGCGCTGGTCGGCTCGACCTTGCGCGGCGGGTTCGCGAACCATCCCACCTGTCCGCTCGGGTGCTGGAAGTAGCAGAAGAACGCCCGCTTGCCGAAGACCATGTGCATCACGCCCGGCTCGCCGTCGACGTGGATCCCTTCGGCGAAGCCACCGGTGTTGAGCATCGGGAGATAGCGCGCGACCGGCGCCGCGGGGTCGATGATCCGGCGAACTTGGGAGCGCAGTCCGTCGGCGCCGATCAGGAGGTCGCCGTCTGCATCGGTGCCGTCGGCGAACGTGGCACGGACGCCGTCGCCGTGGTTCTCCGCATTGGTGAGCCGCTTGTTGTACTCGACGGTGACGCCCTGGCGAACGGCCTCATCCCGCAACGCGAGATACAGGTCGGAGCGGATGATCGTCTGGCTGACCGTGCCCTCCGGGGTCGGGCCGCCGAGCGGGAGCTCCGCCACCTTCTTGCCGTTTCCCAGCAGCATCGCCATGCGCGGAGTGTCGAAACCCTTGGCGCGTACGAGGTGGGAGAGGCCGAGTTCGCCCAGCGTGTCGAGCCCGTTGACGGCCAGCGTCAGGTACGCGCCGACACCCTCGGCCGTCCGGTCGTAGGCCTCGTATAGGACCGGGTCCAGGCCCGCCTTCTTGAGGGCGATCGCGGTGACCGTGCCCGCGATACCACCCCCGATGACCAGCGCTCTCCGCATGATGTCTCCCCACAAAAGTATCTTAGTAACTAATTCGTTCTGTCGAACTAAATAGTGCGCTAGGGTCCTGGGTGTGTCAAGCACCAAAGCGGAACTCATTCAGGACCTGCTCGACGCGTCGCGCGTGCTGTCAACCGAGACGGTCATGTTCCATGCGGCGATCGCCGCGATGGCGGGGCTTTCGCCGTCGGACATGAAGGCGGCCGACTATCTGGCGCGGCTCGGACCGCTCACGCCCAAAGAGCTCGCGCGGCACTCCGGCCTCGCGCCCGCGTCCGTCACCGCGCTCATCGATCGGCTGGAGCGCAAGGGGATGGTGCACCGGAAGCCACATCCGGACGATCGGCGCAAAGTGCTCGTCGAGTTCGACGCTGAGCGCGCCGCCGCGGCGGCTCCGCTCTGGGATTACCTGATTTCCGCGACGATCGAGCATTGCCAGAAGTACACCGAGGACCAACTGCGCGCGATCATCGACTTCGTCACCGTGGGCGCCGAGATCAACCATCGGGCGACAGTGAAGATCACGTCCTAGGCCGTGGGACACGTCACCAATTGGTCTTGCATGGATTAGACCATGCCCGAGGTTGGTACGTAGGAGTGATCGATTTTCGAGACTAAGGCGGCCGGGTGTGAGCAGCAGTACGTCGACAAGTGAGCGCGCGAACCAGCAGCATCTCGCGCACGTGATCTTCATCGCCGGAGCGGCTGCTGTCGGCGGATTCCTGTTCGGCTACGACAGCTCGAACATCAACGGCGCGGTCATCGGCATCCGCCAGCATTTCGGTGTCGGTGAAGCCGTCACCGGGCTGACGGTCTCGAGCGCGCTCATCGGGTCCGCGGTCGGCGCCTGGTTCGGTGGGTTGCTGTCGAACAAGATCGGGCGCATCCGCACCATGCAGCTCGCGGCGGCGCTGTTCTTCGTCAGCGCGATCGGCGCGATGTTTCCGTTCAGTGTCTGGGATCTGGCGCTTTGGCGCGTGGTGGGCGGTATCGCCATCGGTGTCGCATCGGTGATCGGGCCGGCTTACATCGCCGAAGTCGCGCCACCGGTCTACCGTGGCCGGCTGGCTTCCTTGCAGCAGCTCGCGATTGTGCTCGGTATCGGTGTCTCCGCGCTGGTCAACTGGGTGATCAAGGACGCGTCGCCGGTGCGGGCAGACGGCACGCACGACATCAACGGCCCGCTCGGTTTTGTCGAAGCCTGGCAATGGATGCTCGGTGCCGCGGCACTTCCGGCAGTTTTGTACTTCGTACTCGCGTCGATCATTCCCGAGTCACCGCACTATCTCCTCTCCATCGGCAAGATCGCCAAGGCCCGCAAGGTGCTCGCCGGCATCGACGGTGAAGACGTCGCCGACGCCAAGCTCGCCGACATCCAGCGTGGCCTGCGTACGGAAACGAAGTCCAAGGTCAGCGACTTGCGCGGCGGCCGGTTCGGGTTGCTGCCGATCGTCTGGATCGGCATCGCGCTCGCCGTGTTCCAGCAGTTCGTCGGCATCAACGTGATCTTCTACTACTCCGACACACTGTGGCACTCGGTCGGCCAGAACACCGATTCGCTGCTGATTTCCCTGGTGAGCCCGGCGATCAACATTCTCGGCACGTTCATCGCGATCGCGTTCATCGACCGGCTCGGCCGGAAACCGTTGCTGCTCATCGGTTCTGTCGGCATGGTGATCGGACTCGGCGTCGCCGCGATCGCCTTCGGGCACGCGGACAAGGTCAACGGCGAGCTGAGGCTGCCCGGTGCGTGGGGGCCGATCGCGTTGGTGTTCGCCAACCTCTTCGTGTTGTCGTTCGCGTTGTCCTGGGGCGTCATCCTGTGGGTGCTGCTCGGTGAGATGTTCCCGATGCGGATCCGCGGTGCGGCACTGGCCGTGGGCACCGCGGCGAACTGGGTCGCGAACTGGATCGTCACCGTCAGCTTCCCGAGCATGGGTGACTGGAACCTGAGCATCACGTACGCGATCTACGCCGGGTTCGCGCTCGTGTCGATCCCCTTCATCGTCAAGTTCATCAGGGAGACGAAGGGGACCGCGCTGGAGGACGTCGCCTAGGTGGGATGGATGAACTCCGCGAGCAACGCGGTGAGCTGCTCGCGTTTCTTCGGGGTGAGGTGAGCGAGTAGCCGCGCGGCGACGAGCCGCGCGGTGCGCTCGGCCTCCTCGACGGTCTTGCGGCCGTGGTCGGTGATCTCGACCGAGCGGACGCGGCGGTCACCGGGTGCCGGGCGGCGCACGGCCATCCCTTCGGCCTCCAGGTCGTCGACGATCCGGACCATGGACGCCTTGTCGCTGGCGACGCTGTCGACGAGTTCCCGCTGGCTGAGCGGCCCGCGCCGGTTGAGCGTGTGAAGGACGGCGAAGTGCCGGCCGGAAATTCCCAGCGGCTCGAGCGCGGCGGCGAAGGCGGCCGCCGCTCGCTGATGGGCCTGGCGCAGGAGGAAGCCGATCGAATAGTCCTGGAGGCCTTCGTTGCTGGTCATTGGAGTACAGCATAAGGTACCTTAGAAACAGTTTCACTAGAAACGGTTTCTTGTGGCACTATCTACGTCATGGTTACAATCCAGGTCCCCGCATGGCCGCGCTGGCTGTTCCGTGCAGCGATCACCTGCGAAACGGTGCTCGCCTTCGCGCAAGCGGCGCTCGCCGGCGGCTTCCTCGCCGGCCACTACGACTTTCTCACGCTACACAATGAAAACGGGACTTTGACCGGGATCGCGGGACTGCTTTCGATCGGGTGCGCGGTGATGCTGTGGCGCCCAGGCCGTGGGCCCGCGTGGCCGATTTTCGCCAGCTGCGCCGTGTTCGTCGCGGAAGCCGGGCAGATCTTCCTGGGCTACGCCCGGATCCTCGCCGTCCACGTACCGCTGGGCGTCGCGATCGTCGTCGTGATCGTGGGGCTGCTGGTCTGGGCCTGGCGCGAACCCCGGCAGGTGGTCGCGTGAGCGGGCTCAGCAGACGTCGTTTTCTTGCGCTCGCGGCGGTGGGCGCGGCCGGTGGTGTGGCGACGGCTGCCATCGGTACCGGCTTTTCCTGGGGCAGAGCACTCACACTGGGAGAGCCGGGGACGCTCCTGCGCAGCGGGCTCGCGCTGCCTACGCCGTTCCAGGTGCCGCTTCCGGTGCCCGCCGTGCTGCGGCCGGTGCGTTCGGACGCCTCGACCGATTACTACGAGATCACGCAGCAGGTCAGCACGCTGGAGATCCTGCCCGGTGTGAAGACGCAGGCCTGGACGTACGGCGGCACTTTCCCGGGGCCGACCCTGGTCTCCCGGTCCGGGCGGCGGACGGTGGTCAAGCACCGCAACGAACTGCCTCGCCCGGTCGTCGTCCACCTGCACGGCGGCCATACGCCATCCGCGAGCGACGGCTATCCGGGGGACACGATCTTGCCGCTCGGTACGCCCCCGCGGCACGAGATGATGCCGATGCCGGGGTCGCCGAGCCTGAGCACTCGGGACTACACGTATCCGATGAACCAGCGCGCCACGACACTCTGGTACCACGATCACAGCATGGGGTTCACCGGGCCGACTGTCTGGCTGGGACTCGCCGGGTTCCATCTCGTGCACGACGACGAGGAGGACGCGCTGCCGCTGCCCAAGGGTGAGCGCGACATTCCGCTGATGATCGCCGATCGTTCGTTCACCGCGGACGGCCGGCTCGATTATCCTTCGCTGGCAACGAATCTCAGCGTCCCCGGGGTGACCGACGAGTTTATGAACGGTGTGCTCGGTGACGTCATCCTGGTCAATGGCGCTCCGTGGCCAGTGCTGGACGTCCAGTGTGTGCGATACCGGTTCCGGCTGCTCAACGCGTCCAACTGCCGCCGCTATCGCCTGGAACTCGACCCACCTCCGCCCGGCGGCGGCGGTTTTGTGCAGGTCGGCAGTGACGGCGGACTGCTCGCCGCGCCGGTCACGCATGACGTGATCGAGATGGCGTCGGCCGAACGCTTCGACGTCGTGCTCGACTTTTCCCGTTATGCACCGGGAACACAGGTGCGGCTGGTCAACACGATCGGCTCGGGCAGCACCGCCGAAGTCATGCGGTTCGACGTCTCACCGGATGCGCGAGCTCCGGTCGACGACACGAGTGTGCCGTCCCGGCTTTCGGAGATCGCGCCGCTGGATCCGGCGAAAGCCACTGTGACCAGGGAGTTCTTGTTCCAGCTACACGACGGCTGGACGATCAACGGGCAGCCGTACGACCCCGGGCATCCGCTCGCGTCGCCGCGGCTCGGCGACACGGAGATCTGGCGGTTCGTCTCCGACGTGCACCACCCGGTCCACCTGCACCTCGATCAGTTCCAAGTGCTCGCGCGCAACGGCGGGGCACCGGGTGCGTACGACCACGGCTGGAAGGACACAGTGGACCTACGCGCGGCGGAATCGGTTGAGATCGCCGTCCGGTTCACCGACTATCCAGGACGGTACGTATTCCACTGCCATAACCTGGAACACGAGGACATGGCCATGATGGCGGACTTCGTTACGTCGTAAGGGTCCTGGCGATGATCGACGCGGTGTCGACGCCCGGCGGCAGGGTGCCGAAGGCGACACCCCAGTCGCCGCCGAAGCGGGACGCACAGAAAGCGTCGGCTACGGCGTGCGGCGAATGCCGGACCAGCAAGGAACCCTGCAGCACCAAGGCCATCGACTCGACCACGCGCCGCGCGCGGTATTCGAGGTCGTCGAAGTCGGACAGTTCTTTGTGGAGGCGTACTGTCGCGTCGTCCAGCCGGGCGTCCGAGCCGGACGCCTTGCCGACCTCGGTGAAGAAGGCCTCGACCGACTCGGGCTGCTTTCCCATAGCCCGCAGTGCATCCAGTGCGGCGACGTTTCCGGAACCCTCCCAAATGGACGACAGCGGTGCCTCGCGGTACAGCCTCGGCATCTGCGATTCTTCGACGTAACCATTGCCGCCCAAGCATTCCAGTGCCTCGGCAGCGTGCGAAGGCGCGCGCTTGCAGACCCAGTACTTCGTCACCGCCAGGCCGAGCCGCCGGAACGCCTCTTCCTGCGCGTCGCCCGCGGCCGCCCGGTCCGTCGCCCCGGCCAGTCGCATCGCGACGATGGATGCGGCTTCGGACTCGATCGCGAGATCGGCCAGCACGTTGGTCATCAACGGCTGTTCGATGAGCGGCGACCCGAACGCACTGCGGTACGTGGCATGGTGTGCGGCGCGGACAACGCCGTAGCGCATGCCGGACGCGCTGCCGAGCGCACAGTCGAGGCGGGTGATGTTGACCATGTCGATGATGGTCCGCACGCCTCGGCCTTCTTCGCCGATCAGCCAGCCGAGGGCGCCGTCGTACTCGATTTCGGCGGACGCGTTGGACCGGTTGCCGAGCTTGTCCTTCAGGCGCTGCAACGCGATCTTGTTGCGCGTGCCGTCCGGAAGCACCCGCGGCAGCAGGAAGCACGACAGGCCGGCGGGCGCCTGGGCCAGCGTCAGGAACATGTCCGACATCGGCGCGGAGGTGAACCACTTGTGCCCGGTGAGCACGTAACTGCCGTCCCCGGCGGGCACCGCGGTGGTCGTGTTCGCGCGGACGTCCGAGCCGCCCTGCTTTTCGGTCATCGACATGCCCGCGATCAGCCCGCGCTTGGTACCCGGCTCACGCAGGCCGTAGTCGTACTGGTCCGACGCCAGGAGCGGCTCGTACCTCGCGGCGAGCTCGGCGTTATGGCGCAACGCGGGCACTGCCGCATAAGTCATCGAGATCGGGCAGCTGTGGCCCGCTTCGACCTGGCCCCAGACGTACATCTTCGCCGCGCGGGCGACGTGCGCGCCTGGGCGGTCCTGCCGCCACGGTGCCGCATGAATGCCGTTGGACACCGCGACGTTCATCAGGTCGTGCCAGTACGGGTGGAACTCGACCTCGTCGATCCGGTTTCCGAACCGGTCGTGCGTACGCAGCTTGGGCGGGTTCTCGTTGACGACCCGGCCCCACTCCTGCGCCTGCTCGCTTCCGGCCAGCTTGCCGAGCATGTGGACGTCGTCCTCGGCCCAGCCGCCGCCCTCGCGCCGCAGGCTCTCGAGCAGCGCCGGGTCTTCGGCGACGTCGTGACCGGCGAGGATCGGGACCTGGTTGGTGACTTCATGTGTTGCGGGCATTGACCCCTCCTGAGCTTTTCGCAGTTGTCCCGCCGAGAGCTCGGACGGTGAAGGTGCACAGATCCGGGACCGCGCTCGGGCCTTCCGAGGTGAGCGGGCCGATCATCACTTCGGCGGTGGCGCCGACCAACGCGGCGGCGGTGAGCTGCGCGTCCTGCGGCGGCAAGGCCCCGGCGCGGAGGCCCTCTTCGATGCGTTCCGCGACGACGTCCCGGAACGCCCGCCGGAACACCAGCCGCTCCGCCTCGATGGGCGCGTCGACCGGTTCGGCGAGCAGGGCGTACGCCAGGCGTGGCGCCTTCATCGCGCGGTGCGCGAACGTTTCCAACACGGCGACGATCCGTTCGGTGGCATCTCCGGACCGCATCGACGCCTTCTCGACGGCGGCGACTTCGCGAGCGACGACGACCCTGAACAGCTCGACGACCAGTGCGGCCTTGCTGGGGAAATGGCGGTAGACGCTGCCCGTCGCTATGCCGGCCTTCGCGGCCACCGCGGCGACGGAACAGCCCGTGTACCCACGTTCGGCCAGCAGTTCCACCGCGGCGTCGAAGATCGTCGCGTGCTGGGCGTCCAGCCTGGCTTGGACTTGCGGAGTTCGGCGATAGGCCACTCAAGAAGTGAACCACTGATTCAGTTCTTGGGGCAAGGTTCGTCTTGCTGGCCCAGTTATCGTGAAGGAGTGAGACTTCCCGAGGGCCTGGCCAGGATCAACCGGTACGTCACCAACCCGATCCAGCGGTTGTGGGCGGGCAGGTTGCCGGGGTTCGGGATCATCGAGCACGCGGGTCGCAGGTCCGGGAAGCGGTACCGGACCCCGGTCAATGTCTACGCAGCGCCTGGCGGGTTCGCCGTGTTCCTGATGTACGGCCCCGAGCGCGACTGGCTTCGCAATCTCGCGGCCGCCGGCGGCGGCAAGCTGGTGCACCGCGGCCGCACCTACCCGGTCACGAATCCGAGTGTGATTCCGGCGTCGGAGGCGTTGGGATTCCTGGGAAAGGGACCTGCCGCGCTTTTGCGACGGCTCCACGTCGAGTACGTGCTGTGTCTGACCTCGCAATAGCTCGAAATCCTGGCCCAGCAGGTTCCGCGTCGTAACTCTTTCGTGATAGTTTTCCGCTCCGTGTCCCCCATTAGCGTGCGAAGCCGGTTGCTCCTCGTGTCGATGAGCGTGCTGGTTGGCGGCGTTTCCGCCGCTGGTGGACACGCGATGCTGGAAACCCCGGGTATGCCGAGCACGGTGAGTAACGCCGCGTTGGCGCTGCCGAATCCCATCCAGGCAGGCGAAGGCGCGGCCGAATCGCTGGCCAAGCTTTCCCCAAGCTCCTCGGAGCCGCTCGACCCGGCCAAGGACAGGCCGACGTCGGACGAGTCCACCCCGTCGCCTGCCGAGCCCGCCGACCCGAGCTCCGAGGTCCCACCGCCCCCGAGTTCCTCCGACACACCCGCGTCGCCGGCGGAGGAGACCACGCCGGTCTCCTCGTCCACGCCTGCGCCGCCGCCTGCGCCGCCGCAGCCCACCGGCGACGGTTCACGCGCGGGTCAGGTCGTCGACCTCGTCAACGCGGAGCGGGCGAAGGTCGGCTGTGCGCCGTTGACCATCGACAGCCGCCTCGCGATCGTGGCACAGGGACACAGTGCCGACATGTCCCGGCGGAACTACTTCGCCCACACGACGCCCGAAGGTGTGACTTTCGACCAGCGCATCAAGGCGGCCGGTTATGCGCGCCCCGGCGCCGAGAACATCGCCAAGGGCTCGACCACCGCCGCGCAGACCATGGACATGTGGATGAACTCCAGCGGCCACCGCGCGAACATCCTCAACTGCAATCTCACCAAGATCGGCGTCGGCGTCGTGACCTCCGGCTGGTACTGGACGCAGGACTTCGGTTACTGATTCCAGCGGGTGGCGATGTCGCCATAACGCTGCAGGACCGTCGCTCGCAGATCAGGGTCGGTCCGCGGGACCGGCTCGATGAACACCTCGGTCACGTCGTCGAACCCCGACTGCAGCTCGCCGGCCAGCCGCACGCAGGCGCGTTCGACGTCGGCGGCGCCGAGGGAGTCGTCGAAGTCGACGCGGGTGCACACGAGGATCTGGTCGGCCCCCATCAGCATGGTCTGCAGGTCGACGACGAACTCGATCTCCGGCGCGGACGCGAGCAGTTCGTGGATGCCGCGCACGATCAGCGGGTCCGCCTGGCGCCCGATCAGGAGTCCCCGGTTGGTACGGCCGAGCGCGTACGCCACGACGGCCAGCAGCACGCCGATCGCGATCGACGCGAAACCGTCCCAGACCTGCGAGCCGGTCAGTTGGTGCAGCCCGATCCCGGCGAACGCGATCAGCAGGCCGACCAGCGCGGCCGAGTCCTCGAACAGCACGGTCTTCGGCGCCGGGTCGTCGATCGTGCGCAGGTAGTCCGCCATCGAGCGGTTCGCCGCCGCGGACTCCCGGCGAACCTGCCGCAGCGCTTGCAGCCATGACACCGATTCCATCGCGAACGCCAGCGCCAGCACGATGTAGCCGACGACCGGGCTGTTCTGCTCCTCGGTCTTGCCGAACACTGTCGAGAAGCCCTCGTAGAAGGAGAACATGGCGCCGGAGGCGAAGATCGACACCGCGGCGAGCAACGACCAGAAGTAGCGCTCCTTGCCGTAGCCGAAGGGGTGCTGGCGGTCCGCCGGACGTTCCGAGCGGCGCAACGCCGTCAGCAGGAGCACCTCGGTGATGGTGTCCGCGACCGAGTGCGCGGCCTCCGAGAGCATCGCGCCGGAGCCGGTGATGATCCCGGCGACCAGCTTCATGACGGCGATCGCCAGATTCACGCCGCCGGCGAGTAGAACTGTCAGCGTGCTTTCGCCGCCGGATTCCTTTTCCTCGGTCACGCGGCGATCGTAGTGCGGGTCTATATGCGGCGCAGACCTTGCAGTACGCGTTCCATCAACGCGATCGCGGGGCGCCCGTCGCCGCCGGTGGCCGAGTCGTGCACGCTGACCAGCCCCAGGTCAGCCATGTCGCAAAGCAGAACACGCGCGACGCCGAGCGGCACGCTCAGCACCGCGGCGACCTCCGCCACCGAGCGTGGGTAACGGCAAAGACTGCGCACGGACTGGAATTCGCCGGTGATTTCCGTGCTGTGCCAGTGCGACGAGTCCGATTTGGCGGAAATGAGCGTTTCAATCGCCAAATGGCGGCTCGACTTCGTCCGCCCCTTGGTGAGAACGTATGGCCGCACGAGCGTGCGCGGCGCGCCGTCCGGCATTTCGGGCTCGGGCTCGGGTTCGGACTGGAACTGGGGGCGGACCGGCTGAGTGGGCACATATGGCGGCTCCGGCGGCCTTACCGGCTCGGCGACCGGCTCTTCCAGGCGCTCGATGACCTTGCTCGACGGGAACCGGGCCCCCGCGCGGCCCACTGGCGACGACTCGGGCGCCGGTGCCCGATGACGTCTGACGTGGATCGGCGCCGGCTCGTCGACTTTGAGCTTCTTACGCTGTTTGGCCGAGGGGAACCGCGCCCCGGACATTCCGACCACCGGCTCGTCGGTCTGCTGCGGCTCACGGTCGTCGCGCATGTCGTCGCCCCTTTTTTGGCTCGTCAAGAACTGACCTTGTAGGCGACGACGGCGGCAAGGAACAATCAGGATACGCCCGTTGTCTACCCCCGCCAGACCGTTGCGAGCGGCTCATCGGCCCAGATCAGCTGGGCGGCGGCGCTCGACCGATCAGGGTGGATGGCGCTTTTGTCCACAGTGGATGTACAGCAAACGTAAGACGAGCAGGATCACGCGACATAAGGCTGATCTTCGACCGAGCAGAGATCTACGTCAGTGCTGAAAATTCCGGATGAGGAGACCCGTGTCCTGCGCGCACAATTGGTGGTCCCCCGAGCGTGAAATGACCTGCCTCGACGATCTCGAGGTCGTCCTCGGGTGCGAGCGGGAGCCGGTGTCCGTGCGGTTCGCCGAACGTCATGTCGCTGCCCCTGAGCGTGACCGACGGTTGTTCTTCTTGGTGGAACTTCGCGCGCCTGGGCTCGAGGCTCGTGCTGAGGGCGTCACCAACTTCATCGTGGGTACTGGGTTGGCGCGATTTCTGGACAGCCTGGATTTCCGCGGCTGGAAGGGCAAGCGGCGATGGGCCAACTCAAACCGCGACCTGCGGGTGAGTGCGGTGTTCGAATCAGGGGGGCATATCGCGCTGACCTGGAAGTTGGCTCCTTGGCGTAGCTACGCGGCCGGTTGGGACGCGACGGTCACCACCCGGCTGGAAGCGGGAGCGCAAAAGGACACGCTGGCCGCCGACCTCAGGGAGTTCATGGCTGCCGAAGCCTTCGGCGTCGACTATTACGAAGGTGACATCACGACCTTCGAATGAGCCTCGGCAAGTCCAGGTCCCGGTTGTCGATGACGACGTCGACGAGCCGCATCGGATCTACTTCGGCGAGGTAGACGCGTTCCGCTGGTAGATATCGTGTTTCGTGCGGGGCCGCGTCGTCCGGATCCCGGTCACGTGCGATACCGCGCATGACGGACGCCTCCACGTCGACGTTTAGCCAGATGCGGAAGTCCTAGTGGTCGTCGATTTCAGCGTTTGCGTGCCTCGATGAGAAACCGTTGCGAATGCGCCACGAACGGGCCCTTGGTTTGGATCTGCTCGTGCAGTTTGGCGAGTTGCGGACGGTACTTCTCGACGGTGAACCCGGGGACCGTCCACAGCACCTTGCGCAGGAAGTACACCACCGCGCCGATGTCGTCGAACACCACGCGCAGGGACTCCGCCTGGAGATCCACCACGGTGAGACCGGCGGCCTCGGCGGCGGCAGCGGCTTTTCGCGCGCTGTTCTGGTCCACCGGGGGCAGCGGGCCCAACATGGCTTCGGACAGCTCCCGGTTGGAACCGTCGCCGACGCGCTGTGAAAGATAGGTTCCGCCCGGTCGCAGCACGCGCGCGATTTCGTGCCAGTTCGCGACGATGGGGTGGCGGCTGACGACGAGGTCGAACGACTCGTCGGCGAACGGCAGATCCGCGTCTTCGGTGACTTCGACGACGGTGGCACCGAGTGGGGTGAGATTGCGGCGGGCGACTTCGGCGTTGGGGGGCCAGCCTTCGGTGGCCACCAGCAGTTTTGGCGGGTGCGGGATCTGTGCGAGTACTTCGCCGCCACCGGTCTGGAGGTCGAGAGCGGCGGACGCCTTGGTCATCCGGTCGCCGAGCAGTTCGGCGTACGCCCAAGAGGGACGCTCTTCGGTGGCTCGGCCGTCGAACCACGAAAAGTCCCAGCCCTCTACCGGTTCCGCCTCCGCCTCAACAAGAAACTCCTCGAACGTAGGTGCCATACGGTGATCTTTCCGGCGTTTGTGCTTATCCGCAATGAATTTCGCCGCACAGCACTGAAGGGCCCTTTTCCGCAACGAGCGCAGGAAAGGGCCCTTCGGTACTTGACCAGCTAAAACTACGGCGTGGGCGAGATTTCCGGGTTGTCGGTTTCCGGTGTCGGCGTCGTGAGCCGCGAGGGCTCCGGCTTCCGCTTCACCGCCGTCAACAGCAGCTGTGCGACGTCGACGATCTCGACCTTCTCGCTCGCAATGCCTTCACTTTGCCGCGCGGTGAGGCCGTCGTTCAGCATCACCTTGCAGAACGGGCAACCCGTCGCGATCTTCGACGGCGCGGTGCCGAGCGCTTCGTCGACACGCTCGACGTTGATGCGCTTGCCGATCTTTTCTTCCATCCACATCCGCGCGCCACCGGCGCCACAGCACATGGACCGCTCGGCGTGCCGCGGCATTTCCCGCAGCGTGGCACCGGAAGCGCCGACGAGCTCACGCGGCGCGTCGTAGACCTTGTTGTGCCGGCCCAAGTAGCACGGATCGTGGTAGGTGACGTCCTCGGCGATCGGGGCGATCGGGATGAGCCTCTTCTCGCGCACCAGCCTGTTCAGCAACTGCGTGTGGTGCACGACGTCGAACTGCCCGCCGAGCTCCGGGTACTCGTTCGCCAGTGTGTTGAAGCAGTGCGCACAGGTGACGACCACCTTGCGCTTCAGCGGATCCCGGCCTTCGAACACCGAGTTCAGCACTTCGACGTTCTGCTGCGCGAGCATCTGGAAGAGGAACTCGTTGCCGGCGCGGCGGGCAGGGTCGCCGGTGCAGGTTTCTTCCGAGCCGAGCACGGTGTACTTGACGTCGGCCATGTGCAGCAGTTCGGCGACGGCCCGGGTGGTCTTCTTCGCGCGATCCTCGAACGCACCTGCGCAGCCGACCCAGAACAGGTACTCGGTCTCGTCGGCGAGTTCGCCGTCAAACACCGGCACCTCGAAGTCGAGCTCTTCAGTCCATTGTAGACGGTCCTTGGCGTTCTGGCCCCAGGGATTGCCCTTGTTCTCGAGGTTCTTGAACATCCCGTTGAGCTCGCTCGGGAAGTTCGACTCGATCATCACCTGGTAGCGCCGCATGTCGACGATGTGGTCGACGTGCTCGATGTCCACCGGGCACTGCTCGACGCACGCGCCGCAGCTGGTGCAGGACCACAGCACCTCGGGGTCGATGACACCGAGCTCGCCGATGCCGCCGATCAGCGGGCGCTCGGCCTCGGCCAGCGCGAGGACGTCGATGCCGGCGTGAGCGTTGTCGCCGACGAGCCCGATTTCGTCGCCTGCCATGTCTTTTTTGCCACCGGCCAGCAGGTACGGTGCCTTGGCGTAGGCGTGGTCCCGCAGCTGGGTGATCAAAAGCTTGGGGGACAACGGCTTCCCGGTGTTCCACGCGGGGCACTGCGACTGGCAGCGGCCGCACTCGGTACAGGTGGAGAAGTCGAGCCAGCCCTTCCAGCTGAAGTCCTCGATCTTGCCGACGCCGAACGTGTCCTCGTCCGGATCCGCTTCCTCAAGGTCGAGGACCTTTCCCTGGCTCATCATCGGCTTGAGCTTGCCGAGCGCGACACCACCGTCGGCCTCACGCTTGAAGTAGATGTTGAAGAACGCGCTGAACCGGTGCCAGGCCACGCCCATCGTCATGTTCTTCGCGACGACGTACAGCCACACCACCGCACTCATCAGCTTGACGAACGCGAACACCGACACGAGCGCGCCGCTGGACGGCAGCAGGTCGCCGATCGGGTTCGTGACGAAAGCGGCCCAGGTCGGCGTCTCGTGCACGCCCATCGCGGACTTCGCGGCCCGCACCCCGAGGATGCCGAGGCCTTCGATGATCACGACGGCTTCGACGAAGTACGCGGCCTTGAAGTCCGACCCGGCGAAGCGTGACTGCCTGTCGGCGCGGCGCGGGTGGTTGCGCTGGCGGATGATCGCCAGTGCGATCCCGCCGACGACGGTACCGACGCCGAGCAGCTCCATCAAAAGGCTCCAGAGCGACCAGTCCTCGAGGATCGGCCAGCCCCAGGTCGGGACGAACACCTCGCCGTAGGCCTCGAACAGCGCCAGCGAGCCGATCAGGAAGCCCCACATCACCATCCAGTGCCAGGGCGCGACCGAGCGGACCTTCGCCATGCGCGTATGCGCGGCGAACTCCTTGATCATGGTCTTGAGCCTCGGCGCGAACGGCCCGTTGCGGGTCCCGTCCGGCTGGCCGAGGCGGATCGTGCGGATCATCCGCACGACGGTCAGTACGAACATGCTCCAGGCGACGACGCTGACCGCGACCGCGATCAGGCCGAGCGTGAGCTGTACAGCGCCCATGATCGGGTGCCTTTCGTCCGGATGTGGTGGTCTTCAGTTCGGAAGGGTAACGCCGCTTACTCATCAGTAACCGATTAGCGGATCCTAAGTCCCAGAGATGTGGCGCACGACTCGGTAGTTTATGGGACGATCGTTCAGGTACTTTTCACGAGCTTGTCGAGGTGGGGAGCGCGCAGTGAAGATCCAGTCGGACGGGCGCAAAGTCCGCGGTGAGAAACGTCGCGAAGAGCTCATCGCGGCCGCGCTGCGGGTGATCGAGCGTGACGGCGCCGCCGGGGTCACCCATCGCACGGTCGCAGCGGAAGCCGGGGTGCCCACGACGTCGACGACGTATCACTTCTCGAGTCTCGACGACCTGCTGATCGCGACCCTGATCTCGTGCGCGCGGGACATGGCGACCGAGGTGTACTGGATGATCGACCGGGCCCGATCGCGTGGCAGCCGGGGCGCGGAGGAGGTCGCGGGACTGCTCGCCGAGGCGCTCGGGCCGAGTCGTGGCCGCACGATGGCCGAGTACGAGTTGTACCTGCTGGCGGCCCGTCGTCCGGAGCTCAGGCCTGCCGCACGGCGCTGGCTGGACATCCTCACCTCGATGGTCCGGCACGACGACGAAGTCGCCTTCCGGGCGTTCCTCGCGGGCATCGACGGGCTGCTGATCCAGGGCCTGATCGACGACGAACCGCCGTCAGCGGAGGAGCTTCGGCCCATCGTCGATTATCTGTTGAAACCGCATTAGTGCGACGGTGCGGGGCACTAGCACATACAGTATTCACATGATCACGAAAAAGGACGCCGGTCAGGCCGTGCTCGATGCGAAGGCCAGGCTCGGACTCACCTGGGCGCAACTCGCCGAGACGATCGACGCGCCGCTCGCCTGGACCACCTCGGCGCTGCTCGGCCAGCACCCGATGAGCGAGGCGCAGGCCGTGACGGCCGCACAGATCCTGGAACTCGACGACGAGGTCACCGTGGCGCTCCAGGCGCAGCCGACGCGCGGTGCGCTCGACGACATCGTGCCGACCGACCCGACGATCTACCGATTCTACGAAGTCCTTCAGGTGTACGGGCCGACCATAAAGGAATTGATCCACGAGAAGTTCGGTGATGGGATCATGAGCGCCATCAACTTCAAGATCGATGTGGACCGGCGCGAAGACCCCACGGGTGAGCGGGTCGTGGTCACCCTCGACGGGAAGTACCTCAAATACCAGTGGGGCTAAGGAGAATCGCGCGATGGGGTCGACCTACGAAACCGACGACGATCGTGACCGAGTCGACCTCGACGTGCTGTGGGAGTTCTTGTCCACCGAGGCCTATTGGGGCCGTAATCGCACACGGGAACAGGTCGAAGCCCAGGTGCGGGAGGCATGGCGGGTCGTCGGGGCGTACGAACAGGGCACCGGCCGCATGGTCGGCTTCGCGCGTTCGTTTTCCGACGGCGTGATGACCGCGTACCTGGCCGACGTTTTTGTCGTCGGCGAAGCGCGAGGTCTAGGGCTGGGCAAGGAATTGGTCGCCGAGATGATCGACCGCGGCCCCGGCGCGTCGATGCGCTGGATGCTGCACACCGCCGACGCCCACGGCCTCTACCGGCAGTTCGGTTTCGCCGATCCGGACAAGAGGTACCTGGAGCGTCCCGCCAAACCGTTCTAGGGCGTGTCCCACCATCACGCCACAGTCAGGCTTCGTTGACGCTGACCTCGGCGATCGCGCGCAGCCTGGAGAACCGGGCCGCGCCCGCGCGCACAGTGCGTTCCAACGCCCAGCGCCGCTCCGAGAACTCCCTGACGGGCACCGAGAACGCCACCGCGCCGGTCACCCTGTTCGCGGTGTCCAGAATGGGCGCGGACACACACGCGATCTCCGGCCGGAACTCCTCGATCTCCGTCGCCACCCCGGATCTCGCCACCTGGTCGAGCTCGAAGTCCAGCTCCCGCATCCGGACCGTGGTGCGGGCCGTCAGCTTCGGCATGCCCGCCCCGGCGAAGTAGTCCAGCCGTTCGCGGCCAGGGAGCGATGCCAGCATGGCCTTGCCGAACGCCGTCGCGTGCGCGGCTTCGTGGAAGCCGAAGTCGATCGGCTTGGCACGCGGGAACTCCACCGAGTCGGCGATGGCCGCGACGACGACCTGGGTGTCGCGGAAGACCGTGTAATACGCGGCGGCCTGTCCTTTTTGGTGCAGCAGGCGGAGTTCGTCACGTGTTGTGTCGTCGACGTCGAGTTCGTCGGCCAGCCGGTTGTACAGCCCGCCGACCTTGTAGCCGAGCCCGAAACCCCGACCGTGGCCGAGCCGGATCAGATATCCCTCGTGCACCAGGGTGTTCAACAAGTGATATGTGGTGGAAAGCTTGTAGTCCGCACGCCTCGCGATCGCCTTCGCGGTGATCCCGTCGCCTTCCGCGGCGACGATCTCCAGCACTCGCAAGGCGCGTTGCGCCGATCCGATCAACCCACTGGGCTCCCGGGAATTCTCGTCCTGCTGGGGCACTGCGGCGCACCTCCGGGGCCAGTCAACAACTTCGAACACAAGCCTAACTGGAACGAGATGCCGGCCCCTTGCGCAGCGTCACGCCGGACGCGGCATCTCGCGTGAGATTTATCGCTTGTTCTCGTAGATGCCGGTGAGCAGCGCACGGCCGAGCGCGTGGCTGAAGATGTTGAAGCCCAGGAACGCCGGTGTCGCGTTCTCGTCGATGCCCAGTGACTCGACGTCCAACGCGTGCACCGCGAAAATGTAGCGGTGTGGCCCGTGGCCCGCGGGCGGGGCCGCACCGACGAACTGGAACGCGCCGGCGTCGGTCTTCAGCGTGATCGCGCCGGCGGGCAGCCCGGAGCCGCTGGCGTCGCCCGCGCCCGAATTGAGTTCGGTGACCGAAGCGGGGATGTCGGCGACGGCCCAGTGCCAGAAACCGCTGGCGGTGGGGGCGTCCGGGTCGTAGCAGGTGACGGCGAAGCTCTTGGTCCCGGCGGGGAATCCCTCCCAGGCCAGCTGCGGCGAGACGTCCGCGCCACCGGCACCGAGGATTCCGCTCAGGTGCGGGGTCGCGAGGGTCTCGCCTTCGGAGATGTCGTTGCTGCGCAGGGTGAAGCTCGGCACCGAAGGCAGGAAGTCGTAGGGATTGGGTGAGTGCGGCATGGATCCTCCTGGTCGCGAATTCCGACAGGCCCCGAGAGTAGAAGGTCTCCCCCTGAGCCGCTGTCTCAGGGATGAATACGGGGGTTACCCCGATGTGTTCCGGGTGTGTTGGGCCTTAGCGTCCCTTGGCATAGAAACCTGCGCTGGAGGGACTCACATCATGGCACGCCCGGTATTGGCCATCGGCGGACTCGCACTTATCGGCATCGGCGTCGTCATGGCTTTCGGTGCTTTTTCGGAAACCAAGGTCGAACGGCCGAACGAGTTCACCGAGCAGATCCGCAGCGTCCGCGTCGACAACAACGACAGCTCGGTCAGCATCCGCGCCGCTGACGTCACCACGACCACGGTTCACCAGCGCTTTTCCTACCGCTGGAACGAACCCGGCACGAGTGTCCACGTCGAAGGGGACCAGCTCGTGCTGAGCGGCTGTGGGTGGAACTGTGACGTCGCCTACGACGTGGTGGTGCCACGGGGGACCACGGTGAGCGGCAAGGTGGACTCGGGCGACCTCGTGCTCGACGGTGTCGCGAGCGCCGACGTCAACGCGGACTCGGGCGACGTGAAGATCCGCAACGTGGCGGGCACAGTCTCGGCCAAGGCGAACTCGGGGAACGTCGAGCTCAGCGGCATCGGGCAGGACGTCACGGCGCGGGCCGATTCGGGGAACATCACCGGCGACGGACTCCGCGGCAAGGTGGACGCGCAGGTCAGCTCCGGTTCGGTGACCTTGCGCCTCGACGTCGCCCAGGACGTGGTGGCCCGCGTGGACAGTGGGAACGTCGAGCTGACCGTGCCCCAGGACCGCTACCGCGTCGAAGGCGGCACCGACAGTGGCAACCGCGACATCGGCATCACCACGGACTCCAGCGCGACCAAGCTCCTCCGTCTCGACACCGACAGCGGCGACGTGACCGTTCGCGCGGCCTGAACTCACTCGTTTTGACGACACTTTTCTGAGGGGAACATCATGGGGACGAACGAGAAGCGGCTTCTTGGCGCCCTTTTTCTGGGCGCGACCATCGCTCTGCTGATCACCGGGTGCACGTCGTTGAGCACCAGCGAGAAGTTCGCCGAGGACAACGCGGTCACGGGGTCGATCACCGCGGTCCGGCTGGACCTGCCGGTCGGAGACGTGCACCTCCGGGTCGACGACGACGCTCCGGCGTCGCCGCACCGCGAGGTCACCTACCGCGGCGACCGCCCCGGCGCCACGCACCGGCTCGAAGGCGGCACGCTGGTCCTGACCGGCTGCGACGACGACTGCGGGGTCCGCTACGAACTGGTGCTCCCGAATGAGCTCGCGGTGACCGGCACGGTCGGCACGGGCCGCGTCACGGTCAAGAACGCGTGATCAGGAGCCCGGGAACAACTCACGGGACTCGCTCGTTGTGCCGGATAGCAGGTTGAGCGGGGTCCACTCAAGTCTGATTTGACGAGAGTGGCAAGCTCTGGATAGAACTTGAGCAGGACCCGCTCATGTACGAGCGGACTGCGCAGGTCAAAGACCCTAAAAGCAACGCAAGCAGGAGGAATAGTCATGGCGCGAGCGGTCGGCATCGACCTCGGCACGACCAACTCGGTCGTCGCCGTCCTGGAGGGCGGCGAGCCGGCGGTCATCGCCAACTCGGAGGGATCCCGTACCACCCCGTCCATCGTCGCCTTCGCCAAGAACGGCGAAGTGCTGACTGGACAGCCGGCGAAGAACCAGGCCGTCACGAACGTCGACAGGACGATCCGGTCGGTGAAGCGGCACATCGGTACGGACTGGAAGACCGAGATCGACGGCAAGTCCTACACCTCGCAGGAGATCAGCGCCCGCGTGCTGATGAAGCTCAAGCGTGACGCCGAGGCGTACCTGGGCGAAGAGATCACCGACGCGGTCATCACCGTTCCGGCGTACTTCGAGGACGCCCAGCGGCAGGCCACGAAGGAAGCCGGGCAGATCGCCGGCTTGAACGTGCTCCGGATCGTCAACGAGCCGACCGCCGCCGCACTGGCGTACGGCCTGGACAAGGGCGAAAAAGAGCAGACCATCCTGGTCTTCGACCTCGGTGGCGGTACCTTCGACGTCTCGCTGCTGGAGATCGGCGAGGGCGTTGTCGAGGTCCGCGCGACCTCCGGTGACAACCACCTCGGTGGTGACGACTGGGACGAGCGCATCGTCACCTGGCTCGTCGACAAGTTCAAGGCGTCCTCGGGTATCGACCTGACCAAGGACAAGATGGCTCTGCAGCGCATCCGTGAGGCCTCGGAGAAGGCGAAGATCGAGCTCTCCAGCTCGAACAGCGCCAGCATCAACCTCCCGTACATCACGGTCGACGGCGACAAGAACCCGCTGTTCCTGGACGAGACGCTGACCCGCGCCGAGTTCCAGCGGATCACCTCGGACCTGCTCGATCGCACCCGCGCGCCGTTCACCAACGTCATCCGTGACGCGGGCATCCCCGTCGGCGACATCGACCACGTCGTACTCGTCGGTGGCTCCACCCGCATGCCCGCCGTCAGCGAGCTCGTCAAGGAGCTGACAGGCGGCCGTGAGCCGAACAAGGGCGTGAACCCGGACGAGGTCGTCGCCGTCGGCGCCGCACTGCAGGCCGGTGTGCTGAAGGGCGAGGTCAAGGACGTTCTGCTCCTCGACGTCACCCCGCTTTCCCTCGGCATCGAGACCAAGGGCGGCGTGTTCACCAAGCTCATCGAGCGCAACACCACGATCCCGACCAAGCGTTCGGAGATCTTCTCCACCGCGGACGACAACCAGCCGTCGGTGCAGATCCAGGTGTTCCAGGGTGAGCGCGAGATCGC
>JAVXWP010000096.1:0-6788 GCA_032230695.1 Actinomycetota bacterium | reverse complement strand
GCCCGGTCCGGGCGAGCTCCGCGACAGCGATCACTGATCGGTGGGGCAGAGGTGTATTGCCAGCACGTTGCCGCCTGAAACGGCGACGTGTACCCGGGAGATGGTCCCGACACCGCCGCCGCTGCTGAGCCGGAAATCGGCGCTGTTGTTTTCTCGTCCGGTGAATCCGGCGTCGTCCACGGTAAAGGTGGCCGTCTTCCAGGTGTCAGTGTTGGTGAGGGCAACCGGTGCGGTCGACTTGTACTTCCCCGCCGGATCGCTGGAGTCGTATTGCAAAGTCCAGCTTCCGGTGCCGTGGTCGTAGTAGTCGATCTGGACGACCGCGTGGTATTTCCCGCCTGGCACCAGAGAGTTTGTGACGTCGAAGTACATGTACGAAGAGCCGCTAGTGGTCGAGCGCGCGGCTCGGCCGCCGGCCGTCACGGGTGCGGTGACGCCGTCACCCCCATTGAGCAGGCGCAGTCCGCACTCGGTGTCGGTCTGGCCCAGTTGATCGCAGGTAGTGGCGGTTTGGTCCGGGTCGGGGACAGTTAGCTTGATCGTTCCGCCCGGCAGCGGTGTTCCGCTTTGGGTGTGGAACGTGACGGGTACCGAGTAGTAGCCGGATCGCAGCCCGGAGCCCACCTTGATCTGCACGGGTTGCTCGGCTCTCCCGTCTGGGCCCAGCTTCAATTTCCCTGATGCCGGAGTGACAGTGATGCCCGGTGCTGGTTGTGCTTGCCAGCTGACCGGCTCGCCGACGGCAGGGGACTTCGTGGCGACGGCACCGACACTTGCCGTCAACGTCGCACCCGGTTGCGTCACGACTTGTCCGGTCGGGGTGGTGAATCCGATCGCCGGCGCCTGTCCCTGCGGGTAGGAGGGCGGAGCCGCGGCGGGGCTGGTACCCCAGGAGGTGTTGGGTGCGCTGGAGAGCGCGAACTTCAGCGACGCGCCCTGGGTGACCACCGACGATGGCAGCGAGGTGGAATTCCAGTTCATTCCGTTGAGGGTGAGGCCGGTCACGTAACGATTGTCCGCCGACGCGGCCGGGGCATCAATACTGATGGTGCGGCCATTGGGTAGATGGATCGCTACTTTCGGGAAGAGTGGGCTGTTCAAGGCGAGATTCGTGGTACCAGGCGTGCTGGGATACATGCCGAGTGCTGCCCAGACGTACCACGAGGATTGTGCGCCCAGGTCGTCGTTTCCGGGCTCCCCATTGGGTGTGTCAGCGAAGAGTTCGGTCTGCACACGACGCACGACGTCCTGCGTTTTCCACGGTTGGCCGGTGTAGTCGTACAACCACGGCGTGCCGAAGTCGATCTCGTTTCCGGACCACTGATTCGGCAAATTGGGGCCCGCGTTCAACTGCTGGAAGAACGAGTCGGCGCGCTTGTTGACCGCGTCCCGTCCACCCATGGAGTTGATCAAACCCGCCATGTTCTGCGGCATCAAAAAGTTGTACTGGGCAGCGTTACCCTCGTCGAAACCATCCTGGCCGAATTGCCCGGCAGCCGGGGCAACAAAACCAGGCCCGGAAGGAAACGCGCCCTGGCTGTCCTTCGGACGCGGGTAACCGGTACCCGGATCGAAGACGTTCTGCCAGTTCTGGCCCCGTTGGGCGAAGGTGTTCGCGGTGTCGCGGTGGCCGAGCGAATCAGCGAACCTCGAGATCGCGAAGTCGTCGATAGAGTACTCCAGGGTCTGCGACGCGCCCTCATAGACGTGGCCGAATTCCGCCTTGTCATTGGGCACATAACCGAGCTGCTGGTAGTCGGCAACCCCCTGCCGTTCTTGGTAAGCCGCACCCGGGTCACTCGGCACGGTGGCGCCCTTGAGCATGTACTTCAGGGCTGACGCGGTGTCGAACTGGCGCGCGCCGAACGCATACAGCGAAGACAGGAAAGGTGTCGCATTGTCCCCGTTCATCACGCCGCTTTCGGCGTTGGCCACTGGCCACTTCGGCAACCACCCCCCTTGTACGGCGTCGTTGACGAGCGACTGCGCCAGGTCACTACCGGTTTGTGGGTACAGCAACCCTTGCAGCGGTGCCAGCGAGCGGTAGGTGTCCCAGAGCGAGAAGTTCGCATACTGCGCACTCTGGCCGTTCTGCAAACTGTGGATTGTGTTGTCGAAACCGATGTAGCGACCATCGACATCACTGAACGTCGTGGGGTACTGGAGCGAGTGATACAACGAGGTGTAGAAGGTTCGCAGCTGGCTGGTTGTGCCGCCGCCGACCTGGATACGCGACAGGGCGTCGTTCCATTGTTGGCGCGCGGTGGCCCGGACCGGGTTCAGGTCCCAACCAGGGATTTCCTTGTTCATGTTCTGCTGCGCACCGTCGACACTGACGTAGGAGATGGCCACCTTGGCGTGGAGCGTCTGGTTCGTGCGGGTGTCGAAGGTGAGGTAGCCACCCGAGTGAGCGCCGTGCACGTCGATGGCATTACCCGGCGCGTTGACCGTGGTGCCGTCCCATCCGGCGGCGGCAGCGAACGGCCGGTCGAACGTCAGTGAGAAGTAAACCGTGTAGCGGTTGGTTTTACCGCAGAAGTTACCGGTGGTCGCCGATCCGACAACCTCGTGGTCGCTGACGGTTCGCAGGCTCGCGTCAGAGTTGCCGTTGAGGCTCGCACCGGCCTTCACCAGCACCTGGGCCTGATCGGTGGCGGGGAAAGTCATCTGGGAGAGGCCGGTTCGGGTAGACGCCGTCAGTTCAGTACGCACCTGCGAGTCGGCCAGGGTGACTGCGTAGTACCCGGGTGCGGCTTGCTCCGTGTCGTGACTGAACGTCTCGGTGCGGTTCCAGGGGGCCGTACCGACGGACCCGACTATGGGCAGGATCGGGACGTCGCCGAACTGACGGCAGCCCACCGAGGCATGGGTGAGGCTGAACCCGCGGAGCGTGTTGCTGTTGTACTGGTAACCGGCGTAGGCGCCCTGGGTGTCCGGGCTGAACTGGAGCATCCCGAACGGAGTGGAGGGGCCGGGGAAGTTGTTGATCTCACCGACATTCGCGCCCCCGGTACCAGTGCCGATCATCGGGTCGGCGTACTGGGCGGGATCAGTGACAAGTGCGGTGTTCGAGTTCGTGGTCTCCGCATACGAGACCGGTACGCCGACCAAGCCGCCTGTGATCAGCACCGCAGCACTACCAGCCAGGCATCGTGTCGTAAAACGCCCAAAAATGCCTAATCTCACATCCGCCTCCGCAACGTTGCGAAACAAAGAGATAAACACTTCGCCATAGTGGGTATTGTTAAATCCGACCGATTCCTTGTCAAGATTTCTGTCCGGCGCTTGTCTCGATGAATCGCTGTCATTTTTGTCATCGAGCGATGGGCGGAGCAACAAGAACTGACGGCAACGCATGGAGGCGGATACTCGGGCGCTGGCTTCGGTACTGGCGGATCCGGCGAGCGGTTGCGACACTGCGGACCGGGACGACCTTCTCCCACTGTACTTGTCCATGCATAGCGTATAGCATCAAGGGCGAGCAGGGAATTGTATTTCGTCACCACCGGCACGCCGGACGGTTTTCTGCACAATGCCAACGTTTTCGGCGTCCAGATAGCTATTATTGTGACCATTGCAGTCGGCATACTGGGCAGGTCGCTCGCGGCGAGAGCACTCATGTTCGTGGTGGTGGCGCCCGTGTCGGCCAGATTCGCGCGGACCGCCCGCCGCTGCCGCGGCCCGCACCCTTCGCGAACTCGGCTTGAGGATCACGAAGCTCGCTTCCCGGGTTAGTGACGGGCGGATCAACAAGCGGATTGGGCAACTGCTCCCGCGCGTCCAATGAGCCATGGGTCTACATGTAGTACTACGTTGTGTCTCCCTTGACCCGAAGGCGGCCCTGTCAGCCGGCTGGATGGTCTCGCGGATAGACGGCCACGGCCGGTGACCCAAACCCGATGCCCGTGGCGGTCGCGACTCCGGCGCGCAACTGTTCCCCTGTGCAGAGGCCGGGACGTGTACGGAGACGAGTTCCCACCCGCCGGGAAGTACCGGGAACCCATCAGGTAGCGGGCGACGCAATCGGCATTTATCTCAATCCCACCGTACTGCGCCAGCGCGGACTCAGCGGCGACTCTGCCGCCGTAGACGTTGCCCTGTTCCACATGCTGAGCTTCATGCGTGCTCACGCTGGCCAGATCGGCACACGGCGTGGACGGGTCGACGTGCACGACCCGGTTCCAGCTGGGTCGTGCCACCCGCACTGTAGGGAGATGCCAGCGCCGACCAACATCTACGGCCGTGATCCGAATCAGCTGAACCCGTAGTCTGGTCCGAAGTGATCTGTGGTCGTAGGCCACGAGAGAGCGGCTGATGGGTTGTCCGGTCTTGTTGTTGTGCCAGATGGCGGCGGTCATTGCCAGGATGCGCTGGGCGACTCGGATCGCAACGCCCTCGAAGGTCAATCCGCCGTGTTGTTCCAGGTCGAGCTGGACCTTTGAGCGTGTCGTTGACCGATTCGATCAACTGCAGAACTGGCTTGAGTAGCGACTCACCGGGGCGGGTCTTCTCCCGCAGGTCAAGTTGTCGTGAATGCGCACGTAGAGTGCGATCAGGAGAGTGTCCCGGTCGTTTCTCACAAAATGCTCATGGACGCCCTCCGGCCGCGTCCAATTCCGCCTGTCAGGACTTTCTCGAGACGATGCGGCTGGCGGCCGACGATGTCACCGGGATGGTCCTCGACGATTGCGGCCATTACGTGGCCGAGGAACAGTCGGCGCAGTTTACCGAGATCCTGGAGTACTTCCTCGGTGGCAAACCGGTAGCAGGCGTGCCGCACGGCTGACACATTCGTGGCGGAGTTTCGCCATGTCTGTCTTCCGCCCCCGCTCATTCACGTTGCGGCACGCTGGACCAGATCGGTGACCTGCGCGACACCGTGATCACCGCGGACGCGCTGCGCTGCCAGCGCGAGCACGTCACCTACCTCGCCGAACGCGGCGCACACTGGATCCTCACCGTCAAAGGCAACCAGCTCCACCTGCATGCTCAGCTCAATCAGGCAAAGCTGCAGGTCAGAAGTCCTTCCAGGGGAGCTACCCCATCGAGCCCGGCGAGTTCGACGACCGCGGTCAGGCGCGCGGATTCGCGGGACTGCTTTCCCTGGCGCATAGCAGGGTCCAAACGTGCGTAGCGTTCCCGCGACAGTCAGTTCGACGATACGCACGGATGGCCGCGGCCAGATCTCGTGACCCGCTCTCCAAACCCGAGTCCCGGCAGCTGCCGCTCCGGCCGCGCCGAGCTCGATGTCGTTTTCCGGCCGACGAGGCGTGATCGGGCCGTCATTGCCCTCCTACCGGAACGGGAGCAGACCCGCTAGTTCCGCGGTCATCGCCGGGCTGCCGAGCCGCTGACGCGGGGATGGCGTTGTCGATGAGGACGGCGGCGATGGCGGCGGCGGTGGAGAAGGATTCCCTGTTGAGGACTCGGGTGCGGGCCGAGGCGCCGTCGATGAGCAGCGCCAGTTGCTCGCCGAGTTGTTCGGGGTTGATGGTGCCGGCTTCGCGGGCGGTTTCGGTGAGCCGCGCGGCGATGGCGGTCTTGTAGTCGCGTGCGTACTGGGATGCGGGGTGTTGGGGGTCGTGGAGTTCGACGGCCGGCGCGATATAGGGGCACAGGGGCATGGACGCGGGTATCTCGAAGGCGGCGAGGAGTCGTTCGCGGGGTGTGCATCTCAGAGTAAACAGAGCTCCGGCTTGCATCCGCGCGCTGGTGTCGATGCCGATGGCCCGGCTCCGGCGCGGCCTGCCTGGTAGACAAGCTCACGGCGCACCGTGAAACATATGTGCGACTTGCACAGGAATAGAGGGGGATGGCGATGGCGTTCGCGGACCAGCTGGACGAGATGGTCGAGAGGATCATCGACGAAGCGATCAAGTTCTACTTGTATGTCCACAACTGGCGCCTCGCTGACGACGGCAACTACCACACTTCAGAAATGGGTACGGACTATGTGATGACGCCGCCGGGCAACCCGGTGCGAACAGCGGGCGGCCAGGTGACCGGGACCTTGGGCTCGCCCATGCCTTGGATCTGCGAGTACGGTTCCGACTTCAATACGGGCTCGTTGATCTATGCCCACTTCGAGACGACCATCCGGGAGATGTTCCGGCCGTGGCGGTCGATCCCCACGCCCTCGGATTTCGATCCGTACCTCGACATCCTTCGTGAGGCCGCCTGGTACGTCTCGCTGACCAGCACGGGCGACAAGGTCAGCGATGTCGGCAATGCCAAGCTGACCGCCGTCGACTTCCTGCAGAAGAAGATCGGCGGTGACGACATGGGCGGAAACATGATCCTCACGTTCGACCAGAACTTCTGTACCCCATTGCCGACGGTGATCCAAGGCCAATATGCCGTTGCCCTGCTCGCCGGCATCACGCTGTGCGGTGAGAAGGAGATCTGGGCCGGGGCGCAGCGGGACGTCCTCGCCATCGCCGACAAGATGCACGCAGCGATGAAGGACCGTGGCGCGGCCGTTGCCCACGACCTCAGCACCGTCACCGCGCTGTTCAGCCTCGCTGCGGTGTTCCCGACCCCGGCGCAGCCGATCCTGGCCGGCGTCGGCACAGTGCTCCCTGCGCTGGAATCGCTGATCAAGGCCGGCGACGAGCCCAGCAAGCCGACGGTCGAGTTCGCCGGTGGCACGCCGGAGAAGGTGGTCGGGAAGGCGGAGGAGGCGCTGAAGAAGCTGGCGCAGGCGATCAGGGGCTGCGAGGACGACATCAAGGGCAAGATCAAGGGTGCGATGGAAGCGGTCACCAGCCGGTCCGGGAGCTTCGACATGC
>JAVXWP010000080.1:0-3431 GCA_032230695.1 Actinomycetota bacterium | reverse complement strand
CGCTCGCCTTCCGACACGAGTTGCTGCGGGCCGCAGTACTGGCTGATGTGCCGCCTTCTGCTCAGCGGGCCCTGCACCGGGCGATCGCAAACCAGCTGCTGGCCACCGGTCGAGGTCCTGCTGCCGCGGCACCACACCTGCTGGCTACTGCTGCGCCGGGCGACGTCGAGGCGATCGGCACGCTGCGGAAGGCCGCGCAGGAGCTACTGGCCACCATGTCGGTCACCGCTGTGAAGGTGATCCAGCAGACGTTCGAACTCACTCCGGTCGACCACCCGTTGCGCAGTGCGGTTGGCGAGGACGTCGTCGAGGTGCTGCTGGCCGCCGGTCGCTACGACGACGCCAAGGCCTTCGCGGACGACCTGTTGAGCGGGACTGTGCTGCTGCGCGAGCCGACGCAAGACCTCAAGGCATCGCTCCGGCTCCGGCTGGCACCACAGGAATGGGCCACCGGCCAGCTGGACCCAGCAGTGCTCGCCATCGAGGGGGCGGCCCCACACCTGGCCGAGCGGCTTGCGGCGTACCGGGTCCTGGCCGGTGTGGAGAGTCCCTTCGAGACCGAGGATCCGGTAGCTAGCGCAGTGCAGCTGCTTGCTGTTGGCATCAGTGCCCAGGAGGCAGGCCGGTACGAGGTGGCGCGGGACCACTACGCCCGTGCGCGAGCGGCGAAGACGGCTGAGGTCGGCAGCCCGCCGTCCTTCCGCATCGAGCTGGTCGAGCTGTTCTGCCGGGCCCAGCTCGACGATCTCGACGGTGCCCTCAAGCGCCTGGACGAAGTGCTGACCGAGGGCGAACCGTGGCTCGCCCCGCGCGCATCAGTACTCCGAGCGCGGCTGCACCTCGCCGCAGGTCACCTCCTCGATGCCACCGATGCCGCCATGACGGCGTTGCGCTGGGCCCTGCAGTTCCATGACCACGCCGCTGAGGCGGTCGCCCGGCAGGTCCTCGCACTCGCAGCGCTGTACAGAGGCCAGCTCTCGGAAGCTCGGGAGCACGGAGGCTCCGACGACGGGGTCAGGGCGCTCCTGGCGATCGCGGACGGCGATACGGCAGCGGCTGCCCGGCTCCTCGTAGTACCGCTGGACTTTCCGGAGCGGACAGAGCTACTGGTCCATGCGGCGGTCGTCGACCCGGCCAGTGCCGAGGCTGCACGCGACCTGCTGGCTGAGCAAGCTGATGCCACGCCTGCGACCGGGTTCCGTGGCGCTGCCCAGCTTGTTGCCGCCTACAACGAACAGGACCGGGCAGGGCTGGCGAAGGCGGTCGAGTTCCTGCGGGAGACTCCCAGGCCGTTGCTGCTGGCAAGGGCCGAGGAGCTCTACGGCAAGGCCGAGCTGGAGCAGGGCGACCGTGCAACCGGTGTGGCCACGCTGGAGCGAGCGCTCGACTCCTACACCGCTCAAGGCGCAACCAGCCCCGCTGCCCGGGTGCAGGCGGTGCTTCAGGCGGCCGGGGTACGCAGGCGGCGGTGGGCCGCGGTACAGCATCGGCCTGACACCGGGTGGGAGGCGCTGACCCCGATGGAACGACGGGTGGCGCTGCTGGTCGCAGAGGGCCACACCAACCGGTCGGCAGCCGAGGAGCTGGTGCTGTCGGCCAGCACGGTCGGCACTCATCTCCGGGCCGCTTTCGGCAAACTCGGGGTCAATTCGCGGGTCCAACTCACCCGCCTGGTGCTCGAACGGTTCGCGCCTCCCCCAAACGCATGAGATTCAGGTGCACCGGCCGGTCGGTGACCCGCCACCACGCCTGACGAGTTCCGCTGTTCGGTCGATCCGCCGACTCCTGCTTTCGGGGTTTTCTTATGCCACCGAGAAACCCCCGCAGACGAGATCGAGGAACAGACAATGACCGAGAACACCCCCACCGTCGTCCTGGTACACGGCGCCTTCGCCGACGCGACCAGCTGGGCCGGCGTGGTCAGCGAACTCAAGAGCCGGGGCATCTCGGCCCTCGCCCTGGCCAACGAGCTGCGCGGCCCCGGGCTCGACGGCAGCCGGATCGCCGCCCAGGTCCGCGAGATCGACGGCCCGGTCGTCCTGGTCGGCCACTCGTACGGCGGCGCGGTGATCACCACGGCCGCGAACCAGGCGGACAACGTCGTCGGGCTGGTCTTCGTCGCGGCCTTCTCGCCGGACGAGGGCGAGAGCCTGCAGGACCTGCTCGGCTCCTTCCCCGCGAACGATTTCGCCTCCGGCCTGGTCCCGCACCTGCTGCCGACCGGCGACGGTGCCGAGGAGCCGTGGCTGAGCATCGCCGTCGACGCCTACCCGAAGCTGTTCGCGGCCGACGTCGCCGACAACGAGATCGGCGCCCGGACCCAGCGCCCGATCGCCGCCGCGGCGTTCGACGAGAAGGCCGGCCCGGCCAGCTGGAAGCGGCTGCCGTCCTACACCCTGGTCGCCACCGGTGACCAGGCCATCCACCCGGACGGCCAGCGCAAGAGGGCCGCCCGCAGCAACTCCACCACGATCGAGGTCGGCGGTTCGCACGCCGTCGCCGTCTCCCAGCCCCAGGCCGTCGCGGCCTTCATCGCCACTGCAGTCGAAGGAGTTCAGTCATGATCCGCCGCATCCTCGCCGTCGCCGCCAGCGCCGCCCTGCTCGCCACCGGTGCCACCACCGCAGCCGTTGCCCACGACAAGGACCCGAAGCCGACCATCGTTCTCGTCCACGGTGCGTTCGCCGACGGCGCCAGCTGGGCCGAGGTCACCGAGCGCCTCCAGCGGGACGGGTACAAGGTCGTCGTACCGGCCAACCCGCTGCGCGGCGTCGACAGCGACACCCGCTACCTGACCAGCGTCCTGGCCGGCATCCCCGGCCCCAAGGTGCTCGTCGGCCACTCGTACGGCGGCGCGATCATCACCGAACTCGCCGGGACGGCCGGTGTGAAGTCGCTCGTGTACGTCGCAGCGTTCATCCCGCAGGCCGGTGAGACGATCGGGGCGCTCAACGCCCAGTTCCCGGGCAGCGAGCTGGGTCCGGACACCACCAACACCATCCCGTACGCCGGTGGCGCGGACCTGGTCGTCAAGCCGGAGTCGTTCCACGCAGTCTTCGACGCGGATCTCTCGAACCGCCAGTCCGCCGTCCTGGGTGCCTCGCAGCGCCCCGTCGCGGCCTCGGTCTTCGGTGAGACGATCGCGAAGTCGGCGCCGGCCGACCTGCCGAAGTACGCGCTGATCCCGACCGGTGACAAGGCGATCGCGCCGGCCGCCGAGCAGTTCATGGCCGAGCGCGCCGGAGCCCACATCGTCAAGGTGAAGGGCGCCTCCCACCTCGTGGCGCTCTCCGAGCCGGGCACCGTCACCAAGCTGATCGAGAAGGCAGCGCACTAAGTATCGAGAAGGCTGCGCACTGAGTCAGGCCGGACTGGCCGCTCCGGGGAATACCTCCCCCGAGCGGCCAGTTGGCATTGGTTATGCGTATTGA
>JAVXWP010000070.1:0-41616 GCA_032230695.1 Actinomycetota bacterium | reverse complement strand
CCCCCGCGACGGTCTCCGGTTTCTTTCCTTGCAGCGAAAGAAAGAAGGCTGCCTCGATGAGCCGCCGAAAGGCCATCTTCACCGCACTCGCCTCAGCCGCCGGCCTGCTGCTCGCGGCGACGCTGACCGGCGCGGCCAGCGCCTCATCAACCCCGACACCGACCTCGCTGGACCAGCATCCCTCCTATCCGCAGGCACAGCCACCGGCGGTCGGATACACCGCGCCGACTGGACAAGTCGTGACGCAACCGGGTGCGACGTTGACGGCAAGTGTCGGTGCCGTCGCTATGCAGTCCCCTGCCGTCGGCGAGCCGGTCAGCTGGCGAGCACAACCAGCACCGGGCATCACTGTCACTCCGGCATCAGGGAAACTGAAGTTGGGTCCAGACGGGAGAGCCGAGCAACCCGTCCAGATCACGGTGGCCTCGGGGCTGCGATCCGGCTTCTATCCGCTACCCGTCGCTTTCCATACTCAGAGCGGGACACCGCTGCCGGGCGGAACAATCATGCTAGCTGTCCCCGACCCGGACCAAACCGCCACCACCTGCGATCAACTGGGCCAGGCCGACACCGAGTACGGACTGCATCGACTCGATACGGGTGACGGCGTTACCACACCTGTGACGGTCGGCGGCCGCGACGCCCGATCCACTGCTAGCGGCTCTCCGTACATGTACTTCGCCGTACCAAACTCTCTGGTACCAGGCGGCAAATACCACGCGGTCGTCCAGATCGACTACTACGACCACGGCACCGGAAGCTGGACACTGCAATACGACTCCAGCGATCCGGCGCAGAAGTACAAGTCGACCGCACCGGTTGCCCTCACCAACACCGACACCTGGAAGACGGCCACCTTTACCGTGGAGGACGCTGGATTCACCGGCAGAGAAAACAGCGCCGCCGATTTCCGGCTCAGCAGCAGCGGCGGTGACGGGACCATCTCCGGAGTACATGTCGCCGTATCCGGCGACAACGTGCTGGCAATACATCTGTGCCGCACGGATCAGTGATCGCTGTCTGTCGCGGAGCTAGCCCCAACCGGGCGGGCTCCGCGACGGTCTCCGGTTCCTTTCCTTGCAGCGAAAGAAAGAAGGCTGCCTCGATGAGTCACCGAAAGGTCATCTTCACCGCACTCGCCTCAGCCGCCGGCCTGCTGCTCGCGGCGACGCTGACCGGCGCGGCCAGCGCCTCATCAACCCCGACACCGCCCTGGCTGGACCCGCATCTGCCACCAGAAGAACGAGCTACCGACCTCGTCGCGGCCATGACGCTGGACGAGAAGATCACCGAGCTGCACGGCATCAGCGACGACCAGCACAAGCGCTACGTGCCGGGTATTCCCAGACTCAGTATTCCGCCGCTGCGCGTCGCCAACGGCCCGGCAGGGGTCGGGCCGGCGGACGACCCGGAGCAGAAGCCGGCGACCGCGTTTCCCGCGCCGATCTCCCTCGCGTCGACGTTCGACACCAACCTCGCCAAAGAGAACGGCAATCTCCTCGGATCCGAGACCCAAGATCTCGGGCACAATCTGCTGGAGGGCCCGGCCATCAACATCGCACGAGTACCGGTCAGCGGCCGGACGTTCGAAGGATATGGCGAGGATCCCTACCTCGCGGGTCAACTCGCCGCCGCCAACATCGAAGGCATTCAGAGCAACGGAGTCATCGCCGAGGTCAAGCACTATGCCGCGAACAACCAGGAGCAAAACCGATTAACGATCAATGAGATAATAGACGATAGGACGCTGCACGAGATCTATTTGCCGCAGTTTGAGGCCGCCGTCAAGGACGGTCATGTGGGATCGGTGATGTGCGCCTACCCGCAGATCAACGGGGATTTCGCCTGCCAGAGCAGCTACCTACTGCAGGATGTCCTCCACAACCAGTGGGGGTTCTCCGGATTCGTGCAGTCCGACTTCGGCGCCACACACGATACGGCCCAATCCGCGGTGGCCGGCATGGATCTGGAGATGCCCACCGGTCAGTTCTACGGCGCCGCCATGAAGCAAGCGGTCAGTGCTGGCATGGTATCCGAGCAGATGGTCGATACCCTGTTGGTCCGGCGGTTCGCCGTCATGATGCAGTTCGGCCTCTTCGAGCACCCGCTTACCACGTCGCCCATTCCGGTGCAAGCGGACGGCGCGGTCTCGGGCGAGCTGGCCGAAGAGGGTTCGGTACTGCTGCGCAATGAGAACGCACAACTGCCGCTCAGCACGAACACTCTGCACTCGATCGCGGTTGTAGGTCCCTACGCGGGTCAGGCCGTGACCGGTGGCGGTGGCAGTTCGCACGTTATTCCGACGTACACGGTCAGCCCGGTCCAGGGCATCCAGAACCGGGTGGGCGCCAGCGTCCGTGTCGACTACGCGCCCGGTGCCATCGCCGACGATATACCGAGTGCCGTGGCAGCGGCGAAAAACGCGGATGTGGCCGTGGTGATGGTTGGTGACAACGAGACGGAAGCCGTGGACCGCCCGAGCCTCGCGCTCAGCGGCGTGCAGGACCAGCTCGTTGAGGCGGTTGCAGCTGCCAATCCGCACACCATCGTGGTGGTGAAGAGCGGCGGTCCCGTCCTCATGCCGTGGAAGGACCAGGTTCCGGCGATTCTGGAGGCGTGGTACCCGGGGCAGGAGGACGGTAGTGCCGTGGCGGCACTGCTGTTTGGTGACGTTAACCCGTCGGGCAAGCTTCCCGTCACGTTCCCACAAGCCGGGGGCGATGTGCCCGCCAATACGCCGCAGCAGTATCCGGGCGTGAATGGCACCGTCACGTATTCTGAGGGTCTCCAGGTCGGATACCGTTGGTATGACAGCCAAAACATCCAACCGCTGTATCCGTTCGGCTTTGGTCTGTCCTACACGAACTTCGCGTACTCCAACCTCACCGTTTCATCGGCGCCGCACGGCGGCTATGTCGATGTCGGCGTCGACGTCACCAACACTGGACAGCGGTCGGGGGCCGACGTGGCACAGGTGTACCTGAGCTTTCCCACCGCGGCAGGAGAACCGCCCCAGCAGCTCAAGGGCTTCCAGCGGGTCACTCTCGCGGCAGGTCAGCGGCAGCACGTCAAACTTCGGCTCGACGAGCGCGCTTTTTCCACCTGGAATAGTACGAAAAGCGAATGGAATGTGGTGGGCGGCACCTACACCGTTCGAGCAGGAGATTCGAGTACCAGCCTGCCGCTATCCGGCACGGTTACCCTGTCGCCGACGTCCTTTCATTAGCGTGTACTGCGTTCAGCCATAATATCGGCTGGTGACGTGAACCCAAGACGAAGCCGGATTCGACTACAGACTCAGCCACTACAAACGCCATGGCTAAGCACTCGCCTAACTGCCGTTGCAGTTCTAGGACGGGAGTCGGACTGACTGGGCGTGGCCGAAGATGTCCTTCGGATCCCATTTGGCTTTGACCTGTTGCAAGCGGGCATAGTTGGATTTGTAGTACAGGTCGTGCTGGTCGGTGTCGGCGTAGTTGACGTAGCAGCCGTCGGTGCGGTCATTGGGGACCGGGACGCCGCCGGTGGCGGCGTAGAGGTCGGCGTAGAACTTGCGGACCCAGGCCAGGTTCTTGGCGTCGTCGGCGGGAGCGGACCAGAAGCTCTGGCAGAGCGCCTGGAACGCCGAACTCCGGTGCGGGGCGGCGGTCGCGGCGGAGTCCACCGCGTTCACGTTCCCGCCGTGCGGGAGCATCAGCAGCATCGCGTTCGGGTTGTCGATTTCGGAGCTGGTGAGGTCAGGGTGGCGTACAGATCCAGCAGCCGCGCGCCGGGCTCAACGGCGAACGCCCGCATTTTCGGGTCGTAGTAGACCGCGTCCATCCCCGACATGTCGATCACCATGCGGACGTCGGGATTGCTGACGAAGTCGTCGTAGCAGTGTCCGCCGCTGCGTACCGCGACCCGCCGTCCATCGCGGACGGCGGTCTGCACGGCGTCGACGACTTGCTGGGTCGAGCCGACCAGCTTGAAGTAGTCGGGGGAACCCACCCAGCGCTGGTTGTCGCCGGTGACCAACTCATCGTAGCGAGGATCGCCCGGCGATATGGTGAACGGCCCGAAGCTGTCGGCCGGGGTCGCTTCCGCGACGCCCGGGTCGGCGGCGACCGCGGTCCCGGAGCTCAGCAACGGGAGCGCGACGGCGCCCGCGGCCAGCCCCGCAGTCACAGTTAAAAACGAGCGCCTGTCATTTCTCTTCGTAGCCGATGTGGTCTTTTCATCCATTTTTCTCTCCCCAGTGAGTACCTGTCGAATACAGCGCCCGAAGCAAGGCGAAACAAGGTGCCGGCCCCGCAATACCGGATCGGTTCCGCCATTGCAAGTCCTTGGCACATGAACTGTAAAAAAACTGGTCGGAGTGACCGGGCTGAAGCTGCTGGGAAACGCGCGCCGGTCCCCCGCACCGTTGAACACCCCGTCGTACCGCGAACGTTCCCCAGACCGGTGCGCCCCCAGACTCTCACCGATGTGCTCGCCATTTCGGTCAATGTCCCACTCGCGGATTCCGGGCAGGCCTATCCGTCCGCCAGTCGAGAACGCACCGCGGGCCGCCTATGCCCGGATAGAACTGCGCTACAATTGCGGGTACTGGGGCTGGTGAATTGTGGGTACTGGGGCTAGGGGAGAGACTATACGGTGAGTTCAACGCACCGAAACCGGGAAACGACCGGCGTCGGGGGACGTAACCAGCGCCGGTGACGACCTCCGCCACTGTTACCCGCGTGGCGTACCGACTTCTCTGTTGCCCGCCGGGTCAACCCAGACCACCAGACCTTCGTCGAAAGTAGATCTATAACACATGTTGGGCACTTTAGGGGAAAAGTGCCACGAACCGAACAACGCATCCCCGGAGCCGGTGCAAGCGTCGAGAAAGTCGCAGGCCCGCCACGACCAAGTATTGATCTCCCGCGTCGGCCTGCGTTTTCCGCCCAGCCTCACCTACAACAGCTGGGAACGGGCCGGGGCGCAACTGTCACGCATCCTTGACTCGTCCGCCTGGTGTCTGGGCGACTGGCTGGTCTGCGGTCAGGAGAACTACGCAGACCGCTACATCCGGGCCATCGACGCCGCAGGTCTCTGGCGTGCGGCCACGCGGAGATCAAACGACCATTTGGAGAATTGGATGGTGCTCATCCTGGACCGCGCGGCCGAGGACACACTGAGCACGGAATCGCCGCAACGCGAGTAAAGTCGCACGCGGTTCACGAACGTCCGACCGGCGGCCACAGCGTCGTCCCGCCGGCGGGACAGATCCCCGGAACGATTGCCTGTTCAGACAACTGCGCGGTTTCGGTCGCCGGGGATACCGATGTCCACCTGACCGGCACGATACGCTGCAAAAGCAGCCGTCGCGAGAGTTTTGGTCCGCATTTCAATCCAGCACGACTATTGACCGTAAAAGCGGTGGAGGACATTTCTGATGACGACAAAGACAACGCGTGTTGCTGTGGTGACCGGAGCCGGAAGGGGGATCGGGTTGGCGATCGTCCAGGCACTCGTCGAAGACGGGTTCGTTGTCGTCGCAGGCAGCCGCACTGTCACCGACGCGCTGAAGGAGCTGACGCCGGACGCGATCGAGGCCGACCTGGGCAACCCCGACGAGCCCGCGCGCGTCGTGCAGCACGCACTCGACCTGCACGGCGGGATAGACCTGCTCGTCAACAATGTCGCGGGCACTTCGACGCCCCCTGGCGGGTTCCTCCAGCTCGACGACGAGGCCTGGCTGCACACGTTCAACATGACGTTCATGTCGAACGTCCGCGCGACGCGGGCCGCGCTCCCAAGCCTCCTCGAGCGTCGCGGCGCGGTGATCAACATCAGTTCGGTCAACGCGAAGCTGCCTCAGCCGCGCCTGATCGCGCAGTCCGCGGTCAAGGCCGCCGTGTCGAACCTCGGCAAGGCGCTCGCCGAGGAGTTCGGCGGCCGCGGTCTGCGGGTGAACACGATCTCGCCCGGTCCGGTGTGGACCGACCTGTGGACGTCACCCGGCGGACCCGGCGACATGCTCGCCCAGCGGGCGGGCGCCGCGCTGGAAACGTTCAAAGACCAGCTTCCGGCGACGGTCGGCCTGTCGACCGGCGAGTTCGCCGCCCCGGAGGAGATCGCGGCGCTCGTAGTCTTCCTCGCGTCCGGGCGGGTGGCCAACATGAGCGGTGCGGACCTGGTGATCGACGGCGGGATGATGAAGACGGTCTAAGTGGTCGGTGACCACGTAAACGGCAAGGCCCCTTTCGGCTGACGAAAGGGGCCTTGCCGTTTCTCTGCGTTGTGCAGAAAACCCTTACGGTTCAGCAGGGTTCAGCGCAACGCTCCGGCTTTTGCCGCCTCCGCGTTCGGATCACTGGCTGTGCTCGGCCGGCTGATGAACAACGCGGACGCGGCCAGGCCGATCAGCAGGACCAGCGCGGGCAGGTACAGGGATTGGCTGAGTGCGGTACTGACCTTGTGCAGGACGACTTCGCGTAGTTCAGGTGGCAGGTCGCGCACGGTATTGCCGCCACCGCTTTCTCCGATCGGGCCATCCGGAAGTCCCTGTGCCGCGATGCGCGCCGACAACAGCGCGCTGATGGTGGCCGAACCGAGTGTGAAACCCAACTGGTGGGTGGTCATGAAAACGCCCGAGCCGGCACCGGCCTGTTGGATTGACAGGTTTCGGATGGCGGTGGCAGCGAGTGGCGCCCAGACGAAGGCATTCGCGACACCGGCGATGGCGCCGATGATCACGAACAGCGCGATGGATGGTACAGCGGGCACTGGACGGGTGGCACCTGAACCGATACCGGTTCGACGAATCGGCCGAACCGTCCATGGTGTACACACTCGAGCGCGAGTTCGAGCAGCGAACGGGGGCCCGCCACTGCCTGGCCGTCAACAGCTGCACGTCCGCGCTGCTCACCTCACTGGTGGCACTCGGCGTCGGTCCCGGCGACGAGGTGATCGTCCCCGGTTAGACGTTCATCGCGTCCATCGCCGCCGTCGTCCACCGGGGCGCCGTCCCCGTCCTCGCCGAGATCGACGAGTCCCTCACCCTTGCCCCTGAGGACGTGGCACGCCGGATCACCTCCGCGACGACCTCCTGAAACGCCGCCTGAGCCCTGCGCCGGCCCCCCTGACCTCAGCGGTGGTGCTTGAGGACCGCATGCTCAGCCCGGTCATTGCTGAGAAGCCAACCTGGCGTTTGTGACGACTCAACCTTCGGATTTCCAGGCCGGGTCCCGGCCGATGAAGGCCATCAGTTGGTCCTGCGGGGAGGCTCCGTGGACGCCGGGCACAGCTGGACCGAACTGCCCGCTGTCGCGCAGTATCTGCTCCATCGGCTTCATGGCCGCCAGCGCGGCGCTGCAACGCTCCTGGCCCAGGTCGGGCTCTCGGCCGAGCGCCTTGGCGAGGTCCCAAGAGTGCATCCAGATGTCGGCGGTGTAGAACTGGTCGATCGCCTCATCCACGGGCTTGTCGCCGATGTGTGGGTTGCTGAGCACCCGCCCGGCGGGGTCGTCCAGGATGGACTGGATGTCGGTGACGTGCTGCTTCCAGGCGGCGACCGGGTCAGCCTCGACGTCCAGGGCCGGCAGCTCAATCCGTGCACCCTTGAGGAAGCCACGGGACCACTCGACCAGATGCTTCACGATGTCGAGAGCTGTCCACTCCGCAACCGGGCTGGGCCGGGCCCAGTCGCCGGCTGACGCGGACGCGACCAGCTCGGTGAACCGGGCCGCGTCGTAGGCATGCTGTTGGGCCCGACTGTTGGGCAGCGCGGACGTCATCTCAGGCCCCTTCGCGAGCAGGTCGTCGAGCTTGTCGAAACCCTCGTTGATCCCGACGTCCATGCCACTGGACAGCATGCCGTCGCGCGTCTCGAAGTCCTGCACCACGCTCAACACCCTCAGCTGCGTACGCCCGTCCTCGATCGCCTCGAAGGTCAGCGTCTCCAGCGCGACTCCGTCGGGCTCTCCTTCGTAGGTAAAGGTCCACACGATCCGCTCGTGCGGCCGCACTTCGTGGAAGCTGCCGTAGAACGAGGCGATCTCCTCGCCGTCACGATCGTTGGCGAAGGCCCACGCGCCGCCCGTGCGAGCTTCCCATCTGGTGATCCTCGTGGTCACCGAGCGCGGCCCGACCCATTGCGCGTAGAGCTCGCGGTCGACGTGGGCGCGGAACACCTGCTCGGGAGTTGCGTCGAATTCCCTGATGACCTCGATCGTCGGAACCTTCTCGTCCGCCTCGATCTCGGTCTGTTGCTTGGTCATGATGCGTCCTTCGTTTGGGTCTGCCTCTGGTCGTTGTCGTCGGCCATCCGGTCCAGCAGGGCGTCGAGGCGTCGATAACGATCCTCGGCCTCCTGGCGATAGCGCTCGATCCAGTTCGTCATCAGGTCGAACACCGCTGCGTCCAGGTGCACCGGCCGCCGCTGGCCCTCCCCGCTGCGGGTTACCAGTCCGGCCCCCTCGAGCACCTTCACATGCTTGGAGATCGCTTGGATGCTCATGTCGTGCGGCTTCGCCAGCTCGCCCACAGTCGCGTCCGCGCCGGCCAGCCGGGCCACCAGCCCGCGCCGAGTCGGGTCGGCCAATGCCGCGAACACTCGGTTGAGCTGCTCCGTGCTCTCTTCCACCAGTCTTCCTCAACTCATCGGTTGACGATGAGGCTAGGCCGCCTACCGGGCCATCGTCAACCCAGCGGTTGAGAAAGGTAGCGACTCGCCGAGCCGGTTCGTGGCCTCCGAGCAGGGCTGTCCGCCAACTGACATGACCCGTACAGGTGGCGGCGCACCAGTGACTGACCGCGATCAAAGACCCCCGAGAGTTCGGATACGCAGGGAAACCGGCTGGCACAGATCGGAAGTACACCCATGACGCCGTCCGCACCTCGGCGGAAGAACGCGCTCCGACAACCTGGAATCCTCGACCCTCGCCGACGGCAGCGCGTGCTCGGACACGCGGATCCCCACGTCGCACAACCCATTCCACATTATCCAATATCCGGGGTTACCAGTAAAGCGGCACTTTTCTGTTCTCTGTAATACAAGCGCGACATCACACCTACGGATCAAACAACCCCGTCAACTTCACCGACCCGTCAGGTCTCTGCACGGTGTTCACCATGGGCAAGAGGCGGCGGGTACCGGCCTGGGAACCAAAAACTCGCCAACCTGAGTCAGGACGAACAAAAGAGTACCAAGGTACAAGCGAAGTGCAAAATCGGAACGAGAACAGGAGGAGTAGTTTCAGCGGCGGAGTGAACTCTGTCCTGGAGCCCTTGACCTGGGCCCGATCGGTGCCGCACTGGTCGGACTCTTCGCCGCATTCTCCTTCTGATAGAGCACCCAAGGATATGAGGCGAATTAGTGTCAGCCGACGGCAAGCATTGGTACAGCGTCAGGTGAGCATCGAGGAATCAGTCGAGTTCGCTGAAAAGGAAGCCGTTGACTACGCGGAATCTGGGTATGAGATGACCTATCTCGAGTTTGCTCAGGGCTTCGCCCGGGACGAGGACGTAGAACCCGGTCACGGTGTTGAAGTGTTCTCCCTGATCCGTGACAGCGAACTCCCGAGGGACGAGTATCTCGACAAATTCTTCGCCACCGGCGAGGAACACCTTAGGCATATCGAAAGCTAGTCAGACAAGCGCTAGAACCGCCGTCATGATCGACGACGATCCTCACCTAGTCGCGGTGCCGTTCAGCGGCGGCATCAACGGTTCGACAACCTCAAGATCGACCGCACTTGGCGTAATTCACACAGGCAATCACGAGGGATGTCATGGACGTGTCGGTACACAAAGAATGGGCCCTGCAATCGAGGATCTGAGAGCCGGGAAGGACGCTGGTGTTGATGAGCTCGTCGACTCGGCCGAGGGTGCCGAGCTTTCCGAGTCAGCGGCTCCCCATGAGCTAGCTCCCCGGTCCCACCGCGCAGTCCCCGACGGGTGTGGCGGTCACGTCACGGCGTGGCCGCACCCACCCGGTTTTCCTGTGCCCGCACGACATCGCGGGCTTCTTCGTGCTGCTCACCTCTCGATACCCGGGCTCGGTGCGCGGCTAGAACGGAGTGTCTCCGCGCATACAGGCGTTCGCGGCCGGTGCCAGGGTCAGTCCTGCGGAGTGAGCAGGACGATCGGGATTTCGCGGTCGGTCTTCTGTGCGTACTCGTCGTACAGCGGGAAGATGCGCGCCATCTGGAGCCAGAGGGGGCCACGTTCGGCCGGGGACGCGACCCGGGCGCGAGCGGTGAACCGACGGCCGCCGACCTGCGCCCCGACACTCGGGTCCGCTTGGAGGTTCTTGAACCACGCCGGATCCTCGTCGGCACCACCTTTGGAGGCGACGACGACGAAGTCCTCGCCTGCGGTGCCGTAGATCAGGCACGTGCGGCGCGGGATGCCGGTCCTGCGTCCGGTCGTGGCGAGCACGAGCGTGTAGACGCCGTTCGACTCGTATCCTTCGGTGCCACCCGAGGCCAGATACGTACGAGTCTGATCAGCGACCCAGTCCCATTGCGAGTCGGTGGCGTGGTCAAGGTCATCGGCGACAGCCATGACGGACGGTCCTTTCTTCGAACGGAAGTCTGGTACGCAACGTGCTGATTGGCGATCTACTTCAGTTGAGCTCCTCGACCAGCCCGATGAGCTGATCCACCCATCACCCTCGACTGCTGTCTCGCCCTCCAGTTCCAGGCCCAGTTCGATGAGAACGCGATAGCAGCCGCGAGATCCTCGACCACAACGCCGGCGTGATCCATCCCCTAGATCATCATTCCTCCCGTGTCACGCGACCATCGTGGCCGCTCGTGCCACTGGGACGGAACTGGCGCAATGTTCTCGACACCATAACGTCTGTGATGGCCGTCACAGTCTCTGCGCGGCGAGGCGAGGGTGCCTTGCGGCATCGGCACGGCGGAACGGCTGAGGCGTGACTCGGCAGCAGGCCGGCGAGCGGGTGGGTTTGTCCGGTCAGCCCAGCGACGCGCTCGCGGCGCGAAGCTCGTCGAGGGCTTTCAGGAGGTAGGCGGCGAACCCGTCCTCGGGGGCCCGGTCACCTTCGGACCATTCGGCGTATCCCCGCTTGAAGGCGAGGACGCCGAGCTCGCTGGCGAGGGCGGCGGTCGGATCGGGCACGTCGCGGGCGACCAGTGCAGCGGTCATGGCGGCCGCGAGGCTGACGCTCTTGAGGGCGTCGCGCTCCTGAAGTTCAGCGCTGGCGGCGACGGCCGCCTTCAGACGCGGGGCGATCTCCCGGCTCATCGGGCCCATCGCGGTCGAGGCGCGCTCCAGACCGGCGGCGACCGCCTCGAGCGGGCTGGCGTCGGCGGGCGCCTCGGCGATGCCTTCGGTCAGCAGCTGGCTCAGCGTCTCCTGCCCGGCGACCAGCAACTCGCGCTTGTCGGGAAAGTATCGGAAGAAGGTGCTTTTGGTGACCCCGGCGCGCTCGGCGATCTGCGCGACCGTCGTGGCGTCGTACCCCTGCTCAGTGAACAGGTCGACGGCAGCCACGACGAGGCGTTCGCGCGCGCCCGGCTCCCAACGACCCATGGAGCCATCATATGCGATGGGACTCTTGTCCCATCACTCTGGTACGGTGATGGCACAAGAGTCCCATCACTCACGGGAGAGTTCCATGCGCGTCTTCATCACCGGCGGCACCGGCATGATCGGATCCGCCGTCGTCGCCGAGCTGCTCGGCAACGGCCACACCGTCCTCGCACTCGCCCGCTCCGACGCCTCCGCGCAAGCCGCCTCCGCTGCCGGCGCGGAGCCGCTCCGAGGGGGTCTAGCGGATCTGGACGTCCTACGCGCCGGCGCCGCTCGGGCCGACGGCGTGATCCACCTGGCCTTCGCCAACGACTTCAGCAGCCCGGAAGCCCTGGCGAACGCGGTCGCCGAGGAAAGCGCCGCCCTCGCCACCCTCGGTGAGGCACTCGTCGGCAGCGACCGTCCCTTCGTCACCTGCTCGGGCACGCCCGCTGCGCCGGGCCGCGCCTCCACCGAGGCCGACTCGATTCCGACCGAGGGGCCGGTCGGTGGTCGCGGTCGCGCGGTGACGGGAGTCCTGGGCCTGGCCTCGCGCGGGGTCCGGAGCACGGCCATCCGCCTGCCGCGGACCGTCCACAACGAGGGCACGGGCGGGTTTGCCGGTCTGTTGACCGGGATCGCACGTCAGAGCGGAGTGTCCGGCTACCCGGGCGACGGCACGCAGCGCTGGCCGGCCGTGCATGCCCTCGACGCCGCGGTCCTGTTCCGGCTCGTCCTGGTGCAGGCGGAAGCCGGCACCGCCTGGCATGCCGTGGGCGACGAGGGTGACCAGGTGCGTGACATCGCAGCTGTCATCGGCCGGCGGCTGGGCCTGCCCGTCGAGTCCGTGCCGGTGGAGACCTACGGCCCCCTCGGCGTCATCTTCGCGGCCGACCAGCCCTCGTCCAGCACCCACACCCGGCAGGCGCTCGGCTGGGAGCCGAAGCACCCCAGCCTGCTGGAGGACTTGGAGAACATCCAGCCCGGACCGGCAGCCCGGAACAGGAGGTAGGCCCGCTGCCGTCATCCGCCTGCCTATCCACTGGCACAGTCGGCACCGGTGCACGAAAGGGCATCGCGGCGCTTGCAGTGAATTCATGGCGGATGCCACGGCGACCGACTCGCGGCATGACAGGATGTTCCGGATGGGCAGCCATTGTCGAATAGGTCTCGTTCTGAGTCCTGTTGGACACAGGCAGGTTCGTTCGGGAGGGCGGTGCGGTCGTGGAGCGTTTCGAAACCGAGAGCCTGGCGCTCATGCCTGGTCAGCGAGTCCGCGCCGGAGTGCTCAGCCATCACCCGTGGGGCGTGATGGCGCGGATCGTCAGTCATGAGCGGGTGGGCGCTTCGGTGGATATCATCGCGCAGTTCAGTGAAACAACGAACACCCACGCGGAACTGCTGGCGATGTTTCCCCCTATCGGTACGGAAATAGACGCAGTCGTCCAAGAGGTCCGCAGGTGGCATTCCCCCGCGTGGGCTCGACTCAGCATCCGGCCCGCGGACCTGGAGTCGTTCCGCTGGCCCTGTGACTTCTGTGGACACCACACAAACCTCAGCGCCGGCGGAGACGGTCTCGTCCTCGATTCCCGCAGCAACGATGGTCCGGGAAGCCACACCGTCATCTCCCACCGGGACTGTCTGGCTGATCGTCTTAGGCCCGAAACCTCCCTTGAGGGTGCACGAGCCCTGGCTGTCGGGCGCCGTAACGCCTGAGAGCCGCGCTGCCGTGTCAGGCCGCGTCGGCCGCTGCGGCGAGGAGGCGGGCGAGTTCGGTCGGCTTGGTGTGCATGGGCCAATGACCGGAGTCGATGTCGACGAAGTCGAGGTGCGTGACCTTCGCGAGTTCGGCCGCGTCGCCGGCGTCGATCAATTCCTTGGCCTGGGCAGGGGTGAACTCGGGACATACGAGTACGACCGGCACATCGAAGCGTCGCTCGTCCGTCAGCCGCACGACGCCCGTGGCCACGCCTTCGGGAACGGGGATCGCGGTGGCTGCGATGGCGCGCCTGGCCTCCTCGTCGAGGTCAACCGAGTCCGGTCCCTCGAAGGGGGCCCAGCCGGGGAAGGGCATGACGCCGTCCCGCAGCTCGAAGAAGTCGGCGTAGGGCTTCCCGTCGTCGGTCGGGAAGCCACCGATGAGGACGGCCTTGGAGATCTTCTCCGGTCGCGCGTCGGCGGCCAGCCAGGCCAGAGTGCAGGCTGCCGAGTGCCCGACCACCATGGGCCTGCCGGAGGCTGAGTCCACGGCGGCGAGCACGGCCGCCGCCTGGTCGTCGAGCGTGGCGGAAGTCGATCCATCGCCCTGACCGGGCAGGGTCAGCGGCACGGGGTTGTGGCCGAGCGACCGGAGTGTGGACGCGACATCGTCCCAGACGGATCCGTCGAGCCACAGGCCTGCGATGAGCAGGACGTCCATGATCAATTCTCCCTTTTCCTGCGCGGTCAGGTACCGCGGTGCATCGACACGTCACGCTATAGCCAATTCCGGACACTCCGCTTCCGGTTCATCAGGCGATCGCCTAGCCTGCTCGGGTGCCGAGTGACCTCAGTCCCACCGCACGGGCACTGCGCGCCCTGGAGATCCTCCAGGCCCGCCCCGGCACAACGGCCGACCAACTCGCCGAGACACTGGGCGTGACCGAGCGCGCCGCCCGCCGCTACATCGGGATCCTCCGGGAGGCCGGCATCCAGGTCGAGTCGACCCGTGGGCCGCACGGCGGGTACCGGCTCCGGCGGGGAACGAGGTTGCCTCCGATCGTGTTCACCCAGGCCGAGGCACTGGGGTTGGTCATGGCGGTGCTCGACGGCCAGCCGGGCGCCACTGACGTCGACGACCTTGTCGGAGCTGCCCTCGGCAAGGTCATCCAGGCGCTGCCCGAGAACGTCGGACGACAGGCAGCCGCGCTGCGCGAGCACGCCTCGGCCGCGCCCGACCGGCACTCCGCCCGCCCTGATCCCGCCACCACCAGCGCACTCGTCGCCGCCGTCGCGGCCAGACGCCGGGTGCTGATCACCTACCGGAGCGAAACCAACAACGAGTGGGAGGCCGAAGTGGACCCCTGGGCGGTCGTGGCCCGCCACGGGCGCTGGTACCTGCTGTGTCATTCCCATCGCGCGGACGCGATTCGCACCTACCGGATCGACCGGGTCCGCGCGGTCGTGCGGACCGCGCACGAGTTCGAGCCGCCCGACGATCTCGACCCGGTCGCGGCGCTGGAGGAGAACCTGGGCACGGGGTGGGACTTCCCCGCCCGCGTCGTGTTCGACGTCCCGATGGCCGAGGTAGCGCCCTGGATCCGGCCTCCCATGGGACGGCTTCAACCATGGGGGAACGGGTGCGTGCTCATCGGCAGTACCAGTAATCCGGCGATGTACGCGCAGGAGTGGTTAGCGACCGTGCCGTTCGCGTTCCGTGTCGACGGCGGAGATGAGCTGCGTGCCGCAGTCATGGCGGTCGCGACCCGATTCACCGCGGCCCTGGCACCCAACGACGCTTAGAAGCACCTGCGCCGGCACGGGTACGCGGAGTCGGGTCTTGCTGCACACGTCACCTGGCCTGCGTCAGTCGCTCGGCCTACTGGTGGGTGAACAAGCGAACCGTCGCACACGCGATCCGGGGGTCCTGCGGTTTGTGGCCACGACCGGCGGGAGATGGCTGACCGGCAACGCCGATCCTGGGGTCAGTACTCGTTTTTGATGAGGAAGTAGGAGCCGCGGATGGTTCCGGCCAGCTTCGACTTCTGTCGAGCGAACTTGAACGAGGCGAGTTCCGCGGGGACTTCCATTCCGTCGGAGAGCTTGAACCCGACTGCCCGTTTCCCGGAGTCGTCGACGGTGTACATCACGTTGATCGACAGACCGTTCTCGTAGAAGACGTAGGCCATCCGAATGTTCTCGACCTGGAATGCGGTCGCTTCGAGCGGGCGAGAAGAGATGGCGATACCGCGTTCTTCCTCAAGTATCCGGTTCACCCAGTCGATGGTCGACCCGGCGTAGCTCGCGGGCTCGACCGTGAAAACGTGGCTGTACTTGTTCTTGAAGTACCGGGCCTCGTTCGCCCGCAGACCGGCGAGCGCGGCCGCGACCGGCGACGACTCCAGGCCGACGGTCGATACGGTGTCGAAGTCCACGGCATAGGGCATGGCGAATTCCTCCGCGTGCATGTCCGGTCGGTGGAGTCGGGCATCTTCCACCAAAGGTCGAACTCAGCGTATGCGCTGGTAGCGAAGTTAGACGACCCGGGAGTTCAGCGCCAGTCAGCCGCAGGTCAAGGTGGGTGTCCAGCGGCGGGAAGTACGGGGTGCCGTTGCCGAGGGTGACCGAGTAGACGAACTGGCGGTACTCGTCTACGTAGAGCTGGTCAACAGCAACCGGCCCCCGCGGATACCTGTGCCACTGCGGAGCTCGGAAGGTTTTGCGCGCAGTGAGCGCAGCGCATCGCGCGGCTCCACCGTTCTTCGACCTGCACGCCCATCCCGCGGGCATGGCGGGTGAGTTCGGCGCGGCACCCGATGACAGTGTGGCTACGACAGACTCCGGCTCCGCAACCTGCGCAGACCGCGACAGCCTCGGTCGTGTTCTCGTCGACGGCGCATTCCAGACACTGCATCAAAATCACTCCTTGGGTAGCATGGATGGCTTGTCGACCCAGCATTGATATGGGTGAACAGCACGGTTCCGTCGACCAGGTCGTCGGGCTAGGCGCCGGAGGCAACACTGCCCGACTTCGTCTCCACGGCGATGCCGTCGTGCCAACTGACCCCACCTGCGTCGAAGCCAGCAAACGCAATCGAACGGCGTGAATCGATGCTTGTCAATTCAACAGATACGATTGTGGGGGACGTCGCTCCCGGGCGGCGAGGCCTACTTCTGTGAAGAACGAGCTGCACCCCGTCTCCGACATCGACTCCGTCAACCGCGGCGCAAGTCCTCCAGAAACGCGCAGAGCTGCTCGAGTGATTGCCAACCAGGCACGCTTCCCGTGACGAAGAACGCCACAAGGCGGACACCGGCCGGAGGATTCAGGGCGTGTCCGGAGGATCTTGTTCGCCCCATCCGCGCCCAGGCGACCCCTCGTCGGACCGGGCGCGCCGGCACGACGGCGAACCACCCGGATCACGAATCCCATCGAACAGAACCATCAGACACGCCCTAACCGATGGACTGGAGGGGGCTTTCCTCGTGGGTAAGCGAAGGCGAGTCCCCTTCTGGTCGCCTCCAGACCCCCTTCGCGGTGGACAGCCGCCAAGGGGTCAGCCGCAGCACGATGATCGCGGTGTCCAGCGGGTCGTCACCGCCCAGGATCTTCGGGTCGTACCCCAGCGGCTCCTGTGCCGACTCGAACAGTTCCCAGACCTTCCGGCGGCTTTCGGCGTCATCCGCGAACTCCGCGTCGCACTCCGCGACGGCGACCTCATGCGCGGGATCCCAGTAGGAGCAGGAAACGTACGGCGTTTTACCGAGGTGAGCCACCTTGAGCGGCGTCGGCCGGGTGAACAGCCAGCCGGTCACCGTGTCACCGACCTGTTCCCAATACGGGTGCACGACCCGGGAGCGCGGCCTGCCCCGCCGGTCCACGGTGGCGAGCGTGCACCACACGATCCGGTGCGCGACGCGGACGAAGTCCTCGATCACTGTGCTAGTTTCCACAACCATGGTTGTGGATATTACGGCAGAAGGCCTCGAATTGTCACTGGTTTCGTTGTTCGCGGGCTGGGCGATGTCCGACGAGGTGCAGCGCAGATTGGCAGCCGAGGGCTACGGCGAAATCCGGTTCAACGACGGCGTGGTGTTCCAGCACGTACTCGCCGCGTCGCTCTCGATCTCCGCGCTCGCGGAGCGGATGGGCGTCACGCAGCAGGCCGCGTCGAAGGCTGTGGCGGACCTGGAACGGCGAGGCCTGCTCATCCGCGAAGTCTCCCCCGACGACGCCCGGACAAGGCTCATCCACCTGACCGAACGAGCCCTTGCCTCGATCGAGGCCACCGGCGTGCACCGCCAAGCCCTCGAAACCGAACTGACCGAGGACTTCGGCAGCGACGAAGTCGCCGCGGCGCGGCGTTTGCTCGCCGCGATCGTCACTCGCTTCGACGCCGCCGACGCCGTCCGGCACCGCCGCGTCCGCCCACCCGCCTAGCGCGCTCCTTGTGGTCTCCAAGCTCCGCCACACGCCAGCCGGAGCCCGAAGGCCGAGGTTCGCCACCGGCGGCCGCGCCGCTGCCGCAGAAACCTCGCCCAGCCGCCGGATTCCCGGCCCCGAGGCCTCGTTCAGTGCCGCGAGCAAGTCGAACGGCCGAGCATGCGTTCCCCACAGCGGGGCGGACGCGTAGACCGTGCCGCTCCGGTGGTCGAGCGCGGCACCGCCGGGACGCTCCGGGTCTCCCGAGCCCCCTGTTCCGGTGACCACCGCGCCCAGCGCACGAACGTGCCACCGACGTCCAGAACCGTTATCAGCACGGTATTTCCCACGACTCAGACACTCCACCACCGTCCGATCAGGACAGTCCGCGCTCTCGGTGTCCAACACCGGACCGGTGGTGCCGGAGTCCGAAGTGGACCGGCTGTTCCAGCCGTTCCAGCAACTCGGCGCGGATCGCACCCGCCACGACGGGGGTCACGGCTTCGGCCTGTCCATCGTGCACACGATCGCCGCCGCCCACGACGGCACTGTCGAGCCAACCCCACTCACAGCGGGCGGTTTGCTGATCACCGTGACCTTCCCGCCCCCCGGCCTGCGCCGGTGACGACGGCGCAAGTCCCTGAAGGGCACGTCACCACCGTGGGACGCGGGGCCAGAGTGGCGGTTGGCAGGCAACGCTCACGGGTACACAGGGAGAGATCATGTCCCCGGGAGTGAAGGTCTGCGATGTGTCGCCTATTCGGACTGTCCGCCGCGCCGGAGCGTGTGCGTGCGACGTTCTGGCTGCTGGAAGCGCCGGACAGCCTGGCGCGGCAGAGCCGTCGAGAGCCGGACGGGACCGGGCTGGGCACCTTCGCCACCGACGGCTCGCCCCAGGTCGACAAGCAACCCCTGGCCGCCTACGAGGACCAGCAGTTCGCCCGTGACGCCAAGGAGCGCGAGTCCACGACATTCCTCGCGCATATCCGCTACGCCTCCACCGGCGGACTGGAGCCGCGCAATACCCACCCCTTCGAGCAGCGGGGCCGGTTGTTCGCGCACAACGGCGTCATCGGGAACCTTCCGGCGTTGGAGGCTGAACTCGGCGACTACCGCGACCTGGTCACCGGCGACACCGACTCCGAGCGGTTCTTCGCCCTCATCACCCGATGTGCCGACGCCCACGACGGCGACCTCGCCGCCGGCATCACCGCCGCCGCGCGGTGGGTGGCCGAAAATCTCCCGCTGTACGCGATAAATCTGATCCTGACCACACCGACCGAGTTATGGGCGCTGAGGTATCCGGATACGCACGATCTTTTCGTCCTCGACCGCGCGGCCGGTGGCCCGCACGGTCAGCGGCACCTCGAGCACGCCAGTACCGCCGGGCGTATCCGGACGCGCTCCGGTGCGCTGGCCGAACACCCGGCGGTCGTGGTGGCCAGCGAGCGGATGGACGAGGATCCCGGCTGGTCTGCCGTGGGCTCTGGTGAACTCCTGCACGTCGACCAGCAGCTCCAGCTGACCCGCCAAACGATCCTCGACAAATCCCCGCGACACCTGCTGACCCTTAGCCAGCTCGGCACCCGCGCCGCGTCACAGTCGGCTATCTGAGTCGCTGGGTGCGGTGTGCGAAGGACGGCACTTTCACGCGAAAGTGTCGTGGGCGGACGTTGCCGAACCACACCACGTTTGCCGGTCCCATCAATAACCAACTCGCCTCGTTCGCCGGCCACATTTGCCATAGACCCTGTTCGACGTGCGTCGCGGGCAGCCGCCGACGAGCATCCTTGCGGGCTGTGTAACGGCACGTGACTTTGCCGCGAGTTCTATGAATACGCGACAAATAGAGTGCCACGCCGACGAGGTGGCGAACCGATGACGCAGGAGCCGATTGAGACCGCCACACTGGGCGGCCAGAGTTTGGTCATAGTTGATCTGCTGCGCCTATGAGCACTGAGAAAACTTCGACCGGAACTCCATCACGCCGCAAGTTGCGCGCGCTCCGCCGCGGCGCGCGTGGATCCGAACAGGTCATGGTCCGTGACGGGCTGTCGCTGACCATGGGCGCTGTTGTCACCTCGCTGGTCGGCGTGCTGGCGTGGGTGGTCGCCGCGCGGTTGCTGCCCCGCGAACAGGTTGGCCACGCCTCCGCATTCGTCTCCGGTTTCCTGCTGGTGGCGGGCTTGGGCGACCTGGGACTTGGCGCCGCGTTGATGCGGTGGGTACCCCGAGCCGGTAAACACCGCGCTGCACTGATCCTGCGGTGCTATGGAGTTGTCCTGCTGGGATCCTGCGCGGCGGCAGTCGTGGTGCTGCTGTTGCCGACGAGGCACACGCTTTTGGCAGCACTGCCTCATTTCGGTCTTGTGGTGTTCCTGTTCGCATCGGTGAGCTGGGCGCTGTTCCAGTTCCAGGACGCTGTGCTCGTCTCACTCGGGCGAGCGCGCTGGGTGCCCTTCGAGAACACAAGCATCGGCCTGGCGAGGGTGGGAATCCTGGTCGTTGCCGGCCCACTGCTCGGCTCGGCAGGGATTTTGCTGTCGTGGGTGGCTCCCTCGGTGGTGGGAGTGGCCGTGGTCTCGATCCTGGTGCACCGGGTGCTCAGCCGGGAACGCGCTCCCGACGTGCCGGACATGCCGGCCGTGATGCCCGACCGGCGTGAGGTGGTCCGGCTGCTGGCGCCGATCTATCCGGCCAAGGTCTGCGGCGGGCTGCTGAGCGATCTGATCCCGCTGGTGGTGATCGCGCGCTTCGGCCCGGCGTATGGGGCCGTCTTCTTCCTCGTCTGGATGGCCGGCAATACGGTGGACTACGCGGCGCTCAGCTTCGTGCAGTCCATGGTCGTCCGGCTCTCCCACGAACCACGCCGCACGCGCGAGCTGTTCGCTACCGGTAGCCGGAAGCTGGCGATGCTGTTCGTACCCGGACTGTTGCTCGGGACAGCGCTCGCGCACCCCCTACTGTCGGTCTTCGGGTCCGTTTACGCCGAGGCCGGCGCCAACCTGCTGCGGCTGGTCCTGCTCGGCTGCATCCCCCGCCTGGTCACGACCTTGGTGGTCGCGCTCAGCATGGCCCAAGGTCGTGGCAAGGTGGTCGGGGCGCTGGAGGCGAGTAGTGCGCTTGGTGTGATCGGGGTGGTGGCTTTGGTCCCCGCAGGGCACCTGGTGCTGACCGGATTCGGTTTCTTGCTGGTGCAGCTGCTCGTCGGTGGCGGGGCGGTCGTCGCAGCGATCCGCCAGCTCGCCGGCGATTCGGCGAAGCCGGCTGGTGAGCCAAGGCACGGATAACGCTCGCGACGTCACAGAGCGCGGATCACTCGCAGCACCGCATGGACGTTGCGGTGGGTCCACAGTGGATTGGCGGCGTATCGGCGAGACTGGCTGAGATTGTTCGATACGTGGAGAAGCCAGCTGAGCAGGATAAGGGTGCGTGATTCGAGCACGTCCGCGTGCAATGCACGTTGCGCGCCGGCCACGGTGGCCTGGCCGGGGTGCTCGCTGCCGGTCAACCACGAACAGACCACCTGCCCGAGCTCGGCACGTTCAACCTGCCGGTCGATGTTCAGCAGGAAGCCGACGATATCGAGGACAACCAGGCCCTGGGGGTCTGCCTGGCACCAATCGACGACGCCCGTGATCCGCCGGTCCTGAACGAGAACGTTGTCCGCGCAGTAGTCACCGTGGAGCCAGCCGATCGCGACGCGCTTGCCGAAAAGGGCCGTGGCGAGGGCGCGTTCGAGTTCGTCGACCGTTTCGTATTCGCTTCGGTGTACGCAGTCGCGGAGCAGCGCGACGGGTGTCCGTACCCAGCGGGTGATCGCCCCGCTGTCGACGGGGCGCACAGTCGCGGTTCGGCGGTGCAGCTCCGAGATGGTGGTCACCGCGGTCCGCACGAGCTCGTCGCGCTCACCGGGGTCGTCGACCACACGCCGACCGTCTCCCCCGCGCAGCCTGGTTTCGACCATGCAATAACAGTGTTTCACTTCACCGGTCGCGATCACGCGCGGCAACAGCTCACGCCACGTACCGATGCGCTCGTCGGCGTGCATTCGCCCGAGAATCGCCACCTGCCGGGCCAGGTCAACGCGTCCTTGCGGGGTGCCTGCCAGCTTCAGCAGCGCGTTGGCGCCGCCCGGCGGCCCGATCAACGCGGTGGCCGACCCGGACTCGCCGGACAGTTTCCCGTGCAAGCACCAGTCAGCCGCTTGCGCACCGAGGATGTCGGGGACGACGTGCCGCGTCGTGCGGCGGAGCAGCAGCGAGTGCCGAATCCGGTCGAGCGGGCTGATGATCGGAAGTGGTATCCGGGCGGTCATCGTCTGGCTCGGAGCAGCTCGACCATACCGCGGAGAACAGCGCGGGGAATGCCACGGGCGCCGGCCTCTTGCGCGCCCAACAGCGCGAGCAGCAGCCCCGTTTCCGCGCTCTGGCGGCCCACACTGCAGGTCGGACAGCCACCTGGAGGATGGCCGAGCAGCCGGCCGACCGCGGCAGCTACCGCCGCGGCGTAGGAAACCGGGAGCACGACAACGCCGGACGCTTGGACCGGCGCCGACGCATTGGCAGGGGCGTAGGCGTGTCGGGCCACCGCGAGCATCGGCAGGTCCGCCTCGGTGTCTCCCACCGCGAGCTCGATCTCCGGCACGGCAACGGTCGCGCCGGAGACGAGACGAGCCAACGCTGCCAGCCCCTGACCCTTGTCGGTCGCGCGGGCGACGAAGTCCGTCTGCCGTTGCCCTGGGATCGCACGCACGCGAGAACGGTCACCGCCCAGTCCTTCCAGCACGGCCTCGACCGTCTCCGCCGGCAGCGGGCTCAATCCGGTTTCACTGCGACAGCAGGCGCGAACACTGTGCTGGTAGTCCTCGTCGAGCACGACGTCCGACCTGCTTCGCAGGCTGTTCCGCACGGTGGCGAGCAGCCGCAGGTCCCCCTCGGTCACCAGTTCGACGACGCCGCCGGACTCGCGCTCGTAGGCGAGCGCACCGTACTCGGCAACGCCGCCTGCCAGGCCGTATGCCTCACATCGCTCTCGGACCTCGTCGAGGCACCGGCCGGTGACGACGACCGGGCGATAGCCATGGGCGGCCAGAGCTCGCACGGACAACATGCCCGCCGGCGTGATCGCCGGGAAGCCCATCGAACCCGACTCGAGGACCCCGTCGATGTCCAGTGCGCACAGCGGGCCGCCGCCCGATCCTGCCTGGCGCTCGCCGAATTGGGCCGCCACGTATCGCTGGGCCGCTCGTGCGGCCGCGCGCCCTGCCAACGGATCCACCTCCAGCCCCGCCGCCAGATGGACCAGCTGGTAGAGCAGGAATCGCTCGTCGGAGCACGGATACGCGGCGCGCAGAGCCTCGACGAAGGCGGTGTCGCGCGAGCCCGGGTCAATGCCGGCCAGGTCGAACGCGGGGTCATAGCAGGTCAAGTCACTGTTGCTGAAGTCCCGCACGTCCGCCGCCACTTTCCGGAGCGAGTGACCTGTGCGGAACCAATTCGTGAGTCCGGTAGCGCCATCGACCACCGATGGGCGCGTCACCGCGCACAGTCGGCGGACCGCGGGGTCGAGAAGTGTTGTCCTCAGCCCCACACCGAGCCGACCGTAACCGAGCGCGAGCAGGCTGCTGGCCGCTTCCCAAGCAGGATGCCTGCCCGCCAAGCCGCGACTTCGGTCGACTGCGGCGGGCATCGCCGCCGCGCGCTGCTCGATGTAGGACACCAAGGCAGGCACGTCGGCCAGGTCCGCTTCGTGTACCCGATTCTCCTCCGGTAGCCAGTCGCGGAAGACGAGCCCGTCGCGGAAATCGTAGGTCCGCGCGAGGTGCTCGGGAGTCGCGGCCGCGACCGCTAACGCATGCCGGCCCAGATAGCCGACGCCCGCGCCGGATGCGACGACCAATCGCGTCCGCTCGTCGGTCAACCGCACGCGGAACAGCGCCGAGGCGTGCTCGCGGTCGCGCCCATCCGCCAATGAACGCACGCACGTCACCTCGGCGACCTCTTCATTCAGCAGGCCTGCCAGGGTCGAGCGGATCGATCCTGGCTCGAACCGCTCATGTATCGCCCACTCTTCGAAAGGTAGCGTCACCTGCCGGTAAGGGGCGAGAATCGCCGGGGCAGCGGTGCCGAACAGCGGCAGCAGCAAAGTTAGCGTCTCAGGCCGAGCACCGCGCCCGAGCAATCGCTCGGCGACGCCTTGGATCGAAGATCCCGACACGGGCGGGTCGTCCACCACTGCGACGGCCGCGCCTCGTCGGAGCAGTAATCTCAATTGTCTGCCGTCTTCGGGCCATAGCGAACGATGGGGACGGATGGTCAGCGTGCTGACATCCCCGAAACCGAAGTCGGTCAGTGCGGCCGAGACGAGCGGTGCCAGGTAGCTGCCCGATGTCCGGACACCGAGAACCAGGACCGGAGCCTCGCGGGTGGACAGCGTTCGCGCGTACTTCTCGGCCAGGCGAAGCATGTCTTCGGGTTGCTGGTCAAAACTCCGAAAACAGGTCGGCAGCCGCAGCATGTCCGCTGGGTCACGAACGGGGTGCGCACGCAGCGCAGCGCGGAACCGGCCGGTGAGGGCGATATCTTCTTGGCGCGTCTTCTCGCTCAGCACGCCGACGACTACGGCGCGGGCGAGATCGTCCCGAACCTTCGTGATCATGGAACGCCGCAGGCCGATCCGACGGTCAGTCCCGCCCAACGCGCGGAGTTGTTCGGTGAGAACCGCGATTCCGGTCAGTACCTGCGCCGGCGCACGCCGATAGCCGTCGCGCGCAACGTAGGCCGCCGCGCGTCGCAACGTGAGCGTGTCACGTGTCAGGCGGTCCTCGACAATCTGGACCGCGCCCGCGGCGAGGAGGTAAGCATCCAGCACGCGGCCGCCAAGAAGCTCACCGAGCAGAAGATCCGTTATCTCGTGCAGGTCGAAGAGCAGGTCTGGGACAACCAGTTCGCCGCGCCGGGTCTCTCCGATCGCGCCGAGCACATCGGTCATTGACACATCACCTCGATTTGAGGTCGCGGCAATCTCATTTGTCGTTACGCAGCCGGCTGCTGAATTCGCCGTCAGGTGGGCGAGAACGGCCTAGTCCTTGAACCCGATTACCTTCTTTACACCGGACTTGATCAAATACTCCGTCTGCGAAAGTGGCAGCCGTTCGAAGCGGTACTCCGGGTAGTTTTGCGGCTGCCCGCCGAATCGCTCCTTGAAAGCTCCGGCGGCCGCCGACCAACCGGAGTCGCCGAGATAGTAGTACCGGCAGCCCGCACGGCACGCGTCCTCGATCGTTCTGCTCTGCAGCAGATCGTTGGCCCGGAACTTCGACATCGACTCATCCATGGCGGCCCGGTAGTCGTAGCAGTTGGCGCCCAGGACGACCACACTGCCCGCGACCGGGCGATCCTCGACGTAGGCCACGTAGACCCGAAATCGTTCTCCCAGAAAGCGCCCCATGGCTTCGAACTTCGCCCGCGGGTCGCGACGATGCAGCCGGCGCCTGGCCAGCCACAGCGGCTCATGTTGCTTTTGTGCCCAGCGAACGACCGCACATTCGACCAGTTGGTAGTACTCCGGTACCCCGCTCCCCGCGGTGTGGCACTCCACGGTTACGCCCGCACGTTCGGCATAACGCACTCCTCGGCGCGACGTGCGCCCGAAATGCTTCGACCAGATCTCCTCCCATCCTCCGGCGAGATCGAGTACATGTGCGCGGTGCGGGACGGTGGTGGCACGGGCGGGAGCAGCAGCAGCCCACGACGGTCCCAGCAAGGGGCCGGGCGAAACCGACTGGACGAGCATCCGGCGCCGGGAAAGGTCGTCGAGCACCGCGGCGATCTCCCCCGTGGACGCTCCGCCAGGCGCGAGCAGTCCGCCGACCCCGCAGTGCGGCGGGTTCGAACGATCCAACACGGCCATCCCACCGGCCAAGGACCGCCGGAGCAACGGGAGGACCAGCCTTCGTCCGTCCGCTGTCTCATAGAGCCGGCTGACGTCCTGGAATTCACCGGCGACGGCCATTGCCTCTGCCCACGCGGGTGACTGGGACTCCAGCGCGAAGGGATCGCTTCGCAGTATCGCCTCCCACGCGAGTCTCGGTGCTGGGCTGACCACTTCGACGATTTGGACCGGATCACCAGGGTGCTGCTTGCCGGTGTCCGGCTCGGTGGAGGCTAGGTCTTGCGGCTCCCGCTCGTGATCTGACAAGACGCCTGCCTCCGCTTGGACACCGCACCAGCTGTAACACCGTGAACATACGAACCGGGCGAGGCGCTCAGTTGCCCGCCGAACTGGTCTTTCCAAACTCTTGACCAATAGTTCGTATAGTTTCCCTCACGCGTTACAGCACCGCCCCCGTCCGCTACGGACCGGCGTACATGCCGTCGTCGACATTGGCCAACGTGCTTCGTCGCCACTTCGCGGATCGGGTGCACTTTCTGTGATGATCTGTTGCCGCGCAACGGGTTCGCCCACTCCGCAACGTCCGCGCTCCGGCACGGTACGTGGCCGCTCACGACCATCTCGTAGTGCTATCGGTCAGAATTGGCAGGCAATACTCGTTCTTGGTGCCTCTATGGCATTACCAAGATTTTTCTTTTCGTGACTTTGGTGCCGGTGTCCATCGATTTGGCATTCTCACCCTCCTCGATGGCGCCGGCAGCAGTCGCCCTATTACGGGTCAACTTCGTCATTTCGGCACTGCTGGCCCCTCGAAGCTGTATGGCTCGGCAAGCCGGATCGCCAGCACACCTGGAGCCAGCTTCGTGCGCACCATTGACCTATCCTGGTGACTCATGGCCGAATGGGTTACTCGACGCAGGCCTGGCATACCTCATCACCGTGGCCCCCGCGCACCCGCGGTTCATGCTCCGGTTGCTGCGAATGCAGAGAGGGTGACATGTTCAGCACTCAAGGCGCCAAGGCCAATCAAGCATGGCGGCGTGTGTTCGCCGCCCTCGCCGTTCTGGGAGTCGCCGCCGCCGGATGCAGCGCGCCGACGAACGGCGCGACACCGGTAAACCAGCGGGTGACCAGCTCCGTCGCAACGCAGATCCAGCCGGCAGGCGCCATCCCCCGACCCGACCACGTGGTCGTGGTTGTCATGGAAAACCATGGCCTCGACCAGGTAATCGGCAACCCGAATGCGCCCTATATCAACCAGTTGGCTCGCACCGGCGCGCAGTTCACCAACGCGACCGCCATTACCCACCCCAGTGAGCCGAACTACCTCGCGCTGTTCTCTGGCGATACCTTCGGGGTCACGGATGACAGTTGCCCCCACTCGTTCTCCGCGCCCAACCTCGGCGAGCGACTGCTGGACGCGCACCTGAGTTTCGCCGGGTACTCCGAGAACCAGCCGAGCGTCGGTTACACCGGGTGCGAAGCCGGTAACTACGCCCGTAAACACAATCCCTGGGTCAACTTCACCAACGTGCCCACGGCGGCAAACCAGTCGTTCTCCGGCTTTGGTCCCGACTACGCTGCGTTGCCCACCGTGTCCATCGTGGTCCCGAACCTGTGCAACGACATGCACGACTGCGGTGTCCGTACCGGTGATACGTGGATCAAGAGCAATCTGGATGGTTTCGCGCGGTGGGCGCAGACGCACAACAGCCTCCTGGTCGTCACCTGGGACGAGGCGGAGGACGCCTCGCCGAACAACCAGATTCCGCTCATCTTCGCCGGTGCCATCGTCAAGGCCGGTCGATACAGCGAGCCAGTGAACCACTACCGCTTGCTTCGCACGCTGGAGGACTTCTACCACCTGACGCCTACCGGGCAGGCGGACGCAACCTCCGCGATCACCGACGTCTGGACACAGTGAAGACGGTAACGCCGGCCTCCGCGATCGCGACCACATTCCAAAACAGCGGGTAGGCGAGCTCCGAAAGGCGACGGGTCGGATGGGTCGAAAAGCAGGGGATGCAGGTGTTCCCGAAGCCGGGGGCATGCTGTCCACCGTGCGACGGCGGGCACTGAATCTGGCCGGGCCGTGGACCGCACAGGTGGGCTCGCTGGTCTCCGTGCACACCGAGAAGCCGCACGTGGTACTCACCTTCGACGACGGGCCCGAACCAGGCGGCACCGAGAAAGTACTGGCGGCACTCTCGGATTACTCAGCGACAGCCACCTTCTTCGTTCTGGTCAACCGGGCACTGCGATATCCGGAACTGCTGGCCGAGATCATCGCATCGGGGCACGAGATCGGGCTGCACGGCATGGATCACCGTCGGCTGACCCGGTTGAGCCCTGACGTGGTCCGCCGCGGATTAGCGGACGGCGCAGAACGGCTGGAGGACCTGGTCGGCGCCCCCATGCGCTGGTTCCGCCCCCCTTACGGCGCGCAGACCCCCTTGGTGTGGCGGGCCATTCGCCGCCAGGGACTCGATCCCGTGCTTTGGGGTCCGTGCGCCTGGGATTGGCTGGACAGGCCCGTCGAACAGTTGGCGGCGCAGGCCCTGCGCGGCCTTGACCGGGGCACGGTCCTGCTCGCTCACGACGGCCATGCCGGCCCGGAGGACGGTGGTGGCGAGGGCCCGTCACCACGCCTTGACCGCGGCGAACTCGTCCGCAGGGTGCTGGACGGGATCACCGGACGGGGACTCTCCGGGCGCTCCCTGTCCTCCGTCCTGGACCACGGCCGGCCCCGCACAGTGCCATGGTTCCTTCGCTGAACGCCGGCCCCGGGCAGAGCCACCCTGCTGTCACGACAAGTCGGCGTCGACCGCCCATCCGGTCCAGGCACACCCGATCGTGACATCTCATCTTCGTAACGCTGACGTCGTCCATGCAACCAAAAACCTGTACGGACAAATACGACAGGTCGAGGCGAATACGACAACGACTAGCGGAATGTGGTCAATTGGCTACTGTGGAATACAATTTATTTCTATTTTCCGGTGATTATCACACAATTTAAACCTTTGCCTTGTGATCACTCGCAATCCGTCGAAAAGATCATTTTTTGCCGGTAACAAAACTCATTGCATGTACGACAGACGACTCACAGATCGCGCTGACCGGGCAGGACGGCCATCGCGTGGTGGTTGGGATTTGTCGATCACGGGTCGCCGAACCCGATCACCTCATAAACCAGCGACAGATCGCAGAGGCCGAGAGAAATGGGACGCTGCTCTGAACCAAAGATCAGTATCGTCATCCCAGCACGGAACGAGGCGCGAAATCTTGAGGTCGTCCTGCCGGAATTGCCCGAGGTCGACCAGGTCGTTGTGGTCGACGGGCAATCCGTCGACGGCACCCTCGATGTAGCACGACACCTCTTGCCCAACGTCACCGCCGTAGAGCAGACCAGGCGGGGCAAGGGAAACGCCCTCGCATGTGGCTTCGAGGCGGCGTTCGGCGACATCATCATCATGTTCGACGCCGATGGTTCCGCAGACCCGGCGGAGATTCCGAACTTCGTCAACGCGCTCACCGCCGGCGGGGACTTCGCCAAGGGCACGCGATTCCAGACCGGTGGCGGGAGCATGGATATCACCGTGCTGCGCCGGGCGGGCAACGCCGCGCTCAACCAACTTACCAACCGCCTGTTCCACACCAGGTTCACCGACCTGTGCTACGGGTACAACGCCATGTGGCGCGACATCGTGCCGTCACTCGGCCTGCCGCCGGTGAACCCTCAAGGGACGATCAATCCGATGCCCTGGGGCGACGGTTTCGAGATCGAAACCGTGATCAATTGCCGGATAGCCGCGGCCGGGCTGAAAATCGCCGAAGTACCGAGCGTAGAGCGTGAGCGGATCTTCGGCGACACCAACCTACGGACTTTCGCCGACGGTTCACGGGTGCTTCGCACGATCATCGCCGAATATTTCAGGTTCCGTGGCACTCGACAATCGGCCGTCGCAAAGGCCCGCGCCCAGACACTGGCAAAATTTGCGGGCGAGGAGGCGCAATGACGTCGAGTTTGACCGTCTCGGTGATCGTATGCGCGTACACCGACCGCCGATGGGGCGACACTCGTGACGCAGTGGCATCTCTGGACGCGCAAACGCATCGCCCGGCCGAAGTCCTGCTGGTGATCGACACCAATCCACCGCTGGCAGAGCGCGCCCGTGCGGAACTGCGCGGGGTACGGGTTCTGGAGAACGAGCAGCGACGAGGCCTTTCCGGAGCGCGCAACACCGGTGTGGAGAATAGCTGCGGAGACATCGTCGCCTTTCTCGACGACGACGCCCAGGCCCGGCCCGACTGGCTGGAACGGCTGCTCGGCCCCTACGCCGATCCCGACGTGGTCGCCGTCGGCGGCGCCGCCCGCCCGCAATGGCCCCTCGGACGGGACCGCCCCAGTTGGCTGCCCGCACTCGACGACCACACTGACACCGGGCCGCTGGACTGGGTGCTGGGTTGTACCTACACCGGGCTTCCCACCCAGTTGGCCGAGGTGCGCAACCTGATGGGCTGCAACATGTCGTTCCGGCGCTCGGTGTTCGATCGGATCGGCGGCTTCACCATGGGAATCGGACGCCTAGGCACGCTGCCTCTTGGCTGCGAGGAAACCGAACTGTGCATTCGCGCCAGGCAACTGTTACCCGGCACGCACATACTCTTCGAGCCGGCAGCGGTCGTCAGCCACCGGGTGACCGCGGACCGGATGAGCTGGTCGTACCTGCGTCGCCGTAGCTGGGCGGAAGGTGTCTCGAAGGCCGCCATCGCACGCCTGATCGGGGCGGACGACGCGCTGTCCAGCGAACGTCGATACGTAACCCGGATATTGCCCGCCGCCTTTGTCCGCGAACTTGGCCACGTCGCCTTGGGGCACGCGAGCGCCGCGGCAGGCGCGCTCGCCCTTGCCAGTGCGCCGCTGCTGTCAGCCGCGGGCTACCTCAGCGGCATGGCGCGGCACCGCCGATCCCGGCGGGACGCTGCGACCGGTCCTGTGTCCACCGGAGCCACCTTTGTCGGCGAACTGGATGTTCGCCATCGCCCGACGACGCTGCCGGCTCGTGGCCCAGCCGGAGTGGTCTACCACCACGCCCAGGTACTCCTGCGCGACGGGAGACGGACCCTCGACATCGTGCGCCTGCCCGTCGTCGACGGCGTCGTCGATCAATCCGCGCTCGCCCATTCTCCGGCCGCGCCCAGCAGCCCAGGGTCGCGGCCATGGGTGCCACGGGTCACCGTCGTAGTCCCGACGGCCGACCGCCCCGATGCCGTTCGCAAATGTGTGAAGTTCTTGCTGTGCAGCGACTACCCGAAGCTCGACGTCATCGTCGTGGATAACCGGCCCGCCTCACCCGACGCTGGGGCTTTGCGTGAGCTGGCCGACGGGGATGCCCGGATTCGGTACATCGCCGAGCCTCGGCCGGGTGTGAGCCGCGCCCGCAACACCGGGCTGGCCGCAGCGACCGGGGAGCTCGTCGGATTCGTCGACGACGACATCGAAGTCGACCGATGGTGGCTGGCCAACCTCGTCGCCGAGCTCGTCGAGGACAGGATCGACTGCGCGACCAGCCTGGTCCTCCCGACCAGGCTGGACACGCCCGCACAACAGACGTTCGAGGCGATGAAGGGATTCGGCCAGGGCACCAGGCGGCAAGTGTTCGGTCCGGAACTCGCGGCAGTGGACCCGCTCTACTCCTTCGCTCCCGGCCGCTTCGGGCCGGGCGGATGCGCACTGTGGCGCAGATCTTCGGTGCAGCGGCTCGGCGGGTTCGACACCCTGCTCGGGCCAGGGACTCCGAGCCGCGCCGGCGAGGATCTCGAGCTGTTCCTGCGGCTTGCCCGCAGTGGCGGGTCCGTGGTCTACGCCCCCAACGGTGTCGCATGGCATGACCACGGCGCCGAATGGTCCGAGTTGCGCGACCGCCTCCGGGCTTACGGGATAGGACTCTCGGCGATGTTCCTCCGGCACCTCGGGCACAAGCCCGGCGACAGTGCGATGGTCGCCGCGATGGTGGCGCGGCGCCTGCCCGGGATGCTCGCACCGCAGTCGGCACCGGCGCCCTCGGGCAACTCGACATCTCCGCCCGGTCGGGTAGGTGGAAAGCGCCTCGTTCTCGACGAGGTGTTGGGCTTGGCGGCCGGCCCTGTCGCGCTGGCGCGCAGCGCCTGGCGTGCACACCGCATGACAGCCGTCGATACTCGGCCGTCAGCGGGAGGACACCCGTGACCGGCTTGACCACCCGCCGGATCACCGCCGCTGCACTGATCGTGCTGACTGCGGCGACGGCTGTCCTCACGGCCGCCGATGTGCACAGCCCGCTGAGACTCTTTTTGACGGTCGCCTTCGCGACACTCGCTCCCGGGTGGGCGGCAGTCGCCTACCTGCGCATCACCCCACTCTCGCTCGCCTGGATCACGACTGTCGCGGTGGGCCTTTCGCTGGCGATCCTGATCGCGCAGATCATGGTCCTGGCCCGGTGGTGGCATCCGGTGGACGCGCTGCTCGCGCTGTGCGGGCTCACCTTCATCGCCCTGCTGCCCCACCTGGTCCGCCGCGACGAACGACCGGACACCTCCGACGGCGTATCGGCCTGGTGAATGCCGACATGACCAGGCTGAGCGAGGGCACGAAGGCGTTCTGGCGACCTCCCACCGGCGAGCCGGGATCCGCCGGGAGCGGCGACGCCGGGGCAGGCCGCTTTTCACGTCGGGCACTGCTGGGCCCCGGGCTGGGCATACTCGCCGCGTTGTTGTGGCTGTCAGGCCTCCATCCGGTGGCGCCCGCCCAGCTGGGCAGTCTTGGGTTGATCACGGCATTGTCCCCCGCGCTGCTGCTGTCCTACGTCGTCCTGCTCACCGCGGTGGTCGCCGAACTCATGCGCAGGCGTCCACGGCCGAAGCTGCTAACCGCCTTCACCACTCTCGGCGTCGTGCTCGTGTACGGACTGCAGCCCGCGAGTGAGCAGACCGCCCGGCTGAGCGTGTCATGGCTGCACGCCGGCTTCGCCCAGTACATCGCCGACAACGGGCACGCTCTGCAAGGTTATGACGCGCGGTTTTCCTGGCCAGGGTTCTTCGCACTGATCGGATTCCTCACCAAGGCGAGCGGCCAACCCGATGCCACGCCCCTGCTGCAGTGGGCGCCGGTCGTCCTGGCCGGCCTGGGCACCCTCGGCATGCGGGCACTCGCCGTCGTGGTGCTGGGTCCCGGTCGCCCGGCATGGCTCGCGACCTGGCTGTTCCTGCTCGCCCAGTGGACAGAGCAGGACTATTTCTCTCCCCAGTCCACCACGTTCGTCATCATGCTCGCCGCGGTCGCCGTCACCGCCCGCTACCTCACACGCCCGCCGCTGGCCGCCTCCGGGCGAGCCGGACCGCGGAGGCGCTTGCCACCGGTCAACCGTCCCCGCGACCGGCTCATCGCGGAAACACTGGTGGTGCTGTTCGCCCTCGCCCTCGCGCCAAGTCACCAGCTGACCCCGTACGTGCTGGGGGGTCTGCTCCTCCTGATGGTGTTCACCGGACGCCTGTGGCCCGGATGGCTTCCATGGCTGGTGCTGGTGCCCGCTCTTGTCTGGTTTTCCTTGGGCGCCAAGGACTTCTGGCAGGGCCGGCTGTCGATGGTGGTCGGGGACATCGGCAACATCAGCTCGTCACTGGACCAGGGCATCAGCGGCCGTTTTGTCGGTGACGCCGACCGCACCACGATCCTGTTGATACGCGTCGGCATCACCGGCGCGATCGGGATCCTGGGCCTCATCGGATGGTGGATCCGGCGTCGCCGCGGCTCGCGCTCGTGGGCACTGCCGCTGCTGGCACTAGCCCCGTTCGGCTTGGTGGCACTGCAGTCATACGGCGGCGAGGTCTTCGTCCGTTGCTACCTGTTCGCGTTGCCGTTCGCCGCGATTCTGGGTGCGACCGCGTTGGAGTCGCTGCTCGGCACCCCTTCCGCTCCGGGCGCGATGAGGGCGACCTCACTGAGTAGGCGAAGTTCCGCGCGCTCGCCCAGGCGAACGGCACGCGCTCGGGCGGCGCTCGTCTGCGCGGTCCTCGCCATTGTCGCCCTGGCCACGATAACCGCGCGCGGCGGCAACGACGCCTATACCAGCTTCAGTCGCTCCGACCTGGCCGCGATGCGGACCGCCTACCTTTTGGCAAGGCCAGGACAAACGATCAGCGGATTGACCAGCGAAGCCCTGCCTTTCGGCTACGGCGAGATCGGCGTCGTCGAGCAGACTTCCATCGAAAGCAACTGCGCCGGCTTCAAGGACGTCACGGAGTGCGTGCTCGCGGCAGCTCCGACGTACTTCATCGTGACACCGTCACAGCAGAACTACGGACAGATCTTCTACGGACAACGACCCGGCTGGGCCGGCCGTCTCGTCGCGGATCTCGTCGCCTCGGGCGCGTACCGCGTCGTCTTCGACCAAGGTGGCAGCCAAGTGCTGCAACAGACCATCAACGGCTAGCTAGGAAGGAGCAGCGTGAACGATCAGGAAATCGTCATAACGATCATCGCACTCACCGCCAGCTTGACGGCGATACTCGTCGTCCGCACCATCTACTGTGAACGCACCGCAGGCAACGGGCTACCTGGTAGGGGCCGGTTCACCCGACCGTCGATGGTCCGGTGGCTGGACTTCGGCGGCACCGTCATAACCGTACTACTCATCGCCAGCGTCATTACCCGGGTGCTCAACACGGTGCTCTGACTGGACAACCTCGGTACCCTCTCAAGCAGGATCCTTGACAAGAAGGACTGCTGTGAGCCGACGCCGGGCACCTGCGCGACCGAACGCACCTTGCCTGTGCGGACACGACTTCGCTGCGCACGCCCACTATCGAAGGGGCACAGAGTGCGTTCTGTGCCCACCCCGCAAATGCCCCCGATTCCGCAAAGCAGGACTCCTGCGACGGCTTATGACGTGGCGAAAGTCCTGTGGAACCGATCGACCCGTCGACAGTGAGGGGGCGACGAGCTAGCCGCCGGCCTACGAAAGGTGGTCGAGATGCGTGATCACACCACGAGCGGACGTCACGACCGTGCGTTTGGCAGTGCCGCCATTGTCGCGGTGATTCTGCTTTGCCTATCTGCGTCCGCGGGCGGCCTCGACCCGGTGCCTCAGGCCGCCACGGACGGCGCTGTCTCCTCGACGCCGACCCCCAGTGTCTTGGCCACGGGCCGGCAATACGTCGGTGGCGACGAGTTCAATGGCACGGGCGTCGACCAAAGTCGCTGGGGCGTTTACAACTCGGTCGGCAGCGGAGGCTACGGCCTCCGGCGGCCTCGCCAGATCAGCCAATCCGGTGGTGCGCTGACTATCAGCTGCACGGCCGCCGGGACAACCGGTGGGATGATGTATTCCAGCCCGCAAAAGTACGGCCTCTGGGAAGCCAGAGTCAGGGTGTCGCCGGCGTCGAGCAATATCCACCCTGTGCTGCTGCTGTGGCCCGCCGACGGCGACTGGCCCGTCGGCGGTGAGATCGACTATCTCGAAGTCACCGACCCGAGTCGCCAATCGGCGGAGGGCTTCTTGCATTACGGCGAGGATGACTCCCAAACCAACGACTCGATACCTGTCGACTTGACCCGTTACAATGTGTTCTCCGTGAAATGGACCGACACGGGCGTCTACTACTACCTCAACAACTTGATGTGGTTTTCCGACACCGACCCGGCGCACGTGCCGAACCGGCCCATGCAGCCAACCATCCAGTTGGATTACACAGGCGGAATCGCCACTCCGGGCACCATGACCGTCGACTGGATCCGCATCTACAACTGACACCCTCCTCCAACGAGGTAACGTGCTCTGAAGGCCACCATGAGGGCATTAGAGTCCCTCAAGGTGGCCTTCAGGGACAACTAGTACCGCTCGGCGTACGAGGTCGGAGACTCGCCGAACATCTCTTTGAAGTCCCGGACGAAATGCGCCTGGTCGGCGTAGCCGAGTTCGGCTGCGAGCGACGCCCAGTCGATCTCGACACCCTCGGCCAGCCGCTCGGTCACCTCGCGCAGCCGATAGCGGCGGATCACCCATTTCGGTCCGACGCCGACGTACTCCGCGAACAGCCGCTGCAACTGCCGCACGCTCGTGCCGAGGTCACGTGCTAGCGCGTCGACCCTGGCGATCTCCGGTGTCGCAGCGATCCTCGCGACGATGTCCGCGGCCTCCTCCGTCCTGGGATCGTGCTCGGGAAGATGCGCCAGGAGGAATCTCTCGACCGTCTCAACGTCGAGCGGGCCCGGCAGCTCCGGGCCGAACACGTCGCATGCGTCGATCGATCGGTCGGTGATCGTCGAGACGGACGCACCCAGGAACGGGCGGAAGCAGCCGGGCCGGAATGCCACCCCGAACACGCCGCTTTTGCCCTCCAACACTTTGATCTGATGCCCGCTGGCCACGCCGTTCACGGTCGCGGCACGGGGCCGGAATGTCAGGTGCACGTTCGGGTAGGGCACGATCAGCTGTCGGTAGGGCTCACGGTAGTTCCAGGAAACTGTCCAGTAGTGATCGATGTACCGCGCGAGATCGGGAGACGGGCTCGGGAAGGTGTGGCGCTGGAACGTCGTCCACGCACTCCCGAGCTCACGAGCGTCCCTGGTCACGCCGCGAGTCTATGTCGCATTTGTTCAAGACATCCGCCGCGCGCTCCGGTTGGCTTGCGCCCATGTCCAACGCTGTGTTGACGGCCCGCGCCGCCGCATCCTTGTCAGAGATCATCCACAACGTCGAGCCGGAGCAGCTCAAGGCGAAGACGCCGTGCACCGAATACGACGTGCGCATGCTGCTGAACCACCTGCTGTTCTGGGGACCCTCCCTGGAGGGCGCCGGGCGCAAGGAGACCGTGCCCCCGCCGGCCCCGGCCGAGTCGGATGTCGACCTGACCGAGGGTGATTGGGCCGCCGCCCTCGAAGCGCACCTCAACCGCACCGTCCAGGCCTGGAGTGCTCCCGGCGCGTGGGAAGGCATCACGCACATGGGGGGTCCGACGGAACTGCCAGCGTCGCTGGTCGGCGGCATGGCCGTTGGCGAGCTGGTCGTGCATGGCTGGGACCTTGCGCAGGCGACCGGCCAGCGCCTGGCATTGGACGAGGACATCGTCGAGTTCCTGTACGAGGAGATCGTGAAGACCGCCGCGCAAGGCCGGGAGATGGGCGTCTACGGGCCCGAAGTCGCCGTGTCGACCTCTTCGTCGATATTCGACCGCGTTCTCGGACTCACCGGCCGCCACCCCGACTGGACCCCCTGAACGCCACCTACTGGCTTGACGGAGGCCGGCGGCTACCCACGGATCGAATCGCGATTCGTGCGCGGGGCTGGACTGGACCATTCTCGTAGCGATCGGTGATGCCGAGTCCAAGTACGGGCAAGGCGACGGTGCAGGCATCAAGGATCAGCCACCGCCGGTCGATATCGGCGTCCACATCGGACAGTTCGTGCTGTACCACGGGTAAGAACCAGCTGGCGGCGTTGAGCGGGTCGAGCAGCGCCGGGTCCGCGCGCAGGCTTCACCCCACCTCCGCGTCTGCGCCGCACCCCGAGCAGGACATGCGCAACTGTTCGTCAAGAATGCGCGAGTGCCCTCCGGCCAGTAAGGCGGCAACCGGAGGGCACTCCTGCATTAGCGGTTGATCGAGCAAGTGGTGGCACCCAGGATCAGTGCCGAGTGGTAGAGATCGGTGCGCCAGCCGTCGACGACGATGTAGCTGACCACGTCGACGCGCCAGCCGGCGGCCGCGTTGACCTCACCGGTGCTCCACTGGTCGGTCTGCGCCAGGTCCTCCGGTCCGTGCACCTGGCGGATCGACACATCGGCGAACGGGGGCTGGTTCTGGTTCTCCATGGTGATTTCGGCCAGCCGCAGCGGGACACCCGTCACCTGGTAAACGCCCGTACCCTCGGGCACCGGCACTTGCGCCAGGGTACGGTCCGGCTGGCGGACCCACAGCCGGGCGGCGGTGGCGCCAGCGGTGGCGCCCCTGGGCGACATGCAGCTCGCGGTGCTGCTGACGTCGTCCAGGTACAGCCAGCGGTGGTCGGTTGCGGTGTCGTAGAGCGAGTTCTGCGCCTCCAGCATGTAGTCCGCCCGCACCCTCGCGCTCGCCGCGTGACCCCTGTCCAGGGCGGCCGCGGAGGTGAAGTACGCGTCCTGGGTGGCGCCCGCGGGCGGCACGCTACTGTCGAACACGCCGTTCTGCGCGTTCACGTGGATGAACCAGCTCGTCCCGGTGCTGTATGGGCCGACCGGGATGAAGTCCTTGGCCGACTCCGGAGTTCCCGGCAGCACGCCCGACACTCCTGGTCGCGATGGCGATCTGTACACCTTCGTGAACTTGTCGTACTCGGTGCCTTCCAGTTCCGGAACCTCGTAGGCCCCGGTGAAGGCGTACGCCACCGGCCGGGCCGCCTCGTCGGCGGAGCCGTTCGCGGCCGTGGCGATTCCGGGCACAGTGGCCATGAGCAACGTGGCGCCAACGGCCGTAATGCGGGCAGTGACCCGAGCGAATTTCACCGTGATCTCCTTTACCAGTCAAGTGTTTTCTCGCCCGGATCACGCTGTGCCCACCGCCGGGGTTGCCCGGCATACCGCGCGCCACTCGTTCGGGGTAACGCCACCCGTCTCGGTCGAGAATGCGCTTTCTCGGATGAACACAACGATCGGTGGGCCGCGGGCGCCAGCCGGTCGGTTTGGAGTTCGCGATTCTCGACGCGGCCGCGTTGAAACGCTTTCGCCGAACTCATGGGCTCGCGGTGAACCCGTTCCCGGTGGGCGACCGCCGTGGAGTGGGGTGCTCGGCCCGTGGCCTGCTGTCGCACCGGACTGTGATTTCGTTCCGCTTCAGGACGTCCCGAGTTCGGAGTCGATGAACCGGAAGATGTCACCGTCGCTGGCCGATTCGAGGGACTCGATGAACTCGTGGTCCTCGTCGGCCCGGCGCTGTCCGTCCAGTTTGGACAGTAGGGCCCGCAGCCGGGACGTGACTGATCACGCTGTTTCGGCGTCCAGCTCTGCGAGCAGCCGCGGCGCCGGGTCCGTTTCCGGTGGGCACAGGCGTTCCCGCAGGTACTCGCCCAGGGCACGCGGACTGGGGTGGTCGAAGGGCACCGTCGCCGAGAGGTTCAGCCCGGTCGCGTAGTTCAGCCGATTCCGTAGCTCCACCACGGTCAGCGAATCGAAGCCGAGCTCGGTGAAACCGGCGTCCGGCTCGGCGGAGTCCGGCGAGCCGTGGCCCGGCACGCCGGCCGCAAGCTCGGGGACCAGGCCGAGGAGTTCCCGGTCCCGCTAGGCGCTTGCGAGCTCGCTGAGCCCCTCCGCCGGCCGCAACCAGTGACGCCAACGTGCACAGCGCCACCGTCCCCGCCGAACTGCACCGGCTTGCCGTCACCGCTCCGTAAGGTCCCCGGCCGCGATCGCGGCGTAACGTGACGAAGGGCACAAGCCTGCCGTTCTGAGGAGGGACCATGACACCGGACCCCACCCGCCAGGAGGCGTTCGCCGGCCTCATGGTCGACATGCTCAACAAGGGGGCGCTGGCCCTACTGGCCAGCGTCGGTCACCAGACCGGCCTGTTCGACACCATGAGCACGCTGCAGCCCTCCACCAGCGACGACATCGCCAAGGCGGCGCACCTCGACGAACGGTACGTCCGCGAGTGGCTCGGCGGCATGGTCGTCGGCGGCATGCTGGAGTACGAGCCGGACGGCGCGACCTACACGCTGCCGCCCGAACACGCCGCCTCGCTCACCACCGCCGCGGGACCCGACAACCTTGCCCGGCTAATGCCGTACATCGCGCTGATGGGCGAGGTCGAGCAGCAGGTCGTCGCGTCCTTCCGGAACGGCGGGGGTGTCCCGTACTCGGCGTACCCCCGCTTCCAGGCCCTCCAGGCGGAGGAGACGGCCCGCGTGTATGACGTGGCCCTCGTCGGCACGATCGTCCCGCTGGTCGGAGGCCTCACCGAACGGCTGCGCGACGGCATTGACGTCCTCGACGTGGGCACCGGCCAGGGACACGCCCCCATCGTCCTGGCCCAGGCCTTCCCGCGCAGCCGGTTCCACGGCCTCGACCAGTCGGAGGAGGGCATCGGGGCCGCCCGCCGGGAAGCTGACCGGCTGTCCCTGGACAACGTCCGCTACACGGCCGGCGACGCGACACGGATCACCGGGCAGTACGACCTGGTCACCGCCTTCGACGTCATCCATGACCTGGCCCGGCCGCAGGAGACCCTGGACGCCATCGCCGCGTCCCTGCGCGACGGCGGCACCTTCTTGATGGGCGACATCGCCGCGTCCAGCAACCTGGAGGAGAACGTCGACCACCCCTTTGGGCCCGCGCTCTTCGGCTTCTCGGTCTTCTACTGCATGACCACCTCGCTGGGTACCGGCGGCGCCGGCCTCGGCACGGTCTGGGGCGAGCAGACCGCCCGCCGCATGCTCGGGGATGCCGGCTTCACCGATGTCCAGGTCCGGTCGGTCGAAGGAGACCCGCTCAACGTCTACTACGTGGCGACGACCACCGCCGCCTGAAACCACAGGGCACCCCGTGCCCCCACGCAGCTGCCCGCTCGAAAGATGGGGCCGTTGCCTCACGATCCCGAAATGAGCGCGCGGGAGACTCAGTTCATGACCAAGAATGAGAAAGCGCTGCCGAACACCACGGTCCAGCGCACCGGCGGCGCGTATGTCGACGCCGGAGGCGTCCGCACCTACTACGAGGTTCACGGCTCCGGTGATCCGCTGGTGCTCCTGCACGGCGGTTTCTGCCCGGTCGAGACCTTCGACGGGCTGACCCCCGGGCTCGCCGAGCAGTACACGGTCTACACGCCCGAACGGCGCGGTCATGGCCGCACAGCGGACGTCGAGGGCCCGATCACCTACGCCGCGATGGCCGCTGACACGATCGCGTTCCTCGACGCGGTCGGCGTGTCGGAGGCGCACCTTGTCGGCTGGAGCGATGGCGCGATCGTCGCGCTGCTCGTTGCGCGCGCACGGCGCGACCTGGCCCGCAAGGTCGTGATGATCGGTCAGCCCGTCAACTTCGACGGGCTCCCCGGCGAGATGCGCGAGACGCTGTCCCATGGGCTGACCAAGCAGATGCTGCCACCGATGCTCGAGCCGCTCTACGCGGCGATCTCCCCGGATGGGCCACAGCACTTCGACGTTGTCGCGGAGAAGCTGTTCGCGCTCTACAGGATCGAGCCGGACATCGAGCTCAGCGAGCTTGCGGCCGTGTCGGTGCCCACGCTGGTGATGATCGGCGACGGTGACCTCTGCACCGTCGAGCACGCTGAGGCGGTCCGCCAGGCCCTGATCAACGCACATCTCGCGGTCGTCCCCGGCGCGTCCCACGCCCTGCCGATGGAGAAGCCGGCGCTGACCACTGCGATCATCCTCGATTTCCTCGCCGGCTGACCCTCAAGGTGCGGTGCCCACGCGGGTCCGCCTCGCCGAACTCGTCGCTGCCCTGTCGCTGGGCGTCGACCTGGGATTCGGACAGCCGATGGAGCACGTGCTGTTTGGCCTATCAGGCGCGGTCGTGGAGAGTGACCTGGTAGCCGTCGGGGTCGGCGAAGGTGAATGTCCGACCGAAGGGGCCGTCGATCGGTGCGGAGACGATGGTGTGACCGTCGGCGACGAGCGCGTCGTGGATGGCCTGGACGTCGGTGGCGTGGAGCCAGATCGCGACACCGATGCCGGGCCGAGCGACGGATGCGAGGTCGGTGCCGGGAACGACTTCGCGGAGTGCGAACGCGATCGGCTTCGTCTCGAAGACGACGGCGTGCGGAGGCCCGGCTTGGGAGCGGACGAGGCCGAGGTACTGCTCGTAGAACGCCTGCGAAGCGTCCAGGTCGCACACTTGGAGCGAGATGAAGTCGGGGCCGGTGGCGGGCATGATGACGCTCCTTCTTTTCATGTCAGTCTTCTGACACGGGACAATCTATGTCAGAATACTGACATGAGTCAAGACGGTGTCGGCGTCGACCACCAGACGTCGCTGGGCTACCTGCTGAAAGAGGCCTCAAGTGCGCTGCGCGCAGCCATGGACGAGGTGCTGCGCCCACTCGGGATGAGCGTGACGCACTA
>JAVXWP010000059.1:0-109339 GCA_032230695.1 Actinomycetota bacterium | reverse complement strand
TCGAAGGGCTGTGGGAGAGTAGGACACCGCCGGACACAATTTAACAAGAACAGGCCCGGAACCCCGGTCGAGAACCTTCACGGTCCTCCCAGGGCTCCGGGCCTTTTCTGCATCCTCTCCCCCCGGTCATGGATCGCACCCACCGCGCATAACCTGCACCCACACCCCGTGGGGTGGGTAGCCTGGCGGGGAGTGGCTGGGGGTGGAGTGACGCGGGTTGACGCGGTGAGTAAACGGTACGGGTTCGGCCGGTGGGTTCTTCGGGACGTGAATCTTGAGGTGGCGGCGGGCGAAATTGTCGCGATCGTCGGCGGGAACGGGTCCGGGAAGTCGACGCTGTTGCGCATGCTGGTGGGGCTTTCGCGGCCGACGAGTGGGACGGTGTCCGGGCGGCCTGAGGTTGTCGGATATGTGCCGGATAAATTTCCGTCAAACGAGCGGCTGTCCGCCACGGCGTATCTCGGGCATATGGGGCGGATCCGCGGGCTCAGCACTCATGACGCGTTGAGCAAAGCGGTGCGGCTTCTCGACCGGCTCGCGTTGGTGGGTGGCGCCGACACTCCGTTGCGCACGTTGTCGAAGGGCAACGCGCAGAAGGTCGCCTTGGCTCAGGCGCTCATGATTCAGCCTCAGCTGTTGGTCCTCGATGAGCCTTGGTCGGGACTCGACGCTTCGGCGCACGGCGTACTCGGCGACATCATCAGCGAGGTGGCCGGCGCCGGGGGAGTCGTGGTCTTCACCGACCATCGCGAGCAGATCACGCGGGCTCATGCCTCTCGGAGCTACGGGATCAGCGAAGGCCGAGTCGCTTTGCGCAGTCTCGGACAGACTGTCGAAATCGGGGCCACCGTGGAAATCGTGCTGGCCAAGCGCGCGATCGCGGAGGAAACGGAATGGTCCGACTCCCCGGGTGTGCTCGCCGTGACGGAAAACGGCGAACTCGTCACCATCAGCGTCACACTGGCCGACTCCGACGCTTTGCTCTTGGCCGCATTGAACCAAGGGTGGTCCGTCAAAAGCGTGACCGAGCGGGGTGACGCCGGATGATCGCGCTCTTCCGCTACACGCTCTCCACGATGTTGCATTCGCAGCGTTACCTCGCGCCCGTCCTGCTGTTCATGGGTGCGGTCGCCGTGGTGTCGAGCAATGACTCCGGCCCACTCGCCCCGACCTATGCGTTGTGCGGCGCGATCCTCGTGATCTGTTCCACCTGGCTGACCATCGCGCTGATCAGCGTCGACGACCCGGTGCACCGCGCGATCGCCGTGGTCAACGCGGGGCGTTCGCACAAGGTGCTGGTCGCGTCGATCGGCGTCGCGTTCGCCGGCAGTCTGGTGCTGACGGCGTTCGGTTTGGGGTTTCCCCTGCTGGCCGGCTCTCACTCACCCATGGCCGACGACCTGCTGCTCGGGTTCGAAGCCCATCTCACCTGCGCCTGTGCGGGGATCGCGATCGGGTTGCTCTGCTCACGGCTGGTGATCCGGCGCCAGGGGTACGCGTTGGTCGTAGCGATCGGGCTCGTCGCCGCGATCCTGTTGGTCCCCGGGCTGCCGCCGATCCACGTGCTCTTCCAGAAGATGGCGAACGCCCAGCGCGCCTCGGATTTGGTCGCGCCGGCCGCCGGCTACACCGCGATGGGGATCGCACTGCTCGCCGTCAGTGCGATCGCCACCCAGTTCGTCACGACCCGGCGGGATTGACCGGGCTCAGTGTTGCGGGTCGTAGTCGGTGATGCCGCCCCAGCGTCCCGGCGGGAGCACGATGACCTGCGCCTTGCCGACCACGTTGCCCACCGGAACCAGCCCGTTTTGGCCACCGCCGCCCTGACAGCGTGAATCGCACGAGTTGTTGCGGTTGTCGCCCATCACCCAGAGATAACCCGCGGGGATCGTGACCGGGTCGAAGGGCTCCTGCGTCGGCGCCATGTCGGGCCGCCAGTACACGTACGGCTCGTCGAGCGGTTTGCCGTTGACGACCACCCGGTTCTGGGAGTCGCAGCACTGCACGGTCTGACCGCCGACAGCGATGACCCGCTTGACGAAGTCGTCCTCACTCGGCTCGGCCATCCCCACCAGAGCGCCGAGCTTGCGCAGACCCGTCGCGACGAAGTTGCTCGAAGCACCCGTCTGGAATTCCGTGCTGCCCCAGCTGTCCGGGCGATGGAAAACCACCACATCGCCCGGTGTGGGGGCGCCGAAATCGTAGCTGATCTTGTCCACAAGTATCCGGTCACCGGTACATCCGGTGCATCCGTGGAGGGTCTGTTCCATCGACGCCGACGGGATGACGTAAACGCGGGCGATGAAAACTTGGAGCACGATCGACAGCACAAGTGCGACGCCGATCAGGATCGGGAGCTCGCGCCAGATCGACGACTTCTTCTTGGTTTTCTTGCGCCGTCCAGGTGATTCGTCCCCTTGTACCGACCCTGCCGCCTGGTCGTCGGGGTGTCCCTTTTCCTCGTGCGCGTTTACGGGTTCATCCACTTCGTGAGTGTAGCCATGGGAAATACCGGCCGCGCGGCGCCGGAAACCGGGGCAGTCGCAGAGCGTCACACCACACGATGGGGCTAGCACGGTCCGGTGAATTTTTGGCAGTATGCGCAGCAGGACGATCTTTTCGCGTGCCTAAGCGATGGTGCTAAGGGGTGTTCGCATGGCTGATTTGACCGGGCTGTGGCTGATCGGGGCGAGAGGGTCCGTCGCCACTACGGCTGTCTGCGGCCTGGCCGCCCTGTGGGCGGGGCGCGGATGAGCCTGCAGTTCCGCTGGGACGGCGAGCGCCGCATGAAGGCCTGGTTGCAGCTGGTGCGGGCGCCCGCGGCGCTCACGGTTCTCGGTGACACGGTCGCCGGCGCGGCCGCGGCGGGCAAACCGTTGCGGGGTAAGCGACTCGCACTGCCGTTGTCGTCCGCCGCGCTCTACTGGTCCGGCATGGCGCTCAACGATTGGGCGGACCGCGAACTCGACGCGGTCGAACGTCCGGAGCGGCCCATCCCGTCTGGACGAATTTCGCCGGAGCAGGCGCTCGCGGCGGCCGGTGCGCTCAGCTTGTCCGGTCTGTGCCTCGCCGCGTTCGCCGGCGGGCGTGACGCCCTACGCGTGGCGGTGCCGCTCACCGCAGCGATCTGGGCCTACGACGTCAAATTGAAGTCCACTCAAGCCGGTCCGGCCGCGATGGCGCTGTGCCGCGCGCTCGACGTGACGCTGGGGGCGGGTGCCGGGCGCTGGAAGTCGGCGCTGACCCCGGCCGCGGTGCTCGCGGGACACACCTTCGGCGTCACGATGGTTTCGCGGGGCGAGGTCCACGGCGGTTCGCCGACGAGTGCTCGCTTGGCGTTGGCCGGGACGGTTTCTTCGGCCGTCGTGGCCGGTGGCGGACGGATGCGCGCTCCGTCGCACCGGCTTGCGGCGACGATGTTCGCGCTCGGGTACGGCGGTTTCGTGGGGAGCGCGCAGCTCGCGGCCAGCCGGGACCCGTCGGCGGCTTCGGTGCGCAAAGCGACCGTGGTGGGCATCCACGGGATGGTCCCGTTGCAGGCGGGCTTGGCCGCGCGGCGCGGGTCCGTGCTCGGCGCGGTGCTGGTCGCCTGCGCCTTGCCGCTGGCCCGCCGTCTCTCGAGGAGGAACAGCCCGACATGACATCGTTCCGGCTCGGCTACGGGACCAACGGATTTTCCAACCACCGCCTCGACGACGCGCTCCGTCTGATCGCGGACCTCGGCTACACCTCGGTGGCGCTCACTCTCGACCACCAGCATCTCGATCCGTTCGCTGACAACGTGGTCAGCGAGACCGAGCGGGTGGCAGGCCTGCTTTCCGGACTCGGTCTGCGCTCGGTCATCGAGACGGGTGCGCGGTATCTGCTCGATCCGCGGCACAAGCACCAGCCGACGCTGGTCTCTGCCGACGCCGGTGCCCGGATCGACTTCCTCGGGCGCGCGATCCGGATCGCGGAAACGCTCGGCGCGGACTGTGTTTCGTTCTGGTCCGGGGTGAAAGCGTCCGATGTGGACGATCGGGTCGCCTGGCGCCGGATGGCCGAGCACCTGTCGCCGGTGCTGGAGGAAGCACAGCGACGGGACGTGCGGCTGGGTATGGAACCCGAGCCGGGCATGCTCGTTCAGCATCTGGAGCAAGCACTTGCCCTGCGCCGCGAGTTGGGGGAGCCCGACTCCTTCGGGATCACGCTCGACATCGGCCACTGCGTCGCCGTCGAGCCCGTGGACGCGGCGGTATGTGTGCGGCTCGCCGGTGACCTGCTGGTCAACGTGCAGCTGGACGACATGCTGCCCGGGGTGCACGAGCATCTCGAATTCGGTGACGGGGACGTCGATCTGGCCGGGACGCTGGCCGCGCTCGCCGAGATCGGGTATGCCGGAGTCGCCGCGGTGGAGTTACCGAGGCACAGTCACGCGGCGCCGGACGTCGCCCGGCGGGCGATCGAGGCCTTGCGCGCAGCGATGCCGGTGGGTGCCCGGTGAACGCGCGAGGGCAACAACCAGTGGGCGGCCTTTGTTACTGCACGAACGTCCACCCGGCCGAAGACCTCGCGGGGGTGCTCCGGCAGCTGGACACCCATGCGGCCCCGGTGCGGGAAGCGGCGGAGTTCGACCGGCTCGGGCTGGGTTTGTGGCTCGCGGCCGACGTCGTGGCGGGACTGGCAGCGGACCCCGCGGCGCTGTCCCGGTTGCGCCGCGAGCTGGACGCGCGAGAGCTGGATGTGCTGACCCTCAACGCTTTCCCGTACGGTGGTTTCCACGCCGACGTCGTCAAGCATTCGGTCTATCGTCCACGATGGACAGACCAGGCGCGGTTCGACTACACCGCCGGTTGTGTCACCGTTCTCGCCGGCCTGCTGGCGGAAAACGCCGACAGCGGCAGCATTTCCACGTTGCCGCTGGGCTGGCGGGAGCCCTGGACGAGCGCCGACGACGAGGCCGCGGCCGCGGCCATGCACGCGATCACCGATGTCCTGCGCCAAACGTCCAGGCGGCTAGGGAAGCCGATCCGGCTGGCGGTGGAACCGGAGCCGGGCTGCATCCTCGACACTGTCGCCGACGCGGTGAGCTGGCTGGCCCCGCGCGTCGATCCCGAATTCATCGGGCTGTGCCTGGATACCTGCCATCTCGCGGTGTCGTTCGCCGAACCGGCGGAGACCGTGGCGGCGATCTACGACGCCGGGTTGCCGGTGGTCAAGATCCAGGCTTCGGCCGCGCTGCACGTCGAAAACCCCGCTGATCGGGAATCCCGGCGGCTGCTCGCCGAGTTCGTGGAACCTCGTTACCTGCACCAGGTTCGCGAGCTGTCGGCGGCAGGCAAGGTGCTGGCGGCGGATGATCTGCCGGACGCGCTGGACGATCTGCCCGCCGAAGGCCCGTGGCGAGTGCATTTCCACGTACCACTGCACGCCGAGCCGCAGCTTCCGCTGACCTCGACCACCGAGGTGATCCGGCAAGCCGTGGCCGCGGTACCCGCCGGAGCGTTGATCGAAGTGGAAACATACACGTGGGAGGTCCTGCCGGAACGTCACCGGCAGGACCTCGTGCCCGGAATCGCGGCCGAACTCCGTTGGGCCGCAACGGAACTCCGATAAGCGAGGTTGTTCGATGAAGCCACTAGTGGTGTTGGACGTCGTGGGGATGACCCCGCGGCTGCTCGCACACATGCCCAATCTCACCAAGCTGGCCGCACGCGGGTGGCAGGCGGAGCTGGGCACGGTGCTCCCCGCGGTGACGTGCAGCGTCCAGTCCACTCTGCTCACCGGGCTGACGCCGGCGGAACACGGCATCGTCGGCAACGGCTGGTACTTCCGCGAACTCGGCGAGATCCACCTGTGGCGTCAGCACAACAAGCTCGTCCACGGCGAAAAGCTGTGGGAGTCCGCGCGGGCGGCGCAGCCGGGTTACCGGGCCGCGAACGTGTGCTGGTGGTACGCGATGGGCGCGTCGACCGACTTGCTGGTCACGCCGCGTCCGGTGTATCACGCCGACGGCCGCAAATCGCCGGACTGCTACACCCGGCCGCCGTCGCTGCGCGATGAGCTCACCGCGGAGCTGGGCACCTTCCCGCTGTTCCAGTACTGGGGACCGACGGCGACGATCGAGTCCAGCCGCTGGATCATCGGAGCCGCCCGGCGGGTGCTCAAGACCGAGAAACCTGACCTGCTACTGGTCTACGTGCCGCACCTGGACTACGACCTCCAGCGGTTCGGGCCCGATTCACCGCAAGCTGTTGAGGCCGCGCGAGTCGTCGACGCCGAACTCGCGCCGCTGCTGGCCGATGCCGAGGCGGCGGGCGCGACCGTGGTGGCGTTGAGCGAATACGGCATCACCAACGTTTCGAGGTCGGTTGACATCAATCGTGTGCTGCGCACCGAAGGGTTGCTTGAGGTCTATACCCAGGCGGGGATGGAGTACCTCGACCCGTGGGCGTCGCGGGCGTTCGCCGTCGCGGACCATCAGGTCGCGCACGTGTACGTCGCCGACGACGCCGACATCGAGAAGGTGCGAGACATCCTGGCCGCCCAGCCGGGCGTCGACGAGGTGCTCGACCGTGCCGCGCAGGCCCGGTACGGCATCGACCATCCGCGGGCGGGGGAGTTGGTGGTGGTCGCCGAGCCGGATTCGTGGTTCACCTACTACTACTGGCTCGACGACGAACGCGCGCCGGATTTCGCGCGCGGTGTCGAAATCCACCGCAAACCCGGCTACGACCCGGCCGAGTTGTTCTTCAACCCGGCTGACCCGCTGGTGAAGGCCAAGGCCGGACTGACTCTCGCCCGCAAGAAGCTCGGGCTGCGCTACACGATGGGCGTAGTGCCGCTGGATGCCCACTGGGTCAAGGGCTCCCACGGCCGGTTGCCGGACTCGCCGGCGGACGGGCCGGTGCTGCTGTGTTCCGACCCGCGGCCGTCGGAAGGTGTTGACAGTACTGGGAAAATCCGCGCGGTCGAGGTCGCCGACCTGCTGCTCCGCTTGCAGGGGTTTTCTGGGAACGGTTAATTTCGCGCCACGTCGTTGTATTCTGGGGGGCCAGGTACGCAACGGCGGAGGTTGGAGAAACCCATCGGACGCACCAGCGGCACCTTCGGCGATGCGCTGCGCATCGATCTCGAGACCGACGCGGACGGCTGCACCCTGGTGCGGCCGATCGGGCTATTGAACTCCGCTACCTACGGCCATTTGTGTGACGCCCTGCTCAAATGCGCGACGGAGATGCCCGCGGCGGTGATTGTCGACGTCGACACGCTGGCGGTCCCGTCAATGGGTTCGCTGCGCGCTGTCTCCGCCGCTTGGGCGCGCACCACGAACTGGCCAGGCGTGCCGATCCTGCTCGTCGCGGGCAAACCGAAGAGCCGCGCACTGCTGGCGGAGTGCATGGTCGCCCGATACGTGCCGGTGCATCCGGACCTGCGGTCGGCGAAGCGGTCGCTGGTTTCTTCGGCGCCTCGGCAGCGCGTCACGCTGCCGCTGCCGTGGGACAGCCGTAGTCCGCGCCGGGCAGGCCGGTTCGTGACGCAAACGTGTGTTTCGTGGGGAATCGACCACGAAGCGGCCGCCGACGCCGCCGTTGTTGCCAAGGAATTGGTGCAGAACACCGTGGTGCACACCCATTCGGCACCACTGCTGCGGCTCGAACTCGGCCGACGCACACTGACCGTCGCGGTGTCCGACGGTGATCCGGCGCCCGCGGTGCTCCTCGACGGCGTCCAGGCTCGCGGGCTGAACTTGGTGGCGTACTTCGCGCGGGCGTGGGGATGCATGCCGACTTCCGAGGGCGGGAAGGTGGTCTGGGTGGTGCTTCGCAAGGCCAAAACCCAGTGATGCCACCAACTGCGTTCGAGTGCGCGTGGATCGCACTTGGGTGTGCACAGACTGCACTTGACTGTCATTCGGCGGCGCACGAGCTCGGCCATGCGGTGGCGAGGTGCCGTGAGTAGCGTCAGGGGACACACGAAAAGGGAGAACCGGATGTCCTGCCGACGGATCGGGCTCGTTGTCCACCAAGGCCGGCCCGCCGCGATCGCGGCGGCCGAGGTCGTCCGCCGCTGGTCGGGCGAGCGCGGGATCGACGTCCGCGATGTCGACGTCTGGAAGTCCGACGGGGATCCCGGTTACCGGCGGCACGCGAAGGACGAGATCGACTCGACGGGCCATCCGGACCTCATGGTGACGATCGGCGGCGACGGGACGTTCCTGCGCGGGGCCCGGGTGGCCGCCGTCGATGGGGTGCCGGTGCTCGGCGTGAACTCCGGACGGGTCGGCTTCCTCACCGAGATCGAGCCCTCGGAGATCGCGGAGTCGTTGAGCGCGTTCGAGGCCGGTGAAGCCATCATCGAGGAGCGCCAGGTGCTCACCATGGAGGCGTCCAGGCCGCTGGAGATCCCCGGCGAAATGGGGGCGCTGCTCTGCTACGGCCGGGGTCCGTTGCTACCTCCGCCGCAGCTCAGGCCTTATTCCGGGGTCGGGTCGGCCGCCGGTGTGCGGCTGGACGTCACCGCGGTGAACGACGTCGTGTTCGAGAAGCTCGCCCGGGACAGGCAGGCCAGCCTCGGGGTGTACATCAACGGCGAACTGTTCGCGTCCTACTCCGCCGACGCGCTCATCGTCGCGAGCCCGACCGGGTCGACGGCGTACAACTTCGCCGCCGGCGGGCCGGTGCTCTCGCCGAGGATGCGTGGGATCGTGTTCACCCCGGTCGCGCCGCACATGGTGTTCAACCGCAGCGTGGTGGTCGCGCCGGACGAGACGGTGGCCGTCCGGGTGCTGGCGGGGTCGGGGCAGGTCGCGGTCAGCGTGGATGGCCAGCTGCGCGGGGTGCTGGACCCGGGGGACTGGGTGAGCGTGCTCGCGGCGGACTGGCTGATCCGGCTGGTCAGGCTGCGCCCGGCGAATTTCTACTCACGGCTCCGGCAGCGGTTCGGCCTCAGCGACGCCCCCGCTGCCATCGCGGATGGCAACCATGCGGGCGAACCCTGGTCGCCAACGCTCTGAAGGCCACTTTCCCGGCAGAGTGGTCCTCGGCTGGAAAGCTGCCTCCTCGCTCGTGTCTTCGACCCTAGGCTTGTTGAGGGCAGCTCCCCCGATACCGACAGGCGCTGGAACTGCTGTTTTGCCCCCGAGTGGTCTCTGCCATGCTGCGGGGGTGATGTGGCATGGCGGGCGCCGGTGGTCGTCCGGCTGGGTGGTGGGTACCGCGGTGCTGGCAGTGAGCGCGGTCGTTTTCGGTGTGGTCGGCTACAGGTTTTTGACCGGTGGGCACCCGTCGGGGTCGGTGGCCGTTTACGTGGATATCGCGCAAGCTCCCGCGGCGCCGGTACCGCCTCCCGTGCTGCCGGGCGCGTCGACGGGCACCTGGCGGTCCCAATGCGGCCGCAACGAGCTCGGCATCCGGAACTCGGACAACGTCGTCGCCAGCCCCGGCCTGCCAGGGCAGGCGCACCACGTCCATGACTACGTCGGCAACGTGTCCACCAACGCGTTCTCCACCGACGAGACCCTCGCCGCGGCAGCGACGACCTGCCAGGACGACGATCGGTCCACCTATTACTGGCCCGTGCTGCGGGTGCCTGACGGGACCGGCGACGTCGTCTCGCCGCACGATGTCGCAGACGGGAACCACGGCCGTATCCTGGTACCCGACGCGGTGCTGCTGGAGTTCCGCGGAAGCCCGGTCGGCAACGTGATCAGCATGCCGGAGTTCCTGCGTGCCAGCACCGGGAACGCGCACGGGTACTCCAGCGGCGGCGTCAACACCGAGCACGTGCAGTGGACCTGCTCGGGCACTCGCGACAAGGTGCTCATCACCTACCCGCGGTGCGATGGCGGGCAGCGGACCATCCGGATCCTCGACTTCCCGAGCTGCTGGAACGGCTTGACCATCGACAGCGCCAACCACCGCACGCACATCGTTTTCCCGAACTCGCTGGGTGCCTGCCCGGGCGGGACGTTCCCGGTGCCGCAGCTGCACATGGAACTTTCCTACCGCGTGCCGTCCGATGTGGACTACACCATCGACACCTTTCCCGAGGACCGGCACAGTGCCCTCGCGGACCACGGCGACTTCATCAACGTCATGCCGGAGAGTCTGATGTCGACGGTCGTCGGTTGTCTCAACACCGGCCGCGCCTGCTGAGAGAGACGCTTGCCTGAGCGGCCCGGCGTCAGTACTTTGATCAAGCCTGAAAAAAACTGCCAAGGCTGCCCTTGTGGAGGAGATTCATGTCGAGGTTCCGCCGTCTCCGAGTACTAGGGCTCGCCTGCCTCGCGTTGGCGGGCACGGTCGCCGGCACCGGTGAAGCCGCCGCGACGTCGTCGCCGCGGCCGGTGATCGGGGCGTACTACGCGGGCTGGAACAGCTCGACCTACCCGATCTCCCAGGTCCCCGCGGACACCATCACGCACCTGTTCTACGCGTTCGCCACCATCGACCACGGCACCTGCGTGGTCCAGCCCAGCGCGGCCGCCGACTTCGCCGCGCTCGCCGAACTCAAGCGCGCCCACCCCAAGCTGCGCACGCTGATCTCCATCGGCGGCTGGGGAGCGGGCGGCTTCTCCGACGCGGCGCTGACGCCGGCGTCGCGCCAGCAGTTCGTCGGCTCCTGCCTCGACACGTTCTTCACGAAATACCGCGGCAGCTTCGACGGCGTGGATCTCGACTGGGAGTTCCCTGTCTCCGGGGGGCCGACGGAGATCACCGACCGGCCCGAGGACAAGCGGAACATGACCTTGCTTTCGCAGGAGTTCCGCCGCCAGCTCGACAACCGCGATTCGCGGTTCCTGCTCACGGCCGCGCTACCGGCCGGGCGCCTGCAGACCGACGGGCCGTACGACCCGGCCGCGAGCTTCGACCTCGGCGCGCTCGGCAAGATCCTCGACTTCATCAACTTGATGACCTACGACATGGGCACGGGGTTTTCCGCGGTGTCGACGTTCAACGCGCCGATGCGTGAGGTCGGCCAGGACCCGCTCGGCCAGCCGATGCGACGCTGGAACAACGTCACCTCCGCGGTCGAGTACTACCGGCAGCACGGTGTCCCGGCCAACCGGCTCGTGCTCGGTGTCCCGTTCTACGGCCGCGGTTTCCAGGTCGAGCAGGAGGGTCCGGACCACGGCCTCTACCAACCGTACGACGCCACTTTCGACGTCGGCGCGTGGCAGAACGTGAAGACCCTGCTGGCCGATCCCGCCTGGAAGCAGTACTGGAACCCCGTCGCCCAATCGCCGTGGTTGTACAACGCCGCCGAGCGCAAGTTCGCGAGCTTCGAGAACCCGGCGTCGATCGGCATCCGGTCGACCTACGCCAAACAGAGCGGGCTGCTCGGCTCGTTCATGTGGGAACTGTCCGAGGACGACCCCCAGCACAGTCTGCTCACCGCCATGTCCGCGCCGTTCGGCGCACGACACTAGGCCGTGGTCTAGGTGATGCCGGCAGCGGTCCTCAGGTCAGACTGGCTTGGGAGAGCAGCCATCCCAGCTGCACAACCGTGCCCTCCGGGCCGCGCTTGATCTCGGCGTCATCGGTCAATGTGCGGATCAACGGCAGGCCGCGGCCATGCAGGGACAGAGGGTCGGGCGAAGGCTGGCGCCACCGGCCGTGGTCGGTCACGGTGACTTCGATCCGCCCGGTCGCGGCCCTGGCGTGCAGGTCGAACGCGCCGCCGCCGTCGGGATAGGCGTGGGTGACGACGTTGGCCAGTGCTTCGTAGCTGGCCAGCGTCAGGGCTTCGACCTGCTCGGGAAGCATTCCTGCGCGTCTCGCCCATCGGGTCAGTGCGTGCCGCAGAGCGCTCAGGTAGTGCGCGTCGGCCGGGACATCCCGATAGCGCAAATCAGGTGTCCGTGGTCTGGGAGAGGGATTGTCACCTCGTTCGAGGTGCATACGTGGTCAGGCCTCCCCATCGTTGCTCAGCATTCTCCGGTGAAGTACCCGTACGCCAGTGGACTCAACCGCCCGGTTTGAGCCATCCGGGGGCAGGGAACGCTTGTGCTGAGGAGTCCGAACATCGGGAACGGAGCAGCGCATGGCTATCGCGACGATCGATCCGGCTACCGGCGAGCGGGTGCGTTCATTCGAAGCGCTCACCGACGCCGAGGTGGCTGGCAAATTGTCGAAAGCGGCCGAAGCCTTTCGTGAATACCGCCGGACTTCTTACGGCGAGCGTGCCCGGCTGCTGAGCCGGGCGGCGGAGATCCTCGACGGCGAAGCCGACGAGCTCGCCCGGATCGCCACGCTCGAAATGGGCAAGACGCTCGCCTCCGCGGTGGCTGAAGTGCACAAATCCGCAACCGGCTGCCGGTGGTACGCCGACCACGCGGAAGAAATGCTCGCCGACGAGCCGTGGCCGGTGAAGAACGGGAAGGCCTACACCCGCTACGAGCCGCTCGGCCCGGTGCTCGCCGTGATGCCGTGGAACTTCCCCTACTGGCAGGTCTTCCGGTTCGCGGCGCCGGCGTTGATGGCGGGCAATGTCGGCCTGCTCAAGCACGCCTCCAATGTTCCGCAGGTCGCGCTCGCCATCGAGGATGTCTTCCGCCGCGCGGGATTCGCCGACGGCGTGTTCCAGACCCTGCTGATCCCGTCCTCGGCTGTCGAAGCCCTCGTCGGTGATGAGCGAGTGCGCGCGGTGACGCTGACCGGCAGTGAACCGGCCGGCCGCAAGATCGGCGAGGCCGCCGGGCGCAACATCAAGACGAGCGTGCTGGAACTCGGCGGCAGCGACGTGTTCATCGTGATGCCCAGTGCCGACCTCGACGCGGCCGTCGATGGCGCCGTGACGTCTCGGACCCTCAACAACGGGCAATCCTGCGTCAACGCCAAACGCTTCGTCGTGCACGAAAACGTCGCCGACGAATTCACCCGGCGGTTCGTCGAGCGGATGGCCGGGTTGACGGTGGGCGACCCGATGGACTCCGGGACGGACCTCGGCCCGCTGTCCTCGCAGGACGCCGTCGAGACCCTCGACCAGCAGGTCAACGACACCGTCGCCGCCGGTGCCACGCTCTTGACCGGCGGAAAGCCACTCGACGGCCCTGGCAACTACTACCCGCCGACTGTTCTCGCCGACATCCCGGACGGCTCGCCGGGTCACCGCGAGGAGTTCTTCGGCCCGGTCGCCCTTCTGTGGCGGGTCGCCGACGCCGACAGCGCGATCCGCATCGCCAACGACTCCCCGTTCGGCCTCGGCGGCAGCGCCTGGACCACCGACCCGGCCGAACAGCAGCGGTTCGTCAACGAAGTCGAGACAGGGATGATGTACATCAACAAGTTCACCGAGTCGACCCCCGAAGTGCCGTTCGGCGGTGTCAAGAACTCCGGCTACGGCCGTGAACTCGCGGCGTTCGGACCGCGTTCGTTCGTCAACGCGAAGACCGTCTGGATCGCCTGACCCCTAGGGGAAAGATCAGTACTGAGCCCGATGCGGTTCGGCGGGGGGCGCGGCAAGCTTGTTCTTACCGAGACGACCCCAGGAGGCAATCCCATGAAGACCGCAACGCTCGCTCGCCCGCGTCACGGCCGCATGATCGGCGGTGTGTGCGCCGGAATCGCCCACCGCTTCGGAATGAAGCCGAACACGGTCCGCCTGCTGGCGGTGCTTTCCTGCATCCTGCCGGGGCCGCAGTTCATTTTGTACCTGGTGCTGTGGGTGGCACTGCCGGAAGAGCGCTGAGCCGGGCGGCCCGGGCGTGCAGGTAGCGCTGCTTCGCCACGCTGCTGGTCCGGTCGGCCGCCGCCAGGTAGGCCTTGTGAGCGGCCGCGCGGTCCCCGGCCATTTCCAGTAGGTGTGCGCGGACCGCGTACAGGCGATGGTCTTCCGAGATCCGTTCGTCGGCCTCGAGCTCGCCGAGCAGTTCGAGGCCGGCTGCCGCGCCCTCGGCCATGGCCACCGCGACGGCGTGATTCAGCGAAACCACCGGGTTGTCGGCGATCCGTAGCAGAAGTCCATACAGGGCAACGATTTGCGGCCAATCGGTCGACTCGGGGCCGGCGGCTTCGTCATGGATCGCCGCAATCGCCGCCTGGAGCTGGTACGGACCGACAGGTCCCCGGGGAAGCGCTTCGGTGATGAGTGCGACCCCTTCGGCGATGTCGACGGTGTTCCACCGGCTCCGATCCTGCTCGGCCATCGGAATCAACTCGCCGTTCGTCCCCGTACGCGCGGCTCGGCGCGCATCGGTCAGCACCATGAGCGCGAGCAGCCCCGTGACCTCACTGTCGCCGGGAAGCAGCGCGCGAACCATGCGCCCCAGCCGGATTGCCTCGGCCGACAGATCACCGCGTCGCAGACTCGGCCCTGACGTCGTGGCGTAGCCCTCGTTGAAGACCAGGTAGATCACGTGCAGCACTGCGCCGAGCCGCTCGGCGTGCTCGTCGGCAGGGGGCATGCCGAACGGGATCCCGCTGGCCTTGATGGCCTGCTTCGCCCGGCTGATCCGTCGGGTCATCGTCGGCTCCGGCACCAGGAACGCCCGCGCGATCTCCGCTGTGGTCAATCCACCGACCGCCCGCAACGTCAGCGCGATCTGCGAGGCCGGCGACAGCGCCGGATGACAACACAGGAACAGCAGGACGAGCGTGTCGTCGGACTGTTCTGTCCGGCCTGTCGGCTCGGGAAGCGCCCAGGCGGTGTCTTCACGACGTCGGCGGGCCTGTTCACTGCGCAGCAGATCGGTCAACCTGCGTGAAGCGACCGTGATCAGCCAGCCCCGGGGGCTGTCCGGGACGCCGTCGGTCGGCCACTGGCTCGCGGCCGCCAGCAGCGCCTCCTGCACGGCGTCCTCCGCGGTGTCGAAATGCCCGTACCTGCGCACCACCGCGCCGAGCACCTGCGGCGCCAACCGGCGCAGCAGGCCCTCGACCTCGGTGTCAGACATCCATTTCGTGCCGGGATTCGGCGATCGGCCGCACGTCCGCGTAAGCACTCGCCGCGACGAAATCCGGCGCCGGGCACTTCGCGAACCGCCCCGCGATCTCGGTCGCCCGGTCGAAACTCTCACATTCCACGATCCAATACCCGGCGAGGACCTCCTGGGTCTCGGCGTAGGGCCCGTCCGTGACGACCGAAGCCCCATTTTTCGACGCCAGTCGCCTGGTGTGGACCGGCGCCGTCAACCCGCGCGTCTCGACCAGTTCGCCGGACTCCTCGAGTTCGGCGTTGAACGCCTCCATGAACTCAGCCATCGCCGCGAAGTCCTCCGCGGCCCAGGCCGGCTTGTCCGTGGGCTTGCCCGCCATACCGTCGTAGTCCTGCTGCGAGGCGTAGGTCAAGATCATGTACTTCATGGGGATCTCCTCTCGGCCGGCACGTTGTTGTGCCTTTCATCAGAGACGTCGAGGCCGCCGGCTCCGTCCGGACATCCTCCCGCGCTCTTTTCGCCCCCGCCGCATTTCGGTGACCGTGGGCCGGCTCGGTGAGCTGCCGTGTCAGCCGGGTGGCTGTTCGTACCCGCCGATGACGTCGGCGGCGAGCTCGGCGAACGTGATCGCGGTGTCGTCTTCGTGGAGGGGCCCGATGATCTGGGCGCCGACGGGCAGCCCGCCGGATGTCCGACCGATCGGTGCGGTCACCGCGGGCAGGCCGGGCAGGGACGCGTGCGAGATCCAGAAGGCCTGGTTGTCGTAGGGACGTTCGCCTTCGGGGGTGGTGATGGTGCGTTCGGCGAACGGCCTGGTGTCGTGGGGGAACGCCGCGGTGAAGTTCGCCGGGCAGACAAAGACGTCGACGTCCTCGAAGTACCGTGTCCAGGCAGCACGGGACGCCATGCGCAGATTTTCCTGCTCGACGACCTCCGTGAGTTTCGCGAAGTCGTCACCGGGTTGCTGATGAGCGAAGAACAGGCCGACCTGGAAGCCGAACGACTCGGCTTGTGCACCTGGGTCGACGCCTTCCGGCCAGCCTTTGACGATCGTCGCACCCGCTCGGCCGAGTGCGTCGACGGCGTCGGACAGTGCCGCGCCCACGTCACTGGAAACCGGTGCGCGCTCATGGTCGAGCACGACACCGACGCGAAAGTCCGCCAGCCGGGTGTGCCGTGGCGTCGCCAGTGTCCAGGAGTACGCCTTCGCGGCCGGGCCCTCAGGTCCTGCGGTGACGCGCAAGGCGGTCCGCAGGTCTCCCGCCGATCGGGCGAGCGGGCCGACAGCGGACAGGTACCTTGCGTCGCTGGGGCCGGCCGGCGGCCCCGGTGGCTGGAAGCCGGTCAGCGGAACGGTGCCGACGCTGGGCTTGAGGCCGTACACCCCACAGAAGCTCGCCGGGATCCGGATCGAGCCGACGAGGTCCGACCCGTATTCGAGATAGGTCATCCCGGCGGCCAGCGCGGCGGCCCCGCCTCCGCTGGAACCACCGGGTGAGCGCGTCGTGTCCCACGGATTGCTGGTCGCGCCATACAGGTCGTTGGCCGTTTGCCCGAAGTCCGCGAGCATGAAGTGCACATTGGTCTTACCGGCGATGATGGCGCCGGCGGCGCTGAGCCGCCGCACGACGGTGGCGTCCCAGTCCGCGATGTAGTCCGAGAACGCCGGATTGCCCCAAGTGGTGTGCAGCCCGGCGACGTTGAAACTGTCCTTGACGGTCATCGGAATGCCGTGCAGCGGCCCCACGTCGTCGCCACGAGCGAGGGCTGCGTCCGCGTCGACCGCGGCGCGCAATGCGAATTCGCGCCGTAACTCGACGACCGCGTTCACCGCCGGATTGACTGCGTCGATGCGGGCCAGCAGCAGTTCGGTGAGCTCGCGCGACGAGATTTCCCCGCGGCGCAGGCTTTCCGCCGTGTCGGCGGCTGATCGGAACACCATCCCCGTCACCCCTTCCCCGCGATCGGCTCCTGCAGTTCGGTCACCCAGGCCTCGGGGTTGTCACCGTGCCCGTAGTCGAGATACAGCTCCCGGTTGTACCCGGCGGAGCGACAGCCGTTCGTGTCCATCCACCTGGCCAGCGTCTGAATCGTCGACAGCACGGTGTCCATCGGTCCTCGGTGCACGATCGTGGCGGCCTGTGCCACCTCGGGAAGATCCACGATCGCGAATCCGTGGCAGTCCCCCGGCTCCGTGTTGACCGGCACGGACGCGTGCACGACCACTGCACCCTCCCCGCCAGGGGCATCCTCGTAATAGGCGATGGCAGGCCCAGCCGGAACCAACCCCGCGCGCTCCAGCTCGCGCATCAGTTCGTCGTACAGCGGCTGGATGACAGGTCCGATCGAGCCGGGATCGAACCCCGCGGCGATCGCGGTCAGCTCCGCGACCCGCACCGCGGGGATACGTTTGATCTGCACGTCGTCTGCAGGCATGACGCCCTCACTTCCGATGACCTGGAGCCTCGCCTCGACCTGGGCAAGCCGCGCGGTATCCGCGGTGATCTGCGACCGCAGCTCGACCAGCCGCAGCCGCAACATCCCGCGCAGCTCCTCCGCGCTCACTGTGTCGTCGAGGATCGACCGCACCTGGAACAGCGTGAAGCCGAGATCCTTCAGCGCCACGATCCGGTTGAGCCGGGAGAACTGCGACGCGTCATACGAGCGGTAGCCCGACGCACCATCGACCTGCGCGGGCCGCAGCAGGTCGATCGCGTCGTAGTGCCGCAGCATCCGCACCGAAACCCGTCCGTGTCTGGCGAAATCTCCGATACTGAACATGACGCCTCCCTTCTACGGTCTGACACCGTGTCAGGGTCAAGCCCCGGCTGCCACCTCTGGGTGCTCGTTTACGGCGGGACGAGGAAGGTGCTTACTGCGGGACCGGCGAGAAAGAGCCCCCACTGCCCACGCGAGGATTGTTGGTCGGCGCCTAAACTGCGTGGCGTTGGGAGTTTGGGGGCAGGAATGAGTGTGCGGAGCAGTGAGTTCCAGCGGTTGGTGGACTCGCTCGTCGACGTCCAGCGCGCCGAGGGTGGCGAGTACACGTCGTTCAGCGTGCGCGGCAAGCGGTTCGGCTACTACTGGCCGCGGACCGAGACCGTCGGCCTGAAGCAGACGTTGACCGAACAGAAGGCGCTGGTTTCCGAGCGGCCGGATGTCTTCGAGGAGCAGTTCACCTCCGGTGGATTCGGCTGGGTGGTCGTCCACCTGGACGGAGTCGAGGTCGACGAGCTGTCCGAGTTGGTCTACGAAGCCTGGCGGCTTTCCGCTCCGGAGGAACTGGTAGCCGAGGTGCCGCTTCCCTGGTAGCCGCTCGCAGAGCCCCCGCTGAAAATCAGCGGCTCAGGCTTCTTGCATCAGCGTGGGGATGCGAGGAACCCGTCGACAATACGGCGGACCTTGTCCACAGCTTCTTGGTCGCCGAGCCGCAATGCGATGTTCGCCGCGATGAGCACCGCGTCGATCTGGAAAGCCGCGAGGTCTGCATCGACGTCGGCGATCTCGCCGGCCTCTCGCAGTTCCGCGGCGATGAGGCCGCGCCAGTCCCGTTGGTGGCGGACCAACGCATCACGGACCTGCCCTGGCCGACTGTCGAATTCGGCGAGGGTTGCCGCCCAGAAACAGCCACCGGGGAACAGTGGCGTCTCCGCGTACACGATCCACTGTTCAACCAGGGCCCGCAGCCGCGCTGCGCCACGAGGCGCCGCCAGCGCGGGGAGAATGACGGCGTCATTGAACGCATCACGCGCGGACTCGGCCACGGCGACCTGCAAGTTCTCCTTCGTTCCGAAGAGGGTTTGCACACCGCTCTTGCTGATCCCCAGGTCGATGGCCAGCCGGCCAAGACTGAGCCCGTTGAGCCCTTCCAACGACGCCACATCAACGGCATGGCGCACGATCGCCCGCCGGGATCGAGCCCCCCGCAGCAGGCGTTGGTCCGACACCGCCACATCGGCTCGATCGCCTTCGCGGGTGGCCCTGTCCGAACCGAGACGCTGCGCAAGCTCACTCATCAGCTATATCGTGCCACAATCCTTGCAAAACCATACGACCGGTCGTACGTTTAGATTGCTCGCCTGTCCACACCGGAGAGCCAAACCTCTCGTACGTGGAACCCGTCTGACGTCCGCTGGAGGAATGCGCACATGAATGGCCATCGAATGTTCGAGCAGGCGCAAGCGCTGGCCGACGCCAAGAGCCGACAGGACACGCCGGCCGCGATGAAGCTCTTCCACCCAGACATGGTGCTCGAGACCCCAGCCTTCGGGACCACCGCCAGGGGCCCCACTGAGAACAAGAAGGCGCTGACCCGGTTCTTCAGGTCTTTCCCGGACTACCACGTGATCCTGCAGGGCCACGCCGAGAACGACGACACCCTGATCTGCTGGGGAACCGCTCGGATGACCATGACCGGTGATCGGTTCGGCGTGGTCCCCAACGGCAGGCGCGCCGAGCTGCCCGTATTCATCCAGTTCGCCTTCAAGGACGACCTGATCGCCGCCGAGCGGTTCTTCTTCGATCTCGCGGCGCTCTGCGCTCAATCAGGCGTCTCGACGGACGCGGTCCGACTGAAGATGTTCGGCGACGTCGCGGGCGCGCACTCCGTGCCTGCCCGATATCCGAGAAACGAAGGCGGCGACACATGACGTCCGACGCCCGGGTGAGGACCCTCGGCGAGATCAAGACGGAGCATCTTTTCGACATGGTCGTCGACCTGAAGCCACCACTGAATATCGGCGACGGTCCATTCGGTCGGCGCACACTGTTCGGCGCCGACGGCGGATCGTTCGACGGCCCGAGGCTACGCGGCGAAATCCTGGCAGGTGGTGGCGACTGGGCATTGTTCCGCCTCAACGGAACGATGACACTCGATGTCCGGCTGACACTGCGCACCCACGACGACGCGTTGGTACAGATGACTTATGGGGGCCGCTGGACCACTCCATCCGGTCTGCGGGCCGACATGTCCGATCCCGTCAAAAGACATCAGATAGATCCTGGCCGCTACTACTTCCGGACGAACCCGCTTTTCGAAACAGGGTCACCGCACTATGCGTGGCTGAATGACGTCGTCTGCGTAGGTTCGGGGTACCTGATCGACGGCGGGATCGCCTACAAAATCTCCCAGGTCCTTTGAGGAGCGGCCCGGCGACCGTATACACGGCGCCGGCTGGCTTAGTGGGCGAAGTCCCGACATCTGGAACCGAGGAATTACGACGTCCCGTGAGCCATGAGCGGGCAGGAACGAACGCCCCGATGACCCCCGCAGTGCCGCGCGTCGTCGGCCAGCCATGTGACCGCGCACGGTCGAATGGCCGGCCGACGATCAGCGTGACGGCTACTCGTCAGTCGAAGGCGATTCCGGGGGTGGTGACCTCCGTGTAGCCCTGGCCGGCCACGGGCTGGCCGTTGATGACGCCGGTCACCAGGCTCGCACCTTCCCAGTACGCGCCGCCGGGCGCACCGGGCCACGCCACTTCCTGGTCCGCGCGTTTGGGCAGCACCACGAAGAAGCCGCCGGGTACGTTCACCCTCCATCCGCTGGAGTAGGTCAGCCCGGTCGCCGGGCTCGTCCAGGAACCCAACGCCTTGTCGGACAGCTGCGAGCTGTCCAGGTCGACCGTGGTCCCGTCCGGCCGGATCAGGGTGCCGATCTTCTCGACCAACTTCCCGGTTTCATCGGCGATCAGGTAAACCATGTACTGGCTTCCGTTGGTCAGCTGGATGCTGTACCAGTCCCACTGTCCATAACCGGTCTTGAAGTCGCCGTACTGGTGATCCATCCACGAGCGGCCGGTCACCGCTATGGGCTTGCCGTGGTCGTAGATGGTTCCCGTGGTCTTGAGGTCGGTGTAGGAGTAGTAGAAAGACTCGCCCCAGGGCCCGTACGGGATGAGGCCTTTGACGCCGCGCAGGTTCCCGTGCAGGGCGGGCGGCTTGGTCTGGCTCAGGTTCAGCTGGAGCCGGAAGGACCCGTCGGTGAAACCGGCGTCGATCTTGTCGGCGCCGCCCTTGCCCGAGGTCTTCCAGTCGACGACCGTGAGGTCGAAACCACCTCCGGACGGCAGGGTGTCGGGCCGGACGTCGACCTTCGCCTCCCACGTGAACGTGTCGTCGGTCAGATCGGTGACCGCGAGGTTCCCCGCGTAACCCGCGAGGTCGGGGTAGGCGACCCGCGAGCGGAACACCACGAGCTCGTAGCCGTACTGGTGGCGACCGCCTTGTGCGTCGGTTCCCGTCAGGTTGCCGGTGTAGTACCACCACTCGCGGGCCGTGTCGTGGGGGGACTCGTCTTGCGGGATCTGCACGCCGGGAGTGGCGGCCGCCGCGGGGAGGGCAGGAGTGAGAAGTCCGAAGAGCATGACGAGCGCGGTCAGGACCGAGCGCAGAACGTTGCGGTGAGCGATCATTTCTTCCTCTCGGGTGGGGCTCCCAGCGTGACGACGCCGGGGAGCCCGGACCACAGTGAGGATTCAGAACACGTTTGTCGGCTTGTCCAACGCCGAATCGTCGCCCGCGTAGCGCAGATGCTGTAGCGCCCACCAGATGGTGACGGTGTCCTCGACATGGTCCACACGCAGGCCACTCAGCTCCTCGAACCTGCGGATGCGGTACCGCAACGAGTTCGGGTGGATGTGCAGCTTGCGGGCGGTCTCGTCGAACCTCAGGTCGTGCTCGAGGTGCGCGCTGAGGGTCTCCTCGAAGGTCCACCGCTGGTCACGCGGCTGCGGGAGGGAGGCGAAGCAGCGTTCGTAGGCGATCTCCGCCAATGCGTGGCCTGCGACCGCTCCCGCGCGCGCGGCAACGTGGCTGATGGAGACGGCACCGTCGAGGCAGTACAGGCGGGCGGTCCTGAGCGCGATGGTCGCCTGCGCGAAGGAATCGGCTATCGAGGTCAGCGGGACGGCGAGACCGAACGCGATCAGGTCGGGACTGCGGTTCGGGGCGTGGAGAAGGACGCCGGCGAGGTCCCCGTCGACGACGTCGTGGAGCGCCGAGACGCCGAGCACGTGCTCGAGTCGCTGGCGAGCGCGCAGACCGTCGAGCGGTGCTCGGAACGCGCGATAGGTCCGCTCCGGGTCGAGTCCGTGCAGCGGCGCCAATGACATCGTGTCTGCCCTGCTGAACGAGCCCATCAGCAGACGTCTGATGAAATCCGCGCGCGGACCGGAGCCCATCCGGGCCATTTCCAGCTCCACGTGGTGATGGGCCTGGGACGCTACGGCGAGCGCGTCGACGACCCATTCCCACACGCGTTGTGTCATCGAGTGGAGGTCCGCCTCGTACACGGCGAGCTCGTACCGGTCGTTGTACTCATGAGCGGTCTCGATGGCGACCCGTGCCGCCAGCCGGAATCCGTGCACCAGGGCCTGGAGGGGGATGCCCTGCTCGGCCCGGCGGGCGCCGAGCTTGCGGAGCTCCGCGAGGTCGTCCACGGTAGCTGGCCTGTCCTCACGGAACGCCGCCAAGGCGGCGACGAATCCGGAACGGATCGCGGGCCGCATCTCGTCCGGCGGCAGCTCGGCGAACTGTGGGGTGTCGATCCGCACGCGTGCCACCGAGCGCTCGACCACCTCGTCGAGGTGCTCGCCGACGAGGGTGAACAGACGCTGCATACCCGTCTCCATCGACATGCAAGCACGATATGTCACATTGGGCGGAATTATGCCGATGTGGTCTCCTTGGTCGTCGCGAGACGCCGGCTCATCACCCATGCGTACGCACCGCCGACAAGCAGCGCGACCAGTGAGTACGTCGCGGGGGCGAACGCCATTTGCGGATCACCCAGTAGAAGGGGGCTCAGCGCGATCGCAATCGCCAAGGGCGTGTTGTGCAGTCCGATCTCCAGGGAGGCCGCCACGGCCTGACGCTCGGGGACGGCGAACAACCGGGGTGCGAAATAGCCGACAGCCAGGCTCGTCACCAAGAGCAGTGTCACGACCAGGCCTACGCTGGCGAACGCCTCCGCGAGGTGCGCCCATTCGGACACGATCGCCGCGACGATCGCCGTCGCCAGAGTGATCACCGAGAGCACCTTCACGGGACGCGCCATCCGCTCCGCGAGGCCGGGCCAGGCTCGGCGCACGAGCATGCCCAGCACCACGGGCACGAGCACGATGGCCATCACCTGCAGCACCTTGTCCGGCTGCATCCCGATACTCTGCCCGTCGTCGAGCATGGCGGCGATGGACGCGTTGATGATGAGCGGAATGGAGATCACCGAGATCACCGAGGTGACAGCGGTGAGCGTGAGATTCAGCGCGACGTCGGCTCCGCACAGGTGGCTGTAGAGGTTGGCGAGGGTGCCGCCGGGCGTCGCGACGAGCAGCATGACCCCCACCGCATGCGCGGGCTCCGGCCGAAAGATCATGATCAGCGCGACCCCGATCAGCGGTACCACCACGAGTTGGCATGCCAGCGCGACCAGGACCACACGGGGCCGCCGGACAGCACGCACGAAGTCGTCCCGGACCAGCGACATCCCGAGTCCGAGCATGACGACGGCGACGGCGAGCGGCAGTAGAAGGGAACCCAGAATCGAATCGCTCATGCTGCGCAGCGTGACTCAGCTCACGCTGCGCAGCTATGGAGGTTTTTCACATTACGTTTGGCCCCTTGCACAAGGAGTCGCTGACCGTCCTATCCGGACACAACTCCACATCATTCTGCGAGGACAGTAAACACAAATATCACCAGGAGAACGTTGTCGCGTCGGCACACCCGCACCTCAGTCCCAGCCGCCCGCGGCGGCGGTCTCGGCGACGTAGTCCTCGAATGGCCTGGGTGGGCGGCCGAGGGCTCGTTCGACGCCGTCGGAGAGCGTGGCGCTCCGGCCGTCGCGGACGGCCACGAGGAGGCCGGTGAGCAGTCGTACGACGTCGGGTGGGACGCCGTAGGCGACCTGGCGCTCGACAAAGACCTCGGGATCGACGTCGATGTGACGCCCGCGGCGTCAGCCCCTCGATCTGGCGTCGTCAGGTGCGCTGACGACGCCGCTATGACTGGCAGGTGCTGCGACCCGGTCGTCGTACTCGACGTGGGTAAGGAAAAAGTCTCGGACGTCCTCGGCGAGCAGCTCCGGCACCTCCATCGCGGCGAAGTGGCCACCGCGCTCGAACTCCGACCAGTGCCGGATGTCGTACAGCCGCTCGGCCAGCGGTCGCACCGACTGCGTGATGTCGTGCGCGAACACCGCCACGCCAACCGGTACCGGACACGGCTCGATCCGACGCGGAGTCTCGCGGTGCAGCCGCGCCGAGGAAGCCGCGGTGGCGGTCAGCCAGTACAGCGAGATGTCGGTGAGCATCCGCTCGTCACTGATCTGCGAGCGAGGGTCCGTCCACTGTGCGAAGCGCTCGGCGATCCAGGCCAGCTGGCCGACCGGCGAGTCGGTCAGCGCGTAGCCGATGGTCTGCGGGGTGGTGGCCTGCAGAGCCTGGTACGGCGGACGATTCGCCATGAGCTGCCTGACCTTGTCCAGCCGAGCTTCATCCGTTTCGGACAGTTCAAAGTCGGCGTCCGGGACCGGCCGGGTCGGCAGGTAGTTGACGTGCACCCCGACGACCTGCTCGGGTGCCACCGCACCGAGCGCCGTTGAGATGCCCGAGCCGAAGTCGCCACCCTGCGCGCCATAGCGCTCGTACTCGAGACGGCGCATCAGCTCAGACCAGGCCCGCGCGACCCGGGCGATATCCCAGCCGCGCTCGTGGGTCGGCCCGGAGAAGCCGTAACCCGGGATGGACGGAATCACCAGGTGGAAGTCGCGCGACAGCGGCTCGATCACGTCGAGGAACTCCAGGAACGAACCGGGCCAGCCGTGGGTGAGGATCAGCGCGAGCGCGTCCGGTTTCGAAGATCGGACGTGGACGAAGTGGATGTTCTGGCCGTCGATCTCGGTGGTGAAATGCGGAAGCTCGTTGAGCTTGGCCTCGTGCTCGCGCCAGTCGTAGCCGGTGCGCCAGTATTCGGCCAGTTCCTTGAGCCGCGCCAGCGGGAAGCCGTAGTCCCACCCGGCGTCGGCGACCTCGTTGGGCCAACGGGTGCGGGAGAGCCGGTCGGTCAGGTCGTCGAGGTCGGCCTGGGGGATGTCGATGCGGAACGGCTTGATCATGGTCTCTACTCCAGGGGGATTCATTCGGCGCCCAAATGTTCGGTCGACTAACGTTGGCTCCACCAACGATAGCATAATCATTGGTGCATCCAATGATTCGTTGGACGCTGGAGGAGTTGGGCCCGGCCAGCCGGGCCGCGCTGTGTCGCCGTCGCGGCATCCACGTCGGCGACATGGTCGCGACGATCAACGAGCTCGCCGCTCGCGAACTGGTCGAGCGCGCCCCGGACCCCTCCGATCGGCGGCGCAACATCATCTCGCTGACCGCTGGAACGCGCCCGAGATTCCTCGAACGCCCGGCGGCAGTAAACGGCAAAACAAGGGGAAGGAGGTCTTCACAGGAATGGGACACTTTGGACGCGGGGAGTGGGTAATGTGCCCCATGCGTCCAGGGAAGACCGTGGTCAGGGCCATGTTCGCCCTGCTCGTCCTGCTGGGGTTCTACGCGGTGGTGGCCGTGTGCTTCGTGCTGCTGGCCTTCGGTGGAGGCCTGCTGCTGGGCGCCATCGACAACGTCGTGCTGTTCCTTCTCGCCGGTCTGACACTCGGCCTGCTGCTCGGCGCGGGTGTCGCTGCACTGCTGCAGTTCAAGGCGAAGCCATTCGTACCGAAGGGGATTCCGCTCCTCCGGGATGACGCGCCCGGGCTGTGGGGCACGCTCACCGAGTTGGCGGACACGGTCGGCACGCGGCTGCCCGATCAGGTCTGGATCACCGCCGTCCCGAACGCGACCGTCGTCGAACGGCGAAGGCTTCTTGGTCTCCTGCCCGGCCGTCGTATCCTGCTGATCGGCTTCCCTCTGCTGCAGGGCTTGTCCTACCCGCAGATGCGTGCCGTGCTCGCCCACGAGTTCGGCCACTATGGACGTCTAGACGGTAGGCTCACCGCACTCGGATACCAGGGGCACGTGGCCGTCGCCCGGATGCTCGAACGGTTTCCCCGCTCGACGCTCAATCCGCTGTCCTGGCTGTTCCGCGGCTACGCGAGGATGTTCATCCTCACCCAGAGCGCGGCCAGCCGACGCCAGGAGTACCACGCGGACAAGGTCATGGGCCGGATCGCCGGCCGTGCCGCGGCGCAGTCGGCGTTGCGAGCGCTGCCGCTGCTCGGCGGCGACTGGGACCGGTATCTGCACGCCTACGTCGAGGCAGGGCTCACCGTCGGCTTGGCGCCCGACAACATCTTCGGTGGTTTCGCCGAACTGCTCGACGCCAGGCGCGAATGGTTCGTGACGGCCGATGTCCCGTTCCGCCCGCCGTCCCACTGGGATACTCACCCGCCGACCCCGGATCGGTTGTGGGCGCTGGAAGCCGCGCCTGAGGTGTCCGATGTGGACGATCGGACCGCGCTGGCCATGGTGGCCGACGCCGCCCTGCTCGCAACGCGGCTCGAGTCAGCCGTCTTCGATTTCGGCGATCGCCGCCGGGTCCCTTGGGACACTTACCCGCTGGAAACGACGCTCGCGCTCCTTCGGGAGTCCGCAGACAAGGCGTATCGGTCGATCGCCCGGTCCGCCCGGCAGGAACAGGGAAGCTTGGAGATGCTCCTTGCCCTCTGCGGCGGCGGAGACGAGCAGGCTGTCGCCGTCATCGAGGACGAGGTCATCTCGGCCGTGCTTCTCGCCGCGTACGAGGCCGGTTCGCTCCGGTATACCCACCGATGGGACGAGGTGTCGGAGTTCCAGCGTCAGGACGGGTCCACTGTGGACGGCTATGAGTTCGTCGACGATCTGCTCGAGGCGACTCCCGAGGGTGCCGACCGGGCCCGCGCCACGCTTACCGGGCTCGGTATCGACCCCGCGGCCGCCGCCGGAAGCAGCACGCAGTTGTCGGCACGGGGTTCAACGATCACGGGCGCGCTCGCGCACGTCAAGATCGACGACCGGCTCGGCTACCTGTTCGTCACCGACCTCGGCCTGCTCTTCGTCCTCTGCACGACCAAGAACAACGACAGCGGGAAAGCGGTGCTACTCCAGCTGATGGAGAACTCACCGACGGCACTGGCGGCCCGTGAGGGCTCGCTTTGGCTGCCATATGAGGAGATCGCGCGGGTCGAGAAGCATCGGAGCGTGCCCATCAAGGCGACCCTTACCCTGCACGGGGGAGCGGTGCACAAGATCGGCGCCGTCTACAGCGGCTATTCCCACCGCGATTCCCACACCGCGATCCTGGACGTGATGACCCGCCACGCTTAATAGCCTGTCTCATGTGGTGTGTTGGTGGAGTCTCTATGCAGACTCATTGACATGGCGCATCAATACCGTCGGCCGCGCATCACCTTTGGGCGTCCAGCACCAACGTCATAAAGGTGCTGTAACGACTGGGGACATAACTGCCGAACGGCCCGCACGGCTGAAATCCAGCATTTGCGTACAGTGCGCGCGCAGGCGCGAACGCTGCCATGGACCCGGTCTCAAGGCTCAACCGCCCCAGGCCATGATCGCGGGCGACATCGATGAGATGGTCGACCAGGGCTCGCCCGATCCCGCGGTCCCGCGCCGCCGAAGCGGTGTGCATGGACTTCACTTCGGCGTGGTGTTCGTTGAGCTGCTTCAGCGCTGCAACTCCGAGAAGAACCCCGTCAAGGCGGAAGCTGAAGAACGTGACGGCGGGGTCGAGCAGACCCTCCACGTCGAGTGCATGGACATCCTCAGGAGGGCTCTGGGAGTTGGTGAACTCCAGGTGGTGCTCCAGCAATGTCCAAACATCCGCCGCACGTGGGTCGTCAACCGCGATCTCGTCATCAGGCACAGTCGAACTCTATGCGAGCAAAGTGTCCGAGTGCACGACGTTATCTCAGCATGAGCGCGCGATGAGTCGTTCCCGTGAGTCATGGCCGGACGGGCGGCTGGTATCTGGTGTTTCGGGCCTCCCGGCCGTCTTCGACCGGTATCTGCGGATCATCGACTCAAGCCTGGTGTCGAGTCCTCCGCACTTCTGCCACTTACCGGGACCGTGCGCTCCGCAGTTGGCCATCGGACCGTGGATGTCCGTTCGGCCCGGTGGCCAGGATGCCATCGATATGTGGCGAGACCCGAAGTGTTATCGAGCCGCCGCCTGCGAGACCGAGACGGCCGCTGACTGTTCGCAGGGTCGACGCCAGCAGTGATGAGTTCCATAGCGGAGAAGTTCAATTCATCCCTGCTGTCAGGCGCGAGCGAAAACATGAACGCGTCGCTTAAGCGTTGATTATGGAGGACAAAGCGTGGTATTGATCTTGAGTTGTCGAGCTAGCCGGGGTCCTCTCCGTGATGGGCTGTGCGCGTAACAATCAGACGGTCAGCCAAGCGGAATTATAACGTTTGGTCGATTCAAGTCGACTTCCATGCATGACGAGCCGGGCTTTTCGAACGCTGCTAGCGGCCATTGTGGGCCTTGCCCTGACTGCGTGTGGGCAGCCGTCCACGCCTGCGCCCGTCCAGTCCCTGGCGCCCCCGGCGTCGCCGAGTCAACAAGTCCCGCAAACTCCATCGGCTACTCCATCGAAGCCATCTGCCTCGCCAGCGATATCGACACCGACACCGACCAGCGCGCCACGATCCACCGTCAAGAAGTCAAGTTCTTCCAGCGGCCCGGGTTGCGCAGAGCGTGCCCTCAAAGCGGGCAAGTACAACGCCAAATGCCTCGAGTACCAAGGCTATCTCGATCCCGGAGGAGCAGGCCGACAGAAGACCTCGGGCGATCTTCAGCATGAGTACGGCTGTCAGCAGGGCTACATCCCGAAGGATCAATGCTGAACCAAGGTTCCCTTGACCCGGCGTGCCGCAAGCGCGGAGACGGCCGACATCTGATCACGCGTTGCTTGTGACGACGAACTACAAGTGTGTGGCCTGTTCGGCATCTCGTCGACCTGGCGTAGCCCGATCATGCCGGGTCAAGGGGCACCCTGTGGCCAGCCGAACCACCGTCGGATAGTCGCCCCCTTGACGCGGCGTGATAGCCCTTTGGGAGGTTGGCGAGATGCCGTTAGGCCACACGCGGACGCGTAGGCCACACGCGGACGCACCGTGCGCGCCTTCCCGGCCATCTCATCTCACTCGTGCCCGATCCGGGGTGAAGGGAAATTTTCGACCTTTTCCGGATGAGGGAAAAATGATTCGTCCCGCTGTGCCGGAAGTGGTGCCGATTCCACCCTCAGGTGTTCGATGGCGAGGTGTCGGCGCAGCGCCCTGCGTGCGCGGTACGCCAGCGCATCAACAGCATTGGGGCTCAGGTCCAGCGCCTTGCACACCGCCGTCTTGCTGTGGCGGTCGATAGCTGTGGCCCATAGGACGAATCGATGACGCGCCGAAAGGCGACGATATGCCCTGGTCACCGCAAGTGACCACAAAGAGTCCTCCAGGTCGGATGCCGCACGTTCCCAGCCGTTCCCGTCGGGTGGATGGGCCGCCAACTTCTCAGTCAAAGCCTGCTCTCGTGTCTCGCGTCGCGCGACGGTGGCGGCCTCGTTGCGGATCGCAATGTATAGGTACGACGAAAAAGTGGCATCATTGGGTCCATGACCATTGATCAACGCCATCAGTATCTTTTCGAACGCGCGGGACGCCACCTCGTTGACATTGGATTGGTCACGATTGTATCGTCGCGCGAATCGCTGAGCCGCTGCGCGGTGTAATGTGAACAATGTTCCGTAATGAGTGAGTTCACCTGAGCGGACCAGATCAGTTAAATTGCCGGTCAAGGTATCATCCTTCGATCGGCATAATGGCATGGCGGCCCGGCCTCGTCCGGTGACCGCCCGCGGTGGTGGCTTGCGGTACTGCGCCGAACCTGGGAGGCGTGCTGATCGTCGCAAAGGGTCTCGCGGACTGCGGTAACGCAGTTTGGCGACGCGCCCGCGCGGCGAATGATAGCATAAAAATCAATGAGCGCACTACTGCATTGGAGTGCAATCTCGCGTGCGCTACCCATGAATGATCATGGTGGGTCACTGTCGACCTCCGGCCAGTTGATGCGTCATTTCCAACGGCAGGGTCTTGGCCGGACGGTTACTGACTTTACATGCCCAGGGCGCGATGGCCAGTGATCGCAATCAATGTGTGATGTTTTCCTGGAATTGTTCCGAAATCGTCCCGGATGATCGATGAACGACTCGCCATGCCGCTCCTGGACTTGAACCCGGCAAGGTCAGTTGTCGGCCCTACGTTTCGCCGCATACACCGCGGCTTCGGTGCGACGCTCGAATCCGAGCTTGTGGAGTAAGGATGACACGTAGTTCTTGACCGTCTTCTCGGACAGGTGGAGCCGGGATGCGATCTGCCGGTTGGTGCGACCGCAGGCGACTTGGTCGAGCACTCGGCGTTCTTGGGGACTCAGCCGGGAATAGCCAGTGTCTCCGCCACCGCTTTCGCCTCTGAGCCTGCGGAGAACGGAAGTTATCAAGCTGGAGTCCAGTAGCGACCCGCCGGCGGCAACCGTGCGCACCGCGGAAACGATGCTGGAGCCGGAAACCTGCTTGAGCACGTACCCGGCCGCACCGGCCATGATCGCCCCGAACAAGGCGTCGTCATCTGCAAAGGACGTGAGCATCAGGCAGGCGGGTGGAGGAACCATGGAGGAGCGGATATCACGGCACACTGTGACGCCTTCACCGTCGGGGAGCCGGATGTCGAGGATCGCGACATCCGGTCGCACCACGGGAAGGCAGGTCAGCGCTTCGGTGACCGATCCGGCCTCACCGGTCACCCGGATGTCGCCCTCGGCTTCCAGCAGAGTCCGCAGCCCGGCGCGGACGATCTCGTGGTCATCCAGCAGGAACACGGAAATCGTCACGTTTCACTCTCATCTTCTCGCCGGCAAGGAAATCGACCAAGTCAGTATCGTCCCGAGTTTTCCGCCCGGTCGCACGGAAAACGTTCCACTCCAGCGGTCGGCGCGCTCGCTGAGATTGGCAAGCCCGCTGCGCCGTGCGGGTTGGTCGGAAATGCCGACGCCGTCGTCGGTGACAGTCAGGGTCAGCTGACGCCCGCGCGGATCGACGACGGCCTCGACGGAGACCGTCGTCGCTGCGGAATGCCGGGACACGTTGGACAAGGCTTCGCGCACGGTGGCGATCAGGTCGGCACGGACACTGTCAGGCACCAGGGTGTCCAGCGGGCCTTCGAAACCGATCCGAGGTTCGAAACCCAGTGCGTCTGAGGATTCGATCGCCAGCCGCAGGAGTTCGGACCGGAGGCTGCCATGAGACTCGGCCGGTTCCTGCAAGGAAAAGATGCTGTTGCGCACGTCGTGAATCGCCCGGTCGATGTCACGGACGAAACCGATGACCCGGTCCGCGATCTCCGCCTTCGCGATCAGCCTGCTGAGCCCCTCCAAGCCCAGGCCTGTCGCGAAGAGTCGCTGAATAACCAGGTCGTGCAGGTCACGGGCGATCCTGTCACGGTCCTCGAAGACCGCGAGCCGTTGGCGATCCTCGTCGAGGCGTGCGAACTCCAACGCAAGAGCCGCGTGCCCCGCGAAGGTCTGGATGAGCCGCACCTCGGAATCGGTGAACGGGTCGACTTTCCTGAACCTGGCCACCACGAGGACACCGAGCGTGACGGTGTCGACGATGAGGGGGACTGCTACCGCGGAGTCCAGGTCTTTCACCATCGCAGGGAGCCGGAGTGAGGAACCGGCTTGCTGGGCCACGACTTCGTCGCCGTAGTGACGAATCGCCACCGGACGTCCACCGGTGAAGGCGAGTCCAGTCGCGGTCCCGTCGGCGGGGACGGTCATCCCGGCCATCCGGTCGTGTTCGCGGGGATCCGCGGCGTCGACGACTTCGAACATGAGGGTCGAGCGGTGACTGGCCATGGGCCGGGCGATGGCCGCGAGCGAAGCCCCGGCGACCACCCGTGCGCGTTCGGCGATCAGGCGAAACGTGGCGTTGGGCGCGCCGCCGTCGAGCAATGCGCTGGTCACCTGATGGGAAGCCGCCAGCCAATCTTCACGCAGGCGCATCTCCTTGAACAGAATTGCGTTTCCGATCGCCGCACATGCCGCGGCGGCTAACGCGGCGAGCAGTTCTTCGTCGTGCAGGGTGAATTCGGCGCCATGACGTTTCTCGGCTACATAGAGGCTGCCGAGGACCGACTTGCGGGTGCGGATCGGCACGCCGAGAAACGAGCGCATCGGCGGATGCCCCGGCGGAAAACCGCACGAGTCGGGGTGGCTCCGCAGGTCGGCAAGGCGCAACGGTCTCGGATCGTGGATGAGCAGGCCGAGAATGCCATGACCGGCGGGGAGCTTGCCGATCACTTCCCGGTCAGCACCCACGGTGACAAAGTCCGATAATTCGCCCTCGGGGTCGAGAACGCCGATGGCTCCGTGGCGGGCGTCGGTCAGTTCGCACGCCGACGCTACGATCCGCCGGAGTACATCGGGCAGCGTCGAGTCGGCCGGGACGCAGGACGTGGCGTCCAGTAGTTTTCGCATCCAGGATTCGATCAGCGATCTCCCTGCTGGTGAGTGCGTGGCTTGTGTTTACTGTGCTCTGTTGCCCAGGCTGGCTTTCCTGGCATCGTCGTGTTCGTCCGTCGAGGGCGGGCGGCTGTTCCCCGATTCGCCGCCAACGACTGGTGTCGACATGGCCGGGCGCGGTTCCGGTAGCCTGATCTCCGCTGTCAAGCGGGGGGCGTCCACTTCCTCATGGATGATTTGCATGACTTTCCTATTGGCATGGTGGATACACCAGACGAGAAAACCTGCCATCGAAATCCCCGCGAGTACTATGGTCAATACATGCATGGTGATCGGCGTTCAAGACGCCGCTCCTTCCGTGAATTCGTCCCGGGCGAAGCGGCCGGTGCCCGGTCGCCACTGCCGGTACGCAGTGACTTCCTCAGCAGAGGTCAACGAGCGTCTACTGGTTACCATCGCTGTCGGTGGCCAACCGGTAACAGAAATCCTTGATTCCGGTTCAATTGCAACCGTCCGGCACCCGTCTTGCACCGGGCGCGCCTGCCGGGCCGCGGAGAAATCAGTCGCGGACTTCGTCGGACGGGTGATCCCCACCGGGGAGGACGTACCGGTAGCCGACTCCGCGGACTGCGCGAATGGGGGAGTGCTCAGTGTCCCAGCCGAGCTTGCGGCGCAATCTGAGTACCGCGAATTTCACCCTCTCCGGGCCCATGCCGGACGGGTCATCCCACACCAGGGCAAGCAGTTGCCTCGCCGTGAGGACTGCGCCCGCATGCCGAACGAGCACATTGAGCAACCGGAATTCTGTGTTGGTCGGACAGACCTCCCGGTCGACAGTCCCGCAGGTGACGTGGACCGATCGGGTCTTCGGATTGATCTGCACCGCGCTGTCGCGGTAGACGCTTCCCCAGCCGTCGCCGGATGTGCGGGAGTTGTCCGACCGCCGCAGCAGGGCCTCCGCCCTGGCGAGCAGTTCGTCATTGGCGAACGGCTTGGTCACGTAATCGTCCGCGCCGCCGCGAAGAGCTCGGACCTTGTCGGTTTCAAGGCTATGCGCGCTCAACACGACCACCGGGACATCGGCTAGGTCCCGGATTCGTTCCAGGACTGCCCAGCCGTCCATCCCCGGCAAGCCGATGTCGAGTATCACGAGGTCCGGTCGCCTGTCGTGCAACAGCCGGAGGCCGGATCGTCCGTCCGGTGCGGAAACGAAGTCGTATCCTGCTCGTTCGAATACAAGTCGCAGTGCCAGAGCGATATCCCGGTCGTCCTCCACCGCGAGTATTCTCGTCATGAGCTCGTCGAATCCACGGGCAGCGAGACTCGCACCGTGGTGCCCACATCGAGGATGCTGTCAATGTCGAGACTACCGTGATGCAGTTCCACGATATGCCGTGTCACCGCAAGGCCGAGGCCGCTGCCCGCGATGCCGTCGTGTCGCGCGTTGGCACCTCGACTGAAACTCTTGGTGATACGTCCCAAATCCTCAGCGGGAATACCGATCCCGGTGTCATGGACATTGATCGTCCAATGGTGATGGTCGAATTCAGCGGTGACATTGATCTTGCCTTGGGCATGGGTGAACTTCACGGCGTTGCCAAGTATGTTCGACACGACCTGATGCAGACGTTCCGCATCGCCGCGCAAGGGCGGCCCTTTCCCTATCTCCGCGGTGATCGTGATTCCGCCTGCGCGAGCGTCGAGCTCGCGGTCCGCGACCGCAGCGCGCACCAGCCGGCCCACGTCGACCTCGGTTGCCCTCATCGGCACCTGCCTGCTTTCCAGCATCGTCAACAGGAGCAGGTCGTCGACAAGCCTTAGCAAATGCTTCGTATTGCGGGAGATGACGTCGGTCGCCGACCGTTGGTCTCGGTTCAAGGATCCCAGCCGCCGGTCGGATAGGAGATCCACGAAACTGAGAAGCGCGGTCAACGGCGTGCGGAGCTCGTGTGACAATGTGGACAGGAATTCTGCCTGCATCTCGGTCGTGGTAGTCGGTTCGGCCGGCGTAACGTCGTGAAAATGCCACGCGGTGCCGAGCGTACGTCGGTCGTCCTTCAGCGGTATCAGATCCAGGGAGACGATCCGCCCATCGGCCAGCTCGAAGCGTTCCGCGTGGAGGCCCGGCTGGGACACCAGGTCGGTCAGATGCCGGTACGCGCCCGCTTCGTCGAGACATCTATCGGAGATCGCGTGCAAAGCGGCGTCACGCGCAGTGCCGATTCGAGGCGTACCGGGGCCGGGGAACATCTGAATGAATGTGTCGTTGCTCAGGCTGAGCTCCCCCCGCTCATCGGTCACCATCGCCATGCATCCTGACGTCATCACCGTCGCGTACAGTCGCGCTCTTTCGGCCCTGTTCTCTGTTACGTCCATTGCGTAGGCGACGACGTGCGGATCGGGTTCGGACGACACTGGGAGGAAAACCGTTTCCAGCACCTTCCAAGTGCCGTTCTCGCCTTGGACGCGGAGGTCCTGCGGTCGCGTGGCCGAAGATGTGTCGCGCGCGGCTGCGAAACCCCGGACCGCATCCCCTCGATCTCGGGGATCGACCAGCGAAAGTGCTCTCGTCTTGACCGCCCCGCCCATCGGGTAGCCGAGAATCGAAGCCAGCCGGCCGGAAATCAGTGATCGCCCGTGGCAGTCAAAGCTGACGACGCCGGATCGCCCGTCGTCGAACTGCGACGAGGACGATGTGGGTTCGACCGGTGAGTAGTTCGAGACTGCGGTCGTGATCAGTGCGAGGGTCGATTCCAGGCGTCGGCGCTGATCCGAGCCGTACCATCGAGAGTCGCCTGGCTCCGCGAGTTCGACGATGAGGGAATCAGCGCCTTCCTGGAACGGGGCCTGACCACGTGGAGAAACTTCGGATCGGAGCGGAATCCTGATGTTGGTGCGCGTTCGGCGATCACCTGGTCTTCGGTCGAGTTTCCTGCGGTCGACGGGGAAAACCGAACGGATACCGCCCGTTGCTCGAAGTTGCCTGGCGAACCGATCAACGGATTCATGCGTCGCCGTCCCGGTGAACAGCAGCTCGACGGCGCCGACGGTAAGATCGGCGAGTTGTCCAGCTCCCTCCGTGGTTTGGTCGGGCGGACTTGCCGGCGGATTGGGCAACTCAACTCCTTTCGGTTCGTGGCAAATGCGACCAGATGGCCATTTACGTGGACCCTTCACGGTACGTCGGACTGATCGTCTTGCTCCAGGCGCCTCAGCCGCGATTGACCACATTCACCTGAACGCGTCGTTCCCTGGGGGTGACCGATCCGCGGAACGCTCCTGAACCACACCTGGTATGCGCCTGCAACGCTCCGCCGACCAGCAAACCTGACGCTGATCACCTCACTATCAGCGAAAGGTGCTGTCCATGAGTCGAATTTTTCAAAGGTGGCTCAGCGTTATCTCCACTGCCGCCATTGTGATGGCTATTAGCCCGATCAGGGCAGGTCCCGACCAAAACGATATCGGTGTGGTGGCCGAAGGCATTGTTGCCGGAGCCGGCAGTGCGTCCGCCCCAGCGGCCGCGGCGGTGGACCCGGCGTGCGGCGACTTCTCGTATGCGCTGAAGCCATGGCACTTGGCCACCAACTTTCTCTGGTACTACAACCCTGCCAACGCCCCGGCTTCGGTCGCGTCCACCGCGCTGAGCACGATCACGGCGTCATCGCAGGTTGTCGCAGCGGGGCAAAACCGTTGTGTGAGCGCGCCCAATCTGCCGACCACACAGCAGTACGGGGGGACAACCGGCCGAGTCGCGCAGGTTTCGCCGTACAGCGTCTGCAACGGGAACGACGGTCGCAGCGTCGTTAGCTGGGGAACTCTGCCCTCTTCCTATCTCGCCTATACCTGCGCGTATTACAGGGTGTCGACGGGCGTGGTGCTCAGTGCGGATGTGCTGATCGACAACAAGGCGCATCAGTGGTTCACCACCAAACAAGCCAACTGTGTCGGGGCCTACGACCTCGGCTCCGTCATGACCCACGAACGTGGTCACACTGCCGGCCTGGAGCACGTCGCCCAGGGCGCGCACGCCGCACAGACGATGAGCCCGAGTACCTCGCCTTGCGACATCTCCAAACGTTTTCTCGCGGCAGGTGACCTGGCTGGCCTGCGAAATATTTACCACGTGGGCTGAAACCGGGATCGGGCTGTTTCCGGCCCGAGGCACTAATGGGCGGTAGCGGCACATGTGTGCGGCTGCCGCCCACAAATGCTCGCCTACAGTACGAGGCGGAAAAGAGCCTCGGGAGCGATCGGTCTGCTGAAATAGAACCCCTGCGCCTGGTCACATTTCAGACGGCGAAGAACTGCGAGCTGGCTCGAGTTCTCCACTCCTTCGGCGATAACGATCAGGCCCACGGCGTGCGCCATAGCAATAATGCTGGTGACTATTATCTCGCCGTCTTTGGAATTGTCCAGCGCCGACACGAAGGACTGATCGATCTTCAGGATATCGAGTGGAAGCTGTAAAAGTTTCGCGAGGGAGGAGTAGCCGGTCCCGAAGTCGTCGATGGCCAACCGTATTCCGACCTCGCGCAACGCGTTGAGTTTTGCGGCAGCGGCGGTGGGGTCGCGCATCAGTGCGGTCTCGGTGACTTCCAGGCACAGCTTGCCAGGCTGCAGCCCTGTAGTGCGAAGGGCATTCCCCACTGCGGTCACCAGCTCGGGATCATCCAATTGCCGCGCAGACAAATTCACGGCGAGCTCGATGTCGAGACCCTGTTCCGTACGACGCTTGGCCATTTCACGGGTGGTTGTTTCCATTGTGAACGCGCCGATGAGATCGATAAGCTCGCTTTCTTCGGCGATCGGGATGAACTCGTCGGGGGAGATGGCTCCGAAGCGAGGATGGGTCCAGCGAATGAGAGCCTCGACCCCGGACATGTGGCCGCTCGATATGTCGATGATCGGCTGGTAGACCATCGAAAGTTCCCCGGACGGGAGGCCGCTCCGGAGGTCTTGTTCCAGCTGCAGCCGACGCTGAGCGCGCTCGCGCAAGGCCACATCGAAGAGTTCGTAGCGCCCGGGCCCGCGTGTCTTGGCCTGGTACATGGCGACGTCCGCGTCTCGTAGCAGGTCTTCGGCGCTCCGCGGATCGCCGGAGGCCGCCATGACTATGCCGATGCTGACGCTGACGCGGAGATGTTTGCCCTCGACGAAGATCGGCTGGGACAGCAATGCCTGGATGTGTTCGGCAAGGGAACGAACGCTGCAGGAATCGGTGGCGTCGAGCGACACCACAGCGAATTCATCGCCGCCGAGCCGGCCGACGACGTCGCTCCGGCGTACCCCGTGCCGCAGCCGTTCGCCCACGACGCGCAGCACGCTGTCGCCGATTGCATGTCCTAGTGAATCGTTGATCACCTTGAACTTGTCGAGGTCGATGAACAACACCGAAGTCATTCCGGCTCGGTGGTCCGACTCGACGGCAGAGGTCAGGCGGTCCACGATCAGCGTTCGGCTCGCGAGTCCGGTCAACCCGTCGTGTGTGGCCGCGTAGATCAGGCGATTCGCGGCGCTCCTTCGCTCCGTGATATCTGTGAAGGACACCACGACCGGATGGGGCGCTGCGGCTGCGCTGTCGAGTGAACGGCAACTCAGGGACAACCAGACCTCGTTTCCTCCTGGGCGGTGCGCGCGCAGCACTTGTCCGTTCTGGGGGATTCCGGTCATTCGCGTCTCGGCCGATGGATCATCGGGTTGTGGTTCTTGTGCGTCCTTCTCGCCGGTGAAATGCAACCGTGACAAGGATGAGCCCGTTAGTTCCGCCGTGATGTCCAGAATGCGCCTGGCCGCGGGGTTGGCCGACTCGATCAGTCCTCCTCGCCCGAGGACGATGACACCCTCCTCGAGTGAGGTCACCACGGTGGCGAAATGCAGTTCCGCCCGGCGTTGCGCGGTTTCGTCCGCGCAGACGAGTACGTACCCGGTTCCCATCTCGGCGACCGACACCCGCACTGCCAGCGCGGACCCGTCGGAACGCTGGTGGATGTCCTGGACGACGCCGCCTGCCTTCTGGATCGCCTTGGGATCGAGTGTCGCACCGACGACTTCGCTCACGGGCCTTCCTATGGCGGCGAGCGCGGGGTGTCCGTAGACGATTTCCGCCGCCGGATTCCAGGTGACGACCACTCCGGTGTCCGTGGTCGCGACGATCGCGTCGCTGACATGCTCGACAAGCGCTGCCTGGTAGCGCAAGGCGGCTTCGATGGCCTTCTTCGCCGTGACGTCGCGCATGATGACCTGAAAAGCCGGACTTCCGTTCCATGTCGTCCGCACCGAGACCGACTCGACCACCATGGTGCTTCCGTCCCGGCGCTTCAAGATCGCTTCCGCGGCTTCGGAAGCCGCGCCTTGAGCGCCCAGCGACCTGATGCGATGCCGCATCTCAGGGATGGAGTCCGGGTGCACGAAGTCGGTGATCGGACGGCCCACGATGTCGGTGCTGGACCGCTCGCCGACAAAGGCGACCGCCGTGGGATTCGCGTACGTGACGACGCCGGAGGCATGGACCACGATGGCGTCAGGGCTGTAGTCGACAAGAAGGCGGTAACGTTCCGCAAGGTCGGTCAGGGCTTGATGGTTTTCATGCCGTTCGGTGATGTCAGTCGCGACACCGATCAGGCCGTTACCCGATTCGCCGTCGAACGTGCGGGCACGGAACTGGGTCCACCTCGTCCGTCCCACCGGCTCGGTGAACTGCTGCTCGAGTTCGAATTTCTGCCATACGCCGCTCGTTCGCGCGGAGGTGGTAAGGGGCTCGAGGGCCGTGCGCAGTTTGGTGCTCACTTCATCTTCGAGGCCGCCTGGCAAGCCCAGCAAATCGCCGATCCCGGGCAGCCACCTGATTGCGCCATTAGTGAAGTCGTATCGCCACATCACCGTGGATTCGCTCGACAACGTGAGCTCGACGATATGCTCACGGCTGAGCCTTGTGCCCACTGCAAGGCTGTAGAGGCCGTCGTCGTTCCGCTCCATGCGTCGCCCGATTCCGCTGCGCTGTCGTTGGGCTCCTGTTGTGTATATCGGCAGATTATCGCTCGACCTGAGCAAAACAGGCCGACGAGACGAGTTCGATCTTTTCGGTTCGGGCGTGCGGTGACGATGCCCCGCGGACCGAATGAATGAGAGGTTGACATGAGGCTGACCATGGAATCGGGTAGCGCGCTGGAACTGACGCTGGCGTCCGGCCGACTTCGGTGCCCTGTGTGTCAGGGGAGACTGCGGCCGTGGGGCGTGGCGAGGGCGCGTGCGATTCGCGTCCTCTGGGGGCCGGATCGAATTGTGCAGCCGCGGCGGACACGATGCTCGAATTGTCAGGTCACCCACGTTCTGCTGCCGGGCTGGACGCTGGTCCGGCGGGCGTATGAAGCAGCCACCATCTGGCGGGTTCTCACCGAACATGTCCGCGGCTTGGGTTATCGGCGAATCGCTTTGCGCATGCGATTGCCGGAAACGACCGTCCGGGACTGGCTCCGCGAATTCAGGCGGGAGGCTCCGTACCTTTGCGATCTTCAAGGCGGTCAAGGGGACTCAGCCGCATCGGCCGTGGCGGCGTTCGAGTCGGCCGCCGGACGCGAGCCCGTTTGGCAGGTGGCCGTCCGGCTGACCGAGGGCCGGCTACTTCGCAACACGAGTTCACCCCATATCGCTGTGCGATCGGCATCCTGCCGAGGCCGATGACGTCGATGGGGGGACAGGGCCCCTAGGGGTCACCGGCGGCCTGGGTACGGACCGCCCGGACGCGAATGATGGGTATGGAGCGGAGTGCGAGCGGTATGTCGTCGCAACCGATCGGGATTTGTGGTGTCGGTGTTGTCAGTGCATACGGATGGGGGAGGGAAGCCTTTTGGGCCGGTCTGATCGCGGGAAAGCCGGCTGCGGTCGAGGTAGGCGGTCAAGGACCGGATTTCGACCAGACCGCTTGGCTGGCGCGTGTTCCGGATGGCGGAGACCGGGCAGATGGGCCTGGCCGGTTCGCCAGGGCGATGCGGGCGGCCGCGCGGGAGGCGATCGCCGATGCCGGTCGCCATGGCTGGCTGGCCGGCCGGAGAGTGGGCTTGGTGCACGCGGTCGTGCTCAGCGAAGTGGACCTGTGGCGTGATTTCTACCTGGAGCACCGCGGAAATGTGTCCATGCGCGATTATCTCGCACTCATGCCGTCGACTTCGATGTCGACCCTCATGCAAGAGCACGGTTTCCACGGCCCAGCGATGACCGTGTCGGCGATGTGCACCTCCGGGAACGCCGGTCTGCTCACCGCCAAGGCATGGCTCGACGCGGACGTAGTCGACGACGTGGTGTTCGTCGCGAGCGACCTTTCGGCGACGCCGGAGAACGTGCTCCATTTCGCGAGGCTCGGGGTCACCATCACCGATGCGGAGCCACTGGACGCGTGCCGGCCGTTCCAGGAAGGTAGCCGAGGATTCATCATGGGAGAGGCGTCGGTGGGTTTCGTTCTTTCCAGCCGAGCCTCGGACTCGTACGCGACCGTTCTCGGCGGCGCGATGTCCCACGACGCATACCACGTCACCTCGATCGATCCGAATCCGATCCAGGTCGCCCGGTGTTTCCGGGAAGCACTCGGCAACGCGCGGACCGAACCCTCCTCGGTGAGATTTCTCAACGCGCACGGACCGGGAACCAGGCAATGTGATGCCGTCGAAGCGGCGATCGCCGACGAACTCTTCGGGCCAGAGGTCGGAATCTATTCCGTGAAGCCGTTCACCGGTCACTGCCAGGGCGCCGCGTCTGCCGTCGAACTGGCTGTCACCGCCCTCGGCTACGAACGCGGTGTCCTGCCCGTGCCGCCGACGGTCGCGCCCGGTCACGCGCGACTGCTCAATGGACCGACCCCGATCACCGGTGGCATCACGGTCAAGTCCTCGCTGGGAATGGGCGGCCACAACTCCGTCGTCGTGGTCGCTCCGGGCCGGTGACATCACCTGTGGACCCGCTGCTCGGCCAGCGCGATGGGTGAGGAAGGGAGGAGTTCTTCGAGATCGACGGGCGTGAGCCGGCTGCGGAGGTCGCCGCTGGCGGCGATCTCCGCGTAGTACGCGGCGCGCCTCGTCGGGACGGCACGCCACGACGGCGTACGGCGTGCGGCGACCAGATCGGGATCCAGCTGGGCGTTGATGCCATCACGGAGCAGCGTCAGCGCCTCCGTCCGCATCTGCGACACACGGGAATGGGTCACGGCCAACTCCTTCGCGATCTCCGACAGGGACCGTTCGTGGATGAAGCATTCGACGACCACCGTTCGCAGCCGCCGGGGAAGTGCCTCGATGGCGGCGCACAGGTAGCCGACCCGCTCGCGCCGCAGAACGAGGTCCTCAGGGCTCGGGGTGTGGTCGCGGATCAGGTTGTCCACGAACTCGGGTGTCAGATCGTGCAGGCTCAGCAAGGCCGACTGCCGTTCGTCCTTTTCCGCGGTCTCGACGTCTCGGACCCTGAAGCCCAGTGAGGCCGCGATTTCAGCCGAGGTCGGAGTCCGCGACAAGCTGACAGCGAGCTCCGACCGGCAGGCTTTCACCTGCCGGGTGCGGGCACGGGTCGAACGGCTCACCCAGTCCAGTCCGCGCAGTTCGTCGATCAGCGCACCACGGATGCGGGCGCTGGCGAACTGGGCGAACGGGGTGCCCTGTGCAGGATTGTAGGTGCGCGCCAGTAGCACCAGGGCGGTCAAGCCCGCCGAAGTCAGATCGGCGCGCTCGATGTGCGGGGGAAGTTTGCAGAGCAACTGCGAAACGTAGTGTGCCACGAGCGGGACGTGGGTGCGCACCAAGGCATCCGTATCGTTTCCTTGTGCTATCACGATTTCCTTCCCTGACCATCGAGGTGTCCGCATTTCCTTCCGTTCACCGATCCGCGGGTCGCGGCTGGCGAAGGAATGCGTATCCTTGAAAGGAGCATGTCGGTTTCAATTGAGGTGCAGGGCAGGTGCGGCATGCCGGTCCTGCACTCGATTGCCGACCACTCGGCGGGTTTCTGGGCCGTGATCTGCCGGTTTGTGTTTCTTGCGGGGCCGTTGGCAAGCCAACCTCGAACACGAACCCAGTCGATCATAGAACACTCGCGATTTCGCGGGGGGAGGCCCACATCACCCATGCATTGTCGGCCGAACGGACGACACGTCATACGAATGGCTGACCGTCTGGCCGACAACCGTCCGCCCGACGGGGCGCAGTGTCGGCCATTCACCTGCTGTGGTTGCTGTTCGCGTTCGGTCACGCTTCCAGATGGAAATCCGGGTTACACGAAGCAATCGGAAGCCCCGCGCGGTGAGGGGCATCCGGTTGATTTTTTCGTTGAACGTTGCCGGCCAATTTGTCGGAAATCGGACGGCCGATACGGCAATCTGGTCGGCTGCCGTATCAGAGGAAAAGTCATGCTTCGAAAGCGCCGTGGACCTCGGGAGGACGATGCCGGTTTCACACTTATCGAACGCTTGATCGTCGTTGTCATCCTGGGCGCACTCGCCGCGGTCCTCGTCTTCGCGGTCAACGGGCTCAGCGATCGCGGAAAAGTTAGCGGCATGCCAAGCCGACAAGACCACGACCCAGGTCGTTGTCGAGGCCTACACCGCTAAGAATGCCGGTTATCCCGCCACGCTTACCATCTTGACGGCGGACCCCAACAAGTTCCTGAACTCCTTACCGACCACGGTCGCCTACACCGTGGGGACCGGCACACCGCCGACGAGCTACACCCTCGTCGGCGCGGGCGGCTGTCCCTGATCCCGCCGAGATGTTCCAGTGCACCGCGTCGCACTGGGACATCTCGGTTTCCTGCTGCCGAGTGAGTCGCCACACTCGCAAACCCGTAGGCAGGCATGTACTCACCCCCGATCGGCGCACGGGTGGATTCGCTCCTTGACCGTACTGTGGGGCGCTGGCGGTACGGACCTGCTGCTCACCGCTGCCTCTTTCCGAAGGACATCGAGCATGGTCCGAGGGCGCGTGCGGGTGTGATGCCATGATGCGCCACCGCCGCGGACAATCGGACGCGCGAGTTGCACCGGTGGCGGATCGTCCTGACGCCGCGGAAGCGCCGGAGATCGTCCGCAGCGGCAGGCACATCGGTGAGTTGATCGTCGATGCCGAACTGGCCAGAAACCAGCCGAGCTGGGCATCCTCACGAGCGTGAGCTGGCCTACGCCAGAAACGGCACCGGCTCGCCTGTGCCGGTTCGGTCACTTCGGTCTCGGACCTGGGTGGCGCCTACAGCCAGAATCCGGCATCGCACCCGTCCTCACCTGCTCGTCGACCTGCACAGTCGCGGCCGCACCGAACAGGGTCACGATGTCGCTCTCGATCAAGGACCCGAAGAACGCCAGGTCGCATACGTCCTCAATCTCGACGGTCGACGGAGGTAGACATGACCGGCAGAACGCGCAGTCGTGGCTTTCGTCACGACGACGGCGCCGTGTTGATCCTCGCTCTTGTCATAATCTCGGTGGTGGGGACAGGGGCGGTCGCCTCCCCTGTCGTTCGCCTTCGTGAGCCGCCGGTCCACGGTCGCGTTGCGTGAGCAAGGCGCGAACGCCTACAACGCCGACGCGGCCGCTCAAGTCTCGATCAACGCTTGGTATTCGGTCCGAATCTGATGTATTTGAAGGTCTACGTTTGTCCAGGCTTCGGGAAAACTGCGACTGCGGGTAAAGAGTCCGGGTTTCCGGTAGCGCGCCACGGACGGTAACCGTGCTGAGCTGGAGTACCCAGCGGTAGCTCGGTGGTCCGGTCAGGTTGCGAGCAGGTCGAGATAGGCGTGTGTGATCGGTCGTGCGGCGAAGACCGCCAGAGGTGCCGTCCTCACCGTGAACGGGCCGAACGGTAGTGCGGTCTTGCGTGATCCACGGCCGCCGGCAATGGTGATGACACCCGCGACCGCCCCGAGCAGGAAGCCGCCGAAAGCGCCGATGACCAGGGCAGGCAAGGATAGATATGCCAGCAAGGCGCCGACGATGCCGGCAAGCCTGACTCTCCCCAATCCCATGCCCGCCGGATGCGGGGAGCTCAGCAACAGGTAGAACCCGAACAACGCGCCCGCCCCGCCCCCGGCGCGAGCCAAGCTCCCACCGGCAGTCAGTTCAATGAGTGGGTACGGGTAACTGATCGGCGTGCCGCCCACAGGCCGGACAATGCGGAGCGGGGGGCGAGCACGGATGCCCTGTGGAGAACACGGTGGGTGACGACGTTGAGAGAGGATCCAACGGTCAGGCTCAGAATCGCCGTGAGAAAAAACAAGATCACCATCGGGCTCCCACTTTCCTGCGTTGGAGCGATGTTGGCTGTGGGCGACAACGGGTCGCGATTGGTTGCAGGACGCCAGCACCGGGCTCACAGGTGCTAACGTGCTGTGCAGGGCTTTATCCACAGCGCCAGCCTTGAACCTAGCCGACGCGAACCAAATACGCCGTTTCCCTCTACTAGTGGGTGAATATCGCGGTAATGCGAGGCGGACGTCGTCGGATCCGTGTCAGGAGAATAGAGGTGCTGTCGAAATGGCAATTGGAATTGTTGCTGTCGGAGGCCACACCCTGACCCGGTATGGTCTGGCCGGGCTGATCGCCCTGCAGCCCGACATCGAAATCCTCGCGGAAACCGGTTCCGTGACCGATGCGTCACGAGTCATAGCGGCCGCGCAGCCCGATGTCGTCACTGTGGACGTCACGTTGCCAGATGGCGATGGGCTTCAGTTCGCGCGGACGCTCCGTGACCACTACCCCGGCCTCGGCATCGTTGTGCTCACGTCCAACACCGGGGACGAGGTGCTTTTCCGCTCTCTCGAAACCGGCGCGTCGGCGTTCGTCGCGAAGACCGCTTCGACGGCCGAGGTTCTCGCCGCCATCCGGCATGCGGCGGTGTCCGCGAATTCCTTCTCCGCCGCAGGGCTCGCGCCTGCACTGTCCCGGCGGGCATACGAGCGTGATCAGTCAGGTCTGAGTCCTCGCGAGCGGGAAGTCCTGAGCAGGCTCGGTGACGGGATGTCCGTGCCGGAGATCGCGCGTTCGATGTTTCTCAGCCATTCCACCGCAAAGACCTACGTCGCCCGCTTGTACGTGAAACTCGGTGCCTCGAACCGCGCGCAGGCGCTCATGACCGGCGTTCGTTGCGGGCTCATTGAACACGGTGCGTAGGCGATTTCGCAGGTTTAACCAGACTGAGATGTCAGGTGTGAAAAAGGAAAAACCATAGCCAGTGCATGTCATCTCTTCGAGTGAACCGCCGGGCCATTCACGGTTCTGTCTGGATCTACGGTATCGTATCTATGTTGCCCTGGACCTCGGTGGACGATTCTTCGGAATATTCGCTAGGAATGGGGATTGGGCACCATGAGTGACGTTGCGGCACGCCAAGATGAGCGGAGCGCGAGTCAACCGACCGATGGCGGAGCGGGTCCCGGGCTGGATTTCGACAAGATTATGCCGCCTGATGCGTCTTCTGTCTCACGTGAGCAGGAGCAATCGCTGTCAGACGGCGTCACCATGGCGGAATGGGTTGCGATCGTAGTGGCATTGGGGGCGTTCGAAGCCTTCGAACTCGGAGTCGGACTGATGCGGGCCGCCATCGATCAGATTCCGGTTGGCTCCGCTCGTTCCGACAATTCTTGATTGGGGTCGGTTGCGGTGGGTGCGAGCGAAACCAGCGAGGTGAAGTCGATCGAAGCGGCGCGGAAATGGCCGGTCCAGCGGGTCGTGCACACGCCGTCGAGTGGCACCGATCCACTGGCGACTCAGCAAAAGTTGGAGGCCCTTGTCCGCGACGCGGCAGTCGGCCGGCCGGGCGCTGTCGAGGACGCCTTGGCCGTGATCAGGCCCATTGTCGAGCAGTACTGTCATTCCAGACTTCCTCGCCGTAGTCAGTCGTACGCCTCAGTGGACGACGTCGTGCAAGAGATTTGCCTGGCGGTACTGAAGGCTCTACATGAATACGTGGACCGGGGGGCTTCGTTCCTGCACCTGGTGAGGGTGATCGCGTCGAACAAGGTCGCGGACGCCTATCGTGCCGGGGCACGTGATCGGTCGATTCTCATGGCGGAGGTTCCGGATCGGCCGGTGGCCGGGAACGGACCGGAGTGGTACGCCCTCTTGATGGACTCCCGGCAGCGGTTGACCAAGTTGCTGAACTGTCTTCCGCAGGTGCATCAGGAAATCCTGCTACTGCGCGTGGCGGGCGGGTTCTCTGCGATCGAGACGGGGGAGACCCTGGGGCTCACCGCAGGAAACGTCAGGACCATACAGCAACGGGCGCTGACCCGGCTGAGGATCATGATCACGCGCGAGGATGGTTGGTAGCCCTCGTTCTGTGCTTGGCCGGTGACCTGGCCGCAGTGCCCGGTCACCGGCGCTTGGTCGGTCTCAGTGCTCCCTGTTCAACGCCGTGACGGTCGGAGATCCGTTCACGACCGCTTGAGCGATTTCGGAAAGCAATCGGCGATCGTTACGGGCGAAGGAGCGCATGACTTCGAATGCGTCGTCGAGCGTGCTTCCCCGGCGTGCGGCCAAGATGCCCTTCGCCTGTTCGATCACCACTCGGGTGGTCAGTGCGCTCTTCAGTTGGCCGGCAAGGGTCTCGGCGTCCTCAAGGGCACGTTTGGACAGCAAGCCGGCGGTCGCCGCCTCGGCCAATGCTTGACTGAGCGCTTGATCCTCCCTGCTGAGTGGGCCGGCTCGCCTTCTGAAGAGGTTCAGCGCCCCGATCATCTGGCCGCGCAGCCGGAGCGGAATAGCGTGCGCCGCCGCGAACCCGGCATTGAGGGCCGCGGGCGTGAATTTGTTCCACCGCTGTTCGGAACGTAGGTCAGATGCATTGATCGTCTGGCCGGTTCGAGCGGTCTCCACGCACGGGCCCTCGTCGGCAGTGACTTGCAGGACTCCGAGCAGGCGAGCCGCTTCGGTTGTCGCACAGACCGACTCGAGTCGCGCGTTGTCGACGGTGAGCAGTACTCCTGCGGCGTCGATGTCCAGCACTCGCACGCAATTCGTGGTCAGTCCGTTCAGATATTCCTCGACATTGAATTCGCGGACTAATATGTCAGCGAGTTTGTTGAACGCTAAAGCGAGGTTCTGCTCACGACCCATCGGGCCTACCTTGGGGCGCATGTTCCCCTCTCTGGGCGCTGGGTACTTCGGCCGTCCGGTGGCCAAAAGCCCTCGACACTATTGATCGGTGACGCGGCCCGGCGTGATACATGTTTATGGTGGGCTTACCTGTTCGAGTGACGCTTACGTCGTTTGTCAACGCATGTGCATGTGCGCCCTCGGGTGCATCTGCGGAAGGCGAAATACGGTTCATGGCCGCGAGCGAGTCATTTGGTGGCCTCCCGCAGGACCTTCTTCACGGCCGCGACGGTATCCGCCATGTCGGACTCACCGAGATTCGGATGGACCGGGAGTGTCATCGAGGTACTTCCCAAGGTGGCCGCGGCGGGCAATGTGGCGGGTGTGCCGACGATCGAATCGAAGGCGGGCTCTCGATAGATCTCGGTGTAGTCGCCGTGCTCGCAAGGAATCCCCTCAGCGTTGATCGCCGCGACCAGGCGGTCGCGGTTCCAGTCCCCGGTGAGCCGCTCAGCCCTGACATGGGCATAGAACTTGTAGTAGGCGTGCCCGACGTGTGCGGGTGGGTCCTCCACCCGGATCGCCGGCTGTTGACGTAACTCTGTGAGGAGGGTGCCGGCATTCGCCCGCCGCTGTTCGACCCAGGCGTCGAGCTTGCGAAGTTGCACCCGCCCGATCGCCGCCTGGATCTCGGTCATCCGCGCGTTCGTCCCGAATGTGTCATGCAGCCACAGGAATCCGTTGGAGCGCCGTCGGCTCTGCACGGCGAGCACGCTTTTTCCCTGGTCCTTCCGCTCCCAGCATCGACGCCAAAGCTCGAGATCCGAGGTGGTGATGGCCCCGCCTTCGCCTCCGGTCGTCATGATCGCGTCCCGGCAGAACGACCACGCCGCGATATCTCCCAGGCTTCCCGCCGATTTCGCGAAGTAGCGGGCGCCGTGGGCGTGGCCGCAGTCTTCGACCAGCCGGATTCCGTGTTCCTTGGTGAGTTTCCGCAGGGAGGTCATTTCGGCGGTATGGCCGGCGAAATGGACCGCGATGACCGCAGTCGTCCGGGCCGAAATCAGAGCTGACACGGATTCGGCGGTGAGGCATTGAGTATGGATATCGACGTCCGCGATCACCGGACGTGCTCCGCAGGAGACGACCGCCCCCGCCACCCCCATCGACGCCGCCGCGGGGATGATCACCTCATCGCCAGGGCTGGTATCGATGGCGTGCAATGCATGCTCCAACGCAGCGGTCCCGCTGGACAGCGCGACCGCGTAGGTGGAACCGACCGCGCGCGCGAACTCGTGTTCGAATCCGCGTCCCTGGGTACCTCCCCAGTAGTTCACGTTTCCCGACCGCAGGACATCGGTCGCGGCCGCGATGTCCTCGTCGTCGAAGGCGGGCCAGTCGAGCATGCTCGACGCCCGGATCGGGCGACCGCCTCTTATCGCAAGTTCGTGCATCAGTCCTCCAGTTGTTCTCGAGCTGGCCTGGACCGCTGGTGAACCCGGAAACGTTGTTGTCAGGGTCTGTCGCTGTGCCTGTATGTACAACGCGGCACAGGGTTCGTCGCGAGGTGCATGCGGGCTGTCCGAGGGAGCGCCGCCGACGTCGCCGCTAAGGGGAAGCGGCTGCCTCCGCTTCAGTACCTGGGCCCGCATGGTCCGGGGGCCCTCAGGTTTCCGGCCCGGCCAATCTTTGAACGATACCCCGGTACGTGCGTGGAATGACACAATCTCTCGGCTGGGGCGCGCCGGTGCCCTTGTTGAAGTTGAAATTGAAACAATATTCACGACCACTGTTGTAAACGGCACCTAGTAACGGTGATGAAAGGTCGCGCCGGTGAGGGCATTCCAGTTGATGAACCCGTATCTGAAGTTGTTCCTTCGGCCCTGATAAACACTGAATTCGCCGCTCGTCGGGTAGCCGAGATACGATCGTTCCCAGCCAAGTGCCGCCCACTGGCGCCGAATCGCGCCGTAAACCTCTTGTGCACCGGTGGCGGGCGTCCAGTAGATCGAGCCGGCGCGGTCGAAGTGGTTGTAGCGGCCTACCTGGTCAGGCGTGACGGATTCGTCGGTGACGGGGTAGCCCATGGGTCCCTGTTCCCGGCTGAGCTGGGACCAGCGGGCGTTGATCGCTCCCCAGATCGCGTTGGCCCCTGTTCGCGGTGACCAGTAGATGGAGGCCGGCCCCGTTGCCGGCGTGCCGGCGAAGTGGTTGTAGCGGCCTACCTGGTCGGGCGTCGTTGTCTCGTCCGTCGATGGCGGCCCGAACCTGCTGTGGCCGCCGAGTCGCAGGTACCTGGTAAGGATCGCGCCATGCACCTCGTGCACGCCGGTCTGCGCCGACCAGTACAGCATGCCGAATTGATAGGTGCGGTACCGGATGCCGCTGTTATGGGCCTCCGGGCCGGTCGACCAGCCGAGCAGACGGCGTAACGCCGGATCAGCGTAGTAGCGTTGGTCGAGCGGGCTGGTGTAGGTCACGGTGATGCGGATGAACGGCATTGTCGACGTGTAGTCGTAGATGACGGGTGTCGTATACAAGGCCGGAACCTTGAGATTCAGGAACGCGAGCCAGTAGTCCACGGCGGGGTAAAGGGTGTTGTCCTTGATCGTCACGTCGTGCAGGGGGCCTTCGTTCGCCACCGACCACAGATCGACGACGTTCACGGCCATCGAGACTGTATTGTTCGCGACCAGCGTGTTTGGGCTGACGACGTTCATTCCGCGATAGTATCCGGAAACGGAGTTGTTTAGTATTTGAATGTTTTCACCGTGGGTGTCGACCGCGGCGCCATAGACGCTGCTGCCGATGAATACGTTGTTCGACACGATGACTTCGGTGCTGTGGAGGTACACGCTGGAATGGTCGTGCTTCGCGATATCGATGGTCTCGAACCTGTTATTACTGATGGTGGATTTGGTGACGCGTGCACCGGTCACTACGGTGTTCAGGTTGTCCGAATTGACGAATGAATTGCCCGTTATCTCGATTCCGGAACCGACGTAGAAGAAAATAGCGAACCGCGGGTATCCGTTGAACAGTGTGCTCTTCTCCACCGGGTTGTTCGGGGCGTTCTGGTCGAACGTGACGCCGGTGATCTTCAGGCCTGACAGGTCACGACCGGGCGTGTCCGCGGTCAGCATCGCGTAGTAGTTGCCCGCCTGTGCCGCCACGCGCAACGTCGTGTCGTGACCAACGATGGCAGCGCTGTTGTGAAGCCGCAGCGTGGGAGCGACGGTGAAGACCCCGCGGGGAAGGTCCACGGTCCCGTTGACCGGATGGTCCAGCAGCGATTGAATTTGTGTCGTATCGTCTGTGGCCGCCGTAGCCGTCGTGGCGTTGAGGAAGCCGGCGGCCAGCAGTGCGGCCGCTATCGCGACGAGGCATGCTCGACGTTTGATCACACACTTGCTCTTCTCATGTCGGTGCGGCAGGGCTTTTGAGCACGCCGCGGTCGCCATCCTGAAGATGCTTTTACCGTTCCGTTGTCACCCATGGGAATCGGTCAATTGCGGAGCGTCTTCGGTGGTGATTCTGAGTTGGTACAACTCATGGTTGCAATGAAAAGGGGGAGGGAACCAGGGACTTGCGGCTAGGAACGACTTGGGCCGAACGGCCCACCCGCCATTACCGGTTGGGCATGCCAAACGTCGATGACGCCGTGAAGGCCACATTGAGGGACTCAGAGTCCCTCAAAGTGGCCTTCACGGCGTTCTGGTGGCGAAGCTCTGCTCGGCCGTCCATTGGTCGGAGACGAGGTGGGCGAGTGCGGAACATTCCGGTCGCCAGCCGAGAATTCGTCGCGCGTTTGTGTTGTCCACGCGCAATTCTCGAACCTCGTTGGGGTGCGGCGCAAGGTAGGCGACCGTGATGTCGCGCCCGGTCACCTGTTGTGCGGTGGTGATGACTTCCGACACGCTCGCCGCGGTCGCGCCTATGTTGAGGACTCGGTGGGTTCCGGCTTCGCAGATGTCCAAGGCGGCTACCAGGGCCCGTGCCGCGTCGGCGACGTGGATGAAGTCCCGGACGGCTCCGCCGTCGCCATAGACGTCCAGTCTCGGTAAGCGTCCGGTCGCGACCGCGCAAGTGCGCGCGATGAGCCGCGTTTCATCGGCGTCGCCATGGGAGCCGACCCCGCCCGCGACGTTGCTGAGACGAAGCGTGATGGCGCCCAGCGTGCCGGTACGTGCCTGCCAGGCGATCGCTTGTTCGGCGGCGAGTTTGGACGCGGCGTAGGGGTTCTGCGGGTCTGTCGCCGTGCTTTCGGTGATCGGCTGCCGCCGCGGCGTGCCATAAACACCCGAGGTGGAGGCGAACACGAGTCGCAGGGCGTCATCAGGCCGTTCCGCGAGGACTTCGATCAGGTTGAGCGTCCCGCTCACATTGACCTGGTAGCAGCGCGCCGGGCGTTCGAACGCGTTTCGAACCCCGGCCAGCGCACTCAGATGTATGACGGCGTCGACGTCCGCGGTCGCGAGTCGCAGCGACGAGGGAACGAGGATGTCGCCCTGCCGCCACGTGACGCCGTCGATATGTGGTGCGTTCCGGTGGACGAGCCCGACCGGGTTATGCCCGCTTCGGAGCAGCTGCCTGGCGACGACCTGTCCCACATATCCGCCGGCGCCGGTCACGAGTACGCGCATGCGATCCGATCTTCACGTTTGGCCCCGAGACCCTAGCCCGGTCGAGGGGCGGTGTTCGCGGGACCGCTGGGGAGGGACAGCCCCGCGAACACCATGAAGGCGCTTAACGACCGCCTGGTTCCTGGCCGTCCGACGGGGCGACAGGGGGAAAGTCCGGATTGATCCCGCCGGGGCCCACCACGTTTCGCGGCCGGACGAGCTGGGCGAGGGTGGCCACGAGAATGCGGAGGTCGAGCCGCCAGCAACGATGCTCGATGTACCACAGGTCGAGCTCGATCCGGTCCCGGATACTCAGGGAATTGCGGCCGTTGACCTGCGCCCAGCCAGTGATACCCGGTCGCACCGCCAGCCGCCCTCGCTGTCGTGGGCAGTATCGCTGGAAGTGCTCGGGAAGCCCTGGCCGAGGACCGATGATGCTCATCTGGCCGCGAAGGACGTTGATCAGCTGAGGCAGCTCGTCGATGCTCGCCGCGCGTAATACGGAACCCAGTTTCGACAGTCGTTCGGAGTCGGGTTGTCCGTCGAACGCGGCGGGGTGCATGGTCCGGAACTTGAGGATCGAGAACGTCTCGCCGTGCAAGCCGAGGCGTTGCTGCTGGAATAGGACCGGACGGCCGAGCCGCCAGCGGATGAGCATCGCGGCGAGAGCGGCCAGCGGCAACGGCACGACCACGGCCAGGCCGGCGACCGAGATGTCGAACGCTCGCCGGTATACGCGCTCGGAGTGGCGCTCCGGAGGGCACGCCGGATTCTCGGCGGCCGGGGTCTCCGCCCTCGGCGCCCGGTCGGCACCGAGGGCGTCTTGGACGGTCACCGTGCCCTGTCTCGATCGCCGGAGCCCGGCGCACCGGCGAACCGCTGCTTCAGCGCCATGTGCTTCGCGCGCGGCGGGAGGTCCGCGACGGGGACCGACTTCGCGCTGGCCCGGAGCCGGTATTCGTCGATGTCGCACAGGACCCGCGCGGGGACACCTGCCACCACCACACCGTCAGGCACGTTCTTGGTGACCACGCTCCCCGCACCGACGATCACCCGCGATCCGATGGAGACCCCCGGCAGCACGATGGTCCGGATACCAAGCACCACGTCGTCGCCGACTGTGATCGGGGCGACGACGTCGATGCCAGGTATCTCACTCCGGAACAACCACACCCCGCCTTCGTGGGTCACGAACTGAACCCCGCTCGAAACCAGAACCCGCTGCCCGAGTGTCACCAGGTAGGGCTCGGAGCCAAATGTCCCGGCTTGAAACCCGGGAAACCAGCAGCCCGCACCCACCGTGACGCCGATTCGCCGAGCGAAATCGATGGGGTCCCGTTTGATGAGGTATTGCCGGTGTAGTGCCGACATCGCGCGAAGCAGGATCATGGCTGAGCTCCATTCGGACCGGTGACGGCCAGGGACAGTGGCTTGTCTCTGGTGAGATGTTTCTCGAGCAGGACCCAGGACACCGCCGACAGCGCGCCGTACATGATCGCGGACCCGACGGCGACCCCGAAGGCTCCTCCGATGCTCGCGGCGACCGCGTAGACGGCGAGTGCGGCGATGCTGCCCCCGATACCGAAGACGCAGGCCGTTCGTGCCCATCCGCCCCCCAGCAAGCCCCGGCTCGAGATCGCGTAGGGCGCGAAGCACACTTCGGCGAGGACGAGAACCAGGAGCAACTCGCGGGCACCGGCGAATTCGGCGCCGAAAATGGGCACAATCAGCAGCCAGCCGCCGGCGAGGACGAGCGCGCCGCTGAGGGTCGCCGCCGCGATCGCGAACCTGCTCACCCTGGCCAGGCGGGCCGCGCCTCGGCCCATCGAGACGTCTCGCAGGAACAGTTGCCCGAGTGCGGTGGGAAGGATTCGTGAAACCTCACTGACCGTGGCGGCCAGTGAATACACGCCGACCGCCGCGGTTCCGGCCAGTGCGCCGAGCAGGTAGCGATCGGCTCGAAGGGTCAGAACCATGCCGACCGTCAGGCCCAACGCCGGCAATCCCCGGCAGACCAGGCAACGGACCGCGTGCATCCCGGGGTAGGGCAGCACAATCAGGCCGGCGCGGTACAGCGCACCGAGCTCGAACAGGGCGACCACCAGCATTCCGGCCGCTTGTGCGGACAGGACGACGGCCACGGACCGGGAGGTGGCGAGGGCGACAGCCACTAAGGCAAGGCCGCTCACACTCATCGCCGCGGCGGCGATCGAGCCGTGCCGGAACCGACCGTCGGCGAACCAGGCTTCGACGACCTGTGTCAACAGTGTCTGGGCGACGGTGAAACTCGCGGTGGCCAGCAGGAAGGGCGTCGTGCCGAGCGCCGGGTCGATGAACCCGGCCGACCCGGCCATCGCGGCGATCGCGACGACGGGGGCCAGTACTGCGGCGCCGATCGAGCACCAGGTGTAGGCGGCCAGCAGGTCACGTCGCGCGTGGTCGCCGGCGGCTACGGGCAGCCTCGAACGCAAGGCGGTGCCGGTACCCAGCCCGCCGGCCATCCCGATAATGCTGCCGACGGTCAGCCCGAGCACCATCACTCCGCGGTCCGCCGGTCCCAGTGCCCTGGTCGCGATCAAAGCGGCCACGGCGTTCGACGCCATCTGCACGGCGCTGGCTCCAAAAAGGGTCGCCAGCCGGTGCTGACTCGATCGGTTCATGCGCCGCCCACCCCGAGTCTCGCCGGGTGCGGTGTATCGCGGGGCGATTCGACGCGGACGAGCCAAAGCAGAAGCAGCCCCAGCGCGAGCTGTACCGGGACCGGCGCGAAACTGTTGCGTACTTGCACGAACAGGGGCAGCAGGATGGCGCCGGCCAACGCGTTACCGCACGGAGTCCAGGGGATCCGGTCGACGCGGCCCACCACCAGCCCGATGGCGGCCATCAGCAGGACGACTCCCGCGATACCGAAGTTGTGGTAGCCCTCGGCGATCGGTGAGCCCCCGATGGGACCGACCCGTTCGGCGATTTCGGAGTTGAAGAGCCGGTCGTCGTAGTCTGGCGGGCCGCCGTGCCAGCCGGTGATCTTCTCGATGAACCGGAGCGGCACGGCGACGAGGGTCGTTCCGTCACGGAACGGCTCAGCCGCCGAATGCCAGCCGACGACGACCGCTGTCGGTCGTAGCGAGTAGCCCATTTCCGCCAATGCGTCCAAGGGAGAAGCGAGCAGCGAGCCCCAAGGCTGGCTGAATCCGGTCAAGCGTGTCTGGCGGACGAGCCCGATCAGGGTGAGCACCCCCAGCGTGCCCGCCACTGTCCACAAAGGCCTGATCCGGTGTCGCTGGCGTACTTCGACCACCAAGAGCGTCAGCAGCGGGAAGAGCACCGCTCCACGCGAGCCGATAAGGAACGCGACCGTCGCGTAGACCGCGAAGGTGCTCCACGCCACCATCCTCGCCAGGCCGCCCGCCGCGACACCGAACACCGCGCCGAGACCGATGAGCAAGGTGCCGTACCCCAGCGTCCCGGTGGATTCGCTCGCTTGTACGAAACTGAGGTACCCCCCGGACAACAGCCGGAGTCCGCCCGCGTCGGCCACCGCTACCACGAAGATCCCCATGCCGGCGAGCAGGCAACTCATGCTCACGATCACCAGCCTGGAGTGTTCGGCCACCCTCGGCGGGGGCACGGCTCCGGGTTCGGTGCCTCCGCCCCCGCACGCCCTGTCGGCGACGATCGTGAACGCGGCCATGCCCAGGATGGCGAAGCGGACGGCCTCGGGGGTATATCCGTCGTAAATCCACGAGATGTCGTATGCGGTGAACCCGTCGGGACCGCGCAAGCCGATGCTGAGCAGCAGACCCCCGTGAAAGAAGCCAAAAAGGATGAGATAGGCCGCGCTGGGCCGGTAGATCCCGCCCGCGCCGGTCACCAGCAGCGCCAGGCACAGCGTCCAGGCGGCAAAGAATGCCGCGGCCAGTTCCGGTATACCCGCGCTCGTCATCGGCACCGTGGCGGTGATCACGGCCACGAGTACGATGGCCGTGGACACAGCCGTGCGTCGGTTCATCGGGAAGCGGTCCACAGTTCCGACCAGGCCGCCACCGAGCTGTTCAGGGTGAACCGCGAACCGCACACACTCTCGCTGATCCGATCGCGCTCGCCCGCGGCCAGACCTGACAGGGTCAGCGCCCGGCGAGCCCACACCAACGGCCCCGCGCTGAGTGGCAGCAAGGTGAGGCCGTCGACCTCCTCGGCCAGATCCCGCAGACCGGGGAGATCCGTGGCGAGCACCGGGATCCCCGCGGCCAGGGCCTCAAGGACCACGCCTGGCAGACCTTCCCAGAGGGACGGCAGCAGCAGCACGTCGCCGTCGGCGAGGATCGCTTCGACCTGGTCGGTCTCACCGGCAAGTCGCACCGACGAATTTGCCGAGACCGCCGGATCGACGGCCTCCAGGTCTGCGATCCCACCTGGGCCGGCGATGGTGAGGGTCGTTCCCACGCACAGGGCTTTCGCCTCCGTGTGAACTCGCAGCAGGAAACCGCGGTTCTTTTCCGGTGCCGCGCGGCCGATGTAGAGGAGCGACGGCGGCAGCTGACGTCCGTTCCTGGTCCCGGGGATGCGGGCGAACCGCTCGACGTCGACACCGTTGGGCAGAACCCGGTAGCGCGGGTCGCCCGCACGCGGGGCCGCGAAGGCGAGAGAGCCGGCGGTGACACCGAGGACATCGGTGGCCGAGCGCCGCAACATCGCACGCAGCAGGGCTCGTTGCAGCCGCCGAGGGAAGGTGTCGCGGCGGCCGTCACCCTCGCTGCTCATCCGGGCGATGCGCACCGGGACCCCTGCGGCGGCCGCCGCCGCCAGCACCAGTCCGCTGACGACACTGACATGGGACACCACTACCTGGGGCCGGATCTGCCGCAGACACCACCACAGCCGGAACGGAAAGAGAATCTTCGGCTTGACCGGGCAGCGGCGCACGAGTGCTCCCACCGCGCGGAACTGAGACGCCAGCCGTCCCTCGCGATCACCCATCGTCAGAAAGATCTGGCGAGTGTCGGTGGCTGGGATCGCGCGGCACAAATCGAGGGCGACGGTCTCCACACCGCCGCGGTCGAGCGTGCCCAGCACGTTGACTACGGTCTGAACCTCTGGTTCCACCGTCATTCCGGCCGCCGCCGGGCCGGGGGCACGCGGGCGAGCCAGGTCGAGAACCGATCGTCGAGAAGTGCCTTCTCATAGGTTTGGGCGATCTTGAGGTTGTTCCTGGACTGCTCTTCCCAGGCGCCTGGGTCCGACACCAGATCGCCCAATGCGCTCGCGAGCGCGTGATGATCCCCAACCGGCACCAGGCAGGATGTTTCGAGCAGTTCGGGGATGCCGCCGATGCGCGAGCCGACGGCGGGGAGTGCACGGGCCATCGCCTCGATGAGGGCCCGGGGCATGCCTTCGGTGAGCGACGGCATGGCGAAAACCGTTGCGGAGTCGAGTATTTCGTTGATGTGCGCCCGATCGTTCACCGCGCCGGTGAAACACACATGCGCGGTCATGCCGAGCGACCGCGATAGTTCGACGAGTTCGGTGTGCGCGCGCCCTCCGCCGACAAGGGTGACTGTGACGTCCATACCCTTGCTGATCAGTTCGCGCAGTGCTTTCAGGAGCACATCGTGGCCCTTGTAATGATTCTCCTGGCTGCCGATCGCCACTATCCGGATCGGGCCGGGTGTCCAGGTCCTGGCGCGTGGCACGATCATTCCGGGGCTTAGCGAGACATTCGACATCGCGGTCGTCGGGGTTCCCCGGCGACCGGGGTACCGGTTCTGAAGGGTCTCGCGGGTGACGAAGAGCGAGGCGGCGGAGTGGCGGACGAGCCATCTCATGTGGGCCTCGGCGAGTGGTGCCAGCCGGCGACCGGTCCCGCCGAGCACGCCGGCTCGCAGCACGTCACCCGGATCGCCGACTACTTCCACCGCGTAGTCACGCCTCAGGATCCGGCACGCGAGAGCGGCGATCGAACCCATCACCCCCGGGACTCGGAGCAGGATGGTCTCCGCGTCGGCGACCGCTCGCCACACCGATCGGGCGAGCGGCAGGAGCGTTCGGGCCAGGCCGGCGACTCCGACGTAGTAGGGGAGCGGCACCACTGTGAGGCCCTCGGGCATGGCGACCGATTCGGCACTGGGCCGGCGTCGCGCCCTGGCGGCGACGCGCACCTGACTGCCGTCGTGGGTGTACCGATCCCACTGCTGGCCGCGGGTGGCGGGGTCGAGCGGAGCCCAGCCGCCGCTTTCCTGGATGGTCAATCTCGCCTCCGTGAAGACGCTGAACACGGTCGGTCCGCGCCGGATCCGGCCGACGGCCGGTATAGCCGCTCGTTCGATCACGTCCGCCACCTCCGAGGTCACCCGGGCGTCTTCGAAGCGCTCGAGCGCGAGCGCCCGGGCTCGCGCGCCACGGTGGGGCAGTTCCCCGCGAAGGTGCTCGGCATGAGCGTGGCGCAGTGCGGTGGCGAGTTCTTCGTAATCGCCGCGGGGGACCACCCAGCCTGATTGCGGTTCGACAGTCTCAGGGAGTCCGCCGGCATCGCTGACGATGCTCGGCACCCCCATCGCGCAGGCCTCGCGCGCCGCGCCATGGTTCTCCGACAGAGAGGGGGAGACGCTGATGTCCGCGGCGGCGTAGTACGGCCTGACGTCCGCGACCGTGTCCAGCCAGGTCACGCCATGAGCGGGAGAACCGGTGCGGTACCGGGCCATCATCTCGCGCCGTTGGTGTTCACCCGCGTCGGTGAAACCGCCGCCCACCAGTATCAAGTGACTGGCTGGGTGTTCTGCCCGGAAGCCGCGCCACGCCTCCAGCAGCACGTCGTGGCCCTTGATGTCGCGTCCGGCGTGAACGAGCCGTTTCGGGCTGTAGACCAGTGCGACCATGATGGCCACGAAATCACCGGGCTCGATGCCGACTTCGGCACGGACGCGGGTTCGGACATCGGAATCGAGCGGACGGAAGTACTCGGTGTCGGCGCCGTAGGGGATGACAGGCGACTGTGCCACCGTCCGGCCCAGTTCGCGATACCGCCGCGCGGTGAACTCGCTTCCGCAGATCGTGACCGTGTCAAGGCGGACGAGCACGCGTTCGGCCGCCCGGATCAGCGGTGAGTCGAGGTACAGCGGTCCGGCGACCATGTGCACGCGGGGAATCCCGAGTCCGAGGCTCGCCAGCCGGGTGGCGAGTGCCGAGGCGTAGAGGTGATAGTGCAGGACATCCGGTCGTAGCGCCCGGAGTTCGCGGCGCAGCCCGAAAAGCCCGGTGACAGCCGAGTACGTCGGCCGGAACCTGAATTCGAACGGGCTGTCGACGATCGTGACGCCGCGCTCGGTCAGCGCGGTGCGGAAGTTCCCCTCCCCCCGTGGCAGCACCGCGATCACCTCATGCCCCCGCGAACGGAGTTCGTCGATATGGGGAAGCGTGAACTGCCCGCCACGGCTTGTTTTCATTACCAGCACGATCCGCAGCGGGCGGTGGGAGGGCGACCGCTCTTCGCCCGCCAACCGGCCGGCTCGATTCCTTGTCACAGAAACTCCACTCTCGGGCCGGACAGCCGGTGGCGGGTATCGAGGACACAGCGGGACGCCCGCTCCACCAGTTCGTAGTCGACATCGTCGTGGTCGGTGAGCAGCACCACCGCGTCGGCTTGGCTCAGGCTGTGTTCGGCCAAGTCGATGAGTTTGATACCCGGCGGGCATCGATGCTGTTCGACGTGGGAGTCCACCACCCCGACGATCACGCCGAGCTCGTTGAGCAGCTCGATCACGCGAAGAACGGGAGACTCTCGAATATCGCTCGTGTTCGGCTTGTAGGACAGACCCAGCAGGATGATCACGCTGTCCTGCAAAGGTTTCCGCTGCCGGTTGAGCAGAGTGGTGAGGCGCTGTACGACATATTCGGGCATGTGATCGTTGATGTCGTTGGCCAGTGCCACGAAACGGAAGCTCCGGTTGAGGTCGTGGCGAACCTGCCACGAGAGATAGGTGGGATCGACCGGCAGGCAATGGCCGCCGACGCCGGGGCCAGGGGTGAACCGCAGGTATCCGAAGGGTTTGGTGGAAGCGGCGTCGATGGCCTCCCAGATGTCCACCTCGAGTTCGTGCGCGAAGACCGCGATCTCGTTGATGAGCGCGATATTCACGTGCCGGAAGGTGTTCTCGAGGAGTTTCGTGAGCTCGGCCTCCTTGGGACCGGAAACCGCGATGGTGGTGTCGACCAGTTGGTTGTAGAGAGCCTGGACCGCAAGTAGTGACGATTTGTTGACTCCCGAGATGATTTTCGGGGTATTCACGAAGTTCCACCGGTCATTGCCGGGGTCGAGGCGTTCGGGACTGTATCCGACGGAGAAGTCGATGCCCGCACGCAGCCCGCTGCCCGCCTCCAGCGCCGGAACCACGAGCTGTTCGGTCGTCCCGGGGTAGGTGGTCGACTCCAGTACGACAGTGGCTCCGCGCCGTAGATGCACCGCGATGCCTTCGGTCGCGGACTCGATGAAACTCAGATCCGGGGCGGAATCCTTCAACGGTGTCGGCACCGTGATTATCGCTCCGGAGAATCCCGCCGCGTCGTCGTAGGAGGAGGAAGGCAGGTAGCGTCCACTCGAGAGCGCTTGCCTCAGAGCGCTGTCCGAAACGTCGTCGACATACGATTTCCCGTCCTTCAACGACCAGACGCGCACGCTGTCCACGTCGAGACCGACGACGGAAAAGCCGGCTTCGACCGCCCTCATCGCGATCGGCAAGCCGACGTAACCCTGCCCGACTATGACAAGCGGGCCCTGGCGCGGCGCCGTCACGCGAGCACCCCGGTCGACTCGGCCTTCCTGATCATCCATTCAACGGTTCGGTGCAAGCCCGAGCGCAACGGCACGGGAGTGATCTCTGGGAACAGACCGCGCAAGGAGCCGAAAGACGCCTGCGAGTGCCGGACATCGCCGGTGCGAGGCGGGCGGTATTCGACGTCGAGGCGGCGTCCCAGTACCTCCGAGAGCGAAACGACGAGCTCGTTGAGTGAGACTCGGGTACCGAACGCCAAGTTCACCGGGTTGTCACTCGCCACCCGCCTGGCCGTGGCCTTGGCCAGCACCTCGACGACCGAGTCCACGAAGGTGAAGTCGCGGCTCTGCTCACCGTCGCCATAGATCATCAGCGGTTTTCCTTGCAAGGCCGCGAGAATGAACGCGGGGACCACGGCGGCGTAGGCATGGCCGCCATCCTGCAACGGCCCGAACACATTGAAGAAACGGAACGCGACGGATGCTTGGCCGAACGATGTCCGGTAGGCCATGGCGTACGACTCCGCGGCCAGTTTGCCGGCTGCATAGGGACTTGCCGGCCGGCAGATCATGTTCTCTGCTTTGGGCAGTGCCTCGTTGCGGCCGTACACGGAGCTGGACGAGGCGATCACCACATGCGTTCCGGTCGATCGCGCCGCATCGAGGACCACCAGCGTGCCAGTGACATTGACGTCGTGGCTGCGGCGCGGTTCGGCGAGCGATCGCGGCACCGACGGCACCGCCGCCAGATGCACGATGGAATGGGCACCTCGGCAAGCGGCGGCGACGTCAGCTTCGTCGAGCACCGTGCCCACTCGGAGCTCGACGTCGAGTCCCTCGATGTTCGAGCGGTGGCCCGTGCTCAAATCATCGAGGACAACCACCTCGTGGCCAGGGTGTTTCTTGAGCTCCCGGCACAGGTTCGCGCCGATGAAACCCGCACCCCCGGTGACAACCACTTTCATCGAATTTCTCCCGCTTTCGCACCGTTGGCGGTCAGGTGGACGCCCGCGATCGCATACGCCTTGTGCTCGTCGGTGAGATCCACCAGCGCCTGGGCGCAGCCGAACTCGTCGGCGCGGGCGCGGACCTCGGCCGCCTTCAGTCGCGGCACGGTTACATGTGAGATGGCGGGATGCTTGGGGCGATGATCTTCTTCGCCGGTTCCGAACAGCACCTCGTGGAGCTTTTCTCCCTTGCACAATCCGGTGAAGACGACTTCGGAGCGCTGCCCGGAGATCGTCATCAGCGTCTCGGCGAGCTCGACGATGCTTTCGGGCCGGCCCATGTCGAGGACCAGTGCCTCACCCGAGTTGCCGATCGCGGCCGCCTGGATGACAAGTTGCACTGCCTCGGGGATGGTCATGAAGAACCGAGTCACCTCGGGATGGGTGATGGTCAGCGGCATTCCGGCCGCCAACTGCTCGGTGAAGGTGGTCAGCACCGAACCGCGGCTACCGAGTACATTCCCGAACCGCACCGACAGGTAGGTGCCACTGGTCTTCACCGCGGCGTCGGCGACAAGTCGTTCGCCGATTCGCTTCGAACGCCCGAGCACACTGCCGGGATTCGCGGCCTTGTCCGTGGAGATGTTGACGAACGTCCGGACATTCGCGGCGATGGCCGCTTCGAGCAGTCCCATCGTCCCGAGCACGTTCGTCTTCCAGGCTTCTTCGGGATACCGCTCGAGCAAGGGCAGGTGTTTGAGTGCCGCCGCGTGGAATACCACGTCCGGGCGCCGATCCGCCAGTAGCGCCCGGATCGTCTCGATGTCACGGATGTCGGCCAGCACGACGTTGGGGGAATCGAGTTCCGCCCTGCTGTAGATCGACAGTTGAACCGCGTGCAGGGCTGACTCGTCCCGGTCGAGCATGATCAGTTCGGCCGGACCGAACCGGTGGAGTTGACGGCACAGTTCAGTGCCGATCGACCCACCGGCACCGGTCACGAGGACCGTCCTCCCGGTGACATAGCCCGCGATCGCCGCGACATCGGTATTCACCGGCTTCCGGCCGAGCAGATCGGTGACATCGAGGTCGCGGAGGTCGGAAAAACGAACCCAAGGACGGAGGAGTTCGGCGAGCGGCGGAAGGACCTTCACCTCAAGCGCGTTTTCCTTCGCGGCCGCCACAACAAGGCGCATGACCGCCGGGGAGGGGTTCGAGATCGCGACGATGAGGAGCTCGGCGCTCATCCGGCGAACGAGCCCCGCCAGATCCAATCCGGTGCCACGGACGGCGACTCCCGACACCCTGGCATGGCGCAGCGCTGGATCGTCGTCCAGCAGCGCGACGGGGACGTAGTGACCGGCGTTCCCTGACAGCACCGAGCGGACGAGGGCTTGCCCGCGGTCGCCCGCCCCATAGATGATCACCCGTTTCGCGGAGAGGGCATCCGGCCGCGCCCTACGCTCGCCGTATCCACGAACGACGATCCGTGCCGCGGCGGATGTGGCCAGCGCGAGCAACGTCGCGATCAACGGTACTGAGCGGGGAATCGCGGGGGTGACCCCCAGCAGCACAATGGCGAAGATCGTGGCGCCGGTCAGCGTCATGACACGAGCGAGGCCGAGTGCCTCGTCGAGGCTTCCCATCGAGTACCGTCCGAAGTACAGGTGGGTTCCTGCGCCGGCCAGCCAAACGGCGGCCACGGCGGCAAAGATCAATCCGCCCAGTTCGGCTAAATTGATCTCAGTGAAGTCGAATTCATAACGCAGCCAGCTCGACGCGGTCAGTGCAGCAGCCCAGCTCGCGCCGTCGAAGGCGGCGGTGATCAGCCGGCGTATCCGTGGAGGCGTCGCTCTACGTGCGGATTCGTGCACTGTGATACCTCGGTATTCTTCGTTTACTACACATGCGACGTCCGCGAATCCGGCAGCGCAGGACCGCCAGGAAGCCGGCCGAAGCCTGACGTCGACGTACTGAACTTTCGGCTCGGCAATTGTCTTCGAAGTGCCCCGGAATACCGCAGGGTCCATGGAGAATCCGCGGGGAAGATTAATTGTTGTCCCTGAACCGTAGCACCGCTCTTGGGTGGCGGCGCAACTTTCACCGGTTCAGGCTGTTCTGAGGAAAAAATGGAATGTTTCCTTATGAAAGAGCAATGCCGGCCGAGCGGCCGGTGTCGGCAAAAATAGCTGTTCGGATACTATCGATAAATTCAAGTGGTTGTTCCAATGGTAAGAATGTCGACGGTACGTTGGACGGCCGATGCGATCATCCGCATCGCGGAGCGATGGGCCGACATCGGCAGTCCGGCCGGATCAGGAATGCTGTCGTCAGCGGCAGACGCGTATATGAGTGTCCCCCGGCTCAAATGCGCTCCGGCCGAAATGGAACGCGCTCGCGCGACAGGGTCGGGTGGCAACTGCCGGCGACCTTTTCCACGGAGCAGGCGGTCCCATTCGCGGATGCAGAACGTTGTGCGCAGTGCTGACGGCTCGAGCGCGACGATGAAGGATCGATGATTCCGGTCGGCGGTGAGCACGATGTCGGCCTGTCGGACCATTTCGGCGTCCACTTGGCGTGCAGCGGATCCCGCCGCGTCGCTGCCGAGTCCCCATGGTGCGAGTGCTGCGCGACTACGCAGGCTCATCGCCGCGCCGGTGACGGCATGAGTACCGGCGCTTTCCACCGCGAATCTCGCCGCTCGGTCGGTGCCCAGGCCCACCATCAGCATCCGGCGCATCAGAATCTCCGCGACCGGCGATCTGCAGATATTGGCGGTGCAGACGAAAAGGATCCGGAAGGTGTCTTCCGGTGCGCGCAATGAGGTCATGGGCTCGAAACGCCCAGAATGCCCTCCGGGTGCATGACCACGTAGGCGTCGATTTGGCCGGTGCCAAGGGCATGCCAGAGCGCGCTCCCCCGGTCGAGTTCGAGATAGACGACCGATTGTGAGCCTTCACGTCCGAGTCCGCCTACCGGAGCAGTGAGGAAGGTGACCTGGGTCGGACGGAGATCGCGCAGACCGAAGACGAATGAGCGCAGGCCGTTGTTGGTGAACGTGTCGTCGACCCTTACCCACTGGCTGAGGGTGTCGAGAAGCCGGTAGCTGTCGGCGGGGTGCGAAAGAGTGGTGCTGGACGCGATCTTGGTCACCAGTGCGCGCAGCGCGTTTTGATGTCGCCGGACCCGGTCGAGATCGCCGCGGGGGAGGCCTTTGCGTTGGCGCACATAGGACAATGCCTGCAGTCCGCTCAGATGGTTCACACCCTCGTGGAACGAAACCCCGCCCGCCGTGGTCGCCGCGTCGATGGTGACGTCGATTCCGCCGACGAGATCGATCACCGATTGGAACCCCGCGAAGTCGATCACCCCGAAATGGTCGACCCGGATGTGGGTCAGTGCCTCCACGGTCCGGACGAGGAGTGACGGTCCGCCGAAGGAGTAGGCGGCGTTGATCTTCTCGTTGCCGTAGCCCGGAACAGTCACCCAGCTGTCTCGCGGCAGGGAGACGACCGTGGCCTTGGACCTGTCCTTGTCGAGCCGGACGAGCATGATCACATCGCTGCGTTGCGAGCCCGGTTCGAAGGTCACCTTGGGGGGTTCGTCGGCCGAGTGATCGGGATCGAGCGAGTCGGTCCCGATCAGTAGGAAGGTCATCGCTTCCGTGGCAGGCGGCCGTGCCGCCTCATCGAGTCCGGTGAAGACGTTGGGTGTGCGGACGACCTGATTCGCGACGGAATCGGTGAGTACGTACAGACCGACCGTGGCAAGGGTGACCGCACCGACGAGGACAATGGAAAGGACGAGCAGTATCCGATGCGCCGGCTTGCGCCGGTGTCGCGCTGTGGTGCTTTCCGGTTCGGTCGCCCCGCGCGTGAGGTCGTCATCGGTATCCGGGGGAACCGCCGTGTCAGGCTTTCCCCGCTTCCGGGAGATCATGGCGTGCCGCCGGGACGCGGTTTGCGAACTCCAATGGATTGCCTGGTCAGTGTCCCGCGTCCGTTCCTTGAGGAGGCGTCGCGAGCGATTTCGCGCGTCGGACAGTCGTTAGCGGGAGCGGCGTCCGCGCGGGCCTGGCTCTTGACCGCTGGAATCGGCCGGATGGGCCTGGTTTGAGGGCCTCCGTCAGTGAGTCTCGCATAGTAGTGGTAGTAGTCGTCCGAGCCTGATTCCGGCGTCATCGACAATACGGTTCCGAGAACGCGGACGGAGGCGCTTTCCAATGCGGACACGGCCGACTTGAGCTGATTTCGAGTGGTCCTGCCGTGCCGGACTATCAGGAGGGCGCCATCGCATTCCGCACCCAGGATGGCGGCGTCGGTGACAGGAAGAAGTGGCGGCGCGTCAAGAAGAACGATGTCGTACCGGTTGCTCAGTTCGGCGAGCAGATTGCTCATTTGCCTTGATGCCAGTAGCTCACTCGGATTCGGGGGAATCGGGCCGCTGGACAGTACGTCGAACATGTCCGATCCCCACGGCTGTACCGCGCTGTCCAAGGACACACGGCCCGCGAGCACGCTGGTGACACCGACCGCGCCTTCCAGACCGAGGTAGTCGGCCGCGCGAGGGCGTCGGAGGTCGGTCTCGACCACGACGACCTTCCGGCCGGCCTGGGCCAGCGCGATCGCGAGATTGCACAGGGTTGTGGTCTTTCCCTCCTCGGGCATCGAACTGGTGATAACGATTGTCTTTCGCGGCCGGTCGACATCGATGAACTGGAGATTGGTACGAATCTTCCGAAACGCTTCGGATCGGGGTGAATTCGGATGCTCGTGAACAGTGAGCGGATGCTCCGGGATACTCGCGTCGTGGGCGATATTGCCCAGATTCGGAGATCCGGTGACCTCGAGCACGTCATCGACGGATTTGACCGAAGTGTCCAACCGGTGGCGCACGGCGGCCGCCGTGCAGCCCGCGAGCAGGCCCAGCAGGATTCCCAGGCCGGTATTGATCGCCGGCCTCGGGGTCACCGGAACTGTCGGCAAACTGGCGGATTCGACGACCTGGGCGGTCACAGCGGGTGGGCGGCCGGGCACGGGGGTCTCCAGCCGTGCCACCAGTGAGGTGAACGCGACCCCGGCGACGTCCGCGATCTGCTGCGCGCGCAGCGGGGACCGGTCCGTGGCGACAGCGGTGAGCAGAACCGTATCCGGCTGGGAGGATGCGGCGATCGCCTGCTGGATGTCGTCCGTCTTGTCGGCTGCCCCAAGCCGGTCGGCGATATCCTGAGCGACGCCGCGGCTCGTCAGCAGTTGTGTGTACGACTTCATCTTTTGCTCGGACAGCAGATTTCCCTGGTATGCCGCGGTCGTGCTGTCCGCGCCGGCTTGAGCCGATACATAGATGGTTACTTGAGCGGAATACTGCCGAGGTGTCGCCCAGGTGATCGCCGCGGCGCTCGCCAAACCGATCAGCATGCCGGCCAGAACGAGCCGCCAGCGCGCTCGCGCCACTGGAAGAAAATCGTGTAGATACATTTCACCTCAACCCGGTCGTGTTTTTTGCGGTGTTCTCGCGGCAAGGACCGGGCCGGTGCTTCGACACGATACACACCTCTCGCTTCGCCGACGTCGATGTCACCTGAATGTGGTCGAGTTACCGGTGGGTCCCGATCCAAATATTAGGAGTTAGCTCGCGAGACTGAGGGAAATCCTCAAGCAGAGTTTCCTTTCGGCCGGTTCCTTTACGGATCGGTTTGGTGGCGAGGAATGGTTCGAAGGCCCTTTCTTTCAGTCCCGGCGGACTTCGGTGCCCGTCATTTCCGCGGCTTCTTTATCCGCTTCGAACCTGGACTCAAAGCCCGCTTGAAACTCTTGTGATCCATGGGTTTGCCGAATAGGAAGCCTTGTCCGAGGTGACAGCCGAGATTGCGGACCGCGTCCCACTGGACGGTGGTTTCGATGCCTTTGGCAATGATGCCCAACCCGAGATTCCGGCCAAGGTGGATGATGGTTTCCGCCACGGCGACCGAGGTGGCTTCCGGGAGGGACTCGATGAACGAACGGTCGATCTTGAACTCGTCGATCGGAAGATCCCGGATGTTGCTCAGCGAGCAGATCCCGGTGCCGAAGTCGTCGACCGAGATCTCGATGCCGAAGTCCCGCAAGCGCTGCAGAGTCCGCCCGGCCTGGCGGGGATCTTCGAGCAGCGTCGACTCGGTGATCTCCAGCTTGACCGAACCGGCGCCAAGCGTGCTCTTCAGCAACGCATTGCGCACGTCGTCGACGAAGGCGGGATCACAGACTTGGCGGGTCGAAACGTTGACGGCCAGGAAATAGGGAAGGCCGCCGGAATCCGGCCAGGTCGCGGCGTCGGCGAACGACTGCTCGAGTATCCATCGGCCGATTGGCACGATCACGCCGCTCTGTTCCGCGAGCGGGAGGAACTCAGCCGGCGGTACAAGGCCCCGTTCGGGGTGCTGCCAGCGAATGAGCGCTTCCGCGCCGACGATTCTCTGGCTGTGCAGGTCGACGATGGGCTGATACCAGACCACCAACTGATGGGTCGCGAGGGCCTGCTCCAGCGCGGCCACCGCCTGAGCGGTGTTGGAGGTGATCCTCGGCGACGGCACCGTTCTGGTGGCTCGCTCGAGGATCTCGGTTCGGGCTTGACTGAGGTGGTGCTGATCGACGGCGTCGCGAAGGCATGCCTGGAGCACTTCGGCCGGGCACGGCTTTGACAGGAACCGGAATATCTGGCCACGGTTCACCGCGTCGACCACGGCGTCGATGTCGGACTGTCCGGTGAGCAGTATCCGGACGGTGTCGCGCGCCGCCGCGCGCGCACCGGCGAGGAAGGTCGCCCCATCCATGATCGGCATGCTCATGTCGCTGACGACCGCGGCGAAGGGACCGCCGTGCTGAAGCAGTTCGAGTCCGGTCGGGCCGTCGGTGGCGGTGACTATTTCGTAGTGGTTCCGCAACTGCCGGCGCAGGATGGCCAGTATCGACGGTTCGTCGTCCACGAGCAGTACCCGGGGCAGGCCACGGCTGGCTGCCTGGGCGGTGAGGGTACTGGTCATCGGCTGACTTCCCCGTTCGCATCGGATGCGTAGCTGGCAGTGCGGATCTCACCGCGCGCCCGCGAACACCGTCCATGGCGACGGTTGCGGTATCTGGTGCGCTTTGGGTTCCGTCCGGGAGCTTTGAGGTGAAAACACCTGCGCGGGTCAGCGGACGCCGGGCGCGGCGACGATCCGATTCCGTCCGGCAGCCTTGGCTTCGTACAACCGGACATCCGCGGCATGTGCCAGGTCGTCAGGTGAGTCGTTCTGGCCGACGGCGCAACCTCCGCTGACCGTGGCGGTGATTTTCAGATCACCTGCCGGCATGGGTGTCGCCGCGATGCTCGTGACGATTTCGTCCACAGCGCGGGCCAGCAGGTGTGAGCATGTGTCCATGCTGAAGGGAAATCATTCCCTGGGCCCCAAGGGGTCGAAGTTCTTCTCCCGAAGTGATGTTGGTGTTCCGTTCGTGCCCGCACAACGTGGGCCCTGGTGGCACCTCACAGCCCGTGCGCCGCCTGGTTCACCGGGCAGGGCCGTGCCGATCCGAACGTTCGGGTGGTTGCGCGCGGGGAAGGGTCAGTTCGGAAACCTGGGGAGAGCCGTCGATCACGGCGTGGGCCACCTTGTCGAGCAGGATCCGGTCGCGCCGCGCGAAGGCTCGCATCAGTTCGAAGGCGCCGACGAGGGTGATACCGCGGCGCTCGGCGAGAATGCCTTTAGCCTGCTCGATCGCCACCCGGCTGCTCAATGCCTTCTGCAACTGCTTGCCCAGTACGTCGTGGGTGGTGAGGGTCCGCCGTAGGAGCAGGCAGCTCGTGGCCACGTGCGCGAGCGCCTCGGCGAGGACGAGTTCGTCTTCGGTCAGTGCACCGGTTCGCAGCCGGAAAAGCGTGATCGAACCGATCACGTCGTCGTGGATCCGCAGCGGGATGGCGTGGATGGCGGCGAACCCGGTGTCGGCCAGGGTGCCACTGAGTTCTGCCCAGCGTGGGTCCGAGTGAACGTCCGGTGAGCCCACTGGCCGTCCGCTGCGAAAACTCTCGACGCTCGGCCCCGCGTCGTGCCGGACCTGGTGGAGTTGGAGGTCTCTCACTTCGGCCGCTGTCGCACCGTATTCGTACAGCCGATCGTCTTCGGCTATGAGGAGTAGGCTCGCCGCGTCGGCTCCCAGCAGCCAGATGGAATGGCGGACCAACAGGTCTGCGTAGTCATCGATCGCGAAATCCTGGACGTGGATGTCGGACAGTTCGACGAACGCGGTAACGATGGAAGTCTCGCGGTGCATGGCCGACCCTCCTCGGGTGCTGCTCGCCTGGGTGCGTTCGAACGATTGGGGTACCCCGGAAATGTGTTCGGGATCGAAACCGGACACATTTCACCCCATGGTGTGATAGCGGCTATTGTGCGCGCATTTCCGGAGGGGGTCCGTTCTTCGGCGCCCGCTCCTGGTCGTCGGCCGGATCGGAGGGGAGCCCTCCGATCCGGACGCGCTCGCGTTTCCGCGTCATCCTGCGTACTCCGCACGCCGTGAGCAGCAGTAACGGGGCCGAGGCGAGTGCGGCGAGGATGATTGCCAGGCAGGACGAAAGTACTTCCATGCCGCCCCTTTCGGTACGCTGGTCCTTGGATCGATCGGACTGCGACGTACCGAGGTCAGGGGTACGGATCCGCTGGGCGCTCCGGGAAACACATACCGTGCCGATCCGGTTGTGCAACGGTATTCTATGCGGGCCAGCGTGCTTCGTAAAAGTACCGTACCCCGCAAAGGAATCCTAAGCGGGTGCCTCCAGTGGAAATGTCGGTGCTTCGAGTGCAGGGAATCCATCGGGAATTCCTTGCGGCGCGAATCGCCACGGTGTTCCGGTATTGCGCCGAATGGTGCGCTCTATTTGACCGAACGGCGTGTCAATCGGGGTAAAGTAGATGTGGGTGCCTATTTTAGGTCACTCGAAAGGGTGATGGAATCATTTTGTCGCGCTGTCAGAATAATCGAGTATCGCGTTCCCGTCGGTGACCCGCTCCACGATGGCCCGGGCGAGTTCGGTCAGGGGACGGCCGTGGGCGCGCGCGTACCTGCGCAGGAGTTCGAAGGCCTCGTTCATGGGCAGGTTGCCGCCTAGTTCCGACAGCACCCCTTTAGCCTGTTCCAGGATGACCCGACTGTTGAGCGCGGTCTGCAGCTGCTCGGAAAGTATCGTTCCTCGTTCGATTGTGCGTTGCTGGATAATGCCGATGGTGGCGACGTCGGCCAGCGCCTGCCCCAGCCGGATGCTGTCGGCGCCGATCTCACCCGGCGAATGGCCCATCAGGGTAAGTACGCCCACGATCTGCCGCCTCAGCCGCAGCGGAAGCGCGTGAGCTGTCCTGAATCCGGCCGCCCGCGCCGCCTCCGCGAACACCGGCCACCGAGCCGTCTCCCGGGTCAGGTCCGGACTGCTCACAGCTTGTCCGTCGTGGACGCACTCGATGCAGGGGCCGTCCTGCGACTGGATAGCCAGCAGTTCCAGGAGTTCGGCTCGTTCCGACGACGCCGCCGCGACTCGCAGATTACCGCGGGAATCCACCAGTATCACCCCGGCTGCCGCGACCTCCAACAGGTCCACGCAGCGTTCGGCGAGCATGCCGAGGAATTCCATGGTGTCGAAGTCGTCGACCAGCGTGTCCGCCAGTTCCACGAAAGCCCGGGAAACCCGGTCGGCGCTGCTGCCGGTGCTCCCGGTGTCGAGTGTGGTGTTGTTGATATCGGTCATGATTCGGTCTCCAATCGAAGCTCTCGAGTCACGATGCGGCGAGCGACTTCGTTGAGCGGTGTCCGGTTGGCGAAGGCGTGTGCTCGAACGCGCAGCAGCGCGTCCCGCACGCTGAGGCTCAGTTGCACGGCGACTATTCCTGAGGCCTGGTGGACCACCGCGTGGATGTCCGAGAGCCATCTGACATCGGTGAGCCCCCCGCCGTCGTCTAAATCGGTCAGTACGATGTGTGTCGCTATGTCCGCCAGGGTTAGCACGTCGTTCAGTGAGTGGTCCGGCAGGGCGCCGGCGGTGCTTCGGTGCAGTTCGAGCACGCCGATGCGGACGGCGCCGATCTGCAAGGGGAACGAAAAGACGGCGGCGACCCCCGAATCGCAGGCCTCAGCGGTGAACCCGGGCCACCGGGAGCCGCTGGCGGCGAGGTCGGAGACGAGAACCGGGCCTCCCGATGTGAACGCCTCCGTGGTGGGGCCGACCCCCGTGGTCAGGCGCAGATCGTCGAGCACCATGCTCGTCGCGTCCGTCGCGCAGACGAGCGCGTAGTGATTTGGTGCGCCGGGTTGCCCCATAACGCTCACCGCGGCTCCGGAAACGGCTGTTTCGCTCACGGTCAGGTCGCAGATCCGGCGCAGGAACGACGTCTGGTCATCGCCACGGGGGCCGAGTAACCTCAGCAGTTGCTGCCGCCGATCGGGTGACATGGCGAACCTTTCCGTGCGGGTTACGGCGGCCGGTTCACACGCGGGCATTTGCTGGGCTGGTGGGTGGTCAGTGTTGGTGGTGCCTCGGCGACGGGTTGCGCTGCACCGCGCTGTGCCGGCCAGGCGCGGGTGCGGTGGACGGCATGGTCAGCGCCGACACGCTGGGGGAGTCGTCGATGACAGCCTGTGCCACCTCCACCAGGGGCCGCCGGTCGCGCCGGGAGAAGTTCTGTATCGCGTTGAAAGCGCTGTTCAGCGTGCATTTACCTCGTTCGGCGAGGATGCCTTTGGCCTGCTCGATCGCGATGCGGGTATCCAGCGCGTGCTGCAGGCGCACACTTGAGTCCTCGCTTTGTTCGATCGCCTGTCGCGACAGGAGGAACGCGGTAGCCACGTGCGCCAGCCCTTCGCTCAGTATCAGTTCGTCTTCGCCGAAATCGCCAGCGGACTTCCGGAATAGGGTAATGGATCCGATCGCGTCCGACCACAGCCGCATGGGCACGCCGTAGATTGCGGCGAATCCGGCGTTGAGCGCTGTCCGGGGGAGCCGTCCCCAGCGGGTTTCGGTGCGCAGGTCGGGAGCGCTGACCATCTCGTTCGCGCTAATGCTGTCGATTCCCGGCCCGGCCTGGAGTTCGAGCTGGGTGTGCTGCAGGAACCGGGCGGTGTCGGTCGTGGCGCCGTACAGGTCGAGGGTGCCGGTGTCGCTGGCGAGCAGCACGCCCGCCGCGTCGACTTGGAGCAGCCGGACCGTGTGGAGGGCCAGCGTATTCGCGTACGACGCTATGGTGAAATCGTGGTCCTGGATATCCGACAGTTGTGAGAACGCGGTGACAATTCTTGTCTCACGATGCATGTTTGCTCTCTTGACATTGTCTTTGCTTCTCGGAAACTCGGTTGCGCGCTGATCGAATGTGGGTTACCTGTGTCGCGCGCATCCGTTATGTTTACCAGCCGTGGGATCCTCGACGGTACCCCTCGCTGGGGTTTTCAACTGCTCGTGGTGTGTGGTCGTTGGTCAACTTAATCCCGGACAGGGCCACAGGCTGCGGCGTTTCCCCTTAATTGCGGGTGCCGATAACCTCGATTTCGGCCGGATGACGCCGGCGTACACCTCGCAGGAGAAGTCGATGGCCAGTAGTCGGGCGCAGAACAACGGCGGCACAGTGTTGCTGACGTCGACGACATTGAGATGACTGGCGACCTCGAACACGGAATAGATCGCGGACCTCGTCGCCACGCGCTCGGGATCGCCCTCCGGCGATGAGAATGTTGAGCCTGCCACCGGGCGTGTCGATTCTGGCGACTATCGCCGAGTGCGTGACCGAAGGAGGCTTGCATGGGCTGGGCGCCCAAGGGAGTTTTCCGCCGGAGCGGTGGTGCTGGGCTACATTCCGGCGGCAGGTCTCCGCAGTCGCGGCGAGTAGCCGTCCGTTGTAGCCGACGCCCTTGTCGAAGCGATCGGCGCGGGCCGTCCAATATGCGCCCGGCCCGCCTGCAAACTCGACGCATATGTGAAGAATCCAGGGCCGACCGTCACATGTGGAGCTGCACTCGAATCGTCGTGCTCGTTCAGCGATCGGTCAGGGGCCTTTGGTGTGCTGGCGAAGGTGGCAAGTTTCCAGGAGCGTCGAGCGAGTCGCGCAGGGCTGCCAGCGAGTCCCGATCTCGGCCTCCTTCGTACATCCGCTGGTGGCGTCGGCACTGGTGGGCTTGGACGCCCTCCGCGGAGAAGCTGCGGACACATTCCCCAAGTCGGAATAATCGGAGGTCGAGCAAGCTCGTGCTTTTGTTCTGGACTCGGCTCGGGTGCCGGGGCTGGCAGGTGGGTCTTCGACCTTATTTTCTTCTGTTGGCTGTAGGACAATAGTGCGGCGTCCTCGACTAGCTTCGACCAGATTCCAAGCCTTGAGTAGCGCCACCACATGGTTCGCTGTTCCAGCGGACACGTTGTGTGTGACGCCGATCTCTTGCTGAGGATTGGTCTTCGCGCGTTCCGCCCGATCGATCGGAGAGCGCGGGCGGCCCGGCATGCTGGCGGAAAGTGATCTGGCTGCACGTTGGTCCGATTCGGCTACCCATGCTGAATAGACCTGAAGGGGCGTCGAGCCGCCTCCCGCAGGACCGAGGCGGCCGCTGACTGTTCGCGGGTCAACGCCAGCAGTAATGAGTTCCGTAAAGGAGAAGTGGCGGAGCTTGTGAAATGTTGTACTGTTTCCGAGTTTGTTGACAAGACGACCGTAGCCATGCTGTCAGGCGCGAGCGAAAACATGAATGCGTTGCTTAGCAGACTCATTCCAAGTGAGGTGGCGCGTTCTTCACATCGAGCCTTGTGGTCTTGAACCGCGATGACGGTTTCAGCGCCGTGTTGGTCGATGCTCTTGCGAACGCCAGCGCAGCGCGCATAGTTGGGCGCGTCGACAACAAGGGGTCATCGCGAGCCACGCCAGTGTTGCCCAGTCGGCGTCCTTCCACGCGGCCATGATGATTCGAGCGGCCTCTTCGGGCGTCGGTGGCTGCGGGTTCGCCTTCGGCTCCGGAGGTGGCTCAGAGGACGAGGCGGGGTTGTTCGTGATCCAGCCCAGCGGGCGGCACGCTTCAGCGCGCCGCTGAGGAGAAAGTGAATTCGTCGGACGGTCGAGTTGGCTAGTGGGCCGCACGTGTGAGGCTTGCATTTGCCATCACACTCATGGGGCCTCGCCGTGCGGTGGTCAAATGAGCTTTTCGAGCGGTCGGAGTGGATGCGACATCGCCGCAGCTCGGCGTAGAACGAGTCCAGCAAGTGAGCATCGACCGCACCCATTTGGTCGACCCGATCAGCCGCTGGATGTGATTCTTGAAGTTCCGCTGGTACCCGCGCCTTGTACCCGGGTCGAGGCTGGCAGCGTCGAGGTGCTTCTCGATGGGCTGGGCCAGCGTGGCCTTCGTGTGTGGATGACGGCGCTCGTCAACTTGGTTGATCAGCCGGATGCGAGCCTTTTCAGCTTCCTTCTCTGCGTCCGGGCCTGGAGGAATCCACTCTGTCAGGTAGTGGCGCTTCTCACTGACTGAGGCGTAACCAGCCGAAAACGCGTACGCGAAGCGAGCCGCTCGGAGCGACGTCGATGCTGCCTCGTGCCCGCGTTCTCGTGCGTTCGTATGCCGCCATGTACTCGGAGTAACGCACGTTCGCGTCTTGATTGATGTCTTGGGGTCCGGGCCGAGCGGTCCGCTCGGGAGGTTTATGCAGGTCAAGAAGGGTGCCCCCGGCAGGATTCGAACCTGCGACCTAGAGATTAGAAGGCTCTTGCTCTATCCGACTGAGCTACGAGGGCGTGGCGCTCTGGGCTACTGCTGCTGGGCGACCAGCAGCAGTTTACTGACCGCCACTCTCTCGATCGTTCGATACCGGCGAATCGTTTCAGGTTCGCTCGCATGGTGACTGAATCGAGTCCGTAGGCGGGTCGGCAGGGGCACTGCCGACCCGCCCACGGGTGGGGCCGCCTCGGGGCGCGGCCCCTGGGTTCGTCCTCGTCTCCCAGGAGTGGACGGGGTCGAACCCGGTCTGGTGGTCTCAGTCCCAGATCTGAATGCCCCGTGCGACGAAGGGGGCTTGCGGCACGAAGGTGCCGCCGCCCGGGTACGTGGTGAAGTCGCCCTCGGTGGAGCAGTCTCGGCCCTGGTAAACGGTGATCATCCGGTCTGTTCTATTGGCGAAAGAATGACCGTCGAAGTCTTCCGGCAGGGGGACGCAGTCGCCCGGGTTCGCGGTTCGCAGGTCGATCCGCTCGACTTTGTCGTTGTAGAATTCGCCGGTCCAGGCGCAGAATTCACCCTTCGAGCAGGCGAACTCCGGTGGGTGGATTTCCGTTGCGGCTTGGGCGAATCCGGCGCTTCCGAGCATGCCGACGGTGGCGAGCAGAAGGATCTGCGGCAGGCGCGAGCGAAGGTTCAGAATGCGTCGTGACATGGTTTCGTCTCCCCTTATGAATTGTGGTGTGGAGTTCCACTGCATTTGACAATGCCGCTTCCGCGCCGACTTGTCAGCCCGTATTTCTACTTCTGTGGATAAGTAGTTTCAGGTCGCTCGATCGGGGCTGGTTGTCCACAGATTGCCGGGCGGTCTTGTCTCGGCGGGAGGGAGGTGCTAATGGAAGATCGATGGACTTGCTGAAGCGCTTCAGTCATTCTGGGGACACAGGTGAAGGGAGTCTGGGGTGGATCGGCAACGGCTGGCGGTATTCGTCGTGTTCGCGCTGAACGGTGCGGTGCTGGGATCGTGGGCACCGCGCGTGCCGGCATTGACGGCGCAGGTCCAGGCCGCGCCGGGGGAGTTCGGGCTCGCGTTGCTGGGCGGCAGCGTCGGCATGGTGCTTGCGGCTGCGATCTCGGGGCGGTTGCTCGAGTGGGCAGGGAGCCGGGCGCTCATCGTGCTCGCGTCGGGAGTTCGCGCTGACCCACTGATCCATTACCGGTCCGGCTGGTCCAGTGCCCATTCGCCGTCGACTTGTTCGACGATGCGCGGTGTTTCGGGTCGCCGAGGAACCCGGCGCCCGGTCGTCGACGTCCGAGAAGCTCCTTGAGTCCGGTCCCGGCCGCGCGGGATGATCCGCACGTAATCCGTCTTGCCCGCCGAACCCCCGTGTCGATGCCTGCGGGCTCGGCCTACCCTCGTTGAGTGGATTCAGACCCTGCGGTGACACCTGCGGAAACCCCGCTCCGGCGCGTCAGCCTGCTTCCGTTGCTGTCGGTGGGGGTCGTGCTCGCCGCGCTGGTGGCGGTCGGGTTGATCGTGATCGCCGGCGGCAGCGGTTACGTGATCCCTGGACTTGTCGATCCCGGCTTGCTCACGCGTTACGGGATCGTGGTCGTCCGTGTGCTCGCCGAGGTGGCGTCGGTGGTCTGCGTGGGGTCGTTGCTCCTCGCGGCTTTCCTGGTTCCGCCGCAGAAGTCGGGCACGCTCGGGCCGGAGGGGTACGCGGGTTTGCGGACCGCGGGGGCCGCGGCGTGGGTCTGGTTCGTCGCGGCAGCCGCGTCCGTGGTGTTCACCGCGGCAGACGGCGCGGGCCGTCCGGTCTCGGAACTGCTCTCACCGCAGGTGCTCATCGACCTCGTGGACGCGATCGAGCAGCCGAAGGCGTGGGTCTTCACCTCGTTGATCGCGCTCCTGCTGGCCCTCGGCTGCAGCCTGGCGTTGACGTGGGGGTGGACGGCGACCCTGTTCTTCCTCGCCGTGGGCGGGCTGGTCCCGGTCGCGGTGACGGGTCATTCGGCCAGTGGCGGTTCGCACGACATGGCCACCAACAGTCTCCTCTTCCACCTGGTCGCGGCCTCTTTGTGGGTCGGTGGCCTGATCGCGTTGCTCGCACTCGGCTGGCGCCGCGGAGCGCATCTTTCGCTTGCCGCGACGCGGTTTTCCCGGCTCGCGCTGGTCTGCTGGATCGTCATGGCCCTCTCGGGCACGGTGAACGCGCTGGTCAGGATCTCGGTCGCCGACCTGCTCACGACCGACTACGGGCTACTGGTCGTCGCCAAGATCGTCGCGTTGCTGCTTCTCGGGGTGTTCGGGCATCAGCAGCGCCAGCGCGGTGTCGGGGCGCTGACCGACGGCGGCGGGCGTGGGCAGTTCGTCCGTCTCGCCGCGGTCGAGGTGCTGATCATGTTCGTCACGATCGGCATCGCGACAGCGCTGGCCCGCACACCGCCACCGCAGGAGGTGTTCCAGCAGCCGTCCAACACCGAGCTCCTCATCGGCTACAACCTCGACGGGCCGCCGACGGTGGCGAGGCTGCTGTTCGACTGGCGCTTCGACCTCGTCTACGGCACCGCCGCGATCGTGCTCGCCGCGCTGTACATCGCCGGGGTGCGCAGGCTGCGTAAGCGCGGCGACACCTGGCCGGTCGGCCGCACGGTGGCCTGGCTGGGCGGATGTTTCGTCCTGCTGATGGCGACGTCGTCGGGGATCGGCCGCTATTCGCCGGCGATGTTCAGTGTCCACATGGGCAGTCACATGCTCCTGTCGATGGTCGCGCCGGTGCTGTTCGTGCTCGGCGGGCCGGTGACGCTGGCGCTGCGCGCGCTCCCGACAGCCGGCAAGGACGGTGTGCCGGGACCTCGTGAGTGGCTGGTCGCCTTCGTGCATTCGCCGGTGTCGAGGGCGCTGACCCACCCGCTGATCGCGCTCGCACTGTTCGTCGGTTCGTTCTATGGCCTCTACTTCTCCGGGCTTTTCGATTCCGCCTTGCCGTACCACTGGGCTCACCTCGCGATGAACGCCCACTTCCTGCTCGTCGGGTACGTCTTCTACTGGCCTGTCATCGGCGTCGACCCGGCGCCGCGCCGCCTCCCGCATCTTGGCCGGCTCGGGATGATGTTCGGCGCGATGCCGTTCCACGCCTTCTTCGGCGTGGTCCTGATGAGCATGCAGACAGTCATCGGCGAGACGTTCTACCGCGGGCTGAAACTGCCCTGGGCCGGTGATCTGCTGACCGATCAGCGGCTCGGCGGCGGGATCGCGTGGGCGTCCGGCGAGGTGCCCGTGCTGCTCGTGCTGGTCGCGCTGCTGGTGCAGTGGGCGAGGACAGACGAGCGTGAGGCGCGTAGGTCCGACCGTCGTGAAGACGCCACCGGTGGCGAGGATCTGGCCGCGTACAACGCGATGCTCAAGCAGATGGCCGGGAAGGGCGAGAAACGCGAGTAGTGCACTTGCGAGACACGCCCTAGCACTGGGCACCGACAGATTCGGGTTCCTGTGGGCGAATCGGTCCTAGTTGTGCACAGTGGTCCGAGTTGTCCACAGATTTCGGACGGACGATTCCGCGGCGCCTTTCACGCGGCAAGCTGGTTTCACGGACGTCACGGGCAGCGGGCCCGGACGAGCGGAACCGGCGAGTGAAAGGCAAAAGTCATGGCGGTAGGGGAAACCACGGTCACCATGGTCGGCACGGTGGCCAGCGAGCTGATCCGGCGAACCACCAAGGGGCATGACGTCGTCATCTTCTGGCTCAGGAGCACGGAGCGGCGGCGTGACAAGGAAAGTGGCACCTGGGTCGACGGCAGGCAGTTGTCGGTCAGGGTGACGTGCTGGCGCAAGCTCGCGGAGTCGGTGCTTACGTCGCTCAACAAGGGCGACCCGGTGATCGTCACCGGCCGGATGTACACCGGTGAAGACGAAAGCGGGGAACCTCGGTCTATACCTGAGCTTGAGGCCTCGGCGGCCGGGCCCAACCTGAACATGTGCACGGCGACGCTCCAGCGCACCCGAAGGCCGCGGGCGGTGGAGCGGCCGGAGTTCCAGGCCTGGCGCCCGATGCCCCGTCCGGTACCGAGGCCACCGGCGAATCAGCTTGTCAGCGAGGCGAAAACCCGGTCGGCGGCGTAGTGGCTCGGTGACGCGCCGCCCCATTATCAGAGACGCCGGGTGGTCCCGGTGGCCTAACGGTGGGTGTGGCTGTGGTGACCGCCGTTAGGCCGCCGGTGAGCTCGCTCTACGATCGGTCATATGGCCGAGTACATCTACACCATGAAAAAGGTGCGCAAGACCGTTGGGGACAAGGTCATCCTCGACGACGTCAGCACCGCGTTCTACCCCGGCGCCAAGATCGGCGTGGTAGGCCCGAACGGTGCGGGTAAGTCCACCGTTCTCAAGATCATGGCGGGGTTGGAGCAGGCCAGCAACGGCGAGGCGTTCATCCAGCCCGGCGCGAGTGTCGGCATCCTGATGCAGGAGCCGATCCTCAACGAGGAAAAGACGGTACGCGGCAACGTCGAGGAGGGCCTCGGCGAGATCAAGGTCAAGCTCGACCGCTTCAACGAGATCGCCGAGCTCATGGCCACCGACTACAGCGACGAGCTCATGGAAGAGATGGGCAAGCTGCAGGAGGACCTCGACCACGGGGACGCGTGGGAGATCGACTCCCTGCTCGAGCAGGCCATGGATGCGCTTCGCTGCCCGCCGCCCGAGGAAGGCGTGACCCACCTTTCCGGTGGTGAGCGACGCCGGGTGGCGCTGTGCAAGCTGCTGCTGTCGTCGCCCGACCTGCTGCTTCTCGATGAACCCACCAACCATTTGGACGCGGAGAGCGTGCTCTGGCTGGAGCAGTTCCTCGCCACCTACCCCGGCGCAGTCCTCGCCGTGACGCACGACAGGTACTTCCTGGACAACGTGGCCGAGTGGATCATGGAACTCGACCGCGGCCGGGTCGTCGGGTACGAGGGCAACTACTCGACCTACCTGGAGAAGAAGCAGGAACGGCTCGCGGTCCAGGGCAAGAAGGACCAGAAGCTGGCCAAGCGGCTCAAGACCGAGCTCGAGTGGGTCCGGTCCAACGCCAAGGCACGCCAGACGAAGTCCCGGTCCCGGCTGGACAGGTACGAGGAGATGGCGGCCGAGGCGGACAAGTTCCGCAAGCTCGACTTCGACGAGATCCAGATCCCACCGGGCCCGCGGCTCGGCAGTGTGGTCGTCGAGGTGGAGAAGCTGCGCAAGGGCTTCGACGACAGGGTCCTCATCGACGGCCTTTCGTTCGACCTGCCGCGTAACGGCATCGTCGGGGTGATCGGCCCGAACGGTGTCGGTAAGACGACGCTGTTCAAGACGATCGTCGGCCTCGAAGAGGCGGACGACGGCCGCGTCCGGATCGGCGAGACGGTCAAACTGTCCTATGTGGACCAGAACCGCGCCGGGCTCGACCCGAAGAAGACGGTATGGGAGGTGGTTTCGGACAAGCTCGACTATATCCACGTCGGGCAGGTCGAGATGCCTTCCCGGGCGTACATCAGCGCCTTCGGCTTCAAGGGCCCGGACCAGCAGAAGCCCGCGGGTGTGCTCTCCGGTGGCGAGCGGAACAGGCTCAACCTGGCGATGACGCTGAAGCAGGGTGGAAACCTGATCCTGCTCGACGAACCGACGAACGATCTGGACGTCGAGACCCTCGGGTCGCTGGAGAACGCGCTCGAACAGTTCCCCGGCTGTGCCGTGGTCATCTCGCACGACCGGTGGTTCCTCGACCGCGTGGCGACCCACATCCTGGCGTGGGAAGGCACCGACGAGAACCCCTCGGCGTGGTACTGGTTCGAGGGCAACTTCGAGGGCTACGAGAAGAACAAGATCGACCGGCTCGGCGCCGACGCCGCTCGCCCGCACCGCGTGACCCACCGCAAGCTCACCCGGGACTAGGTCAGGGATGTTCCCTGGCTTTCCCCGCGACGATGTCCAGCGACGACATGGAGAAACTGTGGTAGGTCTGAGAACCGCTGAGCGAGCACGCCTAAGACGACACTGAGCGGAGTCCCCCCGTGGTAGCCAGCAGCAACTATTACCCACCGAGCTCGTCCGCCGGATACCCGGCGGGCGCGCGCGGTGTTGCTGTTGCACCGGGCGCGCCCGGCGCCGTGCGGCAGCTCGTCGACCAGGCCGAGGCGTTCTACCTTCGTGCGCCGGAGCTGTCGCTCATACTCGGTGAGCGGGCCGCGGCGCTGGCGGAGGCGGCCGGTTCGGACGAGCTGTGGATCCACGCGGAGAGCCTGGTCGTTTCGGCCAAGGTGCGACTCGGGGATCGGCCGGCCACGGTCGGCCGTGCGGTGGCGGCATTGCGCGCCGCGGAAGACGCCGGATACACCGCCATCGCGGCTCGGCTGCGGATCGACCTGGCCGTGTGTGCGCGAAGTGTGGGCGCCCCGTTGAGTGCGCTCGCCGCGTTGCGCCCGGTGCTGGCGAATCCGGATCTCGCCGGGGCACAGCGGGCCGAGGCGTTGTGTCATCTCGTCGGCTGTATGGCTCAGTTCGGCCGCAAGGCGGAGCTTGACCGGGTGCTCGTCGAGGCGGACAGGCTCTGCTCGTCCGACGAGAGTGTGTCCGTGGACGCGCAGTTGCTGCAGCGCGCGCTGCTACGGGTCGGGACGTCGGCCCATCGGCGGCGCCACGGTGACCTCACGGCCGCCGCCGACGCGGCCCGGTCGGGGATCGCTTTCCTCGACCGGCTCCAGAATCCCGAAGACGACGGCGGTCTCGTCCGGATCAGGCTGATCCTCCAGCTGGCGTGCACGTTGCTCGATCGCGGTGACACCGAGATGGCGATGGAGATCAGCCAGCCGCTGCTCGCCGCGCCGACAAGAGCGGCAGGGGTCGGACCGGCGGGCTGGCTTCGGCTCGCCATCGCCACGAGGGTGCATCTTCCGTCCGGCTCGGGCGAAGCGGCGACGATGCTGCTGCGCGAGGCGGTGTACAGCACCGATCAGCATGGGCTGCACGTACTGACCGCGAAGCTCTGGCTGGAGCTCGCCCAGCTCGAAGAACGTCTTGGCAGGCCGAGCGAGGCCATCGAATGCCTGCACCGCTCGCGGGCCGCCGAACACCTGCACGCAAGGGCCCGCCGCCAGGCGTTCAGCCTGCTGTCCGGTGAGTTCGACGCGGGGCAGCCGACCCCGGTCGATCTCGACGAGGTGCTCGCGGTGAACACCAAGCGGGTGGCTCCGACCTTGGTCAGGCCCGTCGAACGGCCGGCCGAAAGGCGCGCTGAAAGGCGTGTCGAGCGGGCAGCCGACCGCCCGCTGGAAAAGCCGGTCGAACCACGGGTCGAGCGAGTAGTGGAACGCCAGGTCGAGCGTCCTGTCGAACGGCCCGTGGAGCGCCCGATCGAGCGTCCCGTACCGGAAATCCCCGTGGTGCCCGAGCTGCAGCTCGCCCCGGCGCCCGCCGCCGAACCGGCTGCGCGGGTCACGATCCCGAGCGAACCGCAGCCGCGCCCGCCCGCGACCAAGGTGCCGGAATCGAGCGCGCAGCGGTGGGACACCGACGAAGCCGCCCGGCGCGAGCGGCAGCGCAACATCACCGGCAGGACGACCCGTCACGACTCCGACCACGGCTCGGTCGCGGCCCGTTCGGTGCTTGACAGACTTGGCATCTCCTCCGGCGGGGGCGGAGGCCGCCGCCGTGCGGCCGACGAACACGCCCAGGGTGCACCCCCGAAGCCCGAACCTCCGAAGCTCGAACCGGTGAAACCGGAACCGCTGCCCGAGCCACCGGCGCCGCTGCCCGCACCCGAATCCTGGGCGCCCGCACCCGCTCCCGAACCAGTGCTCGTGCCGGAAGTACGTGAAGAACGGCCGGCGAAGGCCGAGCGGCTGACCGACGACGAGTACCGCGATCAGGTGGCCGATCCCTGGCTGCCGCGGTTGAAGATGCCGCCTTCGCTCGAACCGCTGGAAGACCAGGCTCCCGCCTGGTCGCCGTCGGACAACTACGGCAGCGGCAATGCGGACTTCGGTGCGCCGTTCTCGGACAGCTACGCCCGTGCGATCGCCGAGGACGAGCCCGCGCCCGACGCGGGACTCGCCGAGTTGCTCGCCAGAGCGCTCGCCGAGCACCAGGCCGGCACGGCCAGTGCGGCCGCGTTGGTCAAGCGGTTGGGTTCGCAGAGTGACGAACCCGCTGCCAGTCGTCCGGTCAACGGGCACCGCCGCACGGGCGCGATGGGGCCGGACAGTGGCCGTCACCGAACTGGTGAGTAGCTGAATCCATCACGAAAACCCTGTTGTACTAAACCTTTCTTAAGTCCTGGGGCAATCGAGAGTTCCCGGGGAGCCGCGCACTAGGGTGTGAACCGTTCGACACATCGTTGTGTCCAGCGCGGTGTCAATCACGCACAGTGGAGAGTTGCTCAATGAGCTCGACGGGAGTCTCGTCCCCGCCCGCAAAAGGCGTCGGCACCGAAATCGGTGGCAGCCAGCGGCGGTCAGCAAGCCCGGAACAGATCCGGGACGAGCTGATCGACGCCGCAGCCGCTCGGGCGCCGGAGATCGGCGACCTGATTCGCCTGTACTACCGGCATATTCCAGCCGAGGAGATCATCGGCGACGATCCGGTGGACCTGGTGGGCGCGGTGCGTTCGCACCAGCAGCTGGCGAAGCAGCGAGTGCCCGGACGGCCCGCGGTGCGGCTGCTCAACCCGACGACGGCCGAGGACGGCTGGACCCGCGAGGCCACCGTCGTTCAGCTCGTCACCGACGACATGCCGTACCTGGTCGACTCGGTCGCCGCCATGTTCGCCCGCGATGGCGTCCAGGTGCAGCGCATCGTCCACCCGATCGTGGTGGTGAGCCGGGATCTGACCGGTGAGCTGCGTGAGGTCTACCCCACAGCCGACGCCGCCGAGCCGCCGGAAGGCGCCGCCGCCGAGTCGTGGATGTACGTCGAGATCGACCTGATCACCGACCCGAACCGCGCCCGCGAGCTGGACACCCGGCTCGCGTCCGTGCTCGGCGACGTGCGTGAGGTCGTCGAAGACGCCGACAAGATGGGCGAGACGGCCTGCCAGCTGGCGGACCGCCTGGAGGCCGACCCGCCCCAGCTGCCCGAAGACGAGATCACCGAGGGCGCGAGGCTGTTGCGCTGGCTCGCCAGCGGCCATTTCACCTTTCTGGGTTACCGCCGCTATGAACTGGTCGACAACCCGCACCCCGACACCGACGAGCCGGCTCTGCGCGCGGTTCTGGCCTCCGGCCTTGGCGTTCTGCGCCAGGACAGTCTCGCTGCCCGTGGCCTGACAGCGGGTCCGGACGCCGCCGCGAGTGCGCTGGCCCCGACACTGCTGGTGCTGACCCAGGCCAGCGCCCCGTCGACGGTCCACCGGCCGATCTACCCGTACTACGTCGGTGTGAAGACCTTCGACGAGCACGGTGTCGTCACCGGGGAGCACCGTTTCCTCGGCATTTTCACCACCACCGCACTGCACGAGAACGTCCTCGACATCCCGGTGATCTCCGGCCGGGTCCGCGAGGTCATCCACCGCGCCGGGTTCCCGATGGAGTCCTTCTCCGGGCAGCGGATGCTCGAAGTGCTGCAGAACTGGCCGCGCGCGGACCTCTTCTCGGCGGACTCCGACTCGCTGTACACGACGACGACGGGCGCCATCGCGCTGTCCGACCGCCGTCGGCTCCGGCTGTTCCTGCGCCGTGACCCGTACGGCCGCTTCTACTCGTGCCTGGTCTTCTTGCCACGGGACCGCTACACCACCCGTTCGCGGCTCGCGATGCAAGAAGTACTTCTCGACGAGCTCGAAGGCACGCACCTCGAGTACAGCGCGAGGATCGGCGAGACCGTCCTCGCGCAGGTGTACTTCGTAGTGCACACCGATCCGGCGCGCCGGATCGAGCCCGACACGCTGCACATCCAGGAGCGCCTGAACACCGCCGTCCGCAGCTGGGACGACTTCATGGCCGAGGCGATATTGGCCGAACGCCGCGAGCGGGCCGGCGACGGCGGCGCGGCGCTCGGGATACTGGGCGAAGAGTCCGCCACCGAGCTGGGCCAGCGCTACACGTCGGTTTTCCCTGAGGGCTACAAAGAGGACTTCACCGCCGCCGCCGCGCTGGCGGATCTGCGCAAGCTGGACTCGCTGTCCGGCGACGGCGACCTGGCGATGTCGTTCTACGTACCGGCCGACGCCGAGCCGGGGGAGCGGCGCTTCAAGCTGTACCTGCAAGGCGAGGGTGTGACGCTGTCCAAGGTGCTGCCGATGCTGCAGAAGATGGGCGTCGAGGTCGTCGACGAACGCCCGTACGAGCTGCGGCGTGAAGACGGCAGGCGGTCGTGGATCTACGACTTCGGCCTGCGCATCGACCAGCGGGTGCTCGACGGGATCGACCGGGGTTCCGAGCCGGATCTGCAGGTGCGGTTCCAGGAGGCGTTCAACGCCGCGTGGCGTGGGCTCGCCGAGGTCGACGGCTTCAATGCGCTCGTCCTGAGTGCCGGGCTGACCTGGCGGCAGGCCGTTATCCTGCGGGCCTACTCGCGCTACCTCCGGCAGGCGAAGAGCCCGTACTCGCAGGAGTACATCGAGAACGCCGTGCTCGCGCACACCGATATCGCGACCGCGCTGGTGCACCTGTTCGAGGTCCGGTTCGACCCGGCCCACCCGGAGTCGGAGCGGCTCGCTCTGGCCGAAGGGCTCGGCACCGAGATCAGCGCGCTGATCGACGAGGTCACCAGCCTCGACGAGGATCGCATCCTCCGGCGCCTGCTCGCGGTGATCGGCGCGACCCTGCGGACGAACTACCACGTCACCGATCTCGACGGGAATCCCCGGCCGTACCTGGCGATCAAGCTGGACCCGGCCGCCGTGCCGGACTTGCCGAAGCCCCGGCCACGGTTCGAGGTCTTCGTGTACTCGCCGCGGGTCGAGGGTGTCCACCTCCGGTTCGGCGAGGTCGCGCGAGGCGGGCTGCGCTGGTCGGACCGCCGTGAGGACTTCCGTACGGAGGTACTCGGCCTGGTCAAGGCGCAAGCGGTCAAGAACGCCGTGATCGTGCCCGTCGGCGCGAAGGGCGGTTTCGTCGTGAAGCGGCCGCCGACTCCCACGGGGGACGCCGGGATCGATCGCGACGCTTACCTGAAAGAGGGCATCGCCTGCTACCGGATGTTGATCTCCGGTCTGCTGGACCTGACCGACAACCGGGTCGAGGGCAAAACCGTGCCCGCCCCCAACGTCGTCCGCTACGACGGCGAGGACAGCTACCTCGTTGTCGCCGCGGACAAGGGCACCGCGACCTTCTCCGACATCGCGAACGAGGTCTCGGCGAGCTACGGTTTCTGGCTGGGTGACGCGTTCGCGTCGGGTGGCTCGGTCGGCTACGACCACAAGGCCATGGGCATCACCGCCAAGGGTGCGTGGGAGAGCGTCAAGCGCCATTTCCGCGAGCTCGGCAAGGACACCCAGACCGAGGACTTCACCGTCGTCGGCATCGGCGACATGGCCGGGGATGTCTTTGGCAATGGGATGCTGCTGTCGGAGCACATCAAGCTCGTCGCGGCCTTCAACCACATGCACGTCTTCCTCGACCCGGACCCGGACGTGGCTTCGTCGTTCGCCGAGCGCCGCCGCTTGTTCGAACTGCCGCGGTCGTCGTGGGACGACTACGACCGCTCGCTGATCAGCGAGGGTGGCGGGATCTACAAACGCAGTGCGAAAACGATCCCGATCACCCCGCAGGTCCGTGCGGCACTCGGGCTCGCGGACGACGTCGTGAAGCTGGCGCCCGCGGATCTGCTGAACGCGATCCTGAAGGCGCCGGTCGAGCTGCTGTGGAACGGCGGTATCGGCACGTACGTCAAGGCGGAGCGGGAAAGCCACGCCGACGCCGGGGACAAAGCCAACGACGCCCTGCGCGTCAACGGCAAGGACCTGCGGGTCAAGGTCGTCGGCGAGGGCGGGAACCTCGGGCTCACCCAGCTCGGCCGGATCGAGTTCGCCCGAGGCGGCGGCAAGATCAACACCGACGCGCTGGACAACTCCGCCGGTGTCGACTGCTCCGACCACGAGGTCAACATCAAGATCCTGCTGGACCACCTGGTCAGCGCCGGGAAACTGGAGCGTGGGAAGCGCAACGAGCTGCTCGAGGAGATGACCGGCGAGGTGTCCGCGCTGGTGCTCGCCGACAACTACAAGCAGAACGCGGTGCTCGGCGTCAGCCGCGCGCACAACGGGCCGATGGTCTCGGTGCACCAGCGTCAGGTGGCCGCGCTCGAAAAGGCAGGCGCGTTCGACCGCAAGCTCGAAGCGCTCCCCAGCACGGCCGAGTTCAAGGCGCTGGAAAAGGCGGGCGAGGGCCTCACGTCGCCCGAGCTGGCGACGCTGATGGCCCACGTGAAGCTGGAACTCAAGGACCGGCTGGTGGCCACCGATCTTCCCGAGTCGGAGGTCTTCTCACGCCTGCTGCCGTCGTACTTCCCGAATCCGCTGCGCGAGCGCTATGAGCCGGCGATCTTCGAGCACCCGCTGAAACGGCAGATCATCACCACCCTGGTGGCGAACGAAGTCGTCGACGGCGCCGGGATTTCGTTCGTCTTCCGGCTGAGCGAAGAGATGAACGCGACGGCCAATGACGCAGTCCGGGCCTACGCGGTGGTCAGCAACGTCTACGACCTGCCGTCGCTGTGGACGGAGATCAACAAGCTCGACAACGTGGTGACCACCGACGTCGCCGACGCGATGATGCTGGAAACCCGCCGGCTGCTCGACCGCGCGGCCAGGTGGTTCCTGACAAACCGGCCGCAACCGCTCGCGACGCTGGCCGAGATCAACCGGTTCGGTTCCGTTGTGGCGGACCTGGCCCCGAAGGTCGGCGAGATGCTGCACGGCCGGGAGGCCGAGGCCCTGCAGAACCAGATCGACGGCTATGTGGCGAACGGCGTGCCTCTGGAGCTGGCACAGCGGATCGGGGTGCTGCTGCACACGTACGGCCTGCTCGACATCACCGAGGTCGCGGAGCTGGCCGAGCAGCAGATCGGCGTGGACGACGTGCACAGCCCGGAGGAGACTGCCGAGCTGTACTACGCGGTCTCCGACCACCTCAACGTCGACAAGATGCTGACCTCGATCAGCGCGCTCGAGCGGGGAAACCGCTGGCACGCACTGGCCAGGCTGTCGCTGCGCGACGACGTCTACGCGTCGCTGCGGGCGATCACCCTGGACGCGTTGCGGCACAGCGAGCCCAGCGATTCCGCGCAGGAGAAGATCGCGCAGTGGGAGAAGGCGAACGCGTCGCGGCTGGCGAGGGCAAGGGTCGCGCTCGACGAGATCGACAACTCCGGCAGGCTCGACCTCGCGACGCTTTCGGTGGCTGCGCGCCAAATCCGAAGCACGGTCAGGTAACGCATGGGCGACTACGTCTCGCTGGTCCGACCGCGCTGGTCGGATCAGGACCTTTTCGGGCACGTCAACCACGCCAACATGGTGACGCTGCTCGAAGAGGCCCGAGTGCCGCTGCTGTTCGTCGACGGGCTCAAGGCCGGTCTCACCGAACTGGTGAAGGGTGTCGTGGTGGTGCGCCTCACGGTGAACTACCACGCTCCGGTCCTCGCCGACGGGCAGGACGTCCGGATCGCGATTTCCGTCACCCAGCTGAGGTTCGCGTCCTGCACGTTCTCCTACAAGGTGCACAGTGGACCGTCCGAACTGGACAAGGTGGCGGTGACGGCGGAGACCGTCCTGGCGCCGTACGACACGACCACCGGACGGCCGCGCAGGTTGAGTGGAGCCGAACGGGATTTCCTGCGGCAGTACGAACCAACGGCCACCCACCCGCCGGAAACGTCTTCCTCGCCTGTTGTCGGAACGCTGTGATGGGGTCCTTGAGGGAGCGACCGCGCGCAAATTCGCGATAAGCGGTGGTTGGGGTTAGTGAGCCGCGGCACGTGGGGTGACCCGTGAGGCGCGCTCCGGCCGGAGGCCGAGCTATCGTGGCGGCAGGGCGCTTGCCCTGCTGGACCGCGTGCAAACTCGCGATAAGCACTGACAGGGGACAAAGGTGTCTGAGCTCCGTATCGCCGACGAGGCGGACAGGGAGACGCTGGGTGCCTTCGTCGCCCGCGCCGTCCGCCTCGACGGTCAATCGTTCGTGCGGCTGCGTGAACGCCCCGGTGCCGGGATAGTCGAAGCCTGGACGTCGACGCCGTTCGAGGTACTTGCGACCAGGGCTGTGCCCGGTGGCGTCACGCCGTCCGACATCACGGTGTCGGGCAACGAACTGCTCGCCGCGTTGACGGTGGCCGGTGGGCCGAAGATGGACCCGGGACCGGCGCGCGACATCATGTGGCACTCCGAGCTGCCGAGGTCCACCGGCTGGCAGCTCGTCGACGAACTGCCCGTGATCGTGGTTGCCGATCTGGCTGATCGTGGTGTCGCGCTGGCGAAGGACAACGTTGGACCGCACGGCACACCGCCGGCCTCGCTGATGGATCAGCCGGTGCTGACCGTGACCGGCGAGAGCCTGGAGATCAAGGTCCAGCTACGGTGTCTGTTTGCCTTGTCCGGTATGGGTTTTCTTGATTCGTCGATCGAGAACGACGTCGTCCGTGTGACGGCGAACGACTCCTGGCTACGACTCGACGCCCGCTACGGCGCGGTGTTGAAGCGACGGCACGCCCTGCTCCCGCTGCTGTTCTGACACGGGTTGCGGCCGAGGCTGTGAAGGGAACCCTTCGCAGCGTTCCGCTACTTGGTACTCAGTGCTCGCATTCGCTCGATTTCGGCGCTCTGACCGGTGATGACGTCCTGGGCGAACTCCTGTGCCTTGGTCTCGACCCCGCCTGAGAGCTGCCCTTCGGCCATCGTGAGCGCGCCTTGGTGATGGGTGATCATCAAGCTCAGGAAGAGCTTGTCGAATTCGCTGCCATTCGCCGCGCGCAACGCGTTGAGCTGTTCCGGTGTCGCCATTCCCGGCATCGAAGCGTGTTCGCCGTGCCCGGAATGCTCGGCGCTGCCGGGCACCGGCTTGCCATACTTCGTGAGCCAGTCGCTGATCAGCTGGATCTCGGCGTCCTGGGTGACCGCGATCCGCCCCGCGATGGCGCGGACCTGCTCGTCGGAGGTCTTGGCGGCGACGAGATCGGTCATCAAGATCGCCTGCTGGTGGTGCGGGATCATCATCGTCATGTAGTCGACGTCGGCGCTGTTCGGCGTCTCCCGTGTCCTGTTCGGATCGACCTGGTCCGGCCGGACGACCTCGCCGGTTTCCCCTGGCTTGCCGGGTAGCACGACAGGTGCCACCGGGGTGGCGGGCTCGGCAGGCGGACTCGAGCAGCCGGCCGCTGCCAGCACGACGATCATGAGCGCGGCCATGCTGGTTCGCATCTTGAGACCCTCCTAAGGTTGCTACCGACACTAGGTCAAAGGTTGGATAATCGGATAGTAAAGCTTGTCGAGAGGAGATCCACATCGTGTGGAAGCCCCGCAGTAGCCGTTTGCCCCGGATCTTCGCCGCGGCCGTCGCCGCCGTCGGCCTCGCCGCATCCGGTGCTGTCGCCCCAACGGCGATCGCGCAGCCTGCGCAGAACGATATCCCCGGCGTTGACCAGATCGTGCACAGTCCGAACCTCCGGCAGATCGCCAATCTGCCCAACGTCGCGCCGGTGGACTCGACGGGAACCGACATCGCGTTCAGCAAGGGGCACGCAATCGTCGGCAACTACAACGGCTTCGTGATTTACGACGTCCGCGTGCCGTCCAAGCCCAAGGTCGTCAGCCGGGTCTTGTGCCCGGGCTCGCAGAACGATGTCTCGGTCTCCGGTGACCTGTTGTTCCTGTCGACGGACTCGTCGCGCAGTGACGACTCCTGCTCCAGCGTCGCGCAGCCGGCGTCGGTGAAGGAGTCCTGGGAGGGCATCAAGGTCTTCGACATCTCCAACCTGGCGCAGCCGAAGTACGTCTCCTCGGTCGAGACCGACTGTGGCTCACACACCCATACCCTGGTGCCGGACAAGAGCCGCAACTCGGTCTTCCTGTACGTCTCCTCGTATTCGCCGGCCGTCACTCTGCCCGACTGCCAGCCGCCGCACGACAAGATCTCGATCGTGCAGGTCCCGCTGGACCACCCGGAGAAGGCCGCGCTGGCCGCGACCCCGGTGCTGTTCCCGGACGGCGGCAACGTCGGCGGCCCGAACCCGGACGGCACCAACCGCTCCGCGACCACCGGTTGCCACGACCTCACCACCTACCTCGAGAAGGACCTCATGGCGGGCGCCTGCATGGGCGACGGCGTGCTGTTCGACATCTCCGACCGCTTGAAGCCGCGGGTCATCGACCGCGTGCAGGACAACGTGAACTTCGCGTTCTGGCACAGCGCCACCTTCAACAACACCGGCACCAAGGTGATCTTCACCGACGAGCTCGGCGGCGGTGGTCTCGCGACCTGCAACACGAGGTTCGGCCCGACCCGTGGTGCGGACGGCATCTACGACCTCACCGGCCGTGGTGACGACAGGAAGCTCGAGTTCAAGAGCTACTACAAGATCCCGCGCATGCAGGCCGACACCGAAAACTGCGTCGCCCACAACGGTTCGCTCGTGCCGGTCCAGGGTCGCGACATCATGGTGCAGTCCTGGTACCAGGGCGGCATTTCGGTGTGGGACTTCACCGACTCCGCGCACCCCAAGGAGATCGCTTTCTGGGAGCGCGGACCGCTGTCCGACACCCAGAACATCGGCGGCGGCACGTGGTCGGCGTACTACTACAACGGCTTCATCTACTCGTCCGACCTCGTCAAGGGCTTCGACGTCCTCGACCTGACGGACTGGCGGACGCTGCCCGCGAAGCTCGTGCGGTTCGACCAGTTCAACCCGCAGACCCAGGCCAAGTACGGCTGGTACTGAGCTTCGCCCCCGGGGAAAGTGTCGACACTTTCCCCGGGGTCAGGCTTGAACGAGCCAAGCGGCAGAGTCGGGCGGGAGCTTGCCCTCGACGAGCGGCTCACTGGACAGCAGGACCTCGCCGGGCGGCAGCGGGATCGGCGACGCCGACGTGTTCAGCGCGCAGATCAGACCGCCTTCCTTGCGGCGGAAGGCGAAGCAGCCCGCGGGAGCGCCGTACCACTCGATTTCGTCGCCCCGGAACGCCGGATGCTCCTGCCGGATCTCCAGCGCGTGCCGGTAAAGCGAAAGCGTCGAGTCCGCGTCTTCGAGCTGTGCGGCGACGGTCAGCGCGGCCCAGTCCCCGGGCATCGGCAGCCAGGTGCGCGGGGTCCGGGAGAACGCGAACGGTGGTTCCGTGCCCTCCCAAGGGATCGGCACCCGGGCACCGTCGCGGCTGTGCTCGGCGCCGCTGATGCGGGCTAGCGGATCCGTCAGCGCTTCGAGCGGGAGTTCGACGTCGGGCAGCCCGAGTTCCTCGCCGTTGTACAGGTACACCGCGCCCGGCAGGCCCAGTTCGACGATCGCCATCGCGCGGGCCCGCCGTACCCCCTGCGCGCCACCGCCGTACCGGGTGACCTGGCGTCGCACGTCGTGGTTGGACAGCGTCCATGTCGCCGGTGCGCCCGCGGCCTGCGGGACGGCCAGGGAACGGTCGATGGCGGTGCGCAGGGCGTCGGCGTCGAAATGTGCCAGTGCCAAACGGAAATTGAACGCCAGGTGCAGCTCGTCGCGACGGAGGTAGCGCGCGAGCCGCTCTTCGTCGGTCACCCAGATCTCGCCGGTCGTCATCGCCTGCGGGTACTCGTCGAGCACCTTGCGGATCATCTGGTGGATCTCGTGGACACCGTCGTCGTCGAAGCGCGGGTCGTAGAAATCGCCGCTGTGCATAGCGCTCACGCGGGGATCCATGTCCGGCAGGCCCGCCGGCTTGGCCATGCCGTGCGCGACGTCGATGCGGAAACCGTCGACGCCCCTGTCGAGCCAGAACCTCAGCGTGCGCTCGAGATCGGCGGCCACTTCGGGATTGAGCCAGTTGAGATCAGGTTGCTGTGGTGCGAAAAGGTGCAGGTACCACTGGCCGTCGGGAACCCGCGTCCAAGCGGGTCCGCCGAAGACACTGACCCAGTTGTTCGGCGGCTCGTCGCCGCCAGGACCCTTGCCCTCGCGGAAAACGTAGCGCTCACGCTCACGGCTGCCCGCGGGCGCGGCCATCGCCGATTTGAACCAGGCGTGGGTGTTACTGGTGTGGTTGGGGACCAGATCGATGGTCACCTTGATGTCGCGGGCGTGTGCTTCCTCCACCAGTGCGTCGAAATCACCCAGGTTGCCGTAGATCGGGTCGACCTCACGCGGATCCGCGATGTCGTAGCCGTGGTCGGCCATCGGCGAGCGGTAGAACGGCGTCAGCCACAGCGCGTCGACGCCGAGCAGTTCCAGATAGCCGAGCCGGCTCCGGATGCCTTCCAGATCGCCAACGCCGTCGCCGTCGGAGTCGGCGAAGGATCGGACGTAGATCTGGTAGAAGACGGCGTCATGCCACCACTGGGAACCGGGAACATCCGTGCGCCTGTTCTCGGACGCCCTGCGCACCGGCCTCACTCAAAACTGTTCATCATGCTGTGCGCGGCCATCTCGAGGTAGTTCCAAAGCTGCTGCCGGTACGGCTCGGCCACGCCTACCTCGTCGATGGCGATCTCCATCGCCCGCAGCCACGCGTCCCGCTCGATCGGGCCGATCTTGAACGGCGCGTGCCGCATCCGCAGCCGTGGGTGTCCGCGCTGGTCGGAATAGGTGTGCGGACCACCCCAGTACTGGATGAGGAACAGCCGGAACCGCTCCTCGGCCGGGCCGAGGTCGGCCTCCGGGTACAACGGCCGGAGGATTTCGTCTCCGGCCACTTCGGCGTAGAAGCGCGCGACGATCTTGCGGAACGTCGGTTCGCCGCCGACAGCGTCATAGAAGCTCTGTGGCTCTTCGGGTCCGCTCACGTCTGGCACATCTCCATTTTGCCCTGTCCGGGCTACTTCTCGGCGACCGGCGTCGAAACATACCGGCCCATGGGCGGTTCGAAGCCTGCTTCTTCGAGTGCTGTCATAATCCTCGCGCGCAGCGCACGCTGCACGGTCCACTGCTTGCCGGGCCGCACTTTCGCCGTCAACCGCAGCTGGATGCCTTCCGGCGTCACGCTTTCCACCCCCAGTACCTCCGGCGGCTCCAGCATGAAGTCGACCAGTTCCGCGCTTTCAGCGGCCGCGGATGCGGCTTCCGCGAGCAGCGTGGTGGCCTTGTCGACGTCGGCGCTGTAGCTCAGCGGGACGTCGACGACGGCGACGGCGAAGCCCTGACTGGAGTTGCCGACGCGCAGCACTTCGCCGTTGCGCATATACCAGACGGTGCCCTTGACGTCACGCAAAGTGGTGATGCGAAGGCCGACCGACTCGACCGTTCCCGTCGCGCTGCCGAGGTCCACGATGTCGCCGACACCGTACTGGTCCTCGAGCATCATGAACATCCCCGAAAGGAAGTCTCGGACCAGGTTCTGCGCACCGAAACCGATCGCCACCCCGACGACACCGGCCGAGGCGATTATCGGGCCCAGGTTGAGCCCCAGTTCGCCGAGGATCAGCACGAAGGCGAGCCCGTAGATCAGGAACGTGCTCATCGACTTCAGCACCGAGCCGATCGTGGTGGCGCGCTGGCGCCTCCGTTCCACGACGACGTTGCCGAGCATGTCCGGCGCCCGATCGCGCAGCGGCCGGAGCAGCGCCGGGATCTTGCCGCCGTTGCCGCGGGGGATCGTGGTGATCCTGTCTATGACCCGCCTGGCGAGGAGGCGCATGACGAACGCGACCAGCAGGATCAGCAGGATCTGGACCGGCTTTTCGATCAGCCAGGCCGCTGAGCCCGCGAGCCACTCGCTGCCCGTCCAGTTGTAGATCTGCGCGCACCACGTGCCCGCGTCCTTGATACAGGGAGGCGGTTCGGTGAGCTGCGGAATCACGGGGTCGGAACAACTCCTTCGCAAAATCTGTTTCGTGTGGGTTTGGGCGGCCTTAAGTGACCGTCATGTGACACGTCTTCTAACACACGTGCGCTTTGGGGCAGATCTGTGGTCGACTATGGCTGTATTGGTGGAGGTGGTCGAGTGCCAGACCGACAACCCATCCCCCTCGGCGTCCCCGGCCAAGCCGTGGCCGGACAGTCGCCGGAGGTCGTTCTGAGTGCCCATTCCAGTGGGCCCGGATCGCGGCCAGGGGGTGTAACCCGCCCGCCCGGACAGCGTAGAGGGCGGGACCCGGCGACCGGAGCCGCACCCTCCTGGGGGCGGCGAAGGGTGCTGCTGCTCAACGCCACATTCGAGCCACTCACGGCGTTGCCTTTGAGGCGCGCTGTGGTGCTCGTCATGTGTGGTAAAGCCGTGGTCGTTCACGGCGATCCGGCGGGCCTGACGCTGCATGCGGCGACGGTTTCGCTACCGGTGCCCTCGGTGATCCGGCTCAGCAGTTATGTGCGGGTCCCGTATCGCGCCCAGGTGCCGCTCACGCGGGCCGGGCTGATGCACCGGGACCGGTTCCGGTGTGCCTACTGCGGAGGGCGGGCCGAGACCATTGACCACGTTCTCCCGCGCAGTCGTGGCGGACCTCACACCTGGCAGAATTGCGTGGCCTGTTGCGCCAAGTGCAACCATCGCAAGGCCGATCATCTGCTCTCGGAGCTGGGATGGCGGCTGCGGGTGGTGCCACGCGCGCCGCACGGGCCGCATTGGCGGCTGCTGGCGCATTCGATCGAAGCCGACCCACTGTGGCAGCCCTATCTCGGGGTACCCGCTGCTTGAGGCCGGTTTTTCGGCGCCCCGGCCGCTTGGCGGCCGGGGCGAGCCGATGGAGCTTCGGGTGACGCGATCGGTCAGGACGGTTCGGTTCAGGAGCTGTGCGAGCCGGGCTCAGGCAGCGAGTTCGAAGGCGTTCTGGCAGGTGACCCTGGTGCCCATCGTGACCCTGGTGCCCATGGTCACGCGGGTGCCTGCGGTGACCCGCGTGCCGCGGGTGACCCTTGTTCCGCGGGTGACGCGCGTGCCCATGGTGACTCGGGTGCCGCACGTGACGCGCGTGCCCATGGTGACTCGCGTCCCGCGGGTCACTCGGGTACCTCGGGTGACCCGGGTTCCGGCGGTGACACGTGTACCGCGAGTAGCCCGCGTTCCCCGGGTAACCCGTGTGCCCGCCGTCACACGTGTTCCGGGCTCGATCGGGGCAGCGCTGAGTGACACAACGTGTTCAATGATCGCCCGACTGGGTGCTTGGAAGCTCTGCATGGCGTGTCCTCCTGAGACCGGTGCGTTACCTTTTGGGGAAGGGGCGCTGGGCGCAAGGCCCGTACAGGTGAAAAAGCTACGAGGATTTCACCGACGTGACAAGGCAATCCCATTGGGTGCGGCCGCCCGTACGTTGAGTTGCAACCTTTCGCGCGATTCGCTTCGGCTCAAAGTGGGAGTCCCGGCGCGGCAAGCGGCGGACGGCGGGTCTCACGCAACGAATGGCCACCGATCCGGCAGGTCGAGTGGTCCGCACGAACGAAGCGGGAATCGGCGGTGTCGGGCCGAGGTCGGCGGGTGGGCCGGACAGCGATCGGATACGCTGCCGCGGTGAACCTTGTCGAGACGATTCTGGTCTTCGCGGTGATCCCTTTGGCCATTTACGGCGCGGTCGGTCTGTCCACGCTGAGGTCGAAATTCGCTGGTACGCCTAGGTACCGGTCGGGACAGCCGTGGGAGCACCCGCCGATGTGGTGGAGCGCCAATCCTGATGGAGTCGGCTCCGCCCATGGGCACATCGGCGCGGACAGCGCCGCGCCGTCCGGTCCCTCTGCCCGAGGAGGCGCTAGTGGCAACTGGTGACGCCACGCACGGCACGACGTCGTCGACCGACGTGGCCCTGCGCGAGAACGAGACCGAATACGGAGTCGCCATTACGGCCTCTGGACGGCGCTCGGTAGCCAAGATGTACGAACCCGATAGGCCGAACGGCCCATTCGGGTCCGTTCAGCTTGCCCGGATCGACGAGGCACTTACCCTGGCGAGCCGCGAAACCGGCCTCGACTACAGCGTGTACCTCGGTGAGCTCGGCGAGAACAGCCGGGCGACCGCGGAGCAGTTGCACAACTCGATCGGTCCCGGCGCCACCAACGCCGTGCTGATCGCCGTTTCCCCCGGGGAACGGCGCATCGAGATCGTCACCGGCGCGCAGGCCTTCGAGCGCCTTCCCGACAGGGGCGCCAAGCTCGCCATCGCGAGCATGGTCGCGTCCTTCAAGGAAGGCGACCTCGTCGGCGGCCTGGTGAACGCGCTGCGGATGCTGTCGGACCAGGCTGGCCCGGCTCCCAAACACTGACGCACGTCCCTGAAGTCCCACCATGGCCACTTTGAGCGCGTTCAACGCGATCAAAGTGGCCATGGTGCTTTTGGAGCGGCTCAGGAGTTGTGTGAGTCGAACTCCCGGGCCGCCAGTGCCCGGACGATGCCCGCGCGGCCTTCGGAGACCAGGCGCAGCAGCGCGGCCGGTTCGCCGCCGCTCAGCCAGGCGTCGGCCGCTTCGACGGTGGCGGGCTCGACCGCCCACGACGGGAACAGCCCGACGACGGTCGGCTGGGCCCGCTCACTCGATCGTCGGCGCCAGACCTCGTCGATAACCTCGAAGTACTTGGTCACGTAGGCGCCGAGCAGAGCCTTCTGTCCCGGGTGGGAGAACCCGGAGATGAGCGCGTCACTCACCGCGTTGGGCAGCTCGTCGTCGTACACCGCGCGCTGCCATGCGTCGGCCTTGGCCTCGGCTGTCGGACGCAGTGCCCGCGAGCGTTCCGCGTGCCGCCGTCCGGCCGCGGTGTTGTCCCGCTTCAGCTCGGCGTCGATCTCGGCTTCCCCGGCCTTGCCGTGCGCGACGAGCGAGTGCAGCAGCCGCCAGCGGAGATCGGTGTCGACGGTCAGGCCGTCCATCGGCGCCGATCCGTCGAACCAGCCCTTGACGACCGCGGCGGTTTCGTCGTCGAGCACCGAACCGGCCAGCGAGTTCACGAACGACAGCTGGTGGTCGGAGCCTGCTTCGGCACCGCGTGCCAGCTCCAGCAGCTGCGCGCTGAACGCGGGCCAGCCCTCGGTCCGGGCCCACTCCTGCTCGGCGTACGAGTTCAACGCCGTCTGCGCCTGGAGCAGCAGCCGCTGCACCACACCGACCTCGGTCTCCGCGTGGATCCCGCGCGCGACGAGCGTGACGAAGTCGCGGGCCTTGAGCTCGGCTTCACGCGTCATCTCCCACGCGGCGGACCAGCACAGCGTCCGGGGCAGCGGGTCGGTGATGTCGCCGATCCGGTCGATCAGCGTCGTGAGCGATGCCGGGTCGAGCCGCATTGTGCAGTACGTCAGGTCGTCGTCGTTGACGAGCACGAGCTTGCCAGCCGCCACGCCGGCGAGGTCCGGGACCTCGGTGCGCTCGCCGGAGACGTCCAGCTCGACCCGCTTGGTGCGCACGAGCTTGCCGTTGCCGTCTTCGTCGTAGATGCCGACGGCGACGCGGTGCGTGCGCAGCTCGCCCGCGCCCGGCTTCGCGCCGCTCTGCAGGATGGCGAACGAGGTGAAGTTGCCCACGTCGTCGAGCTGGTAGCGCGGGGTGAGCGAGTTGAGGCCGGTCGTCTCCAGCCACTGCGCGCTCCACCACGACAGGTCGCGACCGGATGCCTCCTCCAGCGCCGACAGCAGATCCGCCAGAGTCGCGTTGGCCCAGGCGTGCTTGCCGAAGTACACCTTCAGGCCGTCGAGGAAGTGTTCGAGGCCGACGTAGGCGACGAGCTGCTTGAGCACACTCGCACCCTTGGCATAGGTGATGCCGTCGAAGTTCACCTCCACCGCGTGCAGGTCGACGATGTCGGCGGCGATCGGGTGTGTCGAGGGCAGCTGGTCCTGGCGGTAGGCCCAGGACTTCTCGATGTTCGCGAAGCTGGTCCACGCGTTCTTGTACTCGGTCGCCTCGGCCTGCGCGAGGACACTGGCGAAGGTCGCGAACGACTCGTTCAGCCAGAGGTCGTCCCACCAGCGCATGGTGACCAGGTCGCCGAACCACATGTGCGCCATCTCGTGGAGCAGCGTCTCGGCGCGGCGCTCGTAGGAGTAGCGGGTTACGCGACTCCGGAAGACGTAGTCCTCGAGGAAGGTGACGGCGCCGGCGTTCTCCATCGCCCCCGCGTTGAACTCCGGTACGAAAAGCTGGTCGTACTTGGAGAACGGGTACGGCGTGGCGAACTTCTGGTGGTAGAAACCGAATCCCTGCTTGGTTTCGGTGAACAACCGCTCGGCGTCCATGTGCTCGGCGAGCGACGAGCGACAGTAGATGCCCAGCGGGATCGTGCGGTGCTCGTCGCTGTACTCGTCTTGCCACTCGGCGTACGGACCGGCGATCAGCGCGACGAGATACGTCGAAATCCGCTCGGACTCCTTGAAGACCGTGCGGACCGCGCCTTCGGGGGTTTCCTCGGCGGATTCGACCTGCGCGTTGGAGATCAGCTTCCAGTCCTTCGGCGCTGTCACCGCGAGGCGGTACACCGATTTCAGGTCCGGCTGGTCGAAGCAGGCGAACATCCGCTTGGCGTCGGCTGTCTCGAACTGCGTGTACAGGTACACGCTTTCGTCGACGGGGTCGACGAAGCGGTGCAGGCCCTCACCGGTGTTCGTGTACCGGCAGTCCGCGTGCACGACGATTTCGTTGGTCGCGGCCAGCGCGGGCAACTCGATGCCCTTGTCCTCGACGTACGCCGAGATGTCCACGGCGGTACCGTTGAGGTCGGCCGAGCGGACCGCTTCCGCCATGAGGTCGATCCACGTCCGCTCACCGGCGGTCTTGCTCGAGAAGCGGACCTTGGTGGTCGACTCGAAGGTCTTTTCGCCGGGACCACCGCGACCGTCAGTCAGGTCGAGCTCGATTTCGTAGGACTCGACGTCCAGCAGAGCGGCGCGCTGCTTGGCTTGGTCACGGGTCAGGTTCGGGGCGGGCACGGGCACCTCTGGTTACTGGTATCGGTTGTCGGTTGTGGCTAATCTTTGTATCCAATCATGCGGCGGTATCAACTGACGACGGGGAACAAGCGCGATCTCGTGGCTGTTGCTCCGATCGGGGACTGCCCCCGAAGTTCTGACGCGTCTTCAGCCAGCTAGGGAGTGTTCGATGACCACCGCTTCAGAGACCGTGAAGGTCGACTTCTATTTTGACCCGGTCTGTCCGTTCGCGTGGATCACTTCGCGATGGATCCTTGAGGTCGAGAAGCAGCGCGACCTGGACCTGAACTTCCGGGTGATGAGCCTGTCCGTGCTCAACGAGGGCCGCGAAGGACTGCCGGAGCAGTACAAGGAGCTTCTCGAGAAGGGCTGGGGCCCCGTCCGTGTTGCCATCGCGCTCTCGCAGCTGAAGGGCGAGGCGGTGCTGCGCGACTTCTACACCGAGTACGGCACGCGCTGGCACAACCAGGGCAACAAGGACTTCGACGTGGTGATCAAGGAGGCACTGGAGGCCGTCGGCGCGCCGGCCGAGCTGGCTGAGGCCGCGACGTCGACGGAGTACGACGAGGCGCTCCGGAAGAGCCACCACGAGGGCATGGACCCGGTCGGCATGGACGTCGGCACGCCGACCCTGCACATCGACGGCGTCGCGTTCTTCGGCCCGGTGCTGAGCTCCATCCCGAAGGGTGAGGACGCGCTGAAGGTGTTTGACGGCGCCCGGTTGCTCGCGAGCTACCCGGACTTCTACGAGCTGAAGCGCACCCGATCGGGTGATCTCAACTTCGAGTGACGTAGTAGAAGTGACCTGGATGGACCTTTCGTCTCTGTTTTGTACAGAGTGAGATGAAAGGTTCGTCCATGTCACCATCGGGTCACATGGACGAGCCCTCGGCGACCAGCGGCTCGAGGAGAAGTCCTTCGTTCATCCGCAGCATGACGCGCATGGCCATGTCGTTCGCGAACAGGGCCAGCACTGCGCCGTCGTCGCGGATGAGCACCTCGCTCTGCCGTCCACCGTCCACAATGGACCGCTGAGCCGGGTCGACGAGCCGGCGGACCGTGCTGTACGGCAACGGCTCCAGCCGCGCGGGCGACTTGAACTCGACGGCCAGGCGGTGCGCGGCGACCTCGAACTGCATCGGCCCGACCGCGGCGAGCACGGGCACCCCGTCACCACGGCGATCCGAGCGCAGGAGCTGCACGACACCTTCGGCGCCGAGCTGCTCGATGCCCTTGCGGAAGTGCTTGACGCGGCTCAGATCCTTCGGCCACGCGACGGTGAAATGCGACGGCGCGAAGCTCGGCAGGCCGGGGAACTTCACTGTCGGCTTGCCGTCGTACAACGTGTCGCCCACGCGCAGTGCGGAAGCGTTGATCAGGCCGACGACGTCACCGGGGTACGCGACGTCCACAGTGGACCGTTGCTGCCCGAATACCTGCTGCGCGTACTTGGTCGCGAACGGCTTGTTACTGGTGGCGTTCGTGACGACCATGCCGCGCTCGAACGTCCCGGAGCAGACCCGCGCGAAGGCGACCTGATCGCGGTGCGCGGCGTCCATCCCCGTCTGCACCTTGAACACGAAGGCCGAGAACGGCGCTTCCAGCGGACGTGGCTTCTCGTCCGCGTCGAGCCGCGGCTCGGGCTGGGGTGCGAGCTTGGTGAGCAGGTCGAGCAGGTGCCGGACCCCGAAGTTCGTCACGGCCGCGCCGAAGAGCACCGGCGTCGCCGTCGCGTTGTGGTAGCGCTCGAGGTCGAACTGCCCGCCGGACTCGGCCAGCAGCTCGGACTCCTCGTAGGCGCGGACCCAGTCCTCTCCCTCCTCCTGCTCCGCCTGCTCGGGCGTGAACCGGATCTCGGGTGCGGCCGTCGCGCCACCGGCGGTGCGCTGGAAGCGGACAAAGCTGCCGTCCTCGCGGTCCAGCACGCCCCGGAAATGGCCGGCGTCGCCGACCGGCCAGGTCAGTGGCATCGGCTGCAGCCCGATCCGGTTCTGCAGCTCCTCGCACAGGTCGAGCGCGTCGCGGCCGGGGCGGTCCCACTTGTTGATGAAGGTGATCACCGGGATGCCGCGGTACCGGCAGACGTCGAACAGCTTCAGTGTCTGCGGCTCCAGGCCTTTGGCCGCGTCGAGCAGCATCACCGCGGAGTCGACGGCGGACAGCACGCGGTAGGTGTCTTCGGAGAAGTCCGCGTGACCGGGGGTGTCGACGAGGTTGATCACCGCGTCGCCGTAGGAGAACTGCAGTGCCGCCGAGGTGATCGAGATGCCTCGGGCCTGTTCCATCTCCATCCAGTCGGACACCACGCCCTGGCGGTTCGCCTTGCCGTGCACCGCGCCCGCCGACGAGATCGCCTTGGCGTGCAGCGCCAGTGCCTCGGTCAGGGTGGACTTCCCGGCATCGGGGTGGCTGATCACGGCGAAAGTGCGTCGGCGGGAGGCTTCGCGGATCACTTCGGACGTCGCCACGCCCAGGGTGCTGTCTGCAGTCATGGTCCCTTAAACGTACTTCTTCCTGCTCTCGCGCTCGCAGGCGCACGCCTACGAAGCCTTGAGAGCGGCGAGGGTCACATCCGCGGGGTACGGCGAGCGGGCCACGGCGTCGGCTTCGGAGAGGCCCCGCGCGTGCACGGCGACGTGGAGCTCGACCAGCTCGGCCAGCTTCTGCCGCTGGTCGCCGACGAACTCGCGGCCCACCGCGTTGCCGTGACCAGGGACTACGGTGTCGGCGTTGAGAGCGAGGATCGCGTCGAGCGCCGCCGGCCAGTGGGTCAGGTCGTTGTCGGCGCCGAACGAGTCCGCGCTGAACCCGTCCGGGGCGTTCTCCACGACGTCGCCCGCGAAGACGATGCTCGCGTCCGGCACGTGGACCAGCACGTCGTGGTCGGTGTGCGCTTTGCCGGGATGGATGAACACGACCTTGCGGCCGCCAAGGTCGATTTCGGCGATCGAAGTGAACAGCTTGTCCGGTAGGTGGATCTCGGTGCGGTCGAGCGCGTCAGCGATCTCCGGTTTGCCCTGCTCGCGGTACCAAGCCGCGCGGCGTTCGCGGGAACCGGCGCCGAAGGTGACCAATTCGGTGTGGCAGCCCTCATGCGCCCAGACGTCACAGGGCAGGAACGCGGTGGTGCCGTAGCAGTGGTCGAAGTGCGCGTGCGTGTAGACGACCGACCACGGCTTGTCGGTGATCTCGCGGACGGCTTCGGCCAGTTCCACGCCCTGCTCGACGTCGCCACGAGTGTCGACCACCAGGCACCCCGTCTCGCCGAGGACCAGGCCGATGGTCAGGTCGAGCTCTTCGTAGCGCCGGGAGAACACGCCCTCGGCGAGCTTGATCCACCGTTTTTCACTCACTGGAGAACCCCTTTGTCCAACATCGGTGCTCGTGTGCTCACGTCAATTTCAGCAGCGAGCGAGATGTCACCGCCATGGCCCCCCGCTGTCAGTTCACGTCCCGACGTGCATTCCGCCAGCGCGACGCCGATGTCGGTGCCCCAATAAGCGGTCGCCGCGAGGCGTGCCTCCGCCGACGCCGAGCGGCCGTGGCGCAGGAGCGCGGCCACGATCGCGCCCGCGCCGAGGTGGTCTTCGACACAGGGCCGCAGCGGGCCGAAAGTCTTGCCGCCCAGCAGGTTCACGCCCCAGCGCTCCCCGCCGGGGATCACCCCGATCGGGCTGCCGCCCGCCAGCCGGTGGGCCTTCTCCGCGACCGCCGATGCGTTGCGCAGGCATCCCATGAGTACGTGAACCCGGGTTTTCGCCGCCGCCGCGCAGAGCGTCGCGCCGTTCGGGGACGGCAGCGCGAGCAGCTTCCCCGGTGGAAAGGCGACAACCGACGAAGGCCGCAACGTCCATTCGCCTTGCCCGGCCAGCACCGCTCCTGCCTCGGTCGCCGCTGTGGCGGCCCGCTCGTCACGCCAGGGGAGCGGCAGCACGCGGCCACCGCGGCCGACCACGAGATCGACCGTCGTACTGAACGACAGCACGTCGACGATCACCAGCACAGCGCAGTCTTCGCTGAGCGCTTCGATCCCTTCGGCGCCCCACTCGAGCCTGACGTCACTTCCGTGTTGTCCCCAGATCTCCACCCCCCAGAGCATGCCGGGCCTTTGCCCAGATGGCAGACTTCCTGCCTGTGCGTGTCTATTTGGGATCCGACCATGCGGGCTTCGAGCTCAAGAACCACCTGGTGAGCCACCTCGAGAAGCAGGGCCACGAGGTGACTGACATCGGTCCGCACGTCTACGACGCGGCCGACGACTATCCGGCGTTCTGCGTCGAGACCGCGCTTCGCGTGGTGGCCGACGAAGGCAGCCTTGGCCTGGTCATCGGCGGCTCGGGCAACGGCGAGCAGATCGCGGCGAACAAGGTGCCGGGCGCTCGCGCGGCGCTCGGCTGGAAGCCGGAGATCGCGCGGCTCGCCCGTGAGCACAACCACGCGCAGCTGCTCGGCATCGGCGCCCGGATGCACACCGTCGAGGAGGCCGTCGAGATCGTCGAGGCATTCCTCGTGACGGAGCCGTCACCCGAAGCGCGTCACCAGCGCCGCATCGACCAGCTGCTCGACTACGAGCGCACCGGCACGCCTCCGTCGCTGCCCGCGTAACCAGGCGCATGGAACGGTCTTCACGGGTTTGGCTGATCACCCCGCTGGTCGCGGTCGTGGTCACGCTGGCGGGCGCGATCGTGCTGTTCAAGGTGCAGGCGGACCGGACGATCTGGCTCGCCGCCTGTGACAGCCGGACGTTCATCGGCTGCGGGCTGGCTTCGATCTTTTTTTGCGCCGCCGCTGTGGTGATCGCCGTCGGTGTCGCGGCCGGGATCGCGCGCCGCCGGGATCGCACCGCGAGTGGGGCCGCGGGGGCCGGTTTCGTCGTTGCCGTGTGTTGTCTTGCCGGGCTGCTCGGCGCGACGGCGGCCTCCGGCGCGGTGATGAGCTGATGCCCGAGGGACACACCCTCCATCGGCTCGCCCGGATGCACAAGCGCCATTACGGCGGCTCGCCGGTCGAGGTCACCAGCCCGCAGGGCCGGTTCGCCGCCGAAGCGTCCCGTGTGGATGGTCAGGTGCTCGTCGGCGCCGAGGCGTACGGGAAACACCTGTTCCACCACTACGGTCCACATGGGACAGTGCACGTCCACCTCGGGCTGTACGGCACGTTCAGCGAAGCCGTGGTGCCACCGGCCATGCCGGTCGGCCAGGTTCGGATGCGGATGGTCGGTGCCACCCGGTGGACCGACCTCCGCGGGCCCACGCGCTGCGAGCTGCTCGACGAGGACCAGGTCGACGCGATCAAGGCGCGGCTCGGCCCGGACCCGCTGCGCCGGGACGCGCGGCCCGATCTCGCGTGGGAGCGCATCTCCCGGTCCAAAACCTCAATCGCCGTGTTGCTGATGGACCAGACCGTGCTCGCCGGAGTCGGAAATGTTTATCGCGCGGAAGTCCTCTTCCGGCACGGAGTCGCACCGACGCTGCCCGGCAAAGCATTGGATTCGGCTTTGTGGAAGGACATCTGGGCCGATCTGGTGACGCTGATGCGCCTCGGGGTCCGGATCGGACGGATAGACACCGTCGCACCCGAGCACATGCCGGCGGCGACCGGCCGGGCGCCGCGGGTCGACAGGCACGGCGGCGAGGTCTACGTCTACCGCCGGACCGGCCTGCCGTGCCTGGTCTGCGGCACCCCGGTCGAACACAAAGTACTGGCAGGCCGGAACCTGTATTGGTGTCCGACCTGCCAGCCCGCTTAGTCTTGCTGCTCCTAGAAGTCGAACCCGCCGCCTCCGTCGAATCCCCCGCCGTCGAAGCCGCCGCCGTCGAATCCCCCGCCGCCGTCGAAGCCGCCGCCGTCGCCGCCACCCATGTCGCCACCGGCGTCACCGGAATCGAACGAGTCCTGCTGGCCCGCGCCGTAACCGGATTCCCACGCCGAAGCGCTGGCGATACCCGACATGCCGGAGAACATCGCGCTGAACAGGAACATGGAGCCGAGGCCCCATGCGCCGGCGACCAGCGCGGGCTTCCACCACGGTTCGCTGTACCAGCCCTGCGGCACCCGACGCCCGGCCACGCGACCGCCGGGGTAGTAGTGCGGTGTGCGCTCGCCGGGCTCGGGGGAGGCCTCGTACATCTGGCCTTCGACATCCACGCGGCGGTGCTCGGTGACCGCGCCCGCCCGCTCGCGTTCGACGTCGCGCGGCAGGTCGGGGCCCGGGTCCATGTCCATCGCGATCCGCGCGGCTCGCACGTAGTAGAGGCCCTCGACCGCGGTGTCCTTGACCAGCCGGGCCTGCTCGATGGACCGGGCCTGCTCCATCTGGGAACCCGCGGCGTTGTACCGCTCGGAAGCGTCGGCCATCGCCTGCTGGGCCGCGAGATTGGTACCGCTGATGTTCAATACCTGCCCGCCGAGGCGCTCCAGCAGGCGTCGCGCGTCGGCCTTCGCGTCATCCAGCTGGCGCTGCTTGGCGGCGGCTGACGACTTGGCGAAGTACAGCGCCCCTCCGACGACTAGGACGAGGAGCACGATCAGCATGATCGCGGTGCCCATAAGTCACTCCCGGATTGTTCGGTGCTTTGAACCGGACAACGAGGAACGTACTCCGCATGTTCCCGTCAGGGGCTGTGACGCAGCTGTGACCTGCGGTCACGCCGGTCGTCAGCGCCCCAGCGCAGATCCGTTACCTGCGCGCGATGAGGGTCCACACGGGGACTTCTTCGATGAAACGGCCGTCGGGCTGGGCCGCCTTGAGCGCCGAGCGGAGTAGAAGGAATCGATGACTTCGTCGACCGTGAATTCCTCCGCGTAGTCGATCGCGTGTCCTCGACGGTGAATCCGGCTTCGACGAGCAAGCCTCGGTATCGGGCGCGGTCCTTCGGGCAGCAGCCGCAGGTCGAGAAGCTCAAGCCCGTGAACCATTTCCGTGCCACCCCGGCCATCCAGTGCAGTGCCTGGCCGATCGTCACCAAGTCCAGGCTTTCCTTGCCCAGCAGGGAGTTCAGCGAGATCACCTGTTCGTCGGAGCCGAGTGGGGGCGATCCCAGCGATCTGAAGCCTGCAGTCGAAACGCTGGCCAGGCAAACTAGAACACGTTATAGTTCTTGGCTATGAAGTTCTCCCTCTCCGTCGCGATGAACCCGCTCGATCAGCTCGCCGACCTGGCGCGCACCGCCGAGGAGTACGGCTTCACCTCGATCGCGCTGCCGGACTCGCTCTTCTACTCGGAGACGGTGTCCGCGGATTACCCGTACACCCCCGACGGCAGCCGGTTCTGGACCGCGGACACCCCGTGGGTCGACCCGCTGATCGCGGCCGCCGCCATGGGTGCGGTGACCACCGAAATCGAGTTCTACACCTCCGTGCTCAAGCTCGGTTCGCGCAACCCGGTGCTGCTCGCCAGGCAGGTCGGCTCGGTCGCCGCGCTGACCGGCGGCCGGTTCGGGCTGGGCCTCGGTGTCGGCTGGTCGCCGGAGGAGTTCGAGTGGTGCGGCGCGCCGTACGAACACCGCGGCAAGCGGGTGGACGAGGCGATCGACGTGCTGCGGCTGATCCTCGGTGGCGGCATGGTCGAGTACCACGGCAAGTTCTTCGACTTCGACAAGCTCAGCATGAGCCCGGCTCCCGCCAAACGCGTCCCGATCTACATCGGCGGCCACACCGGCGTCGCACTGCGGCGCGCGGCCCGCGTCGGCGACGGCTGGGCGTCGGCGATGATGAAGTTCGACGACCTCCGCGACACGATCGCGAAGCTGCGGGCACTGCTGGCCGAGGGTGGCCGAGGCGACGACCCGTTCGAGTACCAGGCCGTGTGCATCGACCGGTTCGGCCTCGACGGCTACCGGGAGCAGGCCGAGATCGGCGTCACCGACATCCTGACCATGCCGTGGGTGTTCGACGGCATCGGTTTCGACGCCGAGGTGGGGCCGAAGAAGGACGCGATCAAGAAGTTCGGGGATGAAGTCATTTCGAAGTTCTAGGGAGCCTGCTATGGGTGTCGACGTTTGCTGGGACCCGGCTGCCGAGCAGCCGGCCGCGCGGGTGGCCGCGTGGCGCTCGATGGACGCGGTGACCCGCGGGGCGAAAGACGAGTGGCTGGCACTCTTCGCACCCGACGCCGTCGTCGAAGACCCCGTCGGCCCGTCGATGTTCGACGCCGAAGGCAAGGGCCACCACGGCCGCGAGGGCATCTCCGCGTTCTGGGACGCCACCATCGCGCACGTGCTGCGGTTCGAGTTCGTCATCCGCGACTCGCTCGCGAACGGGACCGAAGTGGCGAACGTCGGCACGATCACCACGTTCCTGCCCGGCAACTACCGCGTCGACACCGACGGTGTGTTCATCTACCGCGTAGGGGAGGACGGGTTGATTTTGTCGATGCGGGCTCACTGGGAACCTGAACGCGCCATGGCGACCGCACGGGTTGTAGACACAGAAACGGCGGCCCCCGAGCCGGGAACCACCTTCTGACCTGCAATTTCTTGCGCTGAGCGGGTGACGGGAATCGAACCCGCGTAGCTAGTTTGGAAGACTAGGGCTCTACCATTGAGCTACACCCGCGTGCTCCCGGAGGACCGGGTGCTCAGCTAGCTTAGCGGCTACCGCTAGGCTGTGGATGCACCGCCCCCCGAGGGGCGGGATCGGGATGTGGCGCAGCTTGGTAGCGCATCCGCTTTGGGAGCGGAGGGTCGCAGGTTCAAATCCTGTCATCCCGACCCGGCTCAGGGGTGGGCCGGCGCCGATGCGCTCGCCCACCCCTTCCTCGCGGTGCTGTATCCGGGGCCGAGCCCCGGACCTCCTCGGTGCCTTTTCCCCTTCGCAGCTCTGCCGGGTGGCGTTCCCGGCCTGCTGAACCGGCGTCAAACCGACGCGCGGGCAGCTTGTCGATCTGCCGAAGCCGGTGCCGTCGA
>JAVXWP010000066.1:0-22784 GCA_032230695.1 Actinomycetota bacterium | reverse complement strand
GGGGTTAGAACCCCGCGAAACACTCACGAGCCACCCACCCGGGCCCGCCGACCCGACGATGTCCCCAACTTGCCACCGCAGCAGGTCAGCTCGGCGGTCATGAGAACCGTTCGCGCAGTTCGCGTTTGAGGATCTTGCCGGACGCGTTGCGCGGCAGTTCGTCGACGAAATGCACGGCCTTCGGGAGCTTGAACGACGCCAGCCTGCCGCGAACGTGCGCCATCAGCTCGTCGGCGCCGACGTCCTCTTTGGACACGACGACCGCGGTGACGGCCTCGATCCACTTCTCGTCAGGAAGCCCGATCACGGCGACCTCGCCGACCGCGGAATGGGTGTACAGCGCGTCTTCGACCTCGCGGGAGGCGACGAGCACACCACCGGTGTTGATCACGTCCTTGATGCGGTCGACGACGAAGAAATAACCCTCCTCGTCCTTGCGCACCAGGTCACCCGAGTGGAACCAGCCGTCGCGGAAGGCTTCCGCGGTGTCCTCCGGCTTGTCCCAGTAGCCAAGGCACAACTGCGGCGACCGATAGACGACCTCACCCGGCTCGTCGGGCGCGACGTCGTTGCCCAGCTCGTCCACCACGCGCGCCTCGACGAACAACACCGGGCGGCCGGCCGAATCCGGACGGTCCGCGTGGTCGGCCGGGCCGAGCACCGTCGCCAGCGGACCGATCTCCGACTGGCCGAAACAGTTGTAGAACCCCAATTCCGGCATCGCCGCGGCCAGCCGCTCGACGATCGGCCCCGGCATGATCGACGCGCCGTAGTAAGCCTTTCGCAGGCTGCCGAGGTCCCGCGTGGCGAAGTCTGGATGATTCGTCAGCGCGACCCAAAGCGTTGGCGCGGCGAAGAAGGCGACGTGCCCGTTTTTCTCCAGCCTCCGCAGGATTTCACCAGGCTCGGGCACTTCCATGAGGTCGTTGGTCGCGCCGATCGCGAGCCACGGCAAGAGGAAGACGTGCATCTGCGCGCTGTGGTAGAGCGGCATGACGTGCAGCGGGTCGTCGTTTTCGTGCAGGTCCAAGGCTTGCAGACACGACAGGTACTCGTGGACGAGCGCGCGGTGGGTCATCATCGCGCCCTTGGGCTTGGACGTGGTGCCCGACGTGTAGAGCAGCTGCACGAGGTCCGTGTCGGCGACGTCGACGTCGAGATCGGGGACTTCACCCTCGGAAGCCGCTGACAGCAACGAATTCTCGCCGTCGCGCAGCAGGACGACCTGCTCGACGCCCGAAAGATTGTCCTTCAGCGCCGGATCCACCAGTGCGACCGTGCTGCCGGACTGCGTCAAGAGATAGGCGAGCTCGTCGCCGGTGAGGTTGTAGTTGATCGGCACATGAACGAGCCCGGCCCTCGCGCAGGCGAGGAAACCGATGAGGTAGGCATCGGAGTTCTTGCCGTACGCGGCGACCCTGTCGCCTTTCGCGAGGCCCAGCCCGAGGAGAAACGCGGCCGCCCGGGTGATCGCGGCGTCGAGTTCATGGTAGGTCCACTCGCGACCGTCGAACCGCAGGGCGACCCGGCCCGGCACCCGGCCTGCCGTGCGCCGGACGACGTCAGCGACAGTGCTGGACCTCAGAGCGGTCATCGGTTTCACTCCTACACTCGGGCGGGTGGAGATCCAGATGGCGCAAGTCCCTGAAGGCACGTCACCGCTAGGCAGCGGTGGAGGCGATCTTGGCGCTGCCGAGCACGAGGTCACCAGCTGAGTCGGGGCGGTAGAGGACGACGACCTGGCCGGGGGCGACACCGCGCAGCGGCTCACGCAGCTGGATGGTCACCTGGTCGCCGACGGCCTCGGCCACGGCGTCCACCGTGCCGCCGTGCGCGCGCACCTGGATCACGCACTCGGTGGGCCCGTCCAGCGAGCGCTCGCTCGGCCAGATCGGCCGATCCGCGTTGATGACGCCGACGCCGAGATCCGCCACCGGCCCGACCTTCACCGTGCCGGACACCGGCTCCAGTGAAAGCACATACCGGGGACGGCCGTCCGGCGCGGGAGCCTCGATGCCGAGGCCCTTGCGCTGACCGACGGTGAAGCCGTGCACGCCCGTGTGCTGCCCAAGCACCGCACCGGTCTCGGCGTCCACCAGGTCACCTGGCCGCTCGCCGAGCTTGCGCTCCAGGAACTTCTTCGTGTCGCCGTCGGGAATGAAGCAGATGTCGTAGCTGTCCGGCTTGTTCGCCACGGACAGGCCACGCTCTTCGGCCTCCGCGCGGACGTCGGTCTTCCACGAGTCGCCGAGCGGGAACATCGCGTGCCGCAACTGCTCCGGCGTCAGCGAAGCAAGCACGTATGACTGGTCCTTGCCCACATCTGCACTGCGGCGCAGCTCGGGCACACCGTCGACCTGGACCAGCCGGGCGTAGTGGCCGGTGGCGACGGCGTCGAAGCCGAGCGCCATCGCCTTGTCGAGCAGCGCCTCGAACTTGATCTTCTCGTTGCACGTGACACACGGGTTCGGCGTGCGGCCGGCGGCGTACTCACCGACGAAGCTCTCGATGACCTCTTCGGTGAAGCGCTCGGCGAAATCCCAGACGTAGAACGGGATTCCCAGGATGTCCGCGGCTCGGCGGGCGTCGTGCGAATCCTCGATCGTGCAGCAGCCACGGGAACCCGTGCGCAGCGTACCGGGCTTGGCGGACAGCGCGAGGTGCACGCCGACCACCTCATGCCCGGCGTCGACGGCCCGCGCGGCGGCCACCGCCGAGTCCACTCCCCCGCTCATCGCGGCCAGTACTCGCATCCTCTACACCTCCTGCTCAGTCATTTTACCCAGTGCCGTCTTACGCATTCCGGAAAGACCAGCTTGCCTTGCCCTGGCCACAACGCCACCGATTTCGCGCGCCACCGCCTCGACATCTTCGTGCGTCGAGGTGTGTCCCAGCGAGAACCGCAGCGATCCGCGTGCGGCTGCCGGGTCGGCGCCCATCGCGAGCAGCACGTGGCTGGCCTGGGCGACACCGGCCGTGCACGCCGACCCCGTCGAGCACTCGATGCCCTTGGCGTCCAGCAACATCAGCAGACTGTCGCCCGCGCAGCCGGGGAAGGTGAAATGCGCGTTTCCGGGCAGCCGGTTCTTCACGCAGCCGTTCAGCACCGCGTCGGGCACTTCGCGCAGCACGGCCTCGACGAGGTCGTCCCGCAGCGCGGCCAGCGTCTCGGCCCGTTCGACCTGCTCACCGACTGTCACACGGACGGCCGTCGCGAACGCGTGGATCGCCGGAACGTCCAGCGTGCCGGAGCGCACATCGCGCTCCTGGCCGCCACCGTGCAGCAGCGGCACGCACGGGGTGTCCCTGGCCAGCAGCAGCGCGCCGACGCCGTACGGCCCGCCGACCTTGTGCCCGGTCAGCGTCATCGCGCTCGCACCGCTTGCCGAGAAATCGATGGGCACCGCGCCCACGGCCTGGACGGCGTCGGTATGCAGGGGGATCTCGTACTCGGCACAGATGGCCGCGAGTTCCGCTATCGGGTTGACCGTGCCGACCTCGTTGTTGGCCCACATGACCGTGACCAAGGCCACGTTTTCGGGGTCGAGTTCGATCGCGTCACGCAGTGTCTCCGGGGAGACCCGGCCACACTCGTCGACGTCGAGCCAGGTGATCTCCGCGTCGGCGTGATCGCCAAGCCACTGCACGGCGTCCATGACGGCGTGGTGCTCGACCGAGCTCGCCAGTACCCGACGCTGCTCACGCGCCCAGAAGATGCCTTTTACGGCGAGGTTGTCGCTTTCCGTGCCGCCGGCGGTGAAAATCACCTCGGACGGACGGGCGCCGAGCGCTCCGGCGATCGCCTCGCGGGCTTCCTCGACCACCCGTCTCGCCCGGCGTCCAGAGGAATGCAAGGAAGAGGCATTGCCCACGGTGGACAGCGCCTCGCTCATCGCAGCTATGGCTTCGGGCAACATCGGGGTCGTCGCCGCGTGGTCTAGATAGGTCATCGCACCCCTTAGGATAGTCCCACCTGATCGGCTACTCGACCGGCCACCGACGGGTGACGAATACCCCGGCCATGGCCACCGCGGCAATCAGCCCCGCGAGCACTGCGACGGCGGGCGCCGGATGCTCCGCGGAAGCCAGCGCGACGAGCAGGACACCGCCGAGCCCGACCGTCAGCGCGGACCCCACCCAGTCGCCGAGCTGCATGGCCGAGGTGTTGAACCCTCGTTCACTTACGGGCGAGAAACGCAGCAACAGCACCGAAATCGCGGGTATAGCGATCCCCATCCCGGCACCCCCGACCGCGCAGCCCGCGAACGCCATCCAGCCGGGGAACCAGGGCTGCGACACGAACGCGAAAATCACCAGGCTGACTGCGACGAGGACGAAGCCGAGCCGAAGTGAGGCTTCGCGGGACCAGTCGAGGAAGCGTCCCTGGACGGCTGACGCCGTCGACCAGCCGAGTGCCGAGATCGTGAGCGGGAGACCGGCCAGTGCGGGGCTGTACCCGTGGACGGCGCTCATGGTCAGAGGGAGGTATACCTCCAAGCCCGCGAACGCGCCGCCGATCAGTGCTCTCGACGCGACGACCGTCGGGAGGCCGGGCTTGGCCGTGAGGGTTCCGGCGGGGAGCAGGTTGCGCAGGGCTGCGGCTAGCGCGAGAAGGCCCACGGCTCCATAGATGGCTGCGGGGATGGAGGGGTGCTGCGCTGCCCAGGTCAGGGCGGCGACGCCGATCGCGGCGGCTACCGCAGCGAAGACGCTGGCTCGGCGGCCTTGTTCGCCGGGGATGTGAGCGGGAAGTTTGCGCACGACCACCATCAGGAGGGCGAGTCCGACGAAGACGAGCGGTATCAGGCCCAGGAAGACCCAGCGCCAGCCGAAGCTGACGGTGATCAAACCGGCCACGAACGGGCCGATGACGGCCGGCAGGACCCAGGCCGCGGCGTTGGCGGCATAGATGACCGGGCGCTCCCGGTCGGTGTAGGTCACCGCGATCAGGATCGAGAACGCGACCAGGAGGAGGCCGGTGCCGAAGCCCTGCAGGACACGGCCGAGGAGGAGGGTCGCCATGCTTGAGGCGGTACCTCCGACGGCCAGGCCCGCCAGGAAGAGGACTGGGCCGGCGAGGAGGGCGAACGCCGGGCCGCGGCGGTCGCTGATGCGGCCGGAGAGGACCGTGGCCACGACGCTGGGGACGACGAACGCGATGAAGGGCCAGGAGTAGAGAGCCTGGCCGTGCAGGTCGGCCACCATGGTGGGCATTGCCGTGGCGACCCCCAAGCTCTCGAACGCCACGAGCGTGACGACAAGGAGCAGGCCGGCAGTGGTGACGCGATGCTCGGGTGTCCAGAGCACGCCGCGTGGTTTCGGCCCGGCGGCGATCGTGTCGGTCATGATCGTTATCGTGCTACCTCCAGTGTGGTGGAGGTCAAGCTGTTTTGCGAGGGTCAGTCTGCGCTGCCGCCCAACGGGATTACTGCGGTAGCTCGAGACTTGGGGTGCGCTCGTTTTGCACGGAAAGTGGACCGGGTTTGTGGTTGACCACGCTCGTCTCGACAGCCTGGCGGCGACGGGACTGGGTGGGGATGTTTACGGTGCCCAGGGCGGAGTGCACGGCGGATTCGGCGAGAGAAGCAAGTTCTCGGCGGGTTCGGGTGCCGGGCGCGATTTCCGGGCAGATGTGGACGTCCAGGACCAGACCGCGCAGGGAGGCGACCCGGCGTAGGGAGGCGATGAGGGATTCCGGGCCGATGAAGGCGGGTTGGCTGGTTTCACAGCCGTCGGCCAGGCGGTAGCGGAGCGCGACGGGGCGTACCGGGACGCCGCCGTCGATGGCTGCTTGGAAGGTCGCGGTGGTGAAGCGGCCGGAGGCCAGGCCGCACCAGGTGGTGCCTTCGGGGGTGACGCTGACGAGTGAGCCCGAGCGCAGGGAGTCGGCGAGTTCCGCCACGGTGGCGGGGAGGGTCGAAAGGCGTTCCCGGTCCAGGAAGATGCTGCCGCCTCGGGAAACCAGCGTGCCGAGGATGGGCCAGCCGGCGATTTCTTTTTTGGCCAGTGCACGCATCGGGCGTACGGCGTTGACAGCGATGATGTCCAGCCACGAGATGTGGTTGTTGACCACGAGCGCTCCTCGGCCGGAGGCCTGGAAGTCGCGGGCGCCGTGCACGACCAGCTTGACGCCGAAGGCTCGGAGGACGGCGGCGAAAATGAAGCGCAGCAGGTGTTCTTTGGCTTTGCCGCGCAGGGCGAACAATGGCGGCGCGAAAGCCAGTGCGAGGAGGACTACCGTCGCGGCGGCGGTGATTCGCAGCGCTCGCCGGGGAGCGGAGACCGTCGGGGCGCCGGTGGTCAGGCAGCCGTCACCGCAGGGTGAGGTCGGCATCCAGGAGTGGGTCACGACGGGACACCGAGGAAGAATTTCAGGTAGCGCTCGTCGATCTTCTGCAGATCGAGCAGCACGAAGAAGTCGGCGACACCGAAGTCGGGATCGTGTGCGGGCGGCCCGCAGACCTGGGCGCCGAGCCGGACGTAGCCCTTGATGAGCGGCGGCAACGTCGAGCGCGAAGGCCGCTCGACGCCATCGGTCACCCAGGGGCGCAGCGGCGTGACACGCTCGGACTCCGGCGCGTAATGCTTGGTGCGCAACACATCCCAGACGCCCGCGGCAAAGCTGCCGCCGTCGGCGAGCGGCACGGAGGCACATCCGGCGAGGTACCGGTGACCGGAAAGCAGCATGTACCGCGCGATCCCGGCCCACACCAAACTGACGACGGCACCGCTGCGATGGTCGGCGTGCACGCACGAGCGGCCGGTCTCGACGAGCGAGCCGCGCAATCCCGCGATGGCGCTCAGGTCGAATTCGCTGTCCGAGTACAACCGGCCCGATTGCACGGCGCGGCCGGGCGGCAGCATCCGGTAGGTGCCGACGATTTCCCCGCTGTTGTCGTCGCGGACCACGAGATGGTCACAGAATTGGTCGAAGTAGTCGACGTCCAGGCCCGGCTGGTCCGAATTCAGCTTCGCGCCCATCTCTTCAGCGAAAACCTGGTGTCGAAGCCGTTGTGCGGCAAGGACTTCTGCGTGGTCGTTGGCGACGAGCAAGGAGTACCGGGATGCGACACCCGCCTGCTCGGTACTGACGAGGACCTGTGACGACGTCATGGGAATAGGTGTACTCGCCGGAAAGAAGCCGAGGAGAGTGCGATCCGGTGACTGATTAGTGCACGTTCAGTTAATTGCGGGTTCTCAGGGTCTTCTCAGGTTGGCGGCCCCCAAAACCAGCATGGCCACTTTGGTCACGTTAAACGTGACCAAAGTGGCCATGGTGGCAGTCGACGGGTGAGCTCAGCCCTTGCGCTTGGCGACGGCCTCGGTCAACTGCGGAGCGACGTTGAACAGGTCGCCGACGACACCGAAGTCGGCGATCTCGAAGATCGGCGCCTCCGCGTCCTTGTTGATGGCGATGATGGTCTTCGACGTCTGCATGCCGGCGCGGTGCTGGATCGCACCGGAGATGCCGAGCGCGATGTACAGCTGCGGCGAGACCGTCTTACCGGTCTGGCCGACCTGGAACTGCGCGGGGTAGTAACCGGAGTCGACGGCCGCGCGCGACGCACCGACAGCGGCACCGAGCGAGTCGGCGAGCTTCTCGATGACGTCGAACTTCTCGGACGAACCGACGCCGCGGCCACCGGAGACGACGATCGACGCCTCGGTCAGCTCGGGCCGGTCGCCACCGACGATCGGCTCGACACCGGTGATCTTCGCGGACTTCGCCGGGTCGATCGCGGGCAGCTCGATGGCCTCTTCGGCGGCGGCGCCTTCAGCCGCTTCCGCCTCGACGCCACCGGGGCGCACCGAGATGATCGGCGTGCCCTTCGCGGACTTGGCCTTGACCGAGAACGCGCCACCGAAGACGGACTGTTCGACCGTGCCGTCGGAGTTCACGCCGACGACGTCGATCAGCAGCCCGGAGTCGAGCCTGGCGGCGAGCCGGCCGGACACCTCCTTGCCCTCGGCGGTCGCGGAGACCAGGACCGCGGCCGGCGACGCCGACGCCACGAGGACGGCGAGCGCGTCGACCTTCGGGGTCACGAGGTATGCGGCGGCGTCATCGGACTCCGCGACGTAGACCTTCGCGGCGCCGTAAGCCGCCAGCGACTCCTTCAGTTTGCCCGCGGTGCCGGGTGTGCCGACGACGACCGCGGATGGCTCGCCGAGCGCACGGGCGGCCGTGAGCAGCTCCAGGGTGACCTTCTTGACCGCACCGTCGACGTGGTCGACGAGAACGAGTACTTCAGACATTCGCGTCTCCTACTCTCAGATCAACTTCTGGCCAACGAGGTACTCGGCGACCTTCGTGCCACCGTCACCCTCGTCTTCGACCCGCTGGCCCGCGGTGCGCGGCGGCTTCGGGGCGGCTTCGACGACGGCCGACCAGGCGTTGGCAAGGCCGACTTCGCCCGCGTCGACACCGAGGTCAGCGACGGAATACGTCTCGACCGGCTTCTTCTTCGCGGCCATGATGCCCTTGAAGGACGGGTAACGCGGCTCGTTGATCTTCTCGGTGACGCTGATGAGCGCGGGGAGGCTCGCTTCGAGGTGCGTGAGGCCCTCGTCGGCGGTCTCGCGGTCGACCTTCACGGTCGTGCCCTCGACGGTCACCTGACGGGCGTGGGTCAGCTGCGGGAAGCCCAGCAGCTCGGCCACGATCGCCGGGACGGCGCCACCGCGGCCGTCGGATGCTTCGTTACCGGCGATGACCAGGTCGACGCCCTCGACCTTGCGGATCGCGGCGGCGATGACCTTGGCCGTGGCCAGCAGGTCGGAGCCGTGCAGGGCCTCGTCGGTGACGTGGATGGCCTTGTCCGCCCCCATCGAAAGCGCCTTGCGGATCGCGTCGGTCGCCCGCGACGGGCCGACCGCGAGCACGGTCACTTCGCCTTCGCCGGCTTCCTTGATCTTGAGCGCCTCCTCCACGGCGCGCTCGTTGATCTCGTCGAGCACCGCGTCGGCGGACTCGCGGTCCAGAGTGTGGTCGGAACCGGAGAGCTTGCGCTCCGAATAGGTGTCAGGCACCTGCTTGACCAGGACGACAATGTTTGTCATGAGTCTTCTTCTCTCCTCCCGCTGTTGGCACGTCTGTCCGCAGCCGGACAGGGATCTACTCGTCGGTAGATTAGAGCCAAACCTCAGCCTAGGCGCGGTGAGGTGACCGCATTCACCTGGATGTGGCTTTTATCGGGACGATGGTCCCAAAAGTTTTTTCTTAGGCCGAACGGCCCTGAGCAGGCATTAGACCGGTTGGGCTAATGTCGGACTGTTCCGATATCTCGATAGGGGTTAATCTCCCCGACCATGCCGGACCGTGTCGCCGTCGTTACCGATTCCACAGCGGGCCTCCCACCCGAACTAGCCGCCCGGTGGGGTATCCGAGTCGTCCAGATCCAGCTGCAGGTCGGCTCGGGCATCGATGACGAAAACAGGTTCGACCGGGCCGCGCTGATCCACTCGCTCAAATCCGGCGAAGCCGTGTCGACCACGCCCCCTGATGCGGGCGCTTTCTTCTGGGCCTACCAGGACGCCGTCGCCTCGGGCGCCACCGCGATCGTCAGCCTGCACCTCTCGGGCAAGCTGTCCGCCACCGTCGACGCCGCGCGCGAAGCTGCCCAGCAGATCAACGTCCCGGTGTACGTCATGGACACCGGGACCGCCAACATGAGCATGGGCTTCGCCGCGATCTCCGCCGGCAGGGCCGCCGCCGCCGGAGCCCCGGCCGACCGCGTGGCGGGCGCCGCCGAGTACCGCTGCTCGACGAGTCGCGAGCTGATCTACGTCGACACCCTCGAATACCTGCGGCGAGGCGGCCGGATCGGCGGCGCGCAGGCCATGCTGGGCACCGCGTTCTCGATCAAGCCCCTGCTCACCCTGCAGGACGGCGAAGTGGCGCCACTGGCCAAGGTTCCAGGGACCAAGCGCGCGCGGGCCAGGCTCGTCGACTTCGCCGTCCGCCACGCCGCTGGACGGGCGGTGGATCTGGCCGTTTCCCAGTTCGGCCACGACGAGCAGGTCATCTGGGTCGCCGAACAGCTGCGCAAACGCTTGCCCCAGGCGCAGGAACCGCTGCTCGTCGAGGCGAGCATGGTCCTCGGCGCGCATCTCGGCCCCGGCAGTCTCGGCATCTCGGTGTCGCCGGTGTCGTGAGCGGCCGCCCGCTCACGACACCGGCTCACCTCAGCCGCCGATCCGGTACGCGCGGATCACCGTCTGCTCGACGGTGTTCCCCTCGGTGTCGGACGCCTTCGCCCGCAGCGACGCGAACCCGCTCGCCGGATGGGTGACCGACGCCGTCCAGCCAGACCCGTTACGGGCCACCGTCGAGGGCTTCCAGGTGACACCGTCGTCATAGGACACTTCGACGGCCAGCGCCGCGATGTCGGCCGGGCCGTCCTGACGGGGAACCGTGACCGGGATGGTGAAGTCGACCCCACCCGGCGCACTGTTTCGGAGGTCCACCTGCGGGGCGTACCGGACGGCCAGCAGCGGCAGGGCATAGCCCGGCCCCTGCCGGAACCCGGAGCGGAATGTCCACGCCGCGCTCACCTTCGTCGAGAGCGGCCACCATGGCTGATCCCGGACAACGCTGGTGGCCAAGCGGTAAGCACCTTCGTCGTAGCCGACGACGAAGGTCGCGCGTCCTGGCAGGGCTTGGCTTCCGACCAGCTTCCCGTCTCGGTAGAGCTCGGTCGAGCCGCTGTCGTATCCGTGGTCGGAATCAACCTGCCTCGTGTGCCCGGCGGCGTCGGCGAACAGTGGAATCGTGACGTCCACAAGGTTTCCGGTCCGCCACACCCACGGATGCCCGCTGCCCAGCTCGTTCTGCGTGGTGCCTTCGAAGCCCGGCCCGGCCACCGCGCCGTTCCAGGCGATCCGGTAGCTCTTGCCGCCTTCCAGCAGCGGACGGGCAAACAGCCCGCCGGGCCAGAGGCTGTAGACATCCGTGGTCAAGCTCCACTGCCCCGGCGAGTAGTACACCAGCTGTTCCGCCTGCGGCGGCGCCACCGAATCGAAAGGGATGCCGAGTGAGGTGCCGAAAACCTTGTGGGCGGCGTAGACCGCCGGCGGGTGCTCCGCCGAGTAGCCATGGAAGGCCATGGTCACCGCGGCCAGGTCAGCGGGCTTCAGCGGGTACGACAGGTTGTCCGGAACACGTTTCGTCTCCGGCAAGGACAGTTCGTAGTGGTACCGGCTCGACGTGCGCACGGTCATGGTGGACCGCCCGCCATGCTGGGCCAGCTCGGCGAACCGTTGCGCGCCGACGCCGATGATCTCCACCGTGGGCAGGACGAACTCCACACCGCCGCCGCGGGCGGTGGCAGCCGGCGGTTCGATCGCCCGGACCGCGACCATGGCACCGCCACGGGCCTTGATGTCGGCCACCCGCTGAGCCAGGTCCTCGCGGCTGAGATCGGCGGGAACCTCCAGCACCACCAGCTTGCCCTTGAGATCACCACGGGTCAGGCCGGATGCCAGCGGCAGTTTCCGGGTGCCCGCGGGCACCGGCTCGGTGAGCCACTGCGCCTGAACCTCGAAACGCGACGCGCCTTCCCCGAACAGTTCCAGGCCGGGCTCGGACAGACGCAGGTTGTTGGCGGAGAAGAACCCGTCCGACGAAACCCCTGGCACCGAACCCACGTACACCTCGCTGAAGCGCGGGGAAAACCCGTAGATGGTGGAAACCGGGTCATCGGTGCGGCCACCGCGCTGGGCCCCCAGCCTGGACAGCCACACGCCGTCCCTGGCCTCGGGCTGGTCGACGGTGATCGACACCCGCTTCGCCTGGCGTGCGTCCAGGGTGAGCTCCGTATCCGCGGTCAGTTTCAGCTCCGGGTGCGCCACCAAGGCGTACGACGGGTCCTTGCCGGCCTGAGGCGTCGAAACCCCGCCGATCACCAGATAGCGACCGGCGGGCAGGCGCACCCGTGCGCCGCGGGAAGCGAAGTGGAAGACGTCCCTGTCGTCGAGGCCGAAGATCTGCACCCGATCGGTGTCCGAACCCGCCGGGGCACCGGTGCGGTCGAGCAGGTCCACCGTCAGGTCGTACTTCTCCGGCTCGACATAGACCGAGACCGGGGTGCGCACCCGGCTCTTACCGTCCACAGTGGACGCGATGAGCACTCCCGAGTACGTGCCCGCGGCCGCCGCGGCCACGGTGAGCGTGACTTCCGTGCTGCCGCCCGCCGGGACGGTCACCACCGACGCCGAGAGCGACACCAGTCCCGCGGGCGCTCCGAGGTCCAACGCCAGCGCCAAACTGACCGGTGCGGTGCCGGTGTTCCGGTAGGTCACGGTGCGCTTCTGCTGCTTCTCCCCGTCCCACGGCAGGTAGGCGTTGACCGTGGCAGGGCTGGCTTGCACTGATTCGCCTGTCGCGTGCGCCAGATCCATGCGGCCACTGCCGACCGAGAACACGCCGAGGTCACCGACCGGCGTGGCGGTGCCGACCAGCGAGGCCTTGAGCTGGTCCGGGGTCCAGTCCGGATGCTGCCCGGCCAGGATCGCCGCGCCGCCCGCGACATGCGGGGTGGCCATCGACGTCCCGGACGCCTTCACGTACTGCCCGTCGACGACCTCGCCGAGCTCGGTCCCGCTCGCCTTGGCAGCGACGATGTCAGTACCCGGGGCCGAGATCTCGGGCTTCACCGCGCCGTCGAGGACGCGTGGGCCACGGCTGGAGAAGTCCGACAGCCCGCCGGACTTGGTCACGCTGCCCACCGCGAGCGCGGCGTCGGCCGATGCCGGTGAGCTGACGGCTTCATCAGCGGGATAGTTGCCGGCGGCGACGACGAAAAGCGTGCCGTAATCCCGGGTGAGCGTGTTCAGCACCTGTGACACCGGGTCGGTGCCATCGGTCGGCGCCGCCCCAAGGCTCATGTTGACAACCTTGGCTTTGACCTCGGTAGCCGCCCACTCCATCCCGGCGATGACATCGTCCAGCTGACCGCTGCCGTTGTCGTCGAGCACTTTGCCGACAGCGAGGCGCGCGTCCGGCGCGACGCCCCGGTACTTGCCGCCGGACGCCGCGCCCGAGCCGACGATCGTGCTTGCCACATGGGTACCGTGGCCGACCTTGTCCCCGGTGTCGCCCGTGCCGCTGAAGTCCTTGGCCTGCGCGACTTTGCCCGCCAGATCCGGGTGTGTGGCGTCGATGCCGGTGTCCAGCACCGCGACCGTGACATCTTTGCCGGTGTACCCGGCCTGCCACGCCGCGGGCGCGCCGACCTGCGGCACGCTGACGTCCAGCGAAGGCTCCACACGGGCGTTGAGCCACACCTTGTTCGTGCCACCCGTCAGTTGCCGGGTCGTACCACCGGTGAGGTCGCTCCAGAACCGTGTCGCGTCCTTCTTGTCTTCGGCGACAGCGCTCAGGTTCAGCCCGGCGAAGGTCCGCTCCGCCAGAGGCGCGAAACTGTTGGTACCGCCCTGGACGAGCAACGGCATGGTGGCGCTCTTCGCGTCGTCGTAGCCCTGCCGGATCAGGCCGGTGATGTTGAACAGTTCGATGTCGAGCACGCCGGACTGCACCAGGTCGGCCGCGACGCCCGGGACCAGGTACTGGTCGCGGTCGTCGCCACGCTTCTTCGAGAACTCGCTGTAGGCGGGCAAGCCCGTCAGGGAGAGCGGTCCGGCCAACGCCAGCGACCAGCGGCCGCCGGGTTCCTGCGACGCTCGAACCCGGTCGCCGGTGATCAGCGTCACCATCCGGGTGGCGGCACCTTCGGCGGGCACTTGCACCGGTGCGTTCGCCGTCGTGGCCGCCGCGGCGGTGGTCGTCATGGCCGCTACGGCCGTGACCAGCGCACAGGTGACGATTCTCGATCTCTGCTTCATGCAGTCGCCTCTCCCAGTAGTCATCTAGTAATTCGGTACTGCTATCCGCAAACGGGACGGATCGAGTTCACGGCGGAAAACGGGCACCGGCTAGGGTCGATCGATGACCACGCCTGCCCGCGCCGAAGCGCTGCACCTGACCGGCGAACGGACCGTGCCGGGCATCGCGGAGGAGAATTACTGGTTCCGCCGACACGAAGCCGCGTACGTCGAATTGCTGCCGTACTGTGCCGGCGCGATGGTGCTGGAAGCGGGCTGCGGCGAAGGCTACGGCGCCGGGCTCATCGCGCCGGTGGCCGAACGGGTACTCGCACTGGACTACGACCAGCTCGCGACGGCGCATGTGGGCCGGCGCTACCCGCAAGCCGCGGTCGCGCGGGCGAACCTGGCTTACCTGCCGGTGCGATCGTCCGCTGTGGACGTCGTGGCGAACTTCCAGGTGATCGAACATCTCTGGAACCAGGCCGGGTTTCTCGGCGAGTGCCACCGGGTTCTCCGGCCCGGCGGAAGGCTGCTCGTCACCACGCCGAACCGGATCACCTTCACACCGAACAGCGATACGCCATTGAATCCTTACCACACAAGGGAACTTTCCCCTGCCGAACTGGATGAGCTGCTTCGCGATGCCGGGTTCACCGTCGAGCGCCTCCACGGACTCCACCACGCTTCCAGCCTCAGGGAACTCGACAACCGTTACGGGGGCTCGATCATCGACGCACAGCTCGATGTGGTGATGGGTGAGCTGCCCGGTCAGGCGGTCTGGCCCGAGGCACTGCTCGCCGACGTCGAAGCCATCCGGGCGGCGGATTTCGCCGTCCACGGCGAAGACCTCGACTCGAGCCTGGACCTCATCGCGGTGGCGGTGCGACCGTGAACCCAGGGAGCGAAGGCACGTTCTGCCTGGTGCTGCACAGTCATCTTCCGTGGTTGCCACACCACGGTTCCTGGCCGGTCGGCGAGGAGTGGCTCTACCAGGCGTGGGCGCATTCGTACCTGCCGCTGATGGACCTGGTGCGCCGCTTCGCCGACGAGGGCAAGCGGGACCTGCTGACGCTCGGGGTGACCCCGGTCCTCGCCGCCCAACTGGACGACCCGCACAGCCTGCGCGCTTTGCACCACTGGCTGGGGAACTGGCAACTGCGCGCGCAGCAGGCGTCGACGCTCTGGCGCGGCGAACCGCTGCTCCGGGATCTGGCCGCCGGTGAGTACAAAGCCGCCGCCCACGCCACCGAGGAGCTGGAAACCCGCTGGCGCCACGGTTTCTCACCAGTTCTCCGCTCCTTTATGGACGCCGGGACGATCGAACTGCTCGGCGGCCCGCTGACCCATCCGTTCCAGCCGCTGCTCGATCCGCGGGTGCGCTCGTTCGCCCTGCGCGGCGGGCTGGCCGACACGGCGTTGCGCGTCGGGCATCGGCCGGAAGGCATCTGGGCGCCCGAATGTGGGTATGCGCCGGGGATGGAAAACGACTACGCGGCCGCCGGAGTCCGGCGGTTCATGGTCGACGGGCCGTCGTTGAAGGGCGACACCTCCCAGGCACGCACGGTCGGTTCGTCGGACGTCGTGTGCTTCGGCCGCGACCTCGAAGTCACCTATCGCGTCTGGTCCCCGAAGGCGGGCTACCCCGGCCATCCGGCGTACCGGGACTTCCACACCTGGGACCACGAAGTCGGCCTCAAACCGTCAAGGGTGACTGGCAAGCAGGTCTCCCCGCAGGACAAGGAACCGTACGATCCCGCGCTCGCGGCGGACACGCTTCGCTTGCACGTCAAGGATTTCGTCGAGACCGTGGTCGCGCGAATGCGTTCGTTGCGCGCGGAAAACGACCGGACGCCGATGGTCGTCGCGGCCTACGACACCGAGCTCTTCGGCCACTGGTGGCACGAAGGCCCGGCGTGGCTCGAAGGTGTCCTGCGCGCACTACCCGAAGCCGGTGTGCGGGTCACGACGCTGCGCGGCGCGCTCGACGCCGGTCATCTCGGCGCGCCCGTCGACCTGCCCGCGTCCTCCTGGGGATCGGGCAAGGACTGGCGGGTGTGGGACGGCGAGCAGGTCGCGGACATGGTCGAGTCGAACGCGGCACTCCAGGCGAGACTGCTGAACCTCTGCGCTGGTGGCGGCGTCGGCCGGGACGCGGTCCGCGATCAGGCCGTCGCCGAGGCGATGCTGGCGCTGTCGAGCGACTGGGCCTTCATGGTCACCAAGGATTCCGCCGCCGACTACGCGCGCCGCCGCGCCAGTGTCCACACCGAACGGTTCGACACCCTGGTCTCGCTCCTGAACACCGGAGAATACGGGCGTGCCCGCGAAAAAGCCGCCGCGTTCCGGGCCGAAGACGGCCCGTTCGGTCATTTGGACGCGCGTAACCTGTGATCAAGAGAGTCTTGTTCTGTCGAGAGGGACAGCGTTGAGCATCTACGACATTCCGGTGAACACTCTTTCCGAAGAGCCCGCCACCCTGGGTTCCTTGAGTGGGAAGGCGCTGCTCGTGGTGAACGTGGCGTCGAAATGCGGGCTGACCCCGCAGTACACCGGCCTGGAGCGGTTACAGGAGAAGTACGCCGACCAGGGTTTCTCGGTCGTCGGCTTCCCGTGCAACCAGTTCGGCGGGCAGGAACCAGGCACGGCCGAAGAGATCCAGACCTTCTGCTCGACGACGTACGGCGTCAGCTTCCCGCTGTTCGAGAAGCTGGAAGTCAACGGCGAAGGCCGGCACGCGCTGTACACCGAATTGACGCGGACGGCCGACGCCGACGGCACGGCCGGTGACGTGCAGTGGAACTTCGAGAAATTCTTGATCAGCCGCGAAGGCGAGATCCTCGGCCGGTTCCGCCCGGCGACGGAGCCCGAATCCGAGGCCGTCCTCAAGGCGATCGAAGCGGCACTCGTTTAGAGACAAGGGCCCGCGTGGCTGGGTGAGGGGTGGCTCGTGAGTGTTTCGCGGGGTTCTAACACCCGTAAACACTCACGAGCCGTGAACCCGAGCCGAGCCTGCTTCGATTACCGCCTTGTTCCGGGCGGCGACCGTCTCCAAATCCGGCTTCATGACGCGGCGGTCGTAGGTTAGGAAGCCGTTCACCTCGTTCTCGACGTCGGTGGTCTGGGTGTAGATCGCGCCGGATAGGCCCTTCTCCCGCACTACGCGTTCAAGGGCCTCGCTGACCTGCACGTATCGCGCGGTGAGCGCCTCACTGCTGGTCGTCATCTCGTACGCCTGTGGCGGCCCCGGCCAGAGGTGTCCGTCGACGACCAGCCCGAGCCCGCCGTATTCGCCGTCGACGGTCACGCGTCCGTCCCGGACCTCGGGGGCGCCGGGGCCGACGTAGGTGTGGTCGTCGTAGATGTCTCCCGCTCCCGAATCGGGCCGCGAGAAACAGCAGTTGACCCCGCTGTCGGCGTTCACCATCCGGGTGGGATCGAGCTCGGCGACCAGGGCCGCGATCCGCACGGTGTCGTATTCGCCCCAGCCCTCGTTGAACGGGACCCAGCCGACGATCGAGGTGACACTGCGCAGCTGGTCGACCATGTCGCGCAACTCGGCCTCGAAATGGGCCTTCGCCTCGGGAACCGGGTCGGGCGCGGGGCCGGTCGGGCCGTCGAACGACACCACCAGCGACGGCATGTCCTGCCACACCAGCAATCCCAGCTTGTCGGTCCAGTAGTACCAGCGCGCGGGCTCGACCTTCACGTGCTTGCGTACGAAGTTGAAGCCGAGCTCCTTGGTCGTGTCCAGGTCGAATCTGAGCGCTTCGTCGGTGGGCGCGGTGTGCAGGCCGTCCGGCCAGAACCCCTGGTCCAGCGGGCCGTGCAGGAAGGTGATTTCGCCGTTCAGCGCGATCCGCGGCCTGCCCTGCTCGTCGGCCACCGTGCCGATCGTGCGCAGGCCCGCGTAGCTGCGCACCTCGTCGACGAGCTGTCCGTCGGTGCCCGTCAGCCGGACCGTCAGGTCGTACAGGTACGGATCGCCCGGGCTCCACAGCCGGGGTTCGGGCACCGCGAGCCGGAGCGGCTGGTTCACTCCCGTGGTCTCCTTGGCCACCTCGTTTCCTTGCGGCTCCGAGACAACGACCTCGACCCGGCCGGCATGGATTCCGGAAACCCTGGGCAGCACGGAAAAACCGGTCAGGTCCGCAACGATGTCCAGCTTCTCGACGTGCACCGACGGCACCGGCTCCAGCCACACGGTCTGCCAGATCCCGGACGACCCGGTGTACATGATCTCCCCGGGGCGCCTGCGCTGCTTGCCCAGCGGGAACGGGTCGATGTCGCCCCGGTCCTCGGCGGCGACGACGATTTCCTGGGTGCCGGAGCGACGCAGCGCGGCGGTGATGTCGACGCTGAACGCCGTGAACCCGCCTTCGTGCTCGGCGACGCGCTGGTTGTTCACCCAGACCGCCGCCGTCTGGTCCACTGCCCCGAAATGCAGCAGCACGTGGTGGCCCCGCCAGTCGCCGGGAATTTCGAAAACGCGGCGGTACCACATCCGGTCGTCGTGCCTGCCGATCCCGGAAAGCGCCGATTCCGGCGGGTACGGCACCAGGATCCGCTCGTCGAAACCGGAATTCCCGGTGCCGTACTCCCAGACGCCGTTGAGGTTCGACCATCTGTCCCGGACGAGCTGCGGGCGCGGGTACTCCGGCAGCGCGTTGTCCGGTCCTACCTCGGCGGTCCATGGCGTGGTCAGCGGCTGCTCAGTCGTCACGCCTGCCATGGTGGCACTAGAGCGAAGCGGACACTCCCGGCAGACGACCCTCGCGTGGCGCTACCGACTCACGAGTAACCTCCTCCCATGCGCGTACTGATGCTGTCCTGGGAGTACCCGCCGGTGGTGGTCGGCGGCCTGTCCAGGCATGTGCACGCACTGGCCACGCACCTCGCGCGAGCGGGGCACGAGGTCGTCGTCCTGTGCCGCCACACGGCCGGTACCGACGCCGAAACGCACCCCAGGACCGACCGCATGGTCGATGGCGTGCGGATCATCAGGGTCGCCGAGGACCCGATGCACCTGACCTTCGAAGTCGATCTCGTCGCCTGGACACTCGCCATGGGCCACGCGATGATCCGCGCCGCCACCGAACTGCTCCGCACCTGGCAGCCCGACGTCGTGCACGCCCACGACTGGCTGGTCACCCACCCGTCCATCGCGATCGCCGAAGCCGCCAGGGTGCCGCTCGTCGGTACCGTCCACGCCACCGAAGCCGGACGGCACTCGGGCTGGCTCTCGCACCCGCTCAACCAGCAGGTGCACTCGGTCGAGTGGTGGCTCGCGAACCGCGCCGACGCGGTGATCACCTGCTCACAGGCGATGCGCAAGGAAGTGGCGCACCTCTTCGAGGTCGAGGCCGCCGACGTCACCGTCATCCACAACGGTATCGAAGAACGCAGCTGGCAGGTGTCGGCGGACGAGGTCACCCACGCTCGCGAGACCTACAGCCCCTCCGGCGCGCCACTGCTGCTGTTCTTCGGACGGCTCGAATGGGAAAAGGGCGTCCAAGACCTGTTGGCGGCGCTGCCACGGATCCGGCGGAGCAGGCCCGGCACCCGCCTGGTGATCGCGGGCAAGGGGCGTCATCTCGACGAGCTGATCAAGCAGGCACGGAGGCTCCGTGTCCGGCGGGCGGTGGACTTCGTCGGGCACCTCACCGACCGCGAACTCCGCGCGGTGCTCGCGGCCGCCGACGCCGTGGTGCTGCCGAGCCGGTACGAGCCTTTCGGGATCGTCGCGCTGGAGGCCGCCGCGGCCAAGGCACCGCTTGTCGCTTCGACGGCCGGCGGGCTCGGCGAGGTCGTGATCGACGGGGAAACGGGGTTGGCGTTCACGCCCGGCGATGTGGACGCGCTGGCCGGCGCGGTGGAAGCGGTGCTCGACGACGAACTCGCCGCCTCTCGTCGGGCCGCAGCCGCTCAGGCCCGATTGGCGGCGGACTTCGACTGGGGGCGGATCGCCGAGGCCACCGCGGAGGTCTATCGGCGGGCTCGAGTGGGCGAGCCGGTGGAGTTGGGCCGGCCCAAGATCGCCACGGGGAACGCCTTCGAGCTTTGAGGTTCGGCTTTCGAACTCGCCCGGCACGTCTGCCGCTCAGAACACGGGAAAGGTGACCCCGTTCTCCGCTTCCGGCCGGGTCCCGAAGATCCGCCGTTCGCTCTCCTCGATGGGATGGTCGTTGATGCTCGCTTCGCGTCGCCGCATCAGGCCTTCGTCGCTGAACTCCCACAACTCGTTGCCGTAACTCCGGAACCATTGCCCGTCGACGTTGTGCGATTCGTACTGGAACCGCACCGCGATCCGGTTGCCCCGGAACCCCCAAAGTTCCTTCCGCAGCGCGTAGTCCAGCTCGCGCTCCCACTTCGCCGTCAGGAACTCGACGATCTGCGCGCGTCCCACGACGTGCTTGTCCCGGTTCCGCCACACGGAATCCTCGGTGTAAGCCAGCGATACCCGCTCGGGGTCGCGAGTGTTCCAAGCGTCTTCGGCGGCCTGCACCTTTTTCGCGGCGGTGATCTCGTCGAAGGGCGGAAAGGGCGGGCGTGGCGTCATCGGGCAGCTCCTCCAGGGTGGGAGAACGTGCGTTCTCAGTTCTTGCCCTAGAGTAGAGAACGAACATTCTCCCCGCTAGAGGAAGGTGCCGTGCACCACGAAGAGGCCACGATCCGGCTGCTCGAAACGGCCGAGAAGCTCTTCTATGCCAATGGCGTCCACGCCGTCGGCATGGATGCGATCCGGACGCATTCCGGTGTCTCGCTCAAGCGGCTTTATCAGTGCTTCCCGTCCAAGGAAAGCCTGGTGGAGGCCTACCTGCTGCGGCGAGACAAGCGGTGGCGCGGCAGGCTCGCTGACTTCGTGGCCGCACACGCCGAAAGTCCCGAAGACGCGATCCCGGCGGTGTTCGACTGGCTGCACACGTGGTTCTGCGAACCGGACTTCCGCGGCTGTGCGTTCATCAACTCGTTCGGGGAGCTCGGTTCGACAGCTCCTGGCGTCGCCGCCGCCGTTCGCCTGCACAAGGAGCTGGTCCACGCGTACCTGCTCGAGCTCACCACAGCGGTCGCGGTCAAGGACCCCGAGGAACTCGCGAATCAGCTGCTTTCCCTGCTCGACGGCGCCACGGTCGTCGCGGCGATCACGGGGGATCCCGCGGCCGCGCTGCCCAGTCGCGCCGCGGCGGTCGCTTTGCTCACCCTGCAGTTGCGGCCGGCTTGAACGCTGTGATGGGGTCCTGCAGGGACGTTGAGTCCCTTCAGGACCCCATCACTACCTCGATGGGAACGACCGGGGAGTTTCTAGCGCGCTTCGGTCAGATAGCGCGCATACGCTCCCGTGGTGAGAAAACCGGGCAGCTTCTCGCCGAGCGCGGTCTCCTCGAAGATCGCGCGGGCGTCGTCGAGACGGTTGCCCTCGCCGAGATCCGCCCGCACCAGTTCGATCTCTTCGCCGAGGAAGCCGCTGACCAGCTCGTGGGTGACGGCGGTCCCGTCCTCGAGCTTCGTTCCGTTGCGAATCCATTGCCACACTTGGCATCGCGCGATTTCGGCGGTGGCGGCGTCCTCCATCAGGTTGGAGATCGCCGCCGCACCGACACCGCTCAGCCACGCATCGACGTAACGCAGCGCCACGTTGATGTTGGCGCGCACCCCGGCTTCGGTCACCTGGCCACCGGCGCTGGCCACGTTCAGCAGATCCTCCGACGTCACCACGACGTCTTCGCGTAACTTGCCGAGCTGGTTGGGCCAGCCGCCGAGCACGTCGTCGAACACCCCGCGGCACACCGGGACCAGCCCGGGATGCGCCACCCACGAGCCGTCGAACCCGTCGTTCGCCTCGCGTTCCTTGTCTTGGCGGACCTTGTCGAGCGCGATCGTGTTGGTCTCCGGGTCCTTGCTCGGGATGAACGCGGCCATGCCGCCGATCGCGTGGGCACCGCGCCGGTGGCACGTGCGCACCAGCAACTCGGTGTAGGACCGCATGAACGGCACCGTCATCGTGACCTGCGAGCGGTCCGGCAGCACGAAATCGGCGCCGCGCTCACCGAAGTTCTTGATGACACTGAAGATGTAGTCCCACCGACCCGCGTTGAGTCCCGCGACATGCTCACGGAGCTCGTACAGGATCTCGTCCATCTCGAACGCGGCGGTGATCGTCTCGATCAGTACGGTGGCCCGGACTGTGCCCTGCGGGATGCCGAGTTCCCGTTGCGCCAGCAGGAAAACATCGTTCCACAGGCGGGCTTCACGGTGACTTTCCAGCTTGGGCAGGTAGAAGTACGGGCCGCTGCCGCGGGCGATCAACTGACGGGCGTTGTGGAAGAAGTACAGGCCGAAGTCGACGAGACTCGCCGAAACCGGGCGGCCGTCGATGCGGATGTGCTTCTCCACCAGGTGCCAGCCGCGCGGGCGGGCGATGATCGTCGCCGGGTCGTCCCCGATCGTGTAGCGCTTCTCGGACTCGCTGGTGAAGTCGATGTCGCGGCGGATCGCGTCGAAAAGGTTGAGCTGTCCGTCGATCACGTTGTGCCAGGTCGGCGAGGTGGCGTCCTCGAAGTCGGCCAGCCACACCTTGGCGCCGGAGTTCAGCGCGTTGACGGTCATCTTGCGGTCGGTCGGGCCGGTGATCTCGACGCGGCGGTCCTCCAGGCCCGGGCCCGGCCCGGTCACGCCCCACTCGTCGTCTTCACGGATGTGGCGCGTTTCGGGCAGGAACCCGAGGGTCTCTTCGCCGGAGCGGATCCTGTCCCGGCGCAGCCTGCGGGCGTCCAGCACCTCACGGCGACGGCCGGCGAACTCGTTGTCCAGCCGGGCGATGAAGTCCAGCGCCGCCGGAGTGAGGATCTCGCCGAAGCGCGGCTCTGGTGTGCCGACGACTTCGAGCCGGTGGGAAAACCTGGCTGGCATAGCGAACCCTTTCGAGGTGGTCGCCCTGGCGTCGTGAGTGTTTCGCGGGGCTA
>JAVXWP010000004.1:0-36672 GCA_032230695.1 Actinomycetota bacterium | reverse complement strand
GACCTCCGGCCGGGCGTCCAGATTGCTCACCGGAGCTTCCATGTGGTGTGGGCCATGGGCGCGATGCTACGCCCCAGTTGACATGTCCACCATGTGGTCATAGAAGCCTGGGAAACCGACGCGTGAGAAATCGGGTCGCGTTTCGGGGCGGGGTCCGATACACAGGCAGAGTGAGCGATCCGTACCCCATGCGCCCGATCGGCGGTGCCGAACCGGTGCCCGCGGCCGGCCGGGTCAAGGAGTTGCGGCCCGGTGCGGTGACCGCCCGCACGATCGCCTTTCGCGGTGAGCGGGAACCGTTCCATCCCTCCGGCGCGGCCTTCCCGGCTTTCTGAGTGGCCTCTGTCGAGATCGCATGTGACGAGTCCGGGGCGGAGGGCGAAAAGCTCGTCGGCGGGGAAACGGACGTCTTCGCCCACGCCGGTGTGCGGTTGAGTGTTGAATCGGCGGCGGAATGTGTCCAGGAAATCCGGAACAGGATCCGTTCGCCGGCGCTGGAGTACAAAGCCAATCATCTGCTTCGCGAGAAGAACCGTTCCGTTCTTGTTTGGCTGCTCAGCCCGGCGGGGCCGATTCACGGAAACGCGCGGGTTCATCTCACCGACAAGGCGTTCTTTCTTCTCGGCAAAGTCACCGACCTGCTCGTGGGGCCGCATTCCGAGTCGCTCGTCGTCACGCTCTCCCGCGAGGGAAGCACCGCGGTCGGGCGAGCACAGTGGACCGACTTTCTGGAGGCGGGCAACAACTTGATGCGGGTCAAGAACCGCCGGGCCGGCTCACCCGTCGATCCGTTCTTCACGATGGTCGACGCCATGCTGCCGGCCGTCGCGCCTGGCCGGGTCCGCGCGATTCTGGAATTGTTCCGCCGGGCCAGGCCGCGTGCGGAGGCTTTCCGTACCCAGGTTCTCGACAATCCACTGATGATTCCGCCACTGGACTCCTGGATCCCGGCCATTGTCCAGGCCGTTGCTTATTGGGGTGCCGGCGGGAAATCCGTTTCCATCGTTCACGACGAACAGCTCACGTTGTCGGAAGAACGTATTTCGCAACTGAAGACGATGATCGGCGGCCGATTGACCGGTATCAGACTCGTCGACTCACGCTCGGACGCTCGGGTCCAGATCGCCGACTTCCTGGCCGGGGTGGCCAGGAGAATATCCTCGGAGGAGCTCGGCGATCGGGGCGACGCGGAACTGATCGCGTTGCTGGCGCCCTATGTGGATCCGCGATCGATCTGGATGGGTCCTTGAGGGCCGTTCCGCGGTCAGGCCCAAGGGCCGTGGCCGGAGAAAAGGTGTGGAATCGGGGACTCAACCTTTTGCCCCGGTCACTCGTCGCTACGGGTATGAGGGGTCTGGCAGACTTCGGCGCGTGACGGGAACAGTGCTGGTACTGGGTGGCCGCAGTGAGATCGGCCTCGCGGTCGCGGAGCGGCTCGCCCGCGGCGGCGCGGGCAAGGTCGTGCTCGCCGCGCGGCGCAGCAAGGAACTCGACGTCGAAGCCGGCCGGCTGCTGGCTGCCGGGGCCACCGCCGTCGAACGCGTGGAGTTCGACGCCGACGACGTCACCGTGCACGAGTCGGTGCTGCGCGAGATCGCGGAAGCGCACGGCCCACTCGAAGTCGTGATCACCGCTTTCGGTGTGCTCGGTGAGCAAGCGCGTGCCGAGCGTGACGCCGCCCATGCCGTCGCGATTGTGCACACCGACTACGTCGCGCATGTGAGCGTGCTCACTCATCTTGCGACACTTCTGCGCGCGCAGGGAAACGGGCAATTGGTCGTTTTCTCGTCGGTGGCGGGAATTCGGGTCCGGCGCGCCAACTATGTGTACGGATCGGCGAAGGCCGGCCTCGACGGTTTTGCGAGCGGCCTCGCCGACGCTCTTGCCGGGAGTGGTGTCCACTTACTCATGGTCAGGCCCGGTTTCGTCGTCGGCCGTATGACCGAAGGCATGGCGCCGGCGCCTTTTTCCAGTACGCCGGACCAGGTCGCCGACGCCACGGTCGCGGCACTTATGCGTCGCCGTCATGTCATTTGGGTGCCGGGAGTGTTACGCCCGGTATTCGCGGTACTACGGCTTCTCCCGCGCGCGATTTGGCGCCGTATGCCGAGGTGACGAGTTCCTGACAGCTTTCTAAGGAAATACAAAGCCGGGTTCTCAGGATCCTTTGAGAAAATACTGTAATTCTTGGAAGCACCGGTTCGATCATGCTTCTTGGAAGAGGGTTCACTGTGCTGCTCACGGCCAACGGTTGGCGGCGCGGTCGTCGGGTGGTTGTCGGCATGGTCTCGATCCTGCTCCTCGGCGTCACCGGCTATGCGTGGATGCAGCTGAGCCGGTTGGACACCGGGATGACCACGGCCGACGTCATCGAACCTTCGGCCAGGACACCGACCGGCGCCCAAGCCGTCACCGTCGATCAGAACATCCTGCTCGTCGGGCTGGACTCCCGCACCGACGCGCAGGGAAACCCGCTGCCCCAGGACCTGCTCAACATGCTCCACGCGGGCAGCAGCAGCGACGGCGGCGACACCACCGACACGATGATCGTGGTGCACATCCCGGCGGGCGGGGGAGCGGCCACGGCGATTTCGATCCCGCGCGACTCCTATGTCGACCTCTCCGGGGGCTTCGGCAAGCACAAGATCAACTCGGCGTACTCGCGCGGCAAGGCCGCGGCTGTCAACTCCCTGAGCGCCCAAGGCGTTTCGGGGGCGGATCTGGAAGTCCGGAGCAACGCGGCCGGGGCGAAGGCGACAATCCAGACCGTCGAGAAGCTGACCGGGCTGACCATCAACCATTACGCCGCGGTGAACCTCGCCGGGTTCTACTCGTTGAGCCTCGCCGTCGGCGGTGTCCAGGTCTGCCTCAACAACGCGGTGAACGACAAGTACTCCGGCGCGAACTTCCCCGCCGGGGTCCAGACCATTTCCGGCGCGGACGCGCTGAAGTTCGTGCGGCAGCGTCACGGCCTGAACAGCGACCTCGACCGCATCGTGCGGCAGCAGGCCTTCCTGGCGAGCCTCGCCAAGACCGTGCTCGGCGCCGGCACGCTGACCGACCCGTCGAAGCTGAGCAGCCTCATCGACGCCGTCCAAGGCTCGGTGGTGATCGACCAGGGCTGGGACATCCTCAGCTTCGCCTCGCAGCTGCACGGGCTCAGCTCGGGTGCCATCCAGTTCGGCACGATTCCGGTGCAGAGCCTCAGTTTGCAGACCCCGTCCGACGGCGACGCGGTGAAGGTCGACCCGGCACAGGTGCAGGCTTTCGTCGCGGGCGTGATCGGCTCGGGAGACCAGGCCGCCGCGACGACCGCCACGCCGTCGAGCACCACCCCGCCCGCCGTCGCACCGCGCGGCGCGCAGCAGGCCGCGGAAATCTCCTCTTCCTCCGCCACCCCGACCACGACCCCGCCGCCCGTCACTTCCATGACCGGCTGCGTGAACTAGGCCGTGTCCCGTAAGTCGAGTTCGTGGTCTCCGCGCCCAGGCGGCCCCTGACGGCAGTGGGCTGGTCCTTGGGTCGGCGCACTTTCTCGCCAAAATGCTCCCGGGCCTGTGCAGTGGGTCAGGGGGAATGGAGGATGGTGAGGACGGGGGCGAAGTCCTCCATGAGGGCGGAATTGACCTTGAAGTAGGAGATGCCGAGCTCGTCGCGGCGTCGGCGGAGTAGGTCGGCGGCTTCGGTGGGGGAGCCGGGAAGCACGGTGACGGCGCCGAGGGCGGCGAGTTCGGGGGTATCGCGGCCGGTGAGCTGCTTGAGCCATGGAGACGATTCGTGGTTGATCGCCAGCAGGTTCAGGCCGAGCTCGACGTCCCGCGTCCCGGCCTCCTCGCGGAATATGTCCACAGTGGACCTCAAATCGGCCTCGGTCTTCCACGGAGGTACTGCCACGGAAAGGATGTCGGCCTCGCGCCCGGCGAGCCGGACAATCTTCGGCCCGACACCGGCGAGCAGCAGTGGCGGCCTGTCCTCGCGGCGCTTGAGGTAGGCGAGCGTTTCCGCCAGCCGCTCGAGCCGCTGCCCGCCACTGCCGTACTCACGGCCCAGCCCCACGGTGCGTTCCCGCGCGCCGGGCCGTCCGGTGCCCAGGCCCAGTTCGAACCGCCCGCCGGTCAGGGTGTGCAGCGTGTTCGACTGCCAGTCCAGCATCTCCGAGTCGCGGAATGACTCGGCGAGCACAAACGTCCCCAACCGCAACGTGGTCGTCACCGCGGCCGCGGCGGACAGCACGGTGAGCGGGTCGAACTCGCCGATCGGATCCGGCGCGAGAAGCGTGTCGTAGCCCAGGTCTTCGGCCCTACGCGCCACTTCGGTGAATGACTTGAGATCCGGCGTGTGGCCGACCACGACTCCAAAGCGAAAGGGTTTGGTCATATGCCCAGCATGTCGGGATTTCGCCGGGAGTCATTGTGCTGTCAGCGAACGGGCAGGACGACGCTGAAGGCCGCGCCACCTTCGGGGGCAGGCCCGGCGGTCATTGTCCCGCCCATCCGGGTCACCAAGCCGTGCGCGAGTGCCAGCCCGATCCCGGAGCCGACCGGGCGGCTGTCGCGGTACTTGGCGTTGAGCACGCCGCGATCGAACGCGACCGCATAGTCCTCTTGCGACAACCCCGGCCCGCCGTCGCGCACCTGGATCACCGCCGAACCGTCGGGCGTGACCCGCAGCGACAGCACGATCGGCGCCCCGGCCGGAGTAACGCGCAGCGCGTTCTCGGACAGCCCGTCCAGAACCTGCCGCAGCCGACGTGGATCGGCCACCACCGTCACCGGGAACGCCGGGAGTTCGGTCCGCAGCGGCACGCCTTCGGTTTCACATCGCAGCCGCCACACCTCGGTGCAGTCGCGCACCAGCGCCACGACGTCGAGCTGCGCGAGGTCCAGCCTGAACTCGTCCGCGCCGAGCCGTGCCAGGTCGAGCAGGTCGCTGACCAGTCGTTCCAGCCGCTGCGACTCACGCTGGATGGTCTGCCCGGCGCGGACAGCGTCGTCGCCGGTGACGACCCCGTCGGCCAGTGCCTCCGCGAAACCGTTGACCGCGGTCAGTGGCGTGCGCAGCTCGTGGGACACCGACAGCAGGAACTCCCGTTGCCGCGCTTCGCTGTGATGCAGCGCGTCGGCCAGTTCGTTCACCGAGGTTGCGACGTCGGCGACCTCCGCCGGTCCCTCCACCGGTACCCGCAGATCCCGGCGCCCGCCCCGCATACTGCTCGCGACGGCGGCCGCCCGCCGCAGCGGACGCGCGAGCAACCGGCCGAGCGCGAAGCCCGCCAACGCGGCTACGAGCAACCCTATCCCCAATGCCAGCAGGATGTTCCGCACGAGAAGCCGCAGTGTCCGCTCACCGGTCGTCACCGGCTGGACGAGCGCGAACCCGGCGCCGCGGGTGCCGACGGGCCGGATCTCCACGAGGAATTGCTGCGCGTCCACCGTGACGGTGGACGACAGTGGCGCGAGCTTCGGCAGCCCGGCTCGCTCTGCGGCGAGGAGCGTCGTCGCGTCACCCCCGGCCTGCTGCCCGCTCGGGCGCCGCACGATGACCGCAATTCCCTGTCCCTGCACCACATCGGCCACCTTGCCGACGCCGAACCGGCTGCCTACCGCGCCAGTGTCATCGAGCTGGCTCGCCACGACGTCGGCCTGCGCCGAAAGCGACTGTCGTAGGACATCGGTCGCGGTGCTGCGGACGAGTTTCGCCGCCACCAGCCCGGCGACGATCACCGCGACTCCCGCGACGGCAAGGCAGACCAGGGTGATCCGCATTGCGAGCGAGCCGCGTTTCATCCGCCGTCCGCCGAGTAGCCGATGCCCCTGACGGTCCTAAGAGGACTTTGGGCGCCCAGTTTCGCCCGCAGCTGGGCGATGTGGACGTCGACGGTGCGAGTTCCAGCGGACGCCGAGTAACCCCATACCGAGCTGAGTAGCTGCTCCCGCGTGAACACCTGCCCTGGGCGTCGCAGCAGGTGCGCCAGCAGGTCGAACTCCGTCGACGTCAGCGCGATCTCGGTCTCGTCCGCCCACGCCTTGCGCCGGATCACGTCGACGCGGGTGCCACCCGCCGAGTACGTCTCGGCGGGTGGCAACGACCCGGCGGAGCGCCGCAGCACGGTTCGCACCCTGGCCGCGAGTTCGCGCGGGCTGAACGGCTTGGTGAGGTAGTCGTCGGCTCCGATCTCCAGTCCGAGCAACCTGTCGAGCTCGTCATCGCGGGCGGTCACGAACAGGACCGGCGTCCAGTCACCCGCCGCCCGCATGGTTTTGCAGATCTCGATACCGTCCATTCCGGACAAACCGATGTCGAGCACCGCCGCCACCGGCCGCAACCGGCGCACCGCCGCGAGCGCGGCGAGGCCGTCGGATTCGATGTGCACGCCAAAGCCGTCCCGCGTCAGGTACATCGCCGCCAGTTCGGCGATCGCGGCCTCGTCTTCGGCCACCAGCACCAGTCCGCGCCCGACTGACGAACTCACCTGAGCCCCTTTCGTTCCCGGCATTCTAAGTGCTTCCGATCGTGACCACTAAGGGTTCGCGTCGCCGGACATGTCCGCGTCGATGCTGTCGAGAGTGGACTGGATGCCGGAAAGTTCCCCGTTGGGTTGCGTGGGGGACGCCGTATCGCGTTCGCAGGCCGCGCAACCCCATGCCACCGCGGCGGCGAAGGTCAGCGTGACGACCGTCGTCGACGCCCTCACTTCGTCGGTCCAGGCTTGCAATGCGCGGCGTTGAAGGTGTCGAGGCGCTGCTTCGCGCTGTTCAGCTCGGCGATCCGGCCCGCGCGCTTGTCGGCGCGCTTCTCCAACTGGTCGGCCTGCTTGCCGCGGCCCTTGGCGCGCTGATCGGTGGCCCTGGCCCTCAGGTTCGCGACCGACCCGGCCACCTGCGGGCCGCCGTTGATCCGCTCGGAGAGGTTGGCCGCCCGCTTGGTCAGCTTGGGCACCCAGTCGGCGCAGACCTGCTGCGATTCCTGCGGGCTGAGCGTGATGGGTGCGACGGGAGCGGGCGTGGTCGTCTGCGCGGACGCGATGGGCGCCACGGCGAGTGCGGTGATCGCCGCGCCGCAGCAGGCGACGGCTCCGCGGCGTGTCCAGGTGGAGAGCGTCATGGGGACTCCTTCCGAAACTCCGGCTCGCTGCCGGGTACCCGAGTACCTTGGCCGGGGCGTGTTCGGAGGGCATCGGGGAAATGTTCGGGTCAGGTAAGACCTCCAGAACCTGCCGCAACCGGCGTTGAAGAGCGTCCGGCGTCCGCCGATGCCGCCACACCATAAAGTGGCGCCATGTCAGCGCCACGACGTGGATCGACCGGACGGACGCAGGAGGAGCGCAGCTCTGCCATGCGCCTGCGCCTGCTGGACGCCACCATCGATTGCCTCGTCGAGTACGGCTACGCGGGCACCACGACCACGAAGGTGGCCGATCGAGCCGGCGTCACCCGCGGTGCGCAGGTGCACCACTTCCCGGCGAAGGCCGATCTGGTGACGTCCGCGATCCGGCATCTGGCGGCGAAGCGCACCCAGGTCGCGATGGCCGAACTCGGGAGGCTGAAGGAGTCCGCGGATCCGATCGGCGACGCGCTGCAGCTGCTTTGGGAAATGCACCAGGGCCCGGTGTTCTCCGCGACGGTCGAGCTGTGGGTCGTGTCCAGGACCGATCCGGAGCTTCGGCAGCAGATGGCCATGGTCGAGCCGATCGCCACCGGCAGCCTGATCGAGTTCGGCAAGGCGATCATGCCCGAGTACGCCACGCATCCGGAGTTCGCGCACGCCGTCTACACCGCGATGGACGTCGTGCGCGGCATCCTCATCGCGAGCTGGGCGACTCGCGACCAGGCCGAGCTCGACGCCCGCTGGACACGCGGGCGCGGCCACCTCCGCCTGCTGTTTTCGACCCTCATGGAGTCGGTGGCCGCGCCGCGCTGATCCGCGCTCAGGCTCGGTGTGCATTCACCACGGCGGTAACCCATTCGCGCAGGCCTACCGGCTCGCGGCCGATCAGCTCGGCGAGATCCTGGGTCGGGACGTCGAGCTCGCCATGGGCGATGGCCAGCTGCGCGTCGACGAGGACCGGCACGAAGCCGGCCGGAACCCCGGCGGCCGCCAGTGCCGCGGCGGACTCGTCGGGGGTGATCTCGGTGTAGGTGATCTCGCGCCCGGCGGCGGCACCGATGGCCTCGGCCCACTCGGCGTAGCTGTGGGCGATCGTGCCGCCCAGTTCGTAAACCGCGTTCTTGTGACCTTCGGTGGCCAGCACAGCTGCGGCGGCGTTCGCGAAGTCGTCCCGCGTGGCCGACGCGACCTTGCCCCCTTGTGTCGGCGTGGCGACACCGCCGGTCGCGAGCGCGCCGAGGACGGTGCCGAAGTCGTTCTCGAAGTACCAGTTGTTGCGCAGGAACGTGTACGGGATACCGGTGGCCTTGATCGCGTCCTCGGTGGGCCGATGGGTGTCGGCCAGCGACATCTTGCTGGTGTCCGCGCGGGTGAGCGAGGTGTAGACGAGGTGTCCGACCCCGGCGGCCTTGGCGGCGGCGACAGCGTTCGTGTGCTGGCGGCTGCGGCTCTCGGTGTCGCCCTGGCTGGAGATGATCAGCAGCTTGTCCGCGCCCGCGAACGCTGCGGCCAGGGTCTCCGGCCGCTCGAAGTCGCCTTCGCGGACCGCGACGCCGAGGTCTGCCGCTTTCTTCGGGTCACGCACGCTGGCCACGACCTGGTCGGCGGGCACGCGCTCCAGCAGGTGCTTGACCACGGCCCGCCCCAGTTGGCCGGTCGCGCCGGTTACCACGATTGTCATAGTTGCTCCTTGGTTCGCGAGGTGTCTCGTCGTGGTCAACCTGGCCTCGGAACCATTAATTTCCGAAAGAGAGTAATGACTTTGAAGTGTGTTACTCTCTTTAGGAGAGTAGGAGCTCATGATGCTGCCCAACCCGTTCGACAAGTCCTGCCCGACCCGTCAGCTGCTCGACCGCATCGGGGACCAGTGGACCGTGCTGATCGTGCTGGTGCTCAGCGATGGGCCGATGCGGTTCACCGAGATCGGGAAACGGGTCGACGGGATCTCGCAGAAGATGCTCACCCAGACCCTGCGGAGCCTGGTGCGCGACGGGATGCTGAAGCGCACGGCGTACGCGGTCATCCCGCCGAGGGTCGACTACGAGCTGACCGACCTCGGGCGGGAGCTGGTCGTGCCGCTGAGCATGCTCGAAAAGTGGGCCACCGCGCATATGGGCCAGGTTCAGGAAGCGCAGGACGTCTTCGACCAGGGGCAGACCCCGGTCAACGCCTGAGCAGGCAGAGGCGCATCAGGTCGCGGACCAGGCGAGCGGCGACGACGGCCGAGCCACGCAAGCCGGGGACGAACGCCGGATCCATTCCCGTATTCTCGCCGAAAGCCGCGGACCCGGCGAACGCGTTAATCTGACGCGTCGGCCGCCGCCGACACGTGCGGGCGCTACCGTCGGCACATGGCATTCCGCGACCTTCACCAGCCGGGCCGTCCGCTGCTGCTGCCCAATGTGTGGGAGTTCGGCGTCGGCGCTCTCCTTGCGGCACAAGGTTTCCCTGCGCTCGGCACGACCAGCCTCGGCGTGTCGGCAGCCGCGGGGGAGCCTGACGGTCACCCCCGCACCCTGGACGCCACAATCGCTCTGGCGTTAAGTCTGTCCACAGTGGACGCTTTCGTCACGGTGGACATCGCCGACGGTTTCAGTGCGGATCCCGGCGCTGTAGCGGATTTGGCGTCGGTTCTGGCGGAGGCGGGGGCGGCCGGGGTGAACATCGAGGACGGCCGCGCCGACGGATCACTCGCCGGCGTCGACGCGCAGTGCACGCTGATCGCCGCGATGAAGGCCCGCGTGCCGGACCTGTTCGTCAACGCGCGGACGGATACGAATTGGCTCCGCACCGGGCCGGTTTCGGCGGCGATCTCGCGGGTGAAGGCGTATGCGGGGGTCGGGGCGGACGGCGTCTTCGTGCCGGGCCTTGCCGACGCAGGCGACATCGAAGCCGTGGTGCGGGCCGTCGAGGTGCCGGTCAACGTGCTGTTCTCGCCCGGCGGCCACCCGGTCGCCCAGCTCGCGGAGCTCGGTGTGGCGCGGATCAGTCTGGGTTCGCTGCCGTACCGCATGGCGCTCGCGGCCGCCGTCGAGACAGTCTCCGCCGTGCGGGACGGCCGCCCCCTGCCGCTCACCCCGCCCAGCTACTCAGAGGTCACCGCCCTGCTGCCGCGCTCCCAGTCTTCAGAGCTAGCCTCGGGCGCATGCATGCATTCGGCGCGGATTTCGACGTTCCTGCGGGATACCTGAACACCCCGAGCATCGGGATACCCCCGGCACAGGTGGCCGACGCCGTCATGGCGTCGGTGGGCGACTGGCGCCGGGGTGCCGCCGCGCCGCCGGATTTCGACCACGCCGTGTACGTCGCGCGTGAGGCGTTCGGACGGCTCATCGGGGTGCAGAGGGAGCAGGTGGCGATCGGGGCGTCGGTCTCGCAGCTCATCGCGAGCGTGGCCGCGGGACTTCCGGACGGCGCCAAGGTGCTGACGGCAGCGGGCGAGTTCACCAGTGCGACCTTCCCGTTCGCCGCGCAGGCACATCGCGGCATCGAGGTGACCGAGGTGCCGCTGGCGGAGCTGGCCGCCCGCGTCGAAGGCCACGACCTCGTCACGGTCAGCGTTGTGCAGTCCGCCAACGGGACGCAGGTGGACCTCGACGCCCTGCGGGCCGCGGCGGAGACCGCCGGGGCCCAGGTGCTGCTGGACGTCACCCAGGCCGCCGGGTGGCGCCCGCTGCGGCTCGGCTGGGCCGACTGGGTCGTCGGCGCCGGATACAAGTGGCTGCTTTCGCCGCGCGGGTCGGCCTGGCTCGCCGTGCATCCGCGGGCGCTCGAACGCACCCCGCCGATCGCCGCCAACTGGTACGCCGGCGACGACCCCTGGAAATCGGTCTACGGCCTGCCACTGCGGCTCGCCGCGGATGCCCGCTCGCTGGACATCTCGCCGGTCTGGTTCGCCCAGGCAGGGGCTGCCGTGGCGTTGCCCTACCTCGCGGCACTGGACCTCGACGCGGTGCGCACGCACTGCGTGAAACTCGCGGACACATTGCTGACCGGGCTCGGGCTGCCGGACCGCGGGAGCGCCATCGTCGCGCTGGACGCCGACGGCGAGCGGATCGCCAAGGCCGGGGTGGTGGCGAGCGACCGGGCGGGGAAGGTCCGCGTCGGCTTCCATCTGTACAGCTCAATGACCGATGTGGAGCTGGTCCTAGACGCGTTCGAGTGAACCCCGCAGCGGTGAACTACCGTATCTCCTCGTGGTTGGTGCGCGATTTTCTCCGGGGGTCGGTGACACGGCGCCCCTGCAACGGGTCGGCGGTCCCGCTCCGCAAACGAATCCGAAGCTCACTCCGCTCAAGGGCGCAGGCCTGGTCGGCATCGCGGTGGTGTCCGGGTTGCTCTGGTGGCTGATCCGGCACCAAGAGCCCCCGGCCCAGGTGGCGCAGCCCCCGGCGAACGCCGGGCAGTTCCAGTTCACCCTGGCCGAGGGGCCGGAGGTCTCGACCGACTGCGTGAAGAAGTCGTACAGCAAGACCCAGGACTTCTTCAAGGAAAATCCCTGCACGCGGCTCTCTCGTGCGCTCTACACGACGACGTCCGGCGGAGCCAGGGCACTGGTCTCGGTCGTGCTGGTGACCATGCCGGACGCCACGAAAGCCACCGCACTCAAGACGCTCACCGACAGTAACAACACCGGCAACATCAGCGACATGGTCCGGGACAAGACCGCGAAGATCCCCGGCCAGCCCGCCCTCGCGACCGGCGACTACGAGTCACACGTCAACGGCAGCGAGGTGACCATCGTCCTCGCCAGTTTCTTCCAGGAGCACAAGGACGTGCCGCTGCTCAACAAGATCGCCCTCGACGCCATCCGCCTGTCGGCCGACCTCCACAATTAGCTGTGTTTGTTGGCGGCGCGCGATCAGGTTCGCGTGACCAGGGCGTGACATCGGAGGTACGGCGTGACTGTGCTGGGGGCGCCCTGCTCCCGTGAACCTGGCCTTCGGCGAGCGCGCGCGGGTGAAGACTTCCGGCCGTGGCCGGCCGGAAGTCGTGGTGGCTGGGTCTAGGGAAAAGGCGCGCGTGGCTGGCTGTGTGAGTAGCGGTCTAGGGCAGGGCGATGGCGGAGGGCTTCTGCCCCGACTCCATCCGCCACGGGGTGCAGCGACGCGCCGAAGCGACGAGCGCACGGGTGGCCGTGGTGCGCAGGCCGGGATCGTCGGTCTGCCCGACCACCCCGCGCCACGCCGCCATCGTGTCCGACTCCACGGTCGCGACCACGGCCTTCGCCGAAGCCTCGTCGGTCACCGGCTTCGGTGGCACGTACGCGGCCTCGGCGGAGACCGGCGTCGCCCCGGAGGCCGACAGCACCCGCTCGCAGAAGTCACGGCGCTTCACGTGCTCGGCGGCACCTTCCGTGGTGGCCTTGGTGAAACCGGCCGAGAGGAACGCGCCGACCAAGCCGTAGGTCCAGATCGCCGCGTGCTCCGCCGACAGGGCCTGCTGCAGGGCGGTCACGGTGTCCGGCGGCAGGCTCGCCACCGTCGGCGCCGCGAGTTCGGTGGTGCCCTCGCCGCTGTCGAGAGCGGGCGAGATCCGCTGCAGCCCCGCGCATCCTCCGGCGATCGACGCCAGTAGTCCCGCGCGGTACCGCGGTTGCGCGCCGAGCAGCGTTTCGGCTTGCGTGCCAGCGGTCGAAAGCCGGAGCTTGAGCCCGGCGAGGCCTTCCGGCACCGACGGCGCCTGGCTCGCCGCGGTCGAGGACTTGGGGCGGTTCAGCCTGTCCACTTCGGACTGCAATGCTTCGGCGTGCGCCGTGCGCGCGGCCGCGACCTGCTGGGCGACGTCGGCATCCTTCGCCGAGGACCGGCCCAGCGAGGTCGCCGCCGCGGCGTCCGATTTCGCCTGCTCAAGCAGCGGCACCAGTGGATCTGGGCTTTCGTCGTAGCCCGTTCCGCAGGCCGCCGCGAGCGGGACGGTGACCACGGCCAGCGCTCCCGCGCGCAGGATCCGTCGTCGGCTGAGCTTGCTCGATTCCCCTGTCACACCGAGCCATCCTGCCAGGCGGCGGCCGGGCGACGACGCTCGCGCGCTCCGAACGGGCCACAAGATAAGCTCAACCAACACTGACACACGAATACACAGGAGTGCTTCCACGTGCCCAACGAACTCGCCACCCGGCTCGAGCCCCTTGTGGCCGGTGCCGTCACGGCCGCGGGTTTCGACCTCGACTCGTTCGAGGTGCAGCAGGCCGGCCGGCGTCAGCTGGTCAAGGTCGTCGTCGACGGTGACGACGGGGTGGGGCTGGACGAGGTGGCCGAGATCAGCCGCGCGGTGTCTGCCGTGCTCGACGAGAACGAGCACGTGATCGCCAGCGCGTACACCCTCGAAGTCACCTCCCCCGGCCTGGACCGGCCGCTGGGCAAGCCGAGACACTGGCGCCGGGCGAAGTTCCGGCTGGTGCGTGTCACCCCGCGCGAAGGCAAGGAGTTCATCGGCCGGGTCGGGCGCGCAGGCGAAGACGGCGCCAGGGTCCTCGTCGACGGAGTGATCCGAGATGTGTCCTACGCCGACGTGGCCAAGGCCATGATCGAGATCGAGTTCAAGCAACCCCCCACCGCCGACCTCAAACTCCTTGAGGAAGACGCCACCAGCACTGGGCCGAAGGAGGAGTCGAAGTGAACGTCGACATCGCCGCACTGCGCGCGATCGAACGGGACAAGGACATCCCCTTCGAAACCGTGATCGACGCCATCGAGACGGCGTTGCTGACCGCGTACAAGCACACCGAGGGCCACCAGCCACTCGCGAAGATCGACATCGACCGCAAGAGCGGCTTGGTGCGGGTGCTGGCCCGCAAGATGGACGAGGCCGGTGAGGTCGCCGAGGAATGGGACGACACCCCCGAGGGCTTCGGCCGGATCGCCGCCACCACCGCCCGCCAGGTCATCCTGCAGCGCCTGCGCGATGCCGAGCACGAGCGGACCTTCGGCGAGTTCTCGGCCAAGGAGGGCGAGATCATCGCCGGGGTGATCCAGCGCGACGCGCGGGCCAACGCGCGCGGCATGGTCGTCATCGAGGTCGGTGACGCCGAGGGCGTGCTGCCGCAGAGCGAGCAGGTTCCCGGCGAGTCCTACGAGCACGGCAACCGCATCAAGGCCTACGTCGTCGGCGTCGCCCGCGGCAATCGCGGCCCGCAGATCACCCTTTCCCGCACCCACCCGAACCTCGTCCGCAAGCTTTTCGCGCTCGAGGTCCCGGAGATCGCCGACGGCACGGTGGAGATCGCCGCCGTCGCGCGCGAGGCCGGGCACCGCACGAAGATCGCGGTGCACTCGAAGGTCTCGGGCGTCAACGCCAAGGGCGCGTGCATCGGACCGGTAGGCGCCCGCGTGCGGAACGTGATGAGCGAGCTCGCCGGTGAGAAGATCGACATCATCGACTACTCGGAGGACCCGGCGCGCTTCGTCGGGAATGCTTTGTCCCCGGCGAAGGTTGTTTCGGTACGGGTCGTAGACGAGCGCGCGAAGACAGCGCGAGTCGTCGTCCCGGATTACCAGTTGTCCCTGGCCATCGGCAAGGAAGGGCAGAACGCGCGGCTTGCCGCACGCCTGACCGGCTGGCGGATCGACATCCGCAGCGACGCCGCACCGGAGCCTGTACCCGCTGAAAACCAGGAGGCCCCGCCCCTGGAAGAAGCCCGCGAGGAGGAGCCGCGACGCGCGGCGACAACCGGTTCGGCTGAGTGAGGGACGACGGGCTAGACTCACTAGTGGTTCAAGGCCCACGCGGCGGAGCCACACGCCAAAAACACCGGCCTGCTCCGGTGCGGACGTGTGTGGGATGCCGTGAGCGGGCCTTGGCCGGTGAGTTGCTGCGAGTGGTCGCGGTGGACGGACAGCTGGTCGTCGACGAACGTCGGCGGCTCCCGGGCAGGGGTGCTTGGTTGCACCCGCGCCCCGGGTGTCTGGACAAGGCCGAGCGTCGGCGAGCGTTTCCCAGAGCCCTACGGTTCACCGGGATCCTCGACGGCCAGGTGCTCAGGGACCAGCTCGCGCAGTTCGCCGTAGTTGGTGGGGACGGGAGAGTTTCTCCCGTCCAGTCGGAATCAAGGAAGCAGGTCGACCCGTCATGAGTCAGCCGTGAAGCTGAAGCCATGAACGCGCGACAATAGGACGAGGTCTGCGGGTCTGCCGCCGGCCTCCCCAGAATAGGAGAGCTGTGCCAGGCAAGGCCCGTGTACATGAGCTTGCAAAAGAGCTCGGTGTTACCAGTAAAGACGTTCTAGCCAAGCTCAAAGAGCAGGGTGAGTTCGTCAAGTCCGCGTCGTCGACCGTCGAGGCACCCGTTGCCCGCCGTCTTCGTGACGCGTACCCGGGCAAGGGTGGCGCCAAGCCCACCCCCGCCCCGCCGCGTCCCGCGGCACCGGCCGGAAACGGGTCCTCCGCGGCCCCGTCCTCCGCACCCGTGGCTCCCTCCGGTGGCGCCCCGCGTCCCGGTGGCATGCGTCCCGGACCCCGTCCGGGGCCGAAGCCGCCGGCCGCTCCGGCCCCGGCCGAGCAGCCCACCGCTCCAAGTGAGGTGGCTGCGGTCGCCAAGGCGGAGCCCGCGGCCCCGCCCGCGCCGAAGCCCCAACAGGAAGCCCCGGCCCCGGCCGCTCAGGCTCCTGCCGCCCAAGCCCCCGCGACGCCTTCATCGAGCTCGACCGGTTCGGTCGTCCCGCCGAAGCCGCAGGGTCCCAAGGCTCTTGGTCCCAAGCCCGGCCCGCGTACCCCGCGTGTCGGCAACAACCCGTTCGGTGTCGGTTCCGGTTCGCCGGCCCCGCGTCCGGCCGGTCCCCGTCCCAGTGGTGGCCAGCAGGGTGGTGGCGGCGGTGACCGTCCGCCGCGTCCCGGTGGCGACCGTCCGGGCGGCGATCGTCCCGCTCCCCGTCCCGGTGGCGGCGCTTCCGGTGGCAACCGGCCCACGCCGGGCAACATGCCGCCGAGGCCGAACCCGGGCATGATGCCCGGTCGTCCCGCTCCCCGTCCCGGTGGTGGCCCCGCCGGTCGCGGTGGACCTGGTGGCGGCCCCGCTGGTCGTGGCGGTCCTGGTGGCGGCCCCGCTGGTCGTGGCGGTCCCGGTGGCGGCGCTCGTGGCGGTCCCGGTGGCGGTGGCGCCGGTGGCGGTTTCCGTCCCGGTGCCGGTGGTCCCGGTGGCGGTGGCGCCGGTGGCGGTTTCCGTCCCGGTGGTGGCGGTCCTGGTGGCGGCGGTGGAGCTCCCGCTGGTGGCGGTGGCTTCCGTGGTGGCGGCGGCGGTCGTGGTGGCCCCGGTGGCCGCGGCGGTACCGCTGGTGCCTTCGGCCGTCCCGGTGGTCCCGCTCGCAAGGGCCGCAAGTCCAAGCGCCAGAAGCGCATGGAGTACATGGACAACATGCAGGCGCCCAGCGTCGGTGGCGTTCGCCTGCCCAAGGGCAGTGGCGAAACGATCCGCTTGCCGCGTGGCGCTTCGCTGACCGACTTCGCCGAGAAGATCGACGCCAACCCGGCTTCGCTGGTGCAGGTGCTCTTCCACCTCGGTGAGATGGTCACGGCGACGCAGTCCGTGTCGGACGACATCCTCGAGCTCCTCGGCGGCGAGATGAACTACGTCGTCCAGGTCGTCAGCCCGGAGGAAGAAGACCGCGAGCTGCTCGGCACCTTCGACATCACCTATGGCGACGACGCCGGTGGCGAAGAGGACCTCCAGGTCCGGCCGCCGGTCGTGACGATCATGGGTCACGTCGACCACGGTAAAACCCGGCTGCTCGACACGATCCGCAAGACGAAGGTGCGCGAGGGCGAAGCCGGTGGCATCACCCAGCACATCGGCGCCTACCAGATCGAGACCGAGCTCGAGGGCAACCCTCGTCTGGTGACGTTCATCGACACCCCGGGTCACGAGGCGTTCACCGCCATGCGTGCTCGTGGTGCGAACGCCACGGACATCGCGGTCATCGTGGTCGCGGCCGACGACGGCGTCATGCCGCAGACGGTCGAGGCGATCAACCACGCGCAGGCGGCGAAGGCCCCGATCGTGGTCGCGATCAACAAGATCGACAAGGAGGGCGCGAACCCGGACAAGATCCGGCAGCAGCTCACCGAGTACAACCTCGTGGCCGAGGAGTACGGCGGCGACACGATGTTCGTCGAGATCTCGGCGCGGGAGAACATCAACATCGATGGTCTCCTCGAGGCGATCTTGCTGACAGCGGACGCCGCATTGGACCTCCGGGCCAACCCGGACATGGAGGCCCAGGGTGTCGCGATCGAGGCGCACCTGGACCGCGGTCGCGGTCCGGTCGCCACGGTGCTGGTGCAGCGCGGAACGCTGCGGGTCGGCGACTCGGTCGTCGCCGGCGACGCGTACGGCCGCGTGCGGAAGATGGTCGACGAGCACAACGTCAACGTCACCGAAGCAACGCCGTCCCGGCCGGTCCAGGTCATCGGGTTCACCTCGGTGCCCGGCGCCGGCGACACGTTCCTGGTCGTCGACGAGGACAGGGTCGCGCGGCAGATCGCCGAGCGGCGTTCGGCCCGTACTCGCAACGCGCTCAACGCGTCGCGGCGTAAGCGGGTCAGCCTGGAAGACCTCGACGAGGCCTTGAAGGAGACGAGCACCCTTAACCTGATCATCAAGGGTGACAACTCCGGAACGGTCGAGGCACTGGAAGCATCGCTGATGCAGCTCGAGGTCGGCGACGACGTCGAACTGAACGTGGTGCACCGGGGCGTCGGTGGGGTCACCGAGTCGGACATCGACCTGGCGACAGCGTCCAGCGCGATCGTGCTGGGGTTCAACGTGCGGGCACAGGGCAAGGCGACCGAGCGGGCCAACCGCGAGGGCGTCGACGTCCGGTACTACACGGTGATCTACCAGGCCATCGACGAGATCGAGGCCGCACTCAAGGGCATGCTCAAGCCGATCTTCGAAGAGGTCGAGCTGGGCAAGGCCGAGATCCGCGGCATCTTCAAGTCGTCGAAGGTCGGCACCATCGCCGGTTGCATGGTCATCTCGGGCGAGATCCGGCGTAACGCCAAGGGTCGTCTGCTCCGCGACGGCAACGTCATCGTGGAGAACCTGCCGATCAACTCGCTGAAGCGCGAAAAGGACGACGTCACCGAGGTCCGCGAGGGCTTCGAGTGTGGTCTCACCTTGGGCAACTACAGCGATCTGAAGCTCGGCGACGTCATCGAGACGTACGAACAGCGCGAGAAGCCGCGCGCCTGATAACGAGTACCGGCCCGGGGAGAGGCAGCTGTCTCTCCCCGGGCCGTCTCGTCTCCACCCGGGATTGTTTTCCAGTCCCCTGACACCACCCCAGATGCTGATGTTCGTTGGAGCCCTTGAGCTCGACATCCTGCTCGGCGATGTCCATTCGCTGAAGCAGAAGCGATCCCTCGTCAAACCGGTGCTGGCCGAAGTGCGCAAGCGCTTCGACGTCTCGGTGGCCGAAGCCGGCCATCAGGACCTGCACCGGCGGGCGATGATCGGCGTGGCCGTGGTCGCCGCCGGTGGCGAACATGTCCGGGACGTGCTCGACTCGTGTGAACGGTATGTGGCGAGCAGGCCGGAGTTCGAACTGCTTTCCGCACATCGCCGGCTCCTCGGACCGGACGACTGACTTACAGAAGAACAGATAGGGAAAACCCATGGCCGACCCAGCACGCGCGCGCAAGCTCGCGAAGCGGATTTCGCAGATCATCGCCTCCGCGATCGAGCACGACATCAAGGACCCGCGGCTGAACTACGTGACCATCACGGACACGAAGATCACCGCGGACCTGCACGACGCCACCGTCTTCTACACGGTGCTGGCGGAGAAGCTCGACGTCGAGCCGGACTTCGAGGCCGCCGCCGCCGCGCTGGAATCCGCGCGCGGGTTGCTGCGGTCCAAGGTCGGCGCGGGCACCGGCGTGCGCTACACGCCGTCGATCCTGTTCCAGGCCGACAACATCCCCGAGGACGCGAAGCGCATCGAAGCGCTGCTCGCGAAGGCCCGGGAGTCCGATGAAGAGGTCGCACGCCGCCGGACCGACGCCGCCTACGCCGGCGACGCCGATCCGTACAAGGCTCCGCGGGAAGAGACCGATGAAGACGAAAAGGAAGCGGACATCCACATCCTCCGCAACTCGTTCGTCGAGCCGGACCCCCATTCCTGATCCAAGCCCGAGTGCAGTCTGTGCGCGCGTGTCGCCTGGTGAAGGTGACTCAGTCCGCGTCGGGGAGCGGGTGCGCGGCCTTGGCGCGGAAGCCGTCGATCAGGAACGCCAGGTGGCGGCGCCACTGGGGATGCGCCGTCGCGCTGACGGCGAGTGCGAAATCGTCGAGCCGGAAGTCGGCTCGGAGCCGGCCCGACTCCTGTGCACGCCGGATCACCTTCCCGAAGGTTTCGCCCGCTTTCGCCTTCGCCCGGTCCAATGCGGGCGCGTCGGGAAACGAGCGTGAACACACTTCGGTGAAACCGCGGTCGGCCGCCTGCATTTCGCAGGACCGCTCCAGGAAGTACACGAACCCGGCCCAGGCGTCGTCGAACTCCGCCGCGCGCTCGGCGGTTTCGTTCGCCTGTTCCAGCGGCCCGAGGAACACGGCCTCGATGAGGGCCACGCGTGTCGGAAACCGGTTGTAGAGCGTGCCTATCGAGACGCCGGCGCGCCGGGCGATCTCCTCCAGGGACGCGTCGAGCCCGGCACAGCCGAAGACTTCGCGCGCGGCCGTGACCAGGAGGTCCCGGTTGCGCTGCGCGTCTCGCCGCAGCGGCCGCTCTTCGGTGGGCATGACCCGATTATAGATAAGTTGAAGGGCACCTCAAGTTCAGGTGCGGTTCGACGTCGAAAGCGTGTAAACCGTGCTGGACGCCGTTTTTTTCGCGCCGGTGTCGAGACCGGGGGATGTACGCCGAACGCGAGCGCGTCGTGGAGCTCGTGCTGGTGGCGAACCTGCTCGCGAAAGTCTTACTCGTGTGCACAAAACGCCGACATGCGCGCACAGAACGCGTTCGGGCCGGACTACGCGGGTTTGCGCGCCACCACGAGGTCTCGCACGATTGCCTGGTCCACGCGGTGCGAGAACTCCTCGAACGCCCCGCCTTCGCACACGTCGAGTCCTGCGCGGCCGAGGATTTCGACGAGTTCCTCGCGCTTGGCGACGTAGGTGTTCCACGAGATGCCGATCGCCCCGCCCGGGCGCAGCACGCGCGTCCACACCGGCACGGCGGCGGCCAGCAGGTCACGCGGGCTGCGGGACAGGCTCGCGTCCTGCGTGCGGTGGCTGCCGTGCTGCACGCCGTACGGCGCGTCGGTGACGATGACATCGACGGAGTTCGCGCGCAGCAGGTCGTCGGTGGTCAGTGTGTCGCAGTTGAGGTAGGTGAGCTTCCGCGTCTCGCCAGCCTTGTACTGCTCCTTGGTCAGGCCGAATTCGATGTCGAGCCGCCGACCCAGGCGCACCTTGTTGCGGCGGACCTGCCCGGACTCCGCGGTGTGCTTGACGCGTTTGGTGCGCAGCCACGTCTTCACGAACTGCTCGTAGGCCTCGAAGTCCTTGCCGTCGACGTCCAGCCCGGTCGCGTTGAAGCCGTACATCATCGCCTGGTTCAGCGTGGTTCCCCTGCCGCACAACGGATCGAGCACATGCAGCGGCTCGTCGAGCATCGCGAGCGGCGACGCGGTGGAGAGCAGGGTGACGTTGAAGAGCAGCTTGGTGAACAGCTCGTTCGTCTTCCCCGGGTACTTCTGGATCGTCAGCAGATCCGAGTCGAACCTGCTGAGCGGGCTGATCGTCACCGGGCGCAGGGTCTCTTCGCCACGCTCGATCTGGGTGTATTCAAACAGCGCGTACAACGACGACAGGTTCGACAGCAGCGCGATGTCCTGCGCTGTCAGTGGCTCCGCGGTGGAGAAGACGACGTAACCGACTCCGCCGATGGTGTCCTCGCCGACGTCGGTGAGGTCGGCGGACAGTGCCGCGCCGAACACCGAGAGTTCGGCGCGGAGCAGGCCGGGGGAGGAGTCGGTGTAGACCCGGTTGGCTGACGGGTAGACCAAGATCGCGTACTGAGGCATCGCGATGAGCGTAGCTTGCGAGGGTGAGCACTTTGGAGCAGGACATCACCCGCGCTGCCGCCCTCCTCGCCGAAGCGAAAGACGTGACCCTGCTCGGGCATGTCCGCCCGGACGCCGACGCGCTCGGCAGTGCGCTGGCGCTGGCCAGGGTGCTGCAGCAGCGGGGCGCGACCGTGCGGGTCTCGTTCGGCGCCCCGGACGAGGTGCCCGAAACGCTGCAGGGACTCGACGTCGGCGGCCTGCTCGTGCGCCCCGCCGAGCTGCCCGAAACCGAGCCGCTGCTCGTCGCGCTGGACACCCCGACACTCGGCAGGCTCGGGCAACTCGGGGCCAGGGTGGCGAAGGACAAGGCCGCGGGCGGCGAGGTGCTCGTCGTCGACCATCACGCGTCGAACACGTTCTACGGCACCCATCACGTCGTCGACGAGACGGCCGAAGCCACCGCGGTGCTCGTGCTGCGCCTGATCGACGCCCTCGGTGCCGAGTTGGACGAGCCGATCGCGCGTTGCCTCTACGCCGGGCTCGTCACCGACACCAGCGGTTTCCGCCGCGCGACGCCGTCGACGCACGGCATGGCCTCTCGGCTGCTTGAAGCCGGGGTCGATCCAGATCAGGTGGTCCGGCAGATCGTCGACGATCACCCGTTCGCGTGGTTGCCGATGCTGTCGGCCGTGCTCGCCGGCGCCCGACTCGAACCGGAGGCGGCGCAGGGCTTCGGCCTGGTGCACGCCGTCGTTCGCGCTGACGTGGCCGCGACCGTCCGCGCCGAAGAGGTCGAGTCGGTCATCGACATCGTGCGCTCCACCCGTGACGCCGGGGTGGCGATCGTGCTGAAGGAGGCCGAGCCGACCGAGCGCGGCCGGCAGTGGCAGGTTTCGCTGCGCTCGGCAGGGAAGATCGACGTCTCGATGGCCGCGCGGGTGCTCGGTGGTGGCGGGCACCGGATGGCAGCGGGTTGCACGGTCGAAGGCAGCTCGGACGAGGTGCTCGACCTCCTGCGCAAGGCGCTCGACGAAGCGCCGTTGATTTAGGGCGTGTCTTGTGGATCTTGTTCACGGATACGCGAACGAAGATCCACAAAACATGTCCTAGTCGGGTTTTGGCAGGGTTTCGCCGGTTTCGAGCAGGGTCTTGAGATCGGACATCAGACGCGGCCATCCCTGGTTCACCATCTGTACCACGGTGTTGCCGGGCTCGATGCCGTCGTGGACGACGGTCAGCTTGACCGTCTCGCCAAGCTGTTCGAGCTCGAAGGTCGCCTTCGACCTCGGCTCGGCGACCAGCTTGGCGAGCATTTCTTCGCCAACCCCGTTGGCTTTGGCCCAGGCCGGGCTGAAGGTGTGCCACGTGTAGGCCAACCGGCGATAGGGGTCGGCTTCGAGCACGATCTGATCGGGATCGACGGACTTCTCGCCATTTTCCTCCCAGGTCATCGCCGAGCCCGCCTTCCAGTCCGTCTCGAACCTCACGCCCCAGTAGCGCTGGGTGAAGGCGGGCTCGGTCAGTGCCTGCCAGAGCCGCTCGGGCGTGGTCTTGATGTAGGTCGTGTAGACGAATTCGGTGGTGCCCATGGGTTCTTGCTCCAATGCTTTCTTGAGGTCGGCGAGCGCGCTGGCCCGTTCGCGGTGGTACTGGCTGATCCAGCGGTCGGCGATGGCGTTGATCGGCGCGGCGTCGAGGTAGTGCAGCTTTTCCCGGCCGCGCCACACCGTGGTCACCACGCCGGCCGCCTCCAGCACCGAAAGGTGCTTGCTGACGGACTGCCGTGCCATCTCCAGCCCGGCGCACAGCTCCCGCAGGCTCTGCCCGTTGCGGGCGTTCAAGCTGTCGAGCAGCCGTCGGCGGCTGGGGTCGGCCAGTGCCTTGAACACCTCATCCATGTGTCGTCCTTCAATATGCAGCCGTTTACCTGCATAAAATATGGCAGCCAAACGGCTGCATGTCAACCCTGACGTAGATTCCCCGTGTGTCGAACACCCTTGAGGAACGCGTGCCGCCTCGCCGGATCCTCGGGCTGGCGGTGCCCGCGCTGGGCGTGCTGGCCGCCGAGCCGCTGTATGTCCTCGTCGACACTGCCGTGGTCGGTCACCTCGGGGCGGTGCCGCTGGCCGGGCTCGCGCTCGGCGGGGTGGTGCTGACCCAGGTTTCGAGCCAGCTGACGTTCCTTTCGTACGGCACGACGTCACGGACCGCCCGGCTGCACGGCGCGGGCAGGCGGGCCGATGCGGTGCGCGAGGGCGTACAGGCGACCTGGCTGGCCATCGTCGTCGGGCTGGTCGTGCTCGTGGCCGGCCAGCTCCTGGCGGAGCCGATCGCCCGCGCGCTCTCCGGCGACGCCGAGATCACCGCAGCCGCCGTTTCGTGGCTGCGCATCGCGCTGTTCGGCGCGCCGCTGATCCTGATCACGATGGCGGGCAACGGCTGGATGCGCGGGGTGCAGGACGCCGCCCGCCCACTGCGCTATGTGCTGGCGGGCAACGGGATTTCCGCCGTACTGTGCCCGGTCCTGGTGTACGCCGCCGGCTGGGGACTCGAAGGTTCCGCGATGGCCAACGTCGTCGCCCAGGTGATTTCGGCGGGCATGTTCCTCGCCGCGCTGGTACGGGAAAAGGTGCCGCTGGCGCCGGACTGGGCGTTGATGCGCGCGCAGCTCGGGCTCGGCCGCGACCTGGTGATCCGCAGCCTCGGCTTTCAGGTGTGCTTCGTTTCGGCCGCCGCTGTCGCCGCGCGGACGTCGACGGAAGCCCTTGGCGCGCACCAGATCGTCTTGCAGCTGTGGGTGTTCCTGGCGCTCGTGCTCGACTCGGTGGCGATCGCCGCGCAGTCACTCGTCGGGGCCGCGCTCGGCGCGGGGTCCAGCCGTCAGGCACGCGGCATCGCCGGGCAGATCACGCGGTACGGGCTAGTGTTCGGCTGCGTGCTCGGCGTCGTTTTCGCGGCGTTGTCGCAGGTTCTGCCGCACGTGTTCACCTCCGACGCCGCGGTGCTCGGCGAGATTCCGCACGCGTGGTGGTTCTTCGTCGCGCTGCAGCCGATCGCGGGCGTGGTGTTCGCGCTCGACGGCGTCCTGCTCGGCGCGGGTGACGCGGCGTTCCTGCGCAACGCGACCCTGCTCAGCGCGGGGCTCGGGTTCCTGCCGCTGATCTGGGCGTCGCTCGGCTTCGGCTGGGGACTCGCCGGGATCTGGAGCGGGCTCTCGCTGTTCATGGTGTTCCGCCTGGTCGCCGTCGTGACGCGCTGGCGCTCCGGGCGCTGGGCCGTTGTCGGCGCCGTCAAAACGCCCTGACGGAGGCACGCAACTGGCGGGGAGGGCTCTGAAGCCACCTGAAGGCCGGTCACCACGACTTACGGCCGGCCACGGCCGGAAGTCTTCACCGCCGCCAATAAACACAGGCTTCTAGCCACACCTCTGACCGCAACCACACCTTTGAGAGTCCCTACGGACTAAGGGGCGTGCCTGGCTGGGTTGTGGTGAATGCCACCTCGGTTACGGGTAAGTATCGGCGTTGTTTAGGCGATACAACAGTTGTGGCGGCACTGTGGGCGCCTCTGCCGATGCCGTCTGCCCCTGGGAGGGATTTCCGTGACGCCAGTCACCGGCCGGGCGACCCGCCGGTCTTGGTTCATCTGGCTGACCGCCGCCGCCGTCTACCTGCTCGCCGTCTTCCATCGCACGTCGTTCGGCGTCGCGGGGTTGCAGGCGGCCGAACGCTTCGGCGTCGGCTCCGCCGCACTCGGCATCTTCACCGTCCTGCAGGTCGGTGTCTACGCCGCCATGCAGATCCCGACCGGCGTGATGGTCGACAGATACGGCCCTCGCCGCGTGCTCACTGCCGCGCTGGTTTTCCTGGGACTGGGCCAAATCCTCCTCGCGGTGGCGCACTCGTACCCGCTTGGCCTGCTCGCCCGCGGCATACTCGGCTTCGGTGACGCGCTCACGTTCGTCAGCGTCCTTCGCCTGATCGCCGCGCATTTCCCCGGCCGCCGGTACGCCGTCGTCACCTCCTTCACCGGGGCCATCGGTTACATCGGCAACCTCGCCGCGACGGTCCCGCTCGCGCTCGTGCTCGACGGCGAAGGCTGGACGCCGACATTCCTCGTCGCCGGACTAATCACCGCGTTGTACGCGGTCGTCGTCATCCTGCGCGTGAAAGACGACCCCGCCGGCGTGACGCGCCTCGCCGCCGCGCCGGTGAGCCTGCGCGAACTCGGCCGCCAGGTCGCGTCCGTGTGGCGGGTTCCGGGCACCCGCCTGGGTTTCTGGGTGCACTTCACCACCATGTTCGCCCCCAACGTCCTCGCCTTGCTGTGGGCCGTGCCGTTCTTGGTGCAGGACCAAGGACGTTCGCAGGCGACGGCGAGTGCATTGCTGATCGTCTTCGTCGGCGGGTCGATGATCGGCGGACCCGTGATCGGTGCGCTGATCTCCGGACGGCCGTCGCTGCGCATGCCGCTGGTCGGCGGCTACCTCACCGGCGCGACGATGATCTGGGCACTCCTGCTGAGCTGGCACGGCCAGATCCCGCTCGGCGTCCTGGTGCCCGCCTTCGCCTTGCTCGCGCTCGGCGGCCCGGCGTCGATGATCGGGTTCGCCCTTGCCCGCGACTACAACCCGCTGATGCGCGTCGGCACCGCGACGGGTGTGGTCAACGTCGGCGGTTTCGTAGCGACGACGATCGCCGCGCTGGCCGTCGGGGTGCTGCTGCAGTGGACCGGTGGGAACTTCCGGCTGTCACTGCTCGCGCTCGTGGTGGTGCTCCTGATCGGCGCTTTCCGCATGCTCATCTGGTGGCGCCGCACCCGCGCGCAGCTGTTCGCCGCGGAGGCCAGGGGAGAAGCACTCCCGGTCCGCATCCGGCGCCGCCGCTGGGACGCCGCCGCGCCCGAAATTCAGCCTGCCGCGGCGTAGCGGCTCGCCAGTTCCGTATGCCCCGCACCGAGTTCCGGCCGATTCGGTCAGCTCGGCCAGGTCGCCCGCAGCGGCTTCGCGCAGCACCTTCAGGTGTGGCCTGCGAAAGCTTCGGCGGGCGATCGCTAAGGTTCCGGCGTGTCTCGCCCGAAGCAGCCCCGCCGTCCAGCCCCTCCGCCCGGCCTCGTCATCGTCGACAAGGCGCCGGGAATGACCTCGCACGACGTAGTCGCCCGAGCCCGCCGCATCATGGGCACCCGCAAGGTCGGCCACGCCGGCACGCTGGACCCGATGGCGACAGGCGTGCTCGTGCTCGGCATCGAACGTGCCACCAAACTGCTCGGGCACCTGGCCCTGGACCGCAAGACGTACCTGGCCACGCTCTCGATCGGGGTGTCGACCACCACCGACGACGCCGAGGGCGAGGTCCTCGGCGAGGTGGACCCGGCGAAGGTGGCCGGAATCACCGACGCCGCCATCGCCGCCGAGATCGGCAAGCTGACCGGCCCGATCCAGCAGGTGCCGAGTGCGGTGAGCGCGGTGAAGATCGACGGGAAACGCGCCTACGCGCGGGTGCGCGCCGGCGAAGACGTCGTGCTCCCGCCGCGCCCGGTCACGGTGTACCGCTTCGACCTCCTCGCCACCCGGCGTGAAGCCGATCACCTCGAACTCGACGCCGTCGTCGAGTGCTCCTCGGGCACCTACGTGCGCGCGCTGGCCCGCGACCTCGGCGCCGCTCTCGGCGTCGGCGGTCACCTCAGCGCGCTGCGCCGTACCACCGTCGGCCCGTTCACCCTCGCCAAGGCGCGCACGCTCGAAGCGCTCGAGGAGGCCCCGGAGCTGTCCCTGGATCTCGACTCCGCCGTCGCCGCCGCGTTCCCGCGCCGCGACGTCGACCGGAACACCGCGCGGGCCGTCCAATTCGGACAGACCGTGCCCGCGGCCGGGATCGACGGCACCTACGGCGTGTTCGATCCGGACGGCAAAGTGATCGCGCTCGCGGCGGACGACGAAGGTGTGACCCGGTCTGTGGTCGTGCTTGTTCCGGCATAGGGTGGTTCCGCTGATGCGGTTGAGGAGTTGACAAAGTGCAGCGGTGGCGTGGCTTGGGTGACCTCCCCAGTGGCTGGGGACGGTGTGTGGTGACGATCGGTGTGTTCGACGGCGTGCATCGCGGGCATCAGGCCCTGATCCGCCGGACGGTCGAGGCTGCCGCGGAGCGGGGAGTGCCCAGCGTGGTGCTCACCTTCGACCCGCATCCGTCCGAGGTGATCCGCCCCGGCAGCCATCCGGCCCAGCTCAGCACGCTCCGCCGCAAGGCCGAGCTCGTGGAGGGCCTCGGCATCGACGTCTTCTCGGTACTGCCCTTCACCCTCGAGCTGTCCCGCCTGACCGCGGACGAGTTCGTGCACGAGGTGCTCGTCGACAAGCTGCACGCGGCCGCGGTGATCGTGGGGGAGAACTTCACCTTCGGCCACAAGGCCGCCGGGGACGTCTCGCTGCTGCGGAGGCTCGGCAAGCGGTTCGGTTTCGTCGCCTACGGCGCCGAGCTCCAGGGCCGTTCGCTGGACGAAACCGGCCACGTCGAGAGCGAGATCACTTTCTCCTCCACCTATGTGCGGTCGTGTATCGACGCCGGGGACATGCGCGCCGCCGCCGAAGCGCTCGGCCGCCCGCACCGGCTGGAAGGCATCGTCGTCCGCGGCGACGGCCGGGGCCACGACCTCGGCTACCCGACCGCGAACCTCTCGACACCGCGCTACGCCGCCGTCCCGGCCGACGGGGTCTACAGCTGCTGGTTCACTCGATCGAGCGCACCGGACAGGCGACTCCCGGCGGCCGTCTCGGTCGGCACCAACCCCACGTTCTCCGGCCGCGAGCGGACCGTGGAGGCGTTCGTGCTCGACGTCGACGAGGACTTCTACGGCCAGCATGTGTCGCTGGACTTCGTCGCGAAGCTGCGCGATCAGGTGAAATTCTCGACCTCCGAGGGGCTCGTGGCTCAGATAGACGACGACGTCGTCCGCACGCGCGAGGTGCTCGGCGTCGGCCTGTAGTGCGGTGTCGGCTGGGTGCTAAAGCGAACGGCTGGGTGGTTTTGCCGCGGCCGAGGCGTCCCAGCTGGCAAGATGCTCACGGAACGTGCGTCGATGATGTTGTTAGGGGAGCAGGCCAACGGTGGAGGACCACAAGATCGTTCAGCGGAACATCGCGTTGCAGAAAGAGTGGTACGGCGAGCCGCTGGGCGATCGCGTGCGCCGCCTGGTCGTGGCGTTCGACGTGTCACAGGCTTTCCTGGCCGAGGTGCTGGGCATCAGTGCCCCCATGCTCAGCCAGGTGATGAGCGGGCGCCGGGCGAAGATCGGGAATCCGGTGGTGCTCGCCAGGATGATCATGCTCGAACGCAAGACCCTGGTCCCGGGGGTGGCTGCCGGGCATCGCGAGGCGATGCTCGCCGCGCTGGAGGACGTGCGGGATGCGCGGCCGACGGTGGGCCGTGACACCTTTCCCGTCGGTTCCGTCGCCGACGACCAGACCGTGCTGGCCGCGCTGCGCGAGATCGCCGAGGACGAAGACCTCGGCGAGGCAGCCAAGCGGCTCGACGACGATTTCCCCGCGATTTCCGACCTGCTGCGGCGCGCAGGGCTGGGTTCCTGACCCTCGATGCTGCTGTTCACCGCCCTTCTTCCGCCGGAGCACGTCGTCGTCGCCCTGCACGGTGAGCTGGACAGGCTCGGCGCCTGGGGGAGTGACGACGTGCGCTGGTCGCCGCCGCACCAGTGGCACATCACCCTGGCTTTCTACGGCGAACAGGACGACTCGGCGTCCCTCGCCGAATTGCTGGCGGACAGGTTGCGCGGGAGCGAGGCGCCGCGGGTGTGGCTGGAGGGGGCCGGAACATTTCCGGGCGTGCTGCTGTTGAGAGTGGGGGGAGAGGGCTTGACCGAGCTGGCCGACGACGCCGGTGCCGGTCAGGGCGGGCGGGAGTATCGGCCCCACCTGACTTTGGGACGGATGGCCCGCGAGGCCAGGACTCCTTGGGAGCAAAGGCTTGCGGAGTACCGCACCGAGCCGTGGACGGCCAGTGAAGTGGTGCTCATGCGCAGTGATCGGGCCGAGGGTGGCCCACACTATAGAGTGGTCGGGACCTACCAGCTGACCTGCGGTCGTCATAGCAGTTCAGCGGGCTGATAGCCTTGTGAACTGGGTCCGGCTGCAGTCCGTGGCGGCCGCGACCGTCTCCCCGTCGCGAAAGACGTGTGCGGGCCGCGCGGACTTATCAGTAGGAGAATACCCAAGTGGCGTTGTCTGTCGAAGACAAGAAGGCGATCCTCACCGAGTACGGCGTGCACGACTCGGACACCGGATCCCCCGAGGCCCAGATCGCGCTTCTCACCAAGCGCATCGTCGGCCTCACCGAACACCTGAAGGAACACAAGCACGACCACCACTCGCGTCGCGGGCTGCTGCTGCTGGTCGGCCGTCGCCGCCGGCTGCTCAACTACGTGAACAAGGTGGACATCGAGCGATACCGGTCGCTGATCGGGCGGCTCGGCCTTCGCCGATAGCTTGAACACCCGAGGGGGAGCGGCCACGGCCGCTCCCCCTCGGTACAAGAAGAAGTAACTAGACAGGGACCAGGCGCACACAGCGCCCGAGGACAAGTTCGCCGGTCCTCGGTAGTGGTTCCCGGGCAAGGCCCCGGGGACTTCGATCGAAGACCGGCCTCGTTCTCAGGCGTTCCCCCAAGGGTGGGGAGTCAACGGGCGCACAAGCCCGGCGCAGCCCGAGAACCAAAGAGGAGATACACCATATGACCGACTCCACCGGAGTCACCGTGCACGAGACTGAAGCCGTTATCGACAACGGCAAGTTCGGCACTCGCACCATCCGCTTCGAGACCGGCAGGCTGGCCAAGCAGGCCGCCGGCGCCGTCGTCGCGTACCTGGACGAAGAGACCATGCTTCTCTCGGCCACCACCGCGTCGAAGCACCCGAAGGAGCACTTCGACTTCTTCCCGCTGACCGTGGACGTCGAAGAGCGCATGTACGCCGTCGGCCGCATCCCGGGCGCGTTCTTCCGCCGTGAAGGCCGTCCGTCCACCGACGCGGTCCTCACCTGCCGCCTGATCGACAGGCCGCTGCGCCCGTCGTTCACCGACGGTCTCCGCAACGAGATCCAGGTCGTCATCACGGTTCAGAGCCTGAACCCGGAAGACCCGTACGACGTGCTGGCCATCAACGCCGCTTCGGCGTCGACCCAGATCGCCGGCCTCCCGTTCTCCGGCCCGATCGGCGGCGTCCGCGTCGCGCTGATCGAGGGCCAGTGGGTGGCGTTCCCGACCTGGAAGCAGCTGGAGAGCGCGACCTTCAACATGGTCGTCGCCGGCCGTATCGTGGGCGAAGGTGACAACGCGGACGTCGCGATCATGATGGTCGAGGCCGAGGCCACCGAGAACACGCTCGACCTGATCGCTTCCGGCGGCACCTCGCCGACCGAGCAGATCGTCGGCGAGGGTCTCATCGCCGCGAAGCCGTTCATCCGCGCGCTGTGCGTCGCGCAGCAGGAGCTCGCCGCCGTCGCCGCCAAGCCGACCGGCGACTTCCCGGTGTTCCTGGCCTTCCAGTCGGACGCCTTCGAGGCCGTCTCCGCCATCGCGACCGACGAGCTCGGCGCGGCGCTGTCCATCGCCGGCAAGAAGGAGCGCGACACCGCGACCGACGAGGTCAAGGCGAACGTCCTGGCCAAGGTCGGCCTGGGTGAGGGCGAAGCCTTCGCCGGTCGTGAGAAGGAGGTCGGCGCCGCGTTCAAGGCACTGACCAAGAAGCTCATCCGCGGCCGCATCCTGCGCGACAACTTCCGCATCGACGGCCGTGGCCTCACCGACATCCGGCAGCTCTCCGCCGAGGTCGCCGTGATCCCGCGGGCACACGGTTCGGCGCTGTTCGAGCGCGGCGAGACCCAGATCCTGGGTGTCACCACGCTGAACATGCTGCGCATGGAACAGCAGGTCGACTCGCTTTCTCCGGAAACGAAGAAGCGCTACATGCACCACTACAACTTCCCGCCGTTCTCCACCGGTGAGACCGGCCGTGTCGGTACGCCGAAGCGCCGGGAAATCGGGCACGGTGCACTGGCCGAGCGCGCGCTCGTGCCGGTGCTGCCGAAGCGGGACGAGTTCCCGTACGCCATCCGCCAGGTGTCGGAGGCGCTGAGCTCCAACGGTTCCACCTCGATGGGCTCGGTCTGTGCCTCGACCATGTCGCTGCTGAACGCCGGTGTGCCCCTCAAGGCGCCGGTCGCCGGTATCGCCATGGGCCTGGTTTCCGACGAGGTCGACGGCGAGACGCGGTACGTCGCGCTGACCGACATCCTCGGTGCTGAGGACGCGTTCGGTGACATGGACTTCAAGGTCGCCGGTACCAAGGACATCGTCACCGCGCTTCAGCTCGACACGAAGCTCGACGGCATCCCGTCCGACGTGCTGGCCGCCGCGCTGCAGCAGGCGAAGAACGCCCGGCTCACGATCCTCGACGTCATGTCCGAGGCCATCGACGAGCCGGACGAGATGAGCCCGTTCTCGCCGCGCGTCACCAGCGTCAAGGTCCCCGTGGACAAGATCGGCGAGGTCATCGGCCCCAAGGGCAAGATGATCAACTCGATCACCGAGGAGACCGGCGCCGACATCTCCATCGAGGACGACGGCACGATCTACGTCGGTGCCGCCGACGGCCCGTCGGCCCAGGCCGCGATCGATCGCATCAACGCGATCGCGAACCCGCAGCTGCCCAAGGTCGGCGAGCGGTTCCTCGGCACCGTGGTGAAGACGGCCGCATTCGGCGCGTTCGTCTCGCTGCTGCCGGGCCGTGACGGCCTGGTGCACATCTCGAAGCTGGGCAACGGCAAGCGCATCGCCAAGGTCGAGGACGTCGTCAACGTCGGTGACAAGCTCCGGGTGGAGATCGCCGACATCGACAACCGCGGCAAGATCAGCCTGATCGTGGTCTCCGAAGAAGAGGCCGCGAAGCCCGCCGACGCCGAGGCCGAGAAGGTCGACGCCGTCTAAGCAGTTCTTTGGAAAGTAGTTCGTTGAGTCATGAAGGGGCCCCTTGAGACACACGGTGTCTTGAGGGGTCCCTTCATCACATCCATTGAGTAAGGGATCCATGGCGCCACAGATTCCCGGGTATGCCCAGCCCATCGGCAGCACCCGAACTCTTGAGTCCACTTCGGACGGTGCGATCGTGAAGCGCACCGTGCTCGCCGGTGGTCTCCGTGTCATCACCGAGCACGTCCCGGCTTCGCGGTCCGCGACCGTGGGATTGTGGGTGGGTATCGGTTCGCGCGACGAGCCGGCCAATGTCGCCGGTGCCGCGCATTACCTGGAACACGTGCTGTTCAAGGGAACCACGCGCCGAGACGCCACCCAGATCGCCGAGGAGATCGACGCGGTGGGTGGTGAGTTCAACGCGTTCACCGCGAAAGAGCACACCTGCTACTACGCGCAGGTGCTCGACGAGGACCTCCCACTCGCGGTGGATCTGGTGACCGACGTCGTCTTCGAGGCATTGTGCGCCGAGTCCGATGTGGACATGGAACGTACGGTGGTGCTCGAAGAAATCGCGATGCGCGACGACGATCCCGAGGATCTGCTGCACGAAACCTTCGTCAGCACGATTCTCGGCGAGCACCCGCTGGGACTTCCGGTGCTGGGCACGGAAAAGTCCATCATCAACATGTCGGCGTCGGCGCTGCGCGGGTTCTACCGGCGTCGCTACACGATGCCGCGGATGGTGCTCGCCGTCGCGGGCAACATCGACCACGCCCAGGTCCTTCGCTTGGTGCGTAAGGCTTTGGGCGCTCGCCTGACCGGTTCGGGCACGCCCGTCGCCGCCCGCACGGGCCGCGCGCGGATCACCGCCAAGCCCGAGCTCGCGCTGCACACCGACGACACCGAGCAGGTCCACCTGATGCTCGGCCTGAAGTCGCTTTCGCGCCACGACGAGCGCCGGTTCGCACTGCAGGTGCTCAACGCCGCGCTCGGTGGCGGGATGAGTTCCCGGCTGTTCCAGGAGATCCGTGAACGCCGCGGGCTCGCGTACCAGGTCTACTCGTCGACGGCGAGCTATGCCGACACCGGTCATCTCGCGGTTTACGCGGGGTGTCAGCCGGAGAAGCTCGGCGAGGTCGCCGGGGTGATCCGCGAGGTGCTCGACGTCGTCGCGGCCGACGGGCTGTCCGACGCAGAGGTCCTGCGCGCCAAGGGCCAACTGCGCGGCGGCCTGGTGCTCGGCCTCGAGGACACCGCGTCGCGGATGTCGAGGATCGGCAAGAACGAACTGAACTACGGCCACTACCTCGGCGTGAACGACACGGTCGCCCGTATCGACGCCGTCACGGCCGAAGAGGTGTGTGCGCTGGCTCGCACTCTGCTGCGCCGTCCCGGTGGCGTCACCACCGCGGCCGTCGTCGGCCCTTACGCTCACATCGACGAACTGCCCAAAGATCTGCACGAGGTGATCGCGTCATGACCGAGGTTCCTTCCGTACGAGGTGACGACGACCCGATCCGCGTGGGTGTGCTCGGCGCGCGCGGCCGGGTCGGCGCGGAGGTCGTGAAGGCCGTCGAGGCCGCCTCCGGGATGAAGGTTGCCGCCGTGGTCGACGCGGGCGACCCGCTGACCGACCTGCTCGACGCGGGTGCCGAGGTCGTCGTCGACTTCACCCATCCTGAAGTCGTGATGGACAACCTGAAGTTCACCACCGAACACGGCATCCACGCCGTCGTCGGCACCACGGGCTTCACCGAGCAGCGGCTCGGCCAGCTCACCGAGTGGCTCGCGCCGAAGCCGGAACTCGGCGTCCTGATCGCGCCGAACTTCGCGCTCGGCGCGGTACTGGCGATGCGGTTCGCGCAGCAGGCGGCGAAGTTCTACGACTCCGCCGAGATCATCGAGCTGCACCACAACCGCAAGGCCGACGCACCCTCCGGCACGGCGGGCCACACCGCCAAGCTCATCGCCGATGCGCGGCTCGAGGCCGGGATCAAGCCGGGTTCCGACGCGACCACCGCCGAACTCGCCGGCGCGCGCGGTGCGGACGTCGACGGCGTGCGTGTGCATTCCGTGCGGCTGCCCGGTCTCGTGGCGCATGAGGAGATCATCTTCGGCGCCCAGGGCGAGACGCTGACGATCCGCCACGACTCCATGGACCGCACCTCGTTCATGCCGGGCGTGCTGCTCGGCGTGCGCGAGATCCTGACCAGGCCCGGGCTGACGGTCGGCCTGGAGAATGTACTGGAGTTCTGACGTGCGTGCCCGCAATGTCGCACTCGTACTGACGGCCGCGCTGCTCGTCTACATGTTCCTGCTGGCCGGGCGCGCGATCGCGCTGTTCAGGACCGGTGGGCTGCTCGCGATCCTGCTCGGCGTCGGCGTGATCCTGCTGCCGCTGCTCGGGATCTGGATCATCTTCACCACCTGGCGCTCCGGCAGCCGGATCCAGCATCTTTCGCGGCGCCTGGACGAGGAAGGCGGCCTACCGGACGCCGCGGACCTGCCACGCCGTCCGTCCGGCCGCGTCGATCGCGAGGCCGCCGACTCCTGGTTCCAGGACCGGCGCGCCGAGCTCGAAGCCGATCCGGAGAACTGGCGCAACTGGTACCGGCTGGCATATGCCTACGACATCGCCGGCGACCGCGGCCGGGCCCGCGAAACCATGCGGAAAGCCGTCGAACTCGAAGCCACCGACCACTGAACTTCCGAATATGTCGACAACTCTCGTTAGGCTTGTTAACAAGAGTTGTCGACATATTCGGGGGTTTGGGCGTCAGAGGTGGAGCCAGCTGGCGAAAAGGGCGGGAGAAGCGGCGAGCACGCTGAACCGGATCCAGCGTCCAGCCAATCCGGCACCGATAAAGGTGGATATATTCATTTTCGCCAGTCCTGCCAGCACTGTCGTCGCCATGAACGGCGGCATCCCGATCACGGAACTCAGCCCGAAGGTGCCGACCATCCAATGCGGATGCCGGTGGCAGCGCTCGCGCAAGACGTCCAGCTTGGCGCGCAGGTACTTGGTGCGCTGGCGCCAGCGATCGCGCCGCGCGGACGGCGGGCGCTCGCGGTGAAGCAGGTCGTGGAGCCGCTGCGGCAGTTTGATGGAACCCCGTGCGGCCAGGTAATAAACCAGTTTCCCGGCGATCTGCCCCACCGCGACAACCCCACCGATAGCGAGCCACGGGACGCCGGGCTGGCTCGCGACCAGCCCGATCACGAACACTTCGACGCTGATCAGCGGCAAGAGCGCGGAGCCGAACGCGACGCCCAGCGTCACACACAGCCATCCGAGCATCTTGCCTCCTGAAGGTTTCCGTTCTTCCCAAAGCTACCAGCCAAAAAAGGGCCACACACTGGGGTAAACCCCCTGGACGACCCTTAGGGGAAGCCCCAGAAGATCACCTTTTCGTCGGTTTCCGGCCATCTTTGACTGCCAGGCTGAACGAGTGGCCGACCATATGACCGGAATACGCCGCCGTACGGCCGCGGACGGATTCGCCGGATTCTGCTCTTTCGTGGTGAAACACCTGCCGTGGCGAATCCCGCCCAGTTTCCTGGGATTCGCGCTGATCAACGGCTTCACCTTCGGCGTCGATCTGCTGTTGCTGACGGTGTTCCACGGTTGGTGGGGACTGCCGGTGTGGTTGTCGATCACGCTGGGGTATTCGGGAGCCTTCGCGCTGAGTTTCGTGCTGAACCGGACGCTGAATTTCCGTTCGCACGCGCCCGTCGGGCGTCAGACGGCGCTGTACGTCGTGGCGATCGTGGCGAACTACTTGGTGTTCCTGCTGGGTGTCGGCGGAGGACTGGTGGCACTGGGCCTGCAGTACCACGTGTCCCGGATCGTCGCCGGCGCGTGCGAAGGGGTGTTCATGTACTGCGCGCTGCGCTGGGTCGTCTTCCGCGAGCGCTAATCGACCAGTTCGAGTGCCAGCGTGCCCGTCAGCCGTACCTCGCGGATCTCGGTCTCGCCGGTGTCGAGCGTGCGGACCAGGCCGTCCGGCTTCCAGCCCGCCCGGCGGAAGAACCCCAGTGACGCGTGATCGGACTGGGCGACCCAGGTGACACCCCGCTCGGCGCCGTCCTCGCGCAGCGCCCCGGCGGCGGTCCCGAGCAGGCGCCCGGCGTGCCCACGACGTCCCCAGCGGGGCTCGACCAGCACGGACGCGACAAGGCCGGTCTTCGCGACATCCTCAGGTAGCTCGCCTTCGGCGTTGGCGACCTCGCTTTCCGGCGCCAGGCCGGACACGCAGAAGCCGACCACGAAGCTGCCCTCGGTCGCGAGGTGGATGTGGGTGCCCGGGTTCTCGATCGCCGCGATCCACCGCGGCAAGGTGTCCGTAGCCTCCAGTTCGGCGATCGCCGCCTCACCGAGCAGGCTCACGTACGCGGCACGCCAGGTCTCGCGCTGGATCCGGGCGATTTCGCCGGCGTCGGCGACTACGGCGGGCCGGACGGCTGCGGTGCTCATACTGGGAACTTACTGCGGCGCGCAGCGCCACCTTGCTGGGTGCCGGGGCTCGACCAGCGGAAACGTCCAGCAAGACCGGCGCATGCCCGCAACTGCCCGCTTCACGTCG
>JAVXWP010000168.1:0-57394 GCA_032230695.1 Actinomycetota bacterium | reverse complement strand
GGGGGGGGGGGGTCGTGAGTGTTTCGCGGGGTTCTAACCCCGCGAAACACTCACGAGCCACCCACCTGGTCCGCTGACCCGACGATGTCCTCAACCCGCCGTTCAAGACATCCACGAACCGCCATATTTGGCCTTCCCACCAGCCCCGTTCTATTGACACTTGTGATGTCGACAGGTGGCTGGGGTTAATTGGCGTCCATGGCGCGGGCGAGGCTGGCAGGGCGCATGTCTGTCCAGGTGGCTTCGACGTGGTCCAGGCAGGGCTGGCGGGCGGCGGGGCCGAAGGTGATCGTCCAGCCGGCCGGGACGTCGGCGAAGTCGGGCCACAGGCTGTGCTGGCCCTCGTCGTTGACCAGTACCAGATAGGTGCCATCGGGGTTCTCGAACGGGTTGGTCACGGGTTGCTCTCCTTTTGTTCCTGTTCCAGTACGGCCGCGCGGGCGGCGAGGCCGTCCAGCGCGGTGAACCACGTTTCGGCCAGGTCGCGCACCGATTCCTCGGTCAGCACGGCCTGCGGCCACACCCACGACGCCGCCAGTTCTGGCCCGCTCGCGCGGTCCTCGGTAGCGGCGTTGATCGTGAGACTGTGCGACACCGGCATGCCCGGGTCGCCCGCGAGGTCGACGATGTCGGTCTCTTCGGCGTAGGACCACTCGGCGGCTTCGGGTAGCCCGAAGCGGCCCATGTAGTTGAACTCGATCTGCGGCCTGGCCAGCGCCGCGAGCCTCGGCGCGGTCTCCGGGTTGAGGTGCCGCAGCAGGCCGAAGCCCACCCCGCGCTCCGGCAGGCAGCCCTTCACCCGCTCCAGCGCGAGCGAAGCGGCTGGGCCGCCCGCGAGCGCGTCGTCGAGGTCGAGTTCACCGGGGTCGAGGTTCACCGGGATGACGCTGGTGAACCAGCCGACCGTGCGCGAGAGGTCGGCGTCGCCGATCAGTTCCTCGTCGCGCCCGTGGCTTTCGAGGTCGACCAGCACCGCGTTGCCCGTAGCGAAGTGACGACGTCGCCAGTCCGCGACGGCCAGCGCCAACGCGGTCAGCAGCACATCGTTGACGGTCGCGCGGAACACCGCGGGCACCTTGCTCAGCAGCGGCGCTGTGCGATCCGACGGCAACGTCAGCTCGACGGTGCGCGCCGTCGCGACGACGTCGCGCGCGTGGTCCAGCGGCCGCAGCAACGGCAGCGCGTCCCCGCCTTCGAGCTCCGAGGTCCACCGCGGCAACTCGGCGACCACCTCGGGTTTCCCGGACTGTTCGGCGAGCGTCTTCGACCAGCGCCGGAACGAGGTCGGGACGGCAGGCAGGTTCACCGGCCTGCCCTGCGAGACGGCCGCCCACGCGGCTTCGAGATCCGGCATCAGGATCCGCCACGAGACACCGTCCACGGCGAGGTGATGGATCATCACCAGCAGACGCCCGGGACGGTCGCCACCGTCGAACCACACGACCTGGACCAATGCCCCGGCGTCCGGATCCAGCCGGGACCGGGCGGCGACGGCTTCGGCGGCGATCAGTTTTCGCAGTGCTTTCCCACTCACGTCAGCGATATCGACCCGAGAGATCCAGCGTTCGACGTCCACCGAGGCCGCGACCCGCAACGTCCAGTCCGCCGAACGGTCCAGCCTCGCGCGCAGCATGTCGTGCCGCGCCGCGACGGCCGCCAGCATGGTGACCAGCTTCGGCAGGTCGAGCGACGCGGGCGTCAGCAGCAGACCGGCCTGCTGGTATCCGGAAATCGGCCCGCCCAGCTCGCGCATCGCGTGCATGACCGGGGTCAGCGCCACCGTGCCCGTGCCGTCGTCGGCCACTACTTGCGTCGAGATGTGCGCGGCGACTTCGCCGAGCCCGGCGACCGTACGGTGCTGGAACACCTCCCGCGGCGAGATTCTCAGGCCCGCGGCCCGAGCCCGTCCGACGAGCTGCATCGCGACGATGCTGTCCCCGCCGAGCGCGAAGAAGTCGTCGTCGATGCCGAGCGCGGGGATGTCGAGCACTTCGGAGAACACCGCCGATAACGTCTTCTCCAGATCGGTCCGCGGCTCACGGCCCGTGGACAACCCGGTGAAGTCCGGCGCGGGCAGCGCCTTGCGGTCAAGCTTTCCGTTGGACAGCACCGGGAATTCCACCAGCGAGACGAACGCGGCCGGGACCATGTACTCCGGCAGCAGCCCGCCGACGTGGTCACGCAGCTCCGCGGAGTCGACGCCGTCCGTGACGACGTAAGCCACGAGCTGACGGCCGTCCCGGACGACGACCAGCGCTTGCGAGACGGCCTGATGCCGTTCGAGCGCGGCTTCGATCTCGGCGGGTTCGATGCGGAACCCGCGGATCTTGACCTGGTCGTCCGCGCGGCCGCCGAAGTCCAGTCTGCCGTCGGCCGTCCACTTCGCCAAGTCGCCCGTACGGTACAGGCGGCCGCCGACATCAAACGGGTCGGCCACAAACCGTTCCGCGGTCAGCGCAGCTTGGCCGAGGTATCCACGGGCCAGTCCCCCACCTGCCAGGTACAACTCGCCCCGCACGCCGGCGGGAACCGGGTTGAGACCGTCGTCGAGCACGTACGCCCGTGTGTTGGCGACCGGACGGCCGACCAGAGGCCTTGCGCTGTCGTCGATCCGCGCCACCAGCGCGTCCACTGTGGACTCGGTCGGGCCGTAGAGGTTGAACGCGTCGGTGCCCTTCAGCCTGCCGAGCCGCTCCCACAGTGTGGTCGGCACAGCCTCGCCGCCGACACCGACGACCGCGAGCGGGCACTCGTCGCCGTCGATCAGGCCGACGTCGGCCATCTGCGCGAAATAGGACGGCGTGACCTCGATGAAGTCGAACTGTGCGCGCCGCACCTCGGCCGCGAGCAGCTCGGGGTCGCGGCGGATCTCCTCGGGCACCACGTGCACGGCGTGCCCGTCGAGCAGCCACAGCTGTGGCTGCCAGGACGCGTCGAACGCGAACGACCACGCGTGCCCGACCCGCAGCTGCTCACGCCCGGTCGACGCGACCGCCGGGCGGTACAGCGTCTCGCGGTGGCTGTGGAACAGGTTCACCACACTGCGGTGAGCCACCACGACACCCTTGGGACGTCCTGTGGAGCCGGACGTGTAGATCACGTAGGCCGGGTTCTGCGGCGACAACGGCCGCAGGCGATCGGCGTCGGTGAGATTTTCCCCGTCATGACGGCCATATCCGCATTCGTCGAGCACGACGAGCCGGGTTTCCGGCAACGTCGCGGCGAGGTCCCGGACGGTCAGCACCAGTAACGGCTGGGCGTCGTCGAGCATCGCCGTGATCCGCTCGGCCGGATAGTCCGGGTCCACCGGCAGGTACGCCGCACCGGCCTTGTGCACGGCGAGGATCGACAGCATGACCTCGGCCGACCGCGGCAGCATCAGCGCTACCAAGTCCTCCGGACCCGCACCACGCGAAACCAGTAGCCTCGCCAACCGGTTGGCGCCGTCGTTGAGCTCCGCGAACGTCCACTCGACATCGCCGGAGACCACCGCGATCGCGTCCGGGGTCTTCGCGGCCTGCGCCTCGAACAGCGCGGGCAGGGTCGACGGTTCGACAGCCGAAGCTGTGTTGTTCCAACCCCGGACGATCAGCTCGCGCTCATCCGCGTCGAGCACCTCGATGCTGCCCACCGCAAGCGAAGGATCGGCGACGATCTGCGCCAGCACTCGCAGCAGACGCCCGCCGAAGCGCTCCACAGTGGACCGGTCGAACAGGTCGGAGCTGTACTCCAGCGACACCGTGATGGCGCCGCCCTGCTCCTCCACGAAGTCGAACGACAGGTCGAACTTCGACGTCCCGACTTCGACCGGTTCACGCTCGGCGCTCAGGCCCGGCAGCGAAAGTCCGCCATCTCCGGCGGCCAGATAGACCACCATGACCTGGAACAGCGGATGCCGTGCCAGGGAACGCGCCGGGTTCAGCGCCTCGACCAGCCGGTCGAACGGAAAGTCCTGGTTGCCGAACGCCGCGAGGTCGGTTTCGCGCACTCGACCCAGCAGCTCGGTGAAGGACGGGTTCCCGGACAGGTCGGTGCGCAGCACCAGCGAGTTCAGGAAGTAGCCGACCAGGTCTTCCAGCGACTCCTCGGTGCGGCCGGAGATCGGCGCGCCCAACGGGATATCCGTGCCCACTCCGAGCCGGTGCAGCAAGGTCGCCACGCCGGCTTGGACGAGCATGAACATACTGACGTCGTGGACCCGCGCCAGTTCACGCAGTCCGGTCGCCATCGCGGTGTCCACTGTGCACAGTACCCGGCCACCGCGGTAGCTGGCTTCCTGCGGCCGCGGCCGGTCCACCGGCAGCGCGAGTTCCTCGGGCAGGTCCGCGAGGGCCTCTCGCCAGAAGTCCAGCTGATGTTTCGCGACCGCACCCGGGTCGCGAGTCGTGCCGAGCAAACTGCGCTGCCACAAGGCGAAGTCGGCGTACTGCACCGGCAGCGGCGTCCACTGTGGTGCCGTGCCCGCGACCCGCGCGGAGTAGGCGTTCGCGAAATCGGCGAAGAACGGGCGCTCGGACCATTCGTCGCCGGCGATGTGGTGGAACAGGAACAGCACGAGATGCTCGCCGGGTGCGACCCGCGCGAAGGTCACCCGCAGGGGCAGTTCGCGGTCCAGCTCGAAGCAGTAGTCGGCGGTCGCGGCGAGTTCGTCCGCTTGGACAGCGACCACGTGCACGCGCGCGTGCTCCGGGGCCACGATCCGCTGACTCAACACGCCGTCGTGATCAGGGAAGATCGTGCGTAGCGCTTCGTGTCTGCCGACGACGTCATGCACCGCGACCCGCAGCGCGTCGAGGTCGAGCCGCCCGGTCAGGCGCCACGCGACCGGAATGTTGTACGTCGGGCTGGCGCCCTCAAGACTGTAGAGGAACCGCAGGCTCTGCTGGGCCGCCGAAAGCGGCAGGAGCTCGGGGCGGACCGCCGAGAAGAGCGTGGGACGGCACTGCTCCGCGCCGGACAAGACCGCGGCCAGTCTCGCGACCGTAGGCGCATCGAACACCGCCCGCAGCGACACTTCGACACCCATTGCGGAGCGGATTCGCCCGGCCAGTCGCATCACCAGGAGCGAGTGCCCGCCGAGGGCGAAGAAGTCGTCGTCGACACCGATGTGGTCCACCCCGAGCACGGCGGCGAACAGTTCGCACAGCGCCGTTTCGCGTGCGGTGTTCGGCTGACGTCCGGCACCCACGATGAACTCGGGAGCGCGCAGCGCCTTGCGGTCGAGCTTCCCGTTGGGGGTCAGCGGAATCTCGGCCACCTCGACGAACGCCGATGGCACCATGTAGTCCGGCAGCGCCAGTTCGGCCAGGCTCCGGACCTCGTCCATGGCCAGGCTGCCGGCGGGAACCACGTACGCGACCAGCCGGTCTTCACGAGCGACGACCCGGATGTGCGCGACCGAAGAGTGGCTGGCAAGAACGGTCTCGATCTCGCCGAGCTCGATCCGGAACCCGCGCAGCTTCACCTGTTCGTCGACCCGGCCGAGGTATTCCACCGCGCCGTCCGCGCGCCATCGCGCGAGGTCGCCGGTGCGATACAGGCGAGTGCCATCCATGAACGGGTTGGCCACAAAACGCTCAGCGGTCAGCCCGGCTCGGCCGAGATAACCACGAGCCAACTGGGCACCCGCGAGGTACAGCTCCCCCGCCACCCCCGGCGCGACCGGCCGTAGCCGCGCGTCCAGGACATGGACCTCGGTGTTCCACACCGGACGACCGATGGCCACCGGTCCGTCGACCACCGCCCACGACGTCACGTCGACGGATGCCTCTGTCGGGCCGTACAAGTTGTGGAGACCCCCATCGAGCGTCGCCCGGAATCGGGCGGCGAGATCTTCCGGCAACGCCTCGCCGCTGCACAGCACTCGGCGCAGGCCGGTGCATCCCGCGGATTCGGGCTCCTCCAGGAAGAGCCGGAGCATCGAGGGGACGAAGTGGACGGTCGTGACCCGCTGCGCCTGGATCAACTCGGCCAGATAGCGCGGTTCGCGGTGCCCGTCCGGCTTCGCGACGACAAGGGTCGCGCCGGTGATCAACGGCCAGAAGAACTCCCACACCGACACGTCGAAGCTCGACGGGGTCTTCTGCAGCACCCGATCCGTATTGTCCAACCGGTACTCGTCCTGTGTCCACAGCAGACGGTTGACGATCCCGGAATGCGAGACCACCACACCCTTCGGCTTGCCGGTCGAACCCGATGTGTAGATCACGTACGCGGGGTTCACCGGGGACAGCTCGCGAACCGGGTTCGAGTCGTCATAGGCGTCGAGCCGGTCGAACAGGCCGAGGTCGTCGAGCACGCACACCGGTGCCGCGTCTTCAACCATGAAGGCCAGGCGGTCGGTCGGATAACCGGTGTCCAGCGGCAGGTAGGCAGCGCCGGCCTTGTGGACGGCGTACAACGCGACGACCAGCTCGACCGACCGTGGCAACGCCACCGCGACGACTGATTCGGGACCGGCGCCCACCTCGATGAGCCACCGTGCCAGGCGGTTCGCCCGCGCGTTCAGTTCCGCGTAGGTCAACTCGGCGTCCTCGAACACCACAGCCACCGCGTCCGGTGTCCGCGCGACCTGCGCCTCGAACAGCTCGGGCAAGGTGGCCGCGGCGAACTCCCGGCCGGTGTCGTTCCACTTCGTCCCGACGAGTTCGAGCTCGTCCCCGGTCAGGACGTCGAAGTCCGCAAGCGGGCGGGCCGGGTCGGCGACGGCCTGTCCCAGCACTGAAACAAGCCTCTCCAGCAGCCTCGTGGCGGTGTCCCGGTCGGCCAGGTCCTCGGCGTACTCCAGGAGCAGCGTCACCTTTCCGTCCACGGTCTCGTCGACCATGGTGAAGTGCAGGTCGAACTTGGCCGACTCGGGAGGCAGCTCACGCCATTCGGTCGGCAGGCCCAGCACGGCCGGATCCCCGCCTGGCCGGTAGTGATAACCGACCATGACCTGGAACAGCGGGTTGCGCCCGGCGATCCGCGCCGGGTTCAGCGCCTCGACGACCCGCTCGAACGGCAGCTCCTGGTTGCTGAAAGCGGCCAGGTCGGCCTCCCGCACGCGGGCCAGCAACTCGGCGAAGGTCGGTTCGCCGGACAGGTCCGCGCGCAGCACCAGTGTGTTGACGAAGAAGCCGACGAGGTCGTTCAACGCGTCATCGGTACGCCCGGCGACCGGCGCGCCCAGCGGAATGTCGTCGCCCGCGCCCATCCGGTGCAGCAGGGTGGCGACGGCGGTGTGGAGCAGCATGAACAAGCTCGTGCCGGAGCCGGCCGACAAGCCGCGCAGAGCTCCGGCGACCGGCGCTGGCAGTTCGACTCGTATCTTGGCGCCGCGTCCGCTCGGCACCGCCGGGCGGGTTCGGTCGAGCGGCAGAGCCAGTTCTTCGGGCAGCGCGCGCAGGGTCTCGGTCCAGAAGGCGAGCTGAGCCGGGGCAAGTCGGTCGAGCAAGGATCGCTGCCAGAGCGTGTAATCCGCGTACTGCACGGGAAGTGGCGCCCACCCGGGGGCCCTGCCCGCCGATCGTGCCTGGTACGCGGTAGTGAGGTCGGCGAAAAAGGGCCGGTCCGACCATTCGTCGGTGGCGATGTGGTGCAGCACCACGGCGAGGACGTGGTCCCGCTCGCCGAGCCGCAGCACGCCCACGCGCAACGGGATCTCGGACCGCAGATCGAACGCGCGGCCCGCCAGCTCGGCCACAAACTCGTCCATTTCGGACTCTTCACAGGCACTGATCTCGAATGCAGGCTGGACGGTGTCGAGGATCAGCTGGAACGGCTCGCCTTCGTGGTCCCCGAAGACGGTCCGCAGGGACTCGTGCCGGGCAACGACGTCGCCGAACGCGACGCGTAGCGCGGCCACGTCGAGCTCGCCACGCAGCCGGAAGACGAGCGGAAAATTGTACGCCTCCCCGACCTCGCCCAGCTCTTCGAGCAGCAGCAAACGTTTCTGTGCGGGAGAAAGCGGGATGCGTTCCGGCCGCTCGACAGCGGTCACCGTCGGCCGGGCCGGTTCCCCGCCGGTGGCGCGTTCGGCGAGTTTCGCCGGGGTCGGCGCCTCGAACAGGTCGCGGATGGCCAGCTCGGCGCCAAGCTCTGTGCGAGCGCGGCTGATGAGTCGGGTCGCCAGCAGGGAATGCCCGCCGAGGTCGAAGAAGTTGTCCTCGACGCCGACGCGTTCCAGACCGAGTACCTCGGCGAACAACGCGCACAGGCTCTCTTCCTGCGGCGACTCCGCGTCCCGGCTCTCGGCGAGACCGACCGCGAGATCGGCGTCGGGCAGGGCCTTGACATTGAGCTTTCCGTTGTCCGTCAACGGCAAGCTGGCGAGCGTGACGAACGCGGTGGGGACCATGTAGTCCGGCAGTTTCTCTTTGAGTTCTTCGCGCAACCGCTGGATGAGCCCGCTACTCCCCCGTGCCGCCGTCGGGGTGTTGGCGAAGTTCGCCAGGTTCGTGCCCGCCGACGCCGGAAGGTACAGCCCCGCTGTGCGGCCCTTCCCTCGGACGAACACGGCGTCGAAAGTTCCGTCCACTGTGGACGACCACGTCGTGTGCACCTGGTAACCCAGCTCCGCACCCAAGTCGTGCAACGCTTCGGGCTCGACACCGTCCCCACCGGACCGGAACCGCGCCACGACGTCCACGAGCGTGCCGCCGTTGTCGAGCAGGCGCATCGCCTGGTACTCGGCCCCGATCCGGGCGTCCGGAATCCGCGTGACCCGCAGCGAATCCCCGGCCAGCTGGGCGCGGACCTCCGCGAGGTCTCCACCCCAATGGACCATCGGTGCCTGCGCCAACGAGACAACGTCAGCGGGCTCGCGGTACAGCACGGCGTCGTAGCGGTAGCGGCTCAGCTCGTTGTGCAGCCGCGCGCGTTTGGTCTTGACCTCGACCCCGATGCCCGGGATCGTCCGCTGGAGCGCGGCGAAGTATTCCGGATCGATGAGGAGTTCCTTTTCCAGCGACACCCCGCGTTCGATCGCGCGGCGCAGGTGACCCGGATCCGACGACTCGTCGGCGCGAGTGAGCTGGATGGCGGTGTGGAACGAGCGCACGAGCCGCAGGCTCCGGATGTCGCCGATGAACAGCGCACCACCAGGCGCGAGCAGTTCGAGCGCGGTCGTGATGACATCGGTCAGGTAGTCGACGCTCGGGAAGTACTGGATCACGGAGTTGATGACGATGGTGTCGAAATGCCCGCGCGGCAGGCCTTCCGGCTCGTGGGCGGGTTGAGCGCGGAGGTTCACCTTGGCGGCGAGTTCCGGGTCCAGGCTCAGGTCGGCCTTGAGTTTGCCGATGACCGGCGCGGCCAGGTCGGTGCCCCAGTATTCCTCGGCGATCGGCGCGAGGCACGAGAGCAGCAGCCCGGTGCCGACGCCGATCTCCAGCATCCGCTTGGGATTCAGCTCGGCGATACGGGCGACGGTCGCGGCCCGCCATTCGCGCATATGCGGCAACGGGATCGGGTCGCCGTCGTAGCTGGAATCCCAGCCGGCGAAGTCCTCGTGGAACATCGCCGTCGGGATTTCGGTGTACTCGTCGGAATAGATCTGCTCCCACTCGGCGACCTGCTCGGCCTCTACCCGGTCACGTGCCTCGCCGGTGAGTTCGGCGGGCACGACGTAGCCGACGAGCCGCTGCGTCCCCGGCGCGGACGGGTCCGGGCGAGCGATGACGGCCGCGTGGGCGACCTGCGGATGCCGCACCAGGACGGACTCGATCTCGCCGAGTTCGACACGGTAACCGCGGATCTTGACCTGGTCGTCGGTCCGGCCCAGGAAATCGAGGTTTCCGTCTGCGCGGCGGCGCACGAGGTCACCTGTCCGATACATCCGGGTACCGGGCTCACCAAACGGATCGGCGACGAAGCGTTCCGAGGTCAGGCTTCGGCGGTCGAGGTAGCCACGGGCGAGGCCGGTTCCGCTGATGTACAGCTCGCCGGGAACCCCGTCGGGCACCGGCCGCAGCCAAGCGTCGAGAATGTAGGCACGGGTGTTCCGGATCGGCTTGCCGACGGTCGGGGTCTCGCTGTCGGTGGTGCCGCCGCCAAGGGTGTTGATGGTGTACTCGGTCGGGCCATACAGGTTGTAGCCGTAGGTCCCTTCGGTGTCCCGCAGACGGTTCCACACCGATTCGGACACCGCCTCACCGCCGAGCAGAACGAGCGCCGGACGGTGCCCTTCGAGCAGTCCTTCCTCGATCAGCAAGTGCGCGTACGTCGGCGTCACGTTGATGACGTCGATCGCGTTGGTGTTGCAGTAGGCGACCAGGGCTTCGGCGTCGCGGCGCAGTTCTTCGTCGCAGACATGGACTTGGTGGCCCTCGATGAGCCACAGCAGTTCTTCCCAAGACATGTCGAAGGCGAACGACACCGTGTGCGCGATACGCAGCCGGCGTCCGCCGGCGGCGTCGATCGCCGGGGCGAAGATGGCTTGCTGGTGGTTGAGCTGCATGTTCGTCAGGCCGCGGTACGGCGTGAGGACGCCCTTGGGCTTGCCGGTGGACCCGGAGGTGTAGATGACGTACGCCGGGTGTTCCAGCCGGCGGGCGTTGCCACGGGCGAACTGCGGGCGCTCGTAGTCGTGGATTTCGGTGCCGGACAGGCTTTCCAGCTCCGCCGTGATCTCATCCGTGTCGATCAGCACACGAGGAGTCTCGTCAGGGATGCCGGCGGCGACCTCGCTCGTGGACACCAGTACCAGTGGCTGGGCGTCGTCGAGCATCATGGCCAGGCGTTCGATCGGGTAGTCGAGCTCCAGCGGCAGGTATGCGGCGCCGGTCCGCAGCACCGCGAACAGGGCCACGACCATGTCGATCGACCTCGGCAGCCCGAGTGCGACGATCCGTTCCGGTGCCGCGCCGCGGGCCAGCAGCAGGCGGGCCATCCGGTTGATCCGGTCTTCCAGCTCGGCGTAGGTCACCGAGAACTCGCCGAAGACGAGCGCAATAGCGTCAGGTGTCCGTGCGGCCTGCCCGGCGAGCAGGTCCGCGACGGTGTCGTTGGGTACGGAACGGACAGTCGAGTCCCAGTCCCGCACGAGATCGGTGCGTTCGCCCGGTGATGTCGTGTCGAGCGCGCCGACGGTGGCCGAGAAGTCTTCGATCAGTGTTTCGACCAACGTGGTGAACCTGGTCAACAGCGATTCGGCGGCGGAGTCCTCGATGACGTCGTCGCGATAGGACAGGGTGACACGCAGTCGCTCCCCCGGGGTCACCACGAGGGTCAGGGGGTAGTGCGTGGCGTCGAAGTTCGCGAGTCCGGCGATCCCGTACTTTCGCCGTAACGCGGCCGAACGCTCTTCGCCATCGGCGTCGCGGAGGACGAAGAGGGTGTCGAACAGCACGCGATGCCCGGCTTCGCGCTGGATCACCCCGAGGCTCATGAACTCGTACGGGCTGAGCTCCATCCGCTCAGACTGCACGCGCCGCAACAGGTCCAGAACGGACTCACGCGGGTCGAAGGTGATCCGCGCGGGCACGGTGTTCAGGAACAGGCCGATGGTGGTCTCGATATCCGGTACCGAGGACGGACGTCCCGCGACCGCCGCCCCGAACACGATGTCCTGGCGCCCGACCGCGGTGGAGAGGACGAGACCCCAGGCAACGTTGAGGACGGAGTTGGCCGTGAGGCCGTGCCGACGTGCCTGCCCACGCAGCAGGTCGGTGGTCTCCGCCGACAGCAGGGCGTCGAGATTGACCGGGGACACCGGTTCCATGCCCTGCGAGACCTGACCCATGAGAGTCGGCTCAGCCAAGCCGGACAGTGCCTCGCGCCACGCGGCGGTGGCGTGCGCGGTGTCCTGATCGTCCAACCAGGACAGATAGTCACGGTAGAAACCGGGCGCGGGCAGGGAACTGTCGTCGCCGTTGAGTTCATACAGCGCGAACAGCCGTTCCAGGAACAGCCAGGCCGACCAGCCGTCCCACAGCAGCAGGTGCCGGTGGATCACGACCCGGTCCCGCTCCGCACCAAGGCGGACCAGCAGCAACCTGAACAGTGGCGGCGCGGAGAGGTCGAACCGTTCGGTCCGGTCGGCCGCCATCACCTCGGCGAGCCGCCGGTCCTGCTCCACGCCGGAGCAGCCGGTGAGGTCGATCTCGGTCACCGGCGGGGCGAAGTCGCGGACGACGAACTGCACCGGGCCGCGCAGCCCGTCACTGGTGAACCCGGCGCGCAGGCTGGGATTTCGGGCCTGCACGGCCGCGCAGGCCGCACGCAGGCGGTTCGCGTCGAGGGAGCGGTCGAAGTCGACGGCCTCCTGGACGGTGTAGACGTCGATGCGGGCCTGGTCGTAGCTGGAGTGGAAGAACAGGCCTTCCTGCAACGGCGACAACGACCAGATGTCGGCCAGCGGCGCCGGACTCACACGGGAGACCACGTCGATTTCTGCTTGGCTGAGTGAAATCGTGGCCAGGTCCGACGGCGTCAGGGGCCGGTGCATTCCGGGTAGCAGCGGCGCTTCACCGACAGCGTCCACATCGGACGGTTCCGGCAGATCGGCGCCGAGGGCGGCGAGCGCTGCCGGGGTCTTGAGCTCGAAGACGTCCTTCGGGCTGATGTCCAGGCCGTGGCGGCGAGCCCGGCTGGACACGCTGATCGACGAAATGCTGTCGCCGCCGAGCAGGAAGAAGTCGCCGTCGATGCCGACCTCGGCGAGCCCGAGAACTTCGGAGAACACCTCGATCAGCACACGTTCACCCGCGCTCCGCGGCCCCTGCACCGACACCGAAGGCAGCGCCGCGGCGGACGGCACGGGCAGCGCCGCGACATCCAGCTTTCCGCTGGGAGTCAGGGGAAACTCGTCGAGCACGACGAACGCGCTCGGCACCATCGGCGCTGGAAGCGCTTCGGTGAGCGCGGCCCGCAAGCTCTCCGGTTGCGGACGCAGGCCTCCGGCGGGCACGACATAGCCGATGAGCGCGCCGTTCTTGGCGGCGACCGCGACCCGGCCGACCCCTGACTGAGCGGCCAGCGCGGACTCGATCTCGCCCAGTTCGATCCGGTTGCCGCGGATCTTCACCTGACGGTCGGTGCGACCGAGGTACTCGATCTCACCGTCCGCGCGACGCCGCACAAGGTCGCCCGTACGGTAAAGCCTCCCACCCGCATTGCCAAAAGGATCGGCGACGAACCGCTCCGCGGTCAGCGCCGCGCGGCCGTGATAGCCGCGCGCGAGCTGGTCGCCCGCCAGATACAACTCTCCGGCGACACCGACAGGAACCGGCCGCAGGCACGCGTCGAGCACGTGGAGCCGCGTGTTCCACACCGGACGTCCAATAGGGACAGTAGTGCCCGGTGAGCCGTCGTACTCGAAGTAGGAGACGTCGACGGCGGCCTCGGTCGGGCCGTACAGATTGTGCAGCGGCACACCGGTCAGGGCATGCCAGCGTGCGGCGACCTCGCCGGGCAGCGCCTCGCCGCTGGAGAAGATCCGGCGCAGGCCCGTGGGCCAGCGCGTGTCCTCGGTGACCTCATCGGCAGCCAGGAAAGCGCCGAGCATCGACGGCACGAAGTGCAGAGTGGTGATCCGCTGCTCACCGATGACCCGCGCCAGATAGGCGGGATCGCGGTGGCCGTCCGGCCGGGCGAGCACCACGGCCGCGCCTTCGAGAAGTGCCCAGAAGAACTCCCACACCGAGACGTCGAAGCTCGACGGCGTCTTCTGCAGCACCCGGTCGTCGGCGGTGAGGCCGTACCGGTCCTGCATCCAGGCCAGCCGGTTGACGATGGCGCGGTGCGATACGAGCACGCCCTTGGGCCTGCCCGTCGACCCCGAGGTGTAGATCAAGTACGCGGGACAGCCGGGACCAGTAGCTGACGGCACTTTCTCGCCGAAGTGCCCCTGGATATCGTCGACCAACAGCGGCGAAGGTGCCCCCTCGGGCAGTCGACGCGCCGACTCAGCCGTGGTGACCACCGTGCTCGCCCCGGAATCCGTGAACATGAACGCGATCCGGTCCTGCGGGTAGTCCAGGTCGATCGGCAGGTAAGCGGCACCCGATTTGAGCACACCGAGCAATGCGACCATCAGCTCCACCGAGCGCGGGACGGCGACGGCGACGATCTGCTCGGGCGCGGCACCGTGCGCACGGAGCCGTCGAGCGAGCGCCTCGGCTCGTGCATCGAGCTCTGCGTAGGACAGTTGCCGGTCTTCGAAGACGACCGCGGTCGCGTCCGGTGTGCGGGCGACCTGCGCCTCGAATGCCTGTGCCAGTGTGTGTTCCGGCACCGAGCGGGCGGTGGCGTTGAGTTCGAGCAGCTGCCCCTGTTCCACAGCGGACAGCAGTTCCAGCCCGGCGATCGGCTGATCGAGGTCGGCGGCGACGGCTTCGAGCACGCGCACGAACCGTTGCGCCAGCTCATCCGCGGCCGTAGCGCTCAGCCGGGCGGCGTCGTACTTGAACGTGAACTCCAGCTTGCGGCCAGGGCTGACGATCAGCGCGACCGGGAAATGCACGGCGTCGGTGATCTCGACCCCGGTGACCCGCAGCGCGGCACCGGTTTCCCCTTCGCGGGGATAGTTTTCGACGACGACGAGCGTGTCGAACAGCTCGGTCTGGCCCATGCCCGCGATCCCCTGCAGCTCGGCCAGGCCGAGGTGCTGGTGGTCGAGCAGGGCGGCCTGCTCCTGCTGTAACCGCGCGAACGTGTCGCCGATCGACGACTGCGGCGACCACTTCAGCCGTAGCGGCAGCGTGTTGATGAACAAGCCGACCGCGGATTCGATGCGGTCGACCTCGGCGCCACGGCCGGAAACCGTGCTGCCGAACAGCAGATCCGTACGGCCGGTGAGCCGTCCCAGCAGCAGCCCCCACGCGCCGTGCAGAACCGTGCCGAGCGTCAACCCGCGTTCCCGGGTGCGGGCGCCGAGGGCCGCGGTGACCGACTCCGGGAGCCGGACGTGCAGCTTCTCCGGACGCCGGACCGTGGCGGGTGCGTCGACCAGCCTGGTCGGTTCGTCGATCCCGGCCAGTGCCTCGCCCCATGCCGCGCGCGCGGCTTCGTCATCGCGGCTGGTGAGCCAGCGCAGGTACTCGTGCCGGGAGCTCGCCGGGGGCAGCGTGCCGCGCGCGCCGTAGCCCGCGAGCAGTTCGCGCATCATGATCACCACGGACCAGCCGTCGGCGACGATGTGGTGGAAGGTGATTGCGAGCCGGCTGCGCTCCTCATCCAGTTTGAGCAGGGTGAACCGGATCAGCTCCGGCTGGTCCAGCTCGAACCGCCGGTCGCGGTCCGCGGCGAGTTCCGTCTCGACGGGGCCTTCGGCAACCCGCCACACGACAGGCACGGAGGCGTGCACGACCTGCAGGACCTGGCCGTCGGCGCGCTGACGGAACGAAGACCTGAGCGACGAGTGCCGGTCGACCAGGTCCTGGGCCGCGCGGCGCAGAACGGTGGCGTCGACCGGTCCGTCGAGGTCGAACACCTCCTGGATCGTGTAGACGTCCGCGACCGTACGGTCGAATTCGGCGTGGAAGTAGAACCCCGCCTGCAGCGGCGAAACTGGGAGCACTTCCTCGAACTCACCGAAGGACACCGACTCGTCCTGGCTCAACTGGACGAGCGGGGTCGCATCGAGCTCACGCGCGACGCGGACCTCGGCGTGCGCGGCGAGCGCCTCGACGGTCCGGTGCTGGAAGATCTGCCTCGGGGTGACGGTCAGATCGTGGTTGGCGGCGCCGAGGACGAGCCGGATCGACAGGATGCTGTCGCCGCCGAGCACGAAGAAGTCGTCGTCGATGCCGACCGAGGCCACGCCGAGGATGTCGGCGAAGATGCCGCACAGCAGTTCTTCACGCGGGGTGCGCGGCGGGCGGCCGGTGCTCATGGCACCGAAATCGGGCGCGGGCAGCCCGGCGCGGTCGAGCTTTCCGTTGGGCATGAACGGAAGCCGGTCCAGCGGCACGAACGCGGCCGGGACCAGGTAGCTCGGCAAGGCGTCGTCGGCGTACGCGCGCAACGCCCGCATCAGCACGGCGGGATCGCGGAACGGCGACGGGGTATTGGCGTGCGTGTTCGCGGTACCAGGACGATAGAAGCCGCTTATGGGTCCTTCGGTGAACAGCACATCGAAACTGCCGTCGACGGCGTCGCCCGACCAAGTAGCCGCGACCTGGTAGCCGAGCTCGGTTCCCATATCTACCAACGTTTCCGGGTCGAACAAGGCATCGGCGACGACCGGTACACCGTCGACCGAGCGCAGTGCTTCGAGGTCTCCGGCGAGCCTGGCGTTGGGCAGACCGGTGACGCGCAAGCCGGTCACGCGTGTCTCTTCCAGACGTGCGGCGAGCTCGGCGAGATCGCTGAAGTCCTTGCCCCACACCAGTTCAGGTGCAGCAACCGGCTCCTGAATCGCACCCTTGCGCAGGACGACGTCATAACGGTAGCGGCTCAGCTCGTTGTGATAGCGAGCCCGCTTGATCCGCACGTCGACACCGGCGTCGAGCTTTTCCCCCAGTGCCGGGAAGAAATCGGGGTCGAGCAGCAGCTCACCCTCCCACGCGACGGACGCATCGAGCATGCCCGCCGAAACACTGTCGGACCGCCCGGTCTCGACAGCGGCACGCAGGCATCGCAGCAGGCGAAGGTTCCGGACGTCACCGACGAACAGCGAGCCACCCGGCGTAAGGAGATCCATCGCTTTGGTGACGACGTCGACGAAGTAGTCCGCGCTCGGGAAGTACTGGGCGACGGAGTTGATCACGACGGTGTCGAAGAAGTCCGTGAGCAGACCGTCGAAGTCGTGGGCGGGCTGGGCCCGCAGCTCGACGCGATCGGCCAGGGCGTCGATCTCGGCGACCCGGCGCCGCAGCAGCCCGATGACCTCTTCGGAGAGGTCGAGTCCCCAATAGGCGTCACAATGCGGCGCGACCTTCGACAGGATCAACCCGCTGCCGACACCGATTTCCAGTACCCGCTTGGGTTTCAGCGCGGTGATGGCGTCCACGGTGGCCGCGCGCCAGGCCCGCATGTCGTCGAGCGGCAGCGGTTCGCCGTCGTACATGCTGTTCCAGCCGGTGAAACCCTCGTCGAACGGATCGGAGTCCGCGACGGCGTAGAGCAGCTCGTGGAGGCCCTTCCACTCGCCGACCTGCACTTGTTCTTTGACGACATCTCGCTCAGCGGGCGCGGCGAGCGCGGGCACGATGTACGCCACGAGCCGCCTGTCGCCGGGCTTGACCTCGCGCGCCACCACGGCCACGCGGGCGACGGCCTCATGCGCGGCGAGGACCGATTCGATCTCGCCGGGCTCGATCCGGTACCCGCGGATCTTGACCTGGTGGTCCGCGCGACCATGGAAGGCCAAGTTGCCGTCGGGCCGCCAGCTCACACGGTCGCCCGTCCGGTACATCCGCCCGCCCGTCGCCCGACCACCACCCCCCATGGAGTCGCTCCGCGACGCTGTCACATCTGGCTCGGCGAACGGGTCCGCGACAAAGCGTTCCGACGTCAAGCCGCTGCGGCCGACATACCCGCGCGCGAGACCACGGCCGCCGACATACAGCTCGCCCTCGACGCCGACCGGGACCGGCCGGAGCGCGGAATCCAAGACGTAGCAACGGGTGTTGGGGTCGGGCTTGCCGATCGGGATCGGGCCCTGCCAGCCGGGCTCCGCGAGCCACAGCGTCGAGTTGACGGTCGCTTCGGTGAGCCCGTAGGCCGCGACCACGCGCAGCGTCTCCGACCAGCGCGCGATCAACTCGGGCGGCACCGTCTCGGTCCCGACGATCAGGACAGCGCCTTCGGGCAGGTGGCAGTCGTGCGGGAGCGCGGCCACCAGCGACGGCGGCAGAATCATGTGGGTGGCTTCGTGTTCCGCGATGTACTCGGTGAGCTCGGCGCCCGCGACGCGGCGCCCGGCCGGGACCATGACCACCCGGCCGCCGACGCACAGCGACATCACGAGGTCCCACACCGTCACGTCGAACCCTGTCGACGCGAACTGCACGACCCGGCTTTCCGGCGTGATGCCGATCCGCTCGGCGGCCGTCGAAATGAGACTGCCGATCCCGTCGTGCGACAGGATGACGCCCTTGGGCCGGCCGGTGGAGCCGGAGGTGTAGATCACGTACGCCGCGCGGGCGAGATCCGTGATCGGTTCGAGCGGCTCACCCGGGACGGGCTCCGGGCGCACGTCGAGCAGCAGTTGGTCGACAACAGGCTCGACTGGCAGCAGTTCCGCTAGCTCAGTCGTGGTGACGACGATCCGGGCACCGGCGTCGGCGAGCATGAACGCGACGCGGTCCTCCGGGTGGTCGAGGTCGAGCGGCAGATACGCCGCGCCTGCCTTCATGACGCCGAGCAGGGCCACCACCAGGTTGATCGACCGCGGCATCGCCACCGCGACCACGTCTTCGGCGCGCACATCCCGCACCCGCAACGACCTCGCCAGCTGGTTCGCCGCGGCGTCCAGCTCGGCGTAGGTCAGCTGCTCGTTCTCACAGACGATCGCGACGGCGTCCGGCTTACGGGCCGCGACCCGCTCGAAGGCCGTCGTCCATGACAGCTCCACACTCTCCGACGGCGAAGTGCCGAACTCGACGAGCACCTGGGCGCGCTCGTGTTCGGTCAGCAGCTCGATGGTTCCGATCGGCCGGTCGAGATGCGCCGCCATCGCGTCGAACACGGCCAGCACCCGCTGCTCGTGCTCGGCGTCGAACGGCACGTCACCTTCGTCCCCTGGACCGTCTTCCCTGAACACCGCCGCCACCGCGGCGACCACTTCGACAGCCGTCATCTCCTGGTGGATCACCAGGCTCGGTACCAAATCCTGATCCCCGGTCAGCCGATCGAGGCAGACCGCGGCCGCGGCGATCAGGACGCGGGAAAACCCGGTCCCAGCCTCGACGGCGAGCTTGCGGCCACTGGCGACCCTGTCGGCGGAGAGTGCGAAGCGTTCGTTCATGCCGACGCGGTACCACTCACGGCGTACTCCGGTTCGCTGACGACTTCGCGCCGCGCCACGATCGACGCCACGATCTCGCCCACGCGGACGGCCGTGTTCGACAGCAGCGAAGACGTGATTCCGTGGGAGTGCTCGGTGCCGCCCTGCAGGTAGATGCCGCCGCGCAAGGCGGGCTCGACGCGCAGGCGGTAGTCGCGCTCGACCTGGACACGGCCTTCTTCGTCACGGCTGCAGTACTCGGCGAGCTCGCCCAGCACCCGCGTCGGATCGGCCGGTCGGTAGCCGGTGGAGTACACGACGACGTCGGATTCCAGCACGGTTCGCTCGCCGGTGGTGAGGGACTCGATGGTCGCGCGCACGCCGGCGGCCGTCTCGACGACCTCGACCGGGCGGGACACGTTGAACAGCCGCAGCCGCTCGACGCCCTGCACCTTTTCCCGGTAGATCCGCCGGTAGAGCTCATCGATCAGCTCGATGTCGACGGCGGAATAGTTCGTGTTGCCGTGGTAGTCCATGAGCTTCCGCTTGACGGCGTCGGAAGATCCGTAGAAGTGGTCGACGGCTTCGGGGTCGAAGATCCGGTTCGCGAACGCGCTGTCGTCCGACGGGCTGTAGCCGTAGCGGGAGAAGACCGCGCAGACCTCGGCGTTGGGGAACTGCTCATGCAGCAGGGCACTGACCTCGGCCGCGCTCTGGCCGGCGCCGACCACCATGAAGCGCTTGGGCTTGCTGTCGCGCAATGCTTCGAGCCGGTGCAGCAGCTCGTGGTTGTGCCAAATCTTGTCGCTGCCGGTGATGCCTTCGGGCAGGTTCGGGCGCAAACCGGTGCCCAGCACCAGGTTGCGTGCCCGGAACACGCTGCCGTCGCCGGTCTCGACGTCGAAGTGGGCCACGACGCCCTCGGCCGTCACGGGCCGCACAGCGACTACGTCGGAGCCGTACGAGACGAGGTCGTCGACCTGCGCGGCGGCCCACTCGAAGTAGTCGTGGAACTCGATGCGCAGCGGGAACAGCGTCTTGTGGTTGATGAAGTCCACCAGACGGCCCCTGGCCTGCAGGTAGGTGAGGAAGGTGAACTCGCTGGCCGGGTTCCGCATCGTCACCAGATCCTTGAGGAAGGACACCTGCATGGTGGCGTTTTCGATGAGCATGCCCCGGTGCCAGCCGAATCGCGGCTGCCGCTCCAGGAAGTGCGCGGTGACGGTTTCGTCGGCCCCGGTTGCGGCGTTGTGCTCCGTCAACGCGATCGCCAGTGCGAGGTTGGAGGGCCCGAAGCCCACACCGACGACGTCGTAGACCGGGATCCGATCACCGGCAACTGCTCGTGACATTGAGGTCCCATCGCGCGGCCGCACCGCAAGCTCGATACATCGACTTCAGACAGAGGGAACCCTAACCTAACTTAGGTGAGCCTGTCCTAGTACGTTCGGGCGTGATGTTCGTCCCTTGACCTCGAGGAGGACCCCATGCGGGTCGCGATGTTCGGCTACCAGACCTGGGGCCACCGCACGCTGCAGGCGCTGATCGACTCGGACCACGAAGTGGCTCTTGTCGTCACGCACCCGAAGAGCGAGCACGCCTACGAGAAGATCTGGTCCGACTCCGTCGCCGATCTCGCCGAGGCCAACGGGGTCCCGGTGCTGCTCCGCAACCGGCCTGACGACGAAGAACTGCTGGCCAAGCTCCGTGAGGCGGATCTCGAGCTCATGGTCGCCAACAACTGGCGAACCTGGCTGCCGCCGGAGATCTTCACCATGCCACGGCACGGCACGCTGAACATCCACGACTCACTGCTTCCCGCCTATGCGGGCTTCTCCCCGTTGATCTGGGCCCTGGTCAACGGGGAGAAGGAAGTCGGCGTCACCGCCCACATGATGGACGGCGAGCTCGACGCCGGCGACATCGTCCTGCAACGCTCCGTCGAGGTCGGTCCCCGCGACACGACCACGGACCTGTTCCACAAGACGGTCGGCATGATCGGCCCGATCACCATAGACGGATTAGCGCTGATCGAGTCGGGCAAAACGGAATGGACCAAACAGGACCGCGGCAAAGCGAGCTTCTTCCACAAACGCTCCTTGGAAGACAGCCGGATCGACTGGAACTGGCCGGCGGAGGACTTGGATCGCCTCGTCCGCGCCCAGTGCGACCCGTATCCGAACGCCTTCACATTCCACCAGGGCAAACGCATCCGGATCACCACGGCATCGGTGTCCGAAGCCTGCTACGGCGGCACCCCGGGACGGATCTTTATCCGTGAAGGCAAGGGAATCGTCATCGTCGCGGGCACCGAAGCGCGGCACGGCCGCAGCCGCGGACTGGTCGTCGAGCGGGTGAGGACGGAGGACGGCATCGAGCACGACGCGATCGAGTACTTCCGGAAAATGGGCGGCTACCTCACGGTCGAACCGTGAGGGGATTCAGTTCGTGACGGCGGCCTTGGCGGTTCCGATAACGGCGTCTTCCTGAGATACTTCGCGTTTGATCATGCGCACAGTGTTGCGCTTTCCTCGCTTCGGCGCGCGCTATTTATCGGGCGGCTGAACTTTGTCGGTGGCCCTATGTCACATCTTGCCGAGCTGGTCCGTCAGAGCGGTGTAACCATCGACTACGGCAAGGAGCGCATCATGGATGCCCGCTTGAACCTCTTCGACAACCCGGTCGCGGCCAAGACTTTGAAGTACATAACCGCGGCAGGCAAGGCACTTGCCGACTCGACACTGCCGGCAGCGACACAGGAACTGGTGAGGATCCGCGCAAGCCAGATCAACGGCTGCGGCTTCTGTCTCGACATGCACACCAAGGAAGCCGCACAGGCCGGGGAGAGCTCGACACGGATCAACCTGGTCGCGGCCTGGCGGGAGGCGACGGTGTTCACCGAAGCCGAACGCGCTGCCCTGGAAATCGCGGAGCAGGGCACCCGCCTCGCCGACGCGGCCGGCGGCGTCACGGACGAGGCCTGGGCGAACGCCGCCAAGCACTACGACGAGGACCAGCTCACCGCCTTGGTGCTGGGCATCGCCCTCATCAACGCCTTCAACCGGGCGAACGTCATCGTCCAGCAGCCCGCCGGCGACTACCAGCCCGGCCAGTTCGGATAGGGGACGCTGTGAAGAGGTCCTTGAGGACTCAGAGTCCCTCAAGGACCCCTTCACTACCTCCGGGAAAAGCTCGTCACGAGCGGCTCACAACATGGCCATCGGCGACCTCGAGGTGCCTGGTCGTCTGAACGGCGTCCAGCATCCGCCGATCGTGCGTAACCAGCAACAATGTTCCCGGATACTCGGCCAACGCCGACTCCAGCTGCTCAATGGCTGGCAGGTCCAAATGGTTGGTCGGCTCGTCCAGCACGAGCAGGTTCACCCCGCGGGCCTGCAGCAACGCCAAAGCCGCCCGGGTCCGCTCCCCTGGCGACAAGGTGTCTGCCGGACGCATCACGTGTGCCGACTTCAACCCGAACTTCGCCAGCAGAGTGCGAACTTCAGCGTCCGCAAGTTCAGGCACCTCGAGACCGAAAGCCCTCACCAGCGGCTGATCGCCCAGGAAAAGCTTCCGCGCCTGATCGACCTCGCCGACGACCACGCCGGGGCCGAGCGAAGAATTCCCAGCCGTCAACGGAATCCGCCCCAGCATCGCGCCGAGCAGCGTCGACTTCCCGGCGCCGTTCGCGCCGGTGATGGCGACCTTGTCCGCCCAGTCGATCTGCAGATCCACCGGACCCAACGTGAACCCGCCGCGCTCGACGGTCGCGCCCCGCATCACCGAAACCACCGCACCGGCCCGGGGCGCCGCGGCGATCTCCAGCCGCAGTTCCCACTCCTTGCGCGGTTCCTCGACGACTTCGAGCCGCTCGATCATCCTGTCGGTCTGCCGGGCCTTGGACGCCTGCTTCTCCGTCGCCTCCGACCGGAATTTCCGGCCGATCTTGTCGTTGTCCGTGGCCTTGCGGCGGGCGTTCTTGACGCCCTTTTCCATCCAGCCGCGCTGCATCCCGGCCCGGGCTTCGAGGGCGGATCGGGTGTCGGCGTACTCGTCGTAGTCCTCGCGGGCATGCCGCCGGGCGACTTCGCGCTCTTCGAGGTACGCGCCGTAGCCACCGCCGAAGGCTCGAACCTGTTGCTGCGCGAGGTCCAGCTCGACCACCCGGGTCACGGTGCGCGTAAGGAATTCGCGGTCGTGGCTGACGAGCACCGTCCCCGCGCGCAAGCCGGTGACGAACTTCTCCAGCCGGTCCAGACCATCGAGGTCGAGGTCGTTGGTGGGCTCATCGAGCAGGAAGATGTCGTAGCGGCTCAGCAGCAACGATGCCATCCCGGCGCGGGCCGCCTGCCCGCCGGACAACGCCGTCATCGGCTGGTCGAGGCTCACCGTGAGACCCAGCTCGGCCACGACCTCCTCGGCGCGCTCATCCAGGTCCGCGCCGCCCAGTGCGAGCCAGCGTTCGAACGAGTCGGCGTAGAGGTCGTCCGCGCCGATCGCCTCGGCTGTCAGTGCCTCGGTGGCGGCGTCGAGGGCTTCCTGCGCCGCGGCGACCCCGGTCCGGCGCGTGAGGAAACCGCGGACGGTCTCCCCAGCGCGCCGCTCTGGCTCCTGCGGGAGGTGTCCGACGGTCGCCGTCGGCGGGCTCAGGCGGATGGTGCCGGCTTCGGGGGCGACGAGGCCGCCGAGGGTGCGCAGCAGGGTGGACTTGCCTGCGCCGTTCACCCCGACGAGCCCGACGACATCCCCGGGAGCGACGACGAGATCAAGGCCGGAGAACAGGGCGCGGTCACCGTGCCCGGCGGCGAGGTCCTTCGCGACGAGTGTTGCGCTCATGAGACTTCGCAGTCTACGGGGGCCCGGAACACGGTGAGTAACCTGTGCGCGCTCCCGAACCCCACTAGGCTTGCTCAGGTACGGACCGTCATCGGGCGGTCACCGGTCGGTTGGTGAGGGAGAAGAAGAAGCGATGGTCCAGAAGGCACGCGAACTGCTCGACGCGGTCCACGACGAGCTCGCCCCCATGGAGGACGACAACCGGCTGGTGGACCTCATCGCCGCCGGCACGGCGCCGCGCTCGGTCTTCCGGCTGATCGCCGCCGAGGAGAGCCGGATCGTTCCCAGCGACTGGCGCAGCTTCCTGCACCTCGCGTCGCGCTCGGAGCACCTGGGCACCCGCGAGTACTTCGCCGGGCTCGCGCAGGGCGAAGGACTCGCGCTGGGCAAGCTGCCGGCGCTGGCCGCCGCCACCGGGCTCGACGACGAAGCGCTCCGCAAGTACCAGCCGCTGGCCGGGTGCCAGGCGTATCCGTCGTTCATGTCGTGGATGGCGCTGCACGGCAAGCCCGCCGACGTCGTCATCGCCCTCGACGCCAACTTCGCCGCGTTCGGCGGCTACTGCGCCACCATCGCCAAGGCCATGCGAGAGCACTACGGCTTCGACGACGAAGCCTGCGCGTTCTTCGACTTCTTCGCCACCCCCGTACCGGGTGCGGAGGAGCAGACGGCCGCCGTCGTCCAGGCGGGGATCGACACCGGCGAGTGCAGCGGCGAAGCCCGCATCTATGCGCGGCTCTTCCAGACCTACGAGCTCATGTTCTGGAACACCATCGCCGACCAGCCCGCGTAAACGTCTCGGTGCCCGCACCGAGATCAGCTCGAGCTTTGGCATTGCCGGGCTTGATTTCGGTGGCGGGCGCGGACTTGCCGAACGCGCAATCGGACCTCCATTGAGGTGAATCGCACGCGCCGCGCCCGCGAATTCGCGATCCACCGCTTTATGTTGGCGACATGACCAGAAAAGAATATGACGTCTCCTCGGCGCGCCGGAGAGAATTGGGAAACGAGCTGAAATTCGTCCGGGAACAGGCGCGGCTCAGCGGCCACGAATTGGCGCGGATCCTGGACTGGGCGCCGAGCAAGATCTCGCGCTACGAAGGAGGCCAGCGCACACCGTCGGAACTGGACGTCGCGGTGTTCCTGACCAGCTGCGGAGTGCGGCGGACCGAATTGGAACGCCTGCTCGAACTCGCCAGGGAAGCCGACGCCACCTACTGGGTCCGGCCCTACAACCAACAACTCCCGGACGAGCTGCGATCTCTGATGCTCCAAGAGAGTTCGGCGAGCGCGATCCGCAGCTACGAGCCACTCGTCATTCCCGGACTCCAGCAGACCGAAGGGTACGCGCGCGCGATATTCGAGTGGGCCGCCCGGAACGACAAAGAAGGTATCGAACTTCTTGTCAACGCACGAATTTCGCGGCAAAGCCTGCTCCGCCGCAGGATGCCACCTCGATGCACGTTCTTCATCCACGAGCGCGCGTTGAGGTCGGTACTCGGCAATGCGCAGATCATGCATGAGCAGATCCTGTTCCTGGTTTTCTCGGCCTCGCTGCCGCATTGCTCTATCCGAGTGGTACCGGAGTCGACCGGACACAGCGGGGTTGTTGGCTCGTTCAAAGTTATCGACTACGCGGCGCACCCGCCCGCTGCTTATGTGGAAACCTACACCGCCGGACTGTTCATAGAAGATCCTCAGGATGTCGCCACCTACTGCGAAATTCTCCAGAGACTCGATAGGGATGCCCTAAAAGGTGCACAATCGGTGGAGTGGCTTGCCGAACTGGCAAGTGACTTCGACCGAGTGGAGGAGCACCCACGATGACGAGCGCTGACCTGAGTTGGTTCAAGAGCAGTCACAGCGGTGGAGGCAATGGCGACTGCGTGGAAGTCGCCATCACCGACGAGACCACTGCCGTCCGCGACTCGAAGTCCCCGGCCGCCGGTCACCTCGCCGTCCCCCACCCCACCTGGCAAGCTCTTCTCGCCAAGCTCCGCTGACTGCGAGACCGACTACGAGCGGGCCGCGCGGGACTTGCGGGGCGAGTCGAGCAGGGGCAACGGGCCGAGGCGGCCACGCAGGCGGAGTTCGAGGAACTGGGCGACCACGTCCGGATCGAACTGCGTGCCCCGGCCGCTGAGCAGTTCACGCACGGCCTGATCCTCGGTGAGCGCGTCCTGGTACGGCCGGTCGGCGAGCATCGCGGCCCACGAATCACAGACCGCCAGGATCCGTGCCTCGATGCGGATATGCGCGCCCGCGAGCCCGGCCGGGTACCCGGTACCGTCGAACCGCTCGTGGTGCTGCCGGATCACTTCGGCGACATCGTCAAGCCCGGCAACGGTTTTCGCGAGCCGCCAGCCGAATTCGGGATGCTGGCGGACCAGCGCCCATTCCTCCTCGGACAGTCGTTCCCGCTTGCTCCAGATCTCCGGCGGCACCAGCACCTTGCCGATGTCGTGCAGGCGCCCGCCGAGCTCCGCACGGTGGACGACGTCGGCGGGCAGATCCAGCCCGGTCGCCACCAGCCCGGCCCAGTAGCCGACGGCCTTGCTGTGTTCGTGCGTGGACAACCAGCCGTCGACCTTGTCGGCGACGTTCTCCAGGTCGACCGTCAGGGACTGCTGCACCGGCTCCGGCGCCGGGACGTCCTCGACATCGGCGAGCACCACCCTGTCGCGGCCCTGTGCCTTCGCGGAGTACAGCGCCCTGTCCGCGGCGACGAACAACTCGATCGGAGTCGCGCCGTGCGTCGGATAATTGGCCGTGCCCACTGAAATCGTCGCGCCGATCCACGTGTCGCCGGAGACCACGATGGGCCGATCTGCCACCTGCTGACGCAGCCGCTCGGCGATCACGGCCGGTTCGTCCGGGGCGGCGTCTCGGATGAGGATCGCGAACTCTTCGCCGCCGTACCGGGCGATCTCGTCGCCGCCGCGGATCGCGCCGCGCAGCCGCTTCGCGATCTCGACCAGGACCTCGTCGCCGACGGGATGGCCGTAACGGTCGTTCACCGACTTGAAGTGGTCGACATCGGCGATCAGCACGGCGAGCGAGCCGCCCGTCCGGCGGGCCCTTGCGAGCTCCGGCAACAGCTGGGCCTCGAAGTAGCGTCGGGTGCGCAAGCCGGTGAGGACGTCGGTGATCGCGATCAGCCGCTGCTGGGCGACCAGCCCGGCTAGCCGCGCGATGGTGAGCACGAACAGGACCGCGCAGGCGAACGCGGCGACCGGGATACCCGAGTACGAACCCCGCACGTACAGCATCATCACCGTCGCCGGAGCGACCAGCGCCGCGACGCACAGTGCGACGATCCTGGCGGGGCCGGGCCCGGCGGCGATCTCGCGGGACGACTCGCCGACCCGGCCCATGGTCGGGTGCAGGGCGGCCGCGCCGAGCGCCAGGTTGCCGGCGAGCCACATGAGGTCGAGGAAGTTGCCCGCGCTGTAGGTGCCGTTGAGCTGCTGCACCACATAAATCGTGTCGGCCGCGACGAACGCCGCGAGATTGGCGGACAGCAGGAAGAACGGCACCGGCTTGGATCCCTGCCCCAGCACGAGCCGCAACGCGACGGCGAACATCGCGAGGTCCATCATCGGGTAGCCGACCGATACGATCTTGATCAGCATCGGCGAGTCCGCCTGCGCCTGCGGGGCGATCAGGTACAGCCACGAGAGCATTCCGCCGACGACAGCGAGCAGCGCCGCGTCGAGCACACTCGGCAAGTCCCAACCGGGCGTCCGGAGCCGGATCAATGCGATTAATCCGGCCACAAGAAGTGGGTAATGCGAAAGATAGAGGACATCGGCCAGTGCCGGGAAGGCGGTGTCACCGACGATGTAGTGCGAGACGTAGAAACTCGTGTCGGCCAAGGCGTACACGACCTGACTCAAACCGAGGAGCACCCACGGCAGCCATACCCGCGGGCGGTTGCGCGCGCAGCCGAGGAACACCGCGACGGCGGCCGAGGCACTGACCAAACAGTACAAAGTCACCCGGAGCCACGGCGGCGCTTCGAGCGCCACCGTCACGTAATACAGGGCCACCCCAAGGAATCCCGTGATGAGGTAGACCACCCACAAGCGCCGGCCGGTTCCTGCCACCGTCGTCACTAAACCCGCTCTTCCCGGTCCGGTAAGCCCTGGCATGGGGCGACGTCCAGCTCGCCGTCCCGCGTCTCGTGATCTTCACCCTAAAAAGACCGGCGAGAATACGGCGACGGTACACCATTACTTCACTCGGTTGGCGGACACGCGAAAACAGCGCGTGACATCGGAATCCAGGTCGTCACTCGAGCGCCCGGCGCATCCCTTTACAACTCATTTCCGGCGGGATTAGGACACGACCTACACGACCCGCCGACTCGGCATTCTGTGTCACGCGGATCGAGCCTGGGTAGGGTGATCAGGTTGAGCAGCACTCCATGAGCGATGAGGACCGGTGAAAGCGAATGGCGGACGGCGCACCGAGGCCGACCATGAGCAGGCGGCGGGAAGTCAGTCACGCCAGCGCGCGGTCGCTGCTGATGACGATTCTCGGGGAATTCGTGCTGCCCAGGGACAAGCCGGTGTGGACCTCCGTGCTCGTCGACGTTCTGGCCATCCTCGAAGTCGAGGAAAAGTCGGCGCGCCAGGCGCTGGCGAGATCGGCCGCCGAAGGATGGGTGGTGTCCGAGCGAGCCGGCCGTCGCGTGCGCTGGTCGCTCACCTCGCCGGGCCGCCGGCTGCTCACCGAAGGCGCCGGACGCATCTACGAATTCGGCGACCGCGCGCGGTCTTGGGACGGCAGCTGGCTGATGCTCATCGTGTCGGTGCCCGAGTCGAAGCGCGACCTGCGGCACCGGCTGCGGACGCGGCTGACGTGGGCCGGGTTCGGCTCCCCGGTTTCCGGGGTCTGGGTGAGTCCGGACGTCACCCGGCAGCGCGAGGCACAGCAGATCGTGCACGAGCTCGGCCTCGGCAAGCAGGCGATGTCGTTCACGTCGCGGTACGGCGAGATCGGCGAGCAGGAGGCCATGGTCGCGCGGTCGTGGGACCTGACCGACCTCAAAGAACGCTACGAGGACTTCATCGACACATTCACCGGCCTCAACCCACAGGGTGGCGAGGCGGTGCTGCGCGCCCAAACGCGGCTGGTGCACGAATGGCGCCGGTTCCCGTTCCTCGACCCACGGCTGCCGCTCGAGCTGCTACCGCCGAAGTGGAGCGGGGTGCAAGCCGCCGAGCTGTTCCACCGCACCCACGTGGATTGGCGCCCCGAAGCCCAGGAACACTGGGAGAGACTGATGGACGCCGGAGAGCAAGACTGACGGAGGACCCCTTGCCCGCTGAACTCGTGCGAGTCGAACGTGAGCCTTCGGGGCTGGCAGTGCTGACCATCGACGCTCCCCCGCTGAACCTCTACACCGGCGAGCTGCAGGCTCAGCTTGGCACCGCGATCGGCCGGCTCGAACAGAACGAGCCACGCGCCCTCCTGATCCGCGCCGAAAGCAAGATCGTCAGCGGCGGTGTCGACGTCTCGCTCTTCGACGCCCAGAGCGACAAGGTTGCGGCGAAGGAGCTCTTCGACCTCATGCTGTCGATCCCGGACAGGGTCGCCGCGTTCGGGTTCCCGACCGTGTTCGCCGCACACGGCCTGTGCCTGACCTGGGCCTTCGAAGTGGCCGTGGCGTGCGACATCATCCTCGCCGCGGAACGCGCGAAATTCGGTCTCGTCGAGCGGGTCGTCGGCCTGACCCCGACCATGGGCGGCACCCAGCGGCTCGCCGCGCGCGCCGGCGTCGGCCGCGCGAAGGAGTTCGTGATGACCGGCGCCACCTACGACGCCGCCACGCTGGAACGCTGGAACGTTGTCAACCGGGTGTTCCCGAGCGACGGATTCGATACCGCCGCCAGGGCTTTCGCCACCGACCTGGCCGAAGGACCCACTCAGGCGCACAAGGCGACCAAGCGGGTCCTCGCCCACTTCGAGCACGGCGGCGTCCCCGAGGCGAACAAGCACATCACGACGATCGCCGCGGAACTGTTCGACACCGAGGACCTTCGCAACGCGGTGAAGTCGTTCCTCACCGACGGCCCCGGCAAGGCGACGTTCACCGGCCGTTAGGACCGGTCGCGTACGTTGTCGACGATCGCGTACGCCAGCACTGCTTCGGTTTCCGTGCCGAGGTACTGGTAGGTCTCGCGGTCGAAGACGAACTCACTGCGCCCGCCGCCCGGGGATTCCCAGAAGATGCCCACTCCCGACCTTCCGGCGAGGTCCTTGACGTCCTGGTCGACGCCCAGTCCCGGGATCTTCGCGACCGCCTCGAGCAGCGCCGCCCGCTGATCGGGCCGAACGTACTGGTCGCCCAGCAGGTACCGGACGTCCTTGCCGATCCCGTTCACGTTGTCCAGGGTCCCGCCGTACTGACCGGCCAGGTAGGCGACCATCCCGTCAGCTGTCGTCGGCAATGCGGCGTTGTAGGCGGGAAAGGGAGTGCAATCTGCGAGCGTGCCGATCAGTTTCGGATCGTTGGCGTTGAGGACGACCTGCTTGCCGTTCTTGCACCCGGGCGACAGGAATTCCTGATCCTCGTCCCCGTTCTTGCTGAGACTGTCGCGGGTGCCGTCCGCCGACGACCAGCGCTCGTCGATCAGCCCGTTCGCGCGCTGGGATTTCGTATAGAGGAACTGGTCCGGCCGGGGCGGGGTGTCGGGAAGTTTCAGCGCGGCCGCGGCCGCCGCGCGCAGCACGACCACGGCGCTGGCCTGCGGAACCGGCAGGACCGCGTTGTCTGCCGGCGCGAGCGCGACCGCCGCCGTGATGGCCGCGGCGAGCCCGACCGCGGTGAGCCCACCCCACAACACGCGCTTGCGGCGCTTGAAGGGGTGAACGGTGGCCGGTTCCCGATCAGCGGTACCGATCGTGGCGGCGACGAGCTTTGCCCGTGCCTGAGCCAAATCGTCGCGCCCCGGGAGCTCGGACGGTTTGGCGAACTCGCGAAGCAGCAGCATTTCATCCATGGTTCGAGACCTCCTCTGAGAGTGTTTGATCGGACTGGCTCAGCGTCGCGCGGACCTTCTTGCGGGCACGGTTCAACCGCGACCGGACCGTACCGACCGGAATGTCCAGCGCCGCCGCGACCTCCTCGTAGCTGAGGCCTTCCCAGGCGATCAGCACCAGTACGTCACGATCCCCTTCGGACAGCCCGGCGAGCGCCGTCGCCAGCAATTCGTTCATCGCCTGGGCGGTCACCTGCTCGGCGACCTGCTCGGCGTGACAGGCCTCGTCGGCGGGCGCGCCGACAGCGGCCCGCAGCCGATACTCGCGGACTTCCTCGCGCCGACGCTGCCCGACGAGGTTGGTCGCGATGCCGTAGAGCCACGGCCGGGCGTCGGTGTACTTCGGGTCGTACCGTGCGCGTTTGCCGAACGCGATCAGGAACGTTTCACCGGCCAGGTCATCGGCGATCTGACTGCCCAGCCGTCGGGCGAGATAACGCTGGATGTGCGGCGCGTGCCGGTCGAAGATCGTCGCGAACCGCTCGGAGTCGTGCAGCGACGCGGTGATGATCTTCGCGTCGTCCTCGGCTTCACCTGGTGAACTCATGAACCGCCTGCCTGTCGTTGCGCCATCTGCACCCAGTTATCCGCGGAACGGGCAATTCGGGTTCACGCCGAGGTTAGCGGCGGCCGTGGACAATGGACTGAAGTAGTCCACCGCATGAGCGGCTCGACAAGTACGGCTGATAACTACCAATAAACCGGCGGTTTGCCGGGCCGGACCGGGTGGGCTTGCGGTAAGAATTGCTCCATGTCCGAACAACTGATCTGCGTCGGCTCGTACACCGCGGCGACCGGCGGCAAGGGCGCCGGGATCACCACGTTCCGGTGCGACCCGGAAACCGGGGCGCTCAGGGAGGCCGGCGCGCTCGAGATGGCGTCGCCGTCCTGGCTGACCTGGCATCCGACACTACCGGTGCTGTACGCGGCCAACGAAACCGCCGACGGCACTGTCACCGCGGTCGCGATGGACCGGGCGGGGGCCCTCAGCGTGCTCGGCGCGGTGCCGACAGGGGGAGCCGACCCGTGTCACCTCGCGGTGACGTCCGGCGGCGGCCACCTGCTTTGCGCCAATTACACCGGCGGGAACCTCGCGGTGTTTTCGCTGGGTGCCAAGGGCGAGATCGTCGAGCGCACCGACCTCGTGGCGCACAAAGGCTCCGGACCCGACACGGACCGCCAGGAAGCCGCACACGTCCACATGGTCGTGCCGAACGCGGACGGATCGATCGTCAGTGCGGTGGACCTCGGCACCGACGAAATCCGCAGTTACCGGCTCGCCTCGGGAAAGCTCGAACCACTCTCCGTGTCGAGGCTGCCGCCGGGAACCGGGCCTCGCCAGCTCGTCCGCAAACCGGGCACCCCGTACGCATACGTCATCGGGGAGCTCGCCGGGACGGTTGTCACAATGCTCGAAGGACCGGCCGGGACGTTCACCGTGCAGGGCACCACAGCCGCGACGACCCCGGCGCCGGCCGGGATCAGGAACCTGGTGGCACATCTGGAGTTTTCCGCCGACGGCGAGGAAATGTACGTGTCCAGCCGCGGTCCCGACTGCATCACGACGTTTCATTTCGACGGCCCGGTCCCCCACCCGGTGGCCGTTCATCCCAGCGACGGCTGGCCCCGGCACTTCTCAGTCCAGAATGGACGGTGCTACTCGGTGTCGCAGAACAACGACGCGCTCCTCGTGTTCGATCTCAGCGGGGGGCCGACCGAGCGATACCCCATCGGGACCCCGGCCTTCGTCGTCCCCGTTCCCGTGCGCTGAAGGGGATCGAGCCTTTGACGCAGCACCGACCGCGGGGCGTCCACGGCCAGACCGTGGAAACTCTGGCCGCGCGCATCCTGTCCAACGAGTATGCCGAAGGCGCGGTATTGGATCTCCCTGCGCTGCAACAGGAACTCGACGTCAGCCTCACGGCGTTGCGCGAGGCGTTGAAGGTTCTGACGGCCAAGGGACTGATCGACGCACGGCAGAAGCGGGGCACCTTCGTGCGGCCACGCGAGGTCTGGAACCTGCTCGATGCGGACGTCATGCGGTGGCAGACCGCGGATCCGGCGAATACGGACCTGTTCGACCAGTTGTCCGAGGTCCGCGCCGTCATCGAGCCCGCGGCCGCCCGGCTGGCCGCCGAGCGTGCCGATGAGGAGGATGTCGTCGCCCTCGCCGACGCGCTGGACCGCATGGCCGGCGCCGGAAACCTTGCCGGGATGATCACCGCTGACCTGGACTTCCACCGGCTGCTGCTGACCATGACCGGCAACGTTTTCCTCTCGCAGATCGAGCGCGTCATCACCATCGGACTGGCCGAACGGGATCGGATCGTCCACGGCGCCGCGCCAGCCGACGACCTGGTTCCCGCTCACCGGGCAGTCCTCGACGCCGTCGCCGCGAAGGACGCGGAGGGCGCCGAAGCCGCCATGCGCGAGCTCTTGACGAAGTCCGGCGAAGACCTCGCCCGCCTCACGAAACGAGCACCGCGTTCAGCTCGTTGAACATTTTTGACGCCTTGTTCAGCCTGCTGAATAAGGCCAGGAAATCGACGGAATTCACCCGGCATAGCGTAATTCCGGCCATTGACTCAGCTGGTCTAGACCACCAGACTGATCAGCACACCAGTGACCCCCCGTCACCCCACTCTCCGACTCCCCTAGGAGAACCATGCCTGCATCAGGCCGCGGGAAGTTCCGCGTCGGCGTCTGCGCGATCGCCGTCTCCCTGTTGTCCACCGTAGCCGCGGCCCCCGCGCCGGCCACCGAAGCACAGCTCGCCGCACCGGCAACCTTTACCCACCCCGGGGTTCTGGTCAGCCGGCCCCAGCTCGACTTCGTCCGCGGCAAGGTCAACTCTGGCGCGCAGCCCTGGACGAACGCCTACAACCAGATGATGTCGAGCAGCTACGCGTCATTGACCCGCACCCCGAAGCCCCGCGCCATCGTCGAATGCGGTTCATACTCGAACCCCAACAACGGCTGTACCGATGAGAGGGAAGACGCTATCGCCGCGTACACCCTCGCACTGGCGTGGTACATCACCCGGGATGCCCGCTACGCCAACAAAGCCATCGCGATCATGGACGCCTGGTCCCCGGTGATCAAGGACCACACCAACAGCAACGCGCCCCTGCAGACCGGCTGGGCCGGCTCGTCGTGGCCGCGCGCCGCGGAGATCATCCGCTACACCTACACCGGCTGGTCGTCGACCGGCGTGACCAACTTCGCGACCATGCTGCGCAACGTTTATCTGCCGAAAGTCATCGTCGGCAGCAACAGCAACGGCAACTGGGAACTCAGCATGCTGGAAGCCGCCATCGGCATCTCGGTGTTCCTCGAAGACAAGACGTCGTACGACAAGGCCGTCACCAAGTACCGCGCCCGCGTACCCGCCTACATCTACCTCACCAGCGACGGTGCCATGCCGAAGACCATCCCCGGGACCGGCCGCGACACCCTCGCCCAGCTCGTCAGCTACTGGCAGGGACAGTCGACCTTCGTCACCGGCCTGACCCAGGAAACCTGCCGCGACTTCGTCCACACCGGCTACGGCCTCGCCGCCATCGCCGACTTCGCCGAAACCACCAGGATCCAGGGCCAGGACCTCTACCCGGAAATCTCCGAACGCCTCCGCCAAGCCCTCGGCTTCCAGTCGAAGTACGAACTCGGCGAAGCCGTCCCCTCCTGGCTCTGCGGTGGCGCCGTCAACCGCGGCCTCGGTCCGGTCACCGAAGTCGGCTTCAACGCCCTCAACACCCGCCTGGGCATCACCATGACCAACACTCAACGCCTGACCGAGCAGAACCGCCCCGCCGGCACCAACAACCTGTTCGTCGCCTGGCAAACCCTCACCCACGCCAGCAACCCGAGCTAGCTCCCCGTGGTGCCTGTTTCGGAAGTCTCTGAAGGCCACCATGATGGACTCTAACGCCCTCAAGGTGGCCTTCAGGGCACGTCCAATCCGGTCAAATTATACTAAATCGGACACTCTCGACTGTCGGCCGGTCGCAGCCGCGTCCGTTCGCAGTTGACAAACGGCTGGGGCGCTTACCTCCACAGCATTGGAGCTAGCCCCTGTCGTGGCCGTGACGCCCGCGAGCGTCACGGCCACGTCTGTTCCCAGGCCAGACGCCGCTCGCTGATTTTGCAGATATCCGCAGGTCAAGCCGTATATGCAACCTGGCTACACAGCCCCAAACGGGACAGGCTAAGCTTCTCTCATCGCCTTCACGCAGGGTGATGATTCCGGGCTGTGGCGCAGTTTGGTAGCGCACTTGACTGGGGGTCAAGGGGTCGCAGGTTCGAATCCTGTCAGCCCGACCGGAAGACGAAGCCCGCTGAATCTGAGTAAACACCCAGGTCCAGCGGGCTTTTTCATGTCCGGGTCCGCCGCGTGATGTTGATCTAGACAACTCCCACACGGGGACAGATCGGGGACAGTGTCCACTAATCCATCCGCCAACGTGGTCGTCCACTTGTTCAAGGCGGCCGCTCCGGGGCCGCTGGCCAGGTGCTCAATCCGCGGGCAAGCCCTACCGGGGCGTGCGGGCTGGCGCCCGGCCCCCGGCAGTCGCCCGCGGAACAGCAGGCCAGATCACCACCGGGGAGCCGCCGATCAAAGAGAAGGTGTCCTCGCCGGACGGGCAGTTCTACGGGATGGCCGGATCGGAGCAACGCTGCAGTACGTGCGTAGCCTGTCGGCATCCCGTCTGACCTCCACAAGGGCTATCACACCGCGTCAAGGGGGCAGTCTCGAGTTCGGCCGGCGGTTGGGTGGAGAGTGCCCCCTTGACACGGCGCGATCGGGCTTCGCCAGGTCAGACGGGATACCGAAGTGGCCCCACACTTCAGAGAGGGCAGCGGCGGCGGCTCAATTTGGGCCGGTAGGGCACGGATTGACGAGGCCAGTGGGGCGGTGCTGCGGATGCCATCGAAGTACCGTGCCAAGCCCGCTGCGACGACGTCCCTCGCGGTTTGCGGGCGTGTTCACCCGGCCGCAGCCGGGGCCGGCGGTCCGGGCTGCGGGGCGGACCCACTCGCGGACGGTCGGCTGCTCGGCATCGGGTTCGCGGGTTCGGTCATCCTTCGTCCCCGTTTCGGCACCGCGAGCACGCGTGACGCGATCGGCATGCCGGATGGTCCGTGGACGAGCGAGAGACGGAAACGGCGACGGCGACGACGTGACGGTGTACTTCGCCGCCGACTCCGGACGTCAGTCCTGCCCGCTAGTCTCGTCCCGTGAGCGATGACGATTTCGAGGTCCTGGTCGACGACGAGCTGGCGACGACCGATCCCACACGGCTCGAGCGCCTCGGCAGCAAGGCCCAGGAGGTCAGCGACAAGATCTCCAACGTCGGCGTCGACGGCAGGAGCCCGTGGAAGGGATCGATCCAGGTCGCGGAGGAGCACCTCACGAAGCACGGCGACGTCGAGAAGGCCATCCAGCGCCTTATCGCGACGCACGTTCGCATCACCGCCAGCACCGGCTTCCTGGCCGGCCTCGGCGGGCTGATCACCCTGCCCGTCGCGCTGCCCGCCGACTTCACGGCGCTGTGGCTCACCCAGGCGCGCCTCGCCGGCGCGATCGCGCACCTGCGCGGGTACGACGTCCGCTCCGATGAGGTGCGCTCCGTCGTCCTCATCTCGCTGGTCGGGTCCTCGGCGACCGAGGCTCTGTCGCAGGCGGGCGTCCAGATCGGCACGAAGTCCGCCGTCAGCGCCATCAAGCAGGTCCCCGGCCGCGTCCTCATCGAGATCAACAAGAAGGTCGGCTTCCGGCTGATCACCAAGGCCGGCACCAAGGGCATCGTGAACCTGACCAAGCTCGCACCCGTCGTGGGCGGGGTGATCGGCGGCGGCATCAACTTCACCAGCACCCGCGCCGTCGGCGCCTGGGCGAAGAAGAACTTCCCGGCCACGGACGACGCAGTCGCAAGCGCACCCGCTGCTCCTGACGGCGCCGGGCAAAAACGTGCGTGAGCCAGGAAGCGGCGGCACCCGCTAGCTCGGCGTGATCGAGACGCCATCAGTCGATGGGGATGACCACCAAGCGGCCATTCTGGGGAGAACAAGGCGCACGAGCCCGACATCGACAGTAACGACTCGTGCACAGAGAGCGACACTACTTAGTAAGGTCATGCCTCACCGCGTGAAGGGTGCACCCGATGTTCGGAGGTAAGAAACGTGCCCGGCAGATAGAAGAACAAGCTCGGCGGGGTCGCGAACTGATCCCACAGCGGATCACGGACGCCTTTTGTGAGGTGGGCGAGACACTCCAGCTTTGGGACAATTTCGTCCTGGCATTGCCGATCAGAGCACTAGAACGAGAGCCGATGTGGTTCATCGCTCTGACTGACAAGCGCGTGATCTTGACTCCTTTGCTGTTCTTTAAAGATCGACAACGGTACGGCAGCTTCGCCGCAATGCTACCGTTTGCCAACCTCTGCGGCTGCGATCACCACCCGAATCCAAACTGGGAGCGCAACCACCTTCCGGCGCACACGTTGATCATCAGATACGCAGAGTCGCTACCGCCCCTGCAGTTCTACAGTATGGGTCTTCCCCGCAATGGCGTCGAAGAACAGCTCGTCGAGATTGTTCGCCGCATTCAGGTCAATCGAAGCGTCCGAGATGCAAACGGACCACGACCAGGCGACGCAGCGAGCATCTATAGCCATCGCCGTCTGGGCTTGCGTGCACTAGATGGTCGATGACGTCCGACTTGATCACCAAACATCCCAAGGGGTATACGCCGTCAGCTGACCCGCGGCTGTGATCGAGGACAAACAGCCAGCAATTTCGGCCGACTGCCTTTGTAGCATGCAGGTGGCGAGCAACTTTGATCATCCATAGTAGACGATGGCAGACGTCTCGCCATAATTTCTAGGTTGCAGGTCGCCATGCTTGCTACTCCCAGCTGAACCAGAAGGCCAGTGGACTATGTTCGTGCAGCTCACTGGCCTTCTGGTTCGCTTCCGGGCTTCGCGACTTGGATCTAGACCACTCGTAGTCGAGGAGTACTCGGGGACACCGCAAGGTGCTTTGATAACAAGTCGCCCGCGTCGGTAACCGTGCGGCGACTCGGGTGCAGATAGCGCTGCGTCGTCGTGAGCTGGCCGTGGCCGGCGATCCGCTGCAGATGGTGGACGGGTACGCCAGCATCAGCGAGCCAGGTCAGTGCCGTATGACGAAGGTCGTGCCGTCGGAGGTGTTCGTACCCAAGTTTCGTCACCACCTCGTCCCAATACGTCGCGTCGCGAAGTACAGCTGTCGTGATCCGGCCGCCGCGAGGTCCGGTGAACACGCGCGCGGCCTTGGTGCCGTCGGTGGCGTCGATTCGCCGCTGCACAAGCTCACGGATCTCGGCGATCAACGGAACCTCGCGAGCACGCTTGCCCTTGGTGGCCTTGTCGACGAGCCCACCGAGTGCTGGGGCTGTTTGGCGACGCACGTTCCACGTCCAATGCTCGGTGTCGATGTCACCGACTCGACACCCCGACACCTCGCCGATCCGGGCACCCGTGCACCCCGCGAAAATGACGACATCGCCCCACCCCTGGTAAGTGCCGTGCGACCTGGCGACCACCGCGTCAGCGAGCCGTGACAGGGCCGCCCAGTCTGCCAACGCGAGCGTGCGTGGATCGTCAAGCTCGTCTTCGGCCTGGTGATACTGGCGCTGCCATCCACTGATCCGCGCCGGGTTACGGTCGATGATGCCGTCTCGGAAAGCCTGCTCCATGATCCGCACCAGGACGGCCAGGCTGTTCTTCACGGTTGACTTGCCGCACTCGTCCGCAATCCAGCCGAGGACGGCCCGGTCAACGGCGCCGTGAGTGATCATGCGGACTGGGAGATGGCCAAGCGTCGGCACTACTCGCTTCCGCCAGCCCGCGAGATACGGATCGGTCGTCTTGGCCTCCAGACCCCGCAACGCGAGCGTCATGTTCAGATCTCCATAGTCGGAGAGAACCATCGTCGCCGCAGACGGATCGACCCCGCCAGCCGCGGCGCGCTGCTGTCGGTAATCCACGCCTCCGCCTCGTCGAGGCTGTCATGCGACCGAGCCAGCGAGGGGTACTCCCCCGTCACCGGATCGACCCACCGGACGCGCGCCCGGTAGGGCTTACCGCGACCGGCTCGCGTTTCGATGTCGGTAGCGAGCGACACGCCCATCGGCGGCTGCTGCCGCTTCGGTTGTTCATTGCGAGCCACTGTGGTGCCCTTCTGGCTGGTTGTGATGTGGGTGAGAACGGGGTCACCCGGCCGCAGTCAACGACCTCGCCGCTGATCGCTTCGACGAGGGCGGACATGAGGACTTCGGCGGTGGGTGGGTGACGGCGTTGCCGTAGCCGCGGACTTGGTCGCGTTTGGACCCTTTGACCTGGTAGTCCTTGGCGAAGCCCATGCCCCTGCGATCTCGTGGGTGGCGAGCATCCGGAACGTGCACTCGTCCACGGGTGTGCCGGCGCCGATGAGGGCGTAGCGGTCGCGGGTGGTGAGCATCCCGATCTCGGCGAGCCAGAACGGCATGTAGAACCGGTTGCGGGACTGCGCGACCCGCGCCCCGTGCGCGGGCCGGTGAACGTGCATGGAGTTCAGCGCGACCAGGCGGGTGCGGTAGCCCTCGGCCTCGATCTCGCGGCGCCACCGGCCGAACTCGTCCCACTTGCGGACCTGCACCACGTTCTCCACCACGCCACCGAGAACGGGCTTTCCCTTGCGGCGCATCGCTTGCAGGTAACGCGGGACCTCCTCCATCAGCGCGCGGGCGCGGGCGACGCTCGGGTCGGTGGCGACCGGGCCGCGGGTGAAGTCGAACAGCACTCCCTGTGTGGAGCGGTCGAAGTCGCGTTTCACCCCGCGGGTGTCGGCCAAGGCGGGCAGGACGGCGAGGACCAGAACACGTCCGCGCGGGGAAACCCGGCGATGTCGGCTTTGGAGATGTCCCCGCAGTAGTGGTCAGCGTCGGGGAAGTTCAGGCCATGCACGTCCACGGCTTCTCTGCACATCGCAAGCGGACACGCCGATTCGGACATTGAGCACGTTCCCTTTCCGGCTGGGCGTGGTGTGCGATCGTTGCGTTGCTCAAAGGTCGCGTCGATGATCGGAGTCGGTGAGTGTCGGACAGGCTGGCGGATCTCGTGTTGTCCTTCGTCGAGGAGGAGCTCGTGATCGACCGGGCGAACGTCAGCGGCGAAGCCCGGAGCAACACGATGGGGTTCGGCGGGTTCAATCCAGCGGTATTTGACCCGAAGCCAGTCGAGCGGGCTCTTCTCGCGGTCGGCGAACACCTTCGGACGCGCTTCACGGACATCTCTGGGCCGGTGAGTTTCTATGCCTGGTATGACGAACAAGCTGGGCAGCTGCGCTGTTCGGTTGCCTCTGTGGCATCGGATGGTCTGCCGTTTGGCGGCCGGTACTTCACCGTGGACAGCCCACGCCCTGTGCTTGAGCTCATGGCCGCAGACGTCCAGCCCGGTCAGATCGACTGGGAGGAGCTGACGGATCTCCCTGAGGAGGGCGGCGGGCCGGGTGAGCAGATCGACGACTCGTTCCCGGTGTTTGTAATGCGAGTGACTGGATGAGACGGCCCGCCGCGGGCGCAGTAGGCGTGTCGTCATGGCTCGCCCTCACCACTGCCGCAATACTCGGGTTCTGGGCCGGGTACGTCGACACCCACCCCGGCTACGCCGCCGAACGCACCACCACCTCCGGCACACCCGGCCAGCAATGCAGCCCCGTCGAACTCATCGGCCTCGGACTCGACCGCGGACTCCCTCTCGCCCCCACCGGACTCCGCACCCGCTGCGACCTCGACACCACCACCACACCAGGACAGCTCTTCGCCGTCGCCGTCTGGCTCGTCCAAGCCGCAGTCTGGGGACTAGCCACCCTCGCCCTGGCCGGCTACACCGGCCTCATCCGCAAAACCGCCTGAACAGCCCCACTTCAACGCGGCCTCGGGCTGCTTCATATCGACACGAGGTTGCGGAGGTCGAGCCAAGCACATGACCTTGATGGTGTGCGCCGACGGCATCGTCCCGCCACCCCCTCGTACTCGACTCGGTCGACCCCCCTCTTCCCACCGGACCCGGAAAACAGCGGTGGGGTGGAGGAGCCGGACACGCGCAGCCCGCAAACGGGCTGTCGTCACCCTTGACCGGCCAGAGGCCTCCAGGTAAGTCCCGCAGCCGACTGTCCGTGGATCAGTCTTCGGCGTGTCGAGCAACGTCACTCGTCAGTGTGACGGGTCGAATGGTTACCTGCGGTTCAACACGGACGCCAAATCCTCATCGCCGGCCTCGACGCCCGCCAGCTCGGTGTAGAGAGCGCGGCCGTCCGGTGACTCGGGGTTGAGCAGCGCATCCCGGAATTGGGCGTAGGGCGTATAGGCACGGCACAGCGCCTCGACGAGTGGGCCGCGGATGTCGGGCGCGACCCAGATGTTCACGTGCCCCCCCTGCCCCGACTCTCCCGCGAACTCGTCATAGTTCTCGAGTGCGTCGGCGCCTTCGAGCCCTGGCGCCCCGACGACGTGCAGTATCGTGGCTGGGCCGTAGAGGTTGTCGGCGACCCAGAATGCGATCCGGTCTGCGAGCACCACCGAATCGACGATCTCGATCGACACCTCGAAGAGATCTCCTCGCTGCTCCTTGAGCAGCACGTCGCCGCCCACGAGGGCTAGCGAGTCGTTGCCGCTGCTACTGGTCACCGCCGCGTCGACCCACCAGGAGGCGGTGAACAGCAGCTCGTCGCCGTCGATCCTCCCCATGTCGTCGTTGTACCGCACGAGCCGGGTGCGGTCGGTCAGGTCGAGGGGGTGGTACGCCTCGCCATCGATGTCGATCCAGCGCCGGCGCAGCACACACTCGGCGGAGAACTCGTCCCCAGAAGGCACGTTGGAGTCGTCCGGCCAGAGCTCGTCGTCGAACTCGGACTCCGGTGCCTCATCAACGAGCGCCGCGACCAGCGATGCCCGTGTCGCGGCGTCGGCGCAGGTAAAGGACAGGTGATCGGAGGCGCCGAACGAGGTGAACTCGGTAGCGTCAGCGAGCGCGGAGGCGAGGTCCCCAGCACCGATCACCCTCTCCGCCCCCTCAGCGGTCACCAGACGGAAATCCCCCGGAGTACCCGTGAGGCGGTATTCACGGACATTTCCGTCGGGAGCTTGTCGGCGGGCGCTGATCAGGTACGGCACGGAGTCCCCTTCCACGACGTCGGGTTTGAGAGTTTAGCGCCAGCGTCGCGGACCGAAAGCCTATCGCCTGCGCAGACACGGCGTCCGCCGTGGCGGTGGGTGCCGTGCCAAGCCTGTAGCGCACCACCCCCGGATCGGAGGGACAGCCGGGGATGTCGTCGGCGACTACGGCTAGGGTGCGGTGGTCGGGGCCGAGAACCGGTTCGGTCCCCAGACCTTTCCCCGCCGAACAGCTCGACCACGTGAGCCGTCCGGCGTCCCAAACGTCGACATTTCCCTCCAAATGTCGGCGCGTCCCTAATGGAAGGCCAGTCGTACCGTGGCCGGCCACCCGCCTGCGCGATATCGGCGTCGCCTGCGACTTTGCCCGAACCGCCACTGCCTGCAAGGTCGTCCTCAAGATCAAACCAGCAGGCTCATTGGAAGCAAGACGACGACCCATGCCCGCCCCTTCAGTAACCGTGGCGATCAAGCGCTGTGGACCTGGTGTCACCGCAGCCCGTGATCAGCATTCGTAGCGGCAATCGTGCAGGCCCTATCCCGCTATCCCGCAACGGTGGCTGCTGCGACGCGCTACCAGGTCAGGATGTCGAGCAGCCGCAGGTCGGTGAGCTTCGTCAAGACGTTCACGCGCGGCGCCGGGTGCGCGTCGATCGCTGTTCGAAGCTGTGTCAACGCGCTTGTGGTTGTTGCCGAGACGAGATCCTCGCGGATCGCGGCCCACGTCATGCGATGGTAATCGAACTGGGGGTACCTCAACGCTTGCTCGCGGGCTGCCTGCCGATAGACGCGGAACACATGATCGTCCAGGATCGGGAACAGCGCGGGGCGTTTAATATGGAGGACCTTGCTCACTTTTGCGTGATAAACCTGCTCCGGTCGATCCTGTATGAAGTGGTCGTACATCGCGGCCATCGCCGCATAGAGGCCATCCGCTTCGGCGGGGTCCGCGTCCCGCAGATCAGCCGCCGCCGGCACCCAGGGGGCACTCTTGGCGCGCTCGACAAACCATTTTGCCTGCTGGTTACTGATCCGCGACTTGATGACGCGAGTCCGGGCAACCTCAGCAGGGGACAGCACATCGGAGTCACCCGGACCTGGAAGGTCGTAACGGGGTGGTGTGCGTTCTGGGTACTCAGCGAGCTTCTTCAACGCATCGCTGCCGGTGAGGCTGCGCCCTGCGATAACAATGCCGCGAATCGATGAGAAGTCGACAGTCACCGACGGAGTATGCCTGTTGAACCTCGATCGTGCCGGATCAAATGTCCTCAGCCCAGGGGCGCTGTACTGGCCGCCGCCGTAGAGGTCAGCTCTTGCTACCAGCCACGTCACGCTGGGCCACGCTCGCCCACGCATTCCTGACCATCTTCGCACACAAACACAAAACCAAGAAAGGGCTGGTACATGCCGCAAACAGACAGGCAAGATCAACAATAGCGGAAACCGCAGCCGCGGTGCCAAACGAACCTGGACGCAGCCGTAATCGTCGCTCAGTACTGATGAACAAGTCCAAATTGCTCCGCCACCAGCGGATATCTACTTGACCAAACAGTGTCTAACTTGCATATCGCAATCCAAGTCCTAAACATCAAAACTGGACGTGATACGCTTACCGCTAAGCTGGACGAACACCGGTAAGCACAGCGCTGGGCTCTCAGATGCTGGGGGTCAAGGGGTCGCAGGTTCGAATCCTGTCAGCCCGACCGGAAGAACAGAGCCGCCTGACTTGGGTGAAAGCCCAGGTCAGGCGGCTTTTTCGGTACAACGTAAAAGATCTTGCGACCCTTGAGCCAAGCAACTGCTCGGGGACCATATGGGGACCAGGTCGAGTTTTGAGGGCGTGCAGCGCACTTCACCGCCGGGGATATAGCGCCAGGCGAGCATGCGCGAGCCGGAGAACCGGCCGATGTACGGGTAAGTGAGACCATGCGCCCGCCTCGAGATCGGTCAGCAGCAGGTACGGCATTGCCATCCATCGAACGCGGCCGCCATCACTGAGAGGCGATAGCGAACAGCGAATGTCACCGGCGATTCCGTAGGTTGTCACGACGACAGGTCCTGGTTATCGCAGTTGACAGCCAGAAACCGGCTCCAGAAAAAGATCAGCACATTAAAGAATGCTCCGCCTTCGCAAAGGCGGAGCATTCACGAATATCCACAGATCGTAATCAGACAACGCGCAATCGGGCTGATCGTGGCGCCCGCAGGTGCTTACTCAGCAGGTCTCCCGCATCCGTCACAGACTGGTGATCCGGATGCAGGTACCTCTGCGTTGTCTCCAGCGAACCGTGGCCCGCGATCTTCTGCAGGTGGTGCACAGGAACACCGGCATCGGCCATCCACGTCAGCCCCGTATGACGCAGGTCGTGGCGGCGAAGCTGGTCATGACCCAGTTTCGCGACCACGTCATCCCACGACGTCACGTCGCGAAGCACCGCCGTCGTGATACGGCCGCCACGAGGCCCCCGGAACAGCCGAGCATCCGGATCTCGGTCAGCCATGGCGATGCGGCGCTCGACCAGCTCCCGAATATCGTCGATCAGCGGCACCTTCCGGGCTCTCTTGCCCTTGGTGCCCTTGTCCATGAGCCCGCCTGGCCCCGGCGTGGTCTGGCGACGGATGGTCCACATCCACGACGACGTATCAAGATCCTTCACCCTGCAGCCCGAGACTTCACCGATCCGGGCTGCCGTGCACGCGGCGAACAACACCACGTCGCCCCAACCGAGGTATTCGTCGCACGACCGCGCGACCAGCGCATCCGCCAGCGTTATCAGCGAGTGCCAATCCGGCAGAGCCGCGACCGCGGATCTTCCAGTTCGTCCTCGGCCAGCTTGTACTCCCGCTGCCAGCCCGACACCTTCGCCGGGTTGGTGTCGACGATGCCGTCCCGGCGCGCCTGCTCCATCACTCTGACCAGCGGCGCGATGGTGTTTTTCGCCACCGACCGGCTGCATTCGTCGGCGATCCACGCATGTACCGCCCGGTCGACCACGCCGTTCGTGATCATGCTGGCGGGTATGTGCCCCAACGTGGGCACCACCCGTTTCCGCCAGCCGGCCATGTACGGGTCCATCGTCTTCTTCTCCAGACCCCGCAAAGCGAGCGCCATGTTGGCCTCGCCGTACTCCGCCAGCGACATGGTCTGGGGTTGACCCGTTTTGACGGACAGGGTCGGTGAGGTGGTGTCAGGCTACCTGAGGGTCGGTGGCGCTTTCGGTGGTGTGGTGGCTCATTTCGTAGGCGTTGGGGCTGAGGTAGCCGAGGCTGGAGTGCCGCCGGCGGGTGTTGTACCAGCCTTCGATGTACTCGAAGATCGCCTTGTGCGTCGCGATCCGGGTAGGCCAGCCTTGCCGATCGATCAGTTCCGCTTTGATAGTAGCGAAAAACGACTCGGATACGGCGTTGTCCCAGCATTGTCCCTTACGCCCCACCGATAACCGGACCCCGTGGTTGTCGGCGAGGTCACCGAACTGAGCACTCGTGTACTGGCATCCCCGGTCGGAATGGAAGATCACCCCCGGCTCCGTGCGACGCTGCGCCACAGCGTTGTTCAGCGCCTCGGCGACCAGGTCCGTGCGCAGGTGATCCGCGGTCGCCCACCCGACAACCCGCCGCGACCCGAGGTCGATCACCGTGGCCAGGTACAGCCAGCCTTCCCAGGTGTGAACATAGGTGATGTCGCCGCACCACCGTTTGTTGATATTCGTTGCACTGCAAGAGAAATCACGCTTGATCAGATCGGCTGGCATGGTCGCGGCCGGGTCGGGAATAGTCGTGGTGCGCCACCGCTTCGGGGACCGTCCTGCCCGGCCTGCGGCGCGCAGCAGCCCGAGGCCGTGGCGTACTCCGCATTCCGGCAGGCCCGCGCGCCTTTGTCAGCCGTGGTCAAGTGCACGGTGCCGGCGGTTCCCGCCGGGCGCCCCCGACTGATCGGGCAGGGTGACGGATGCTACCCTGACGTGCCTCTTTTTTCGGCCCTGCCCGTCCGCACGCTGTGCGCGATTTTGGTGAGTACACCGGCGGCATCACCAGGCCGCAGCGCGAGATCCGGATCGCCGGAAGGTTACCGCTTCCCATCGGGAGGAGCCGGTCGAATGTCCATGACCGAGAACTACGACATCCTCGTCATCGGCAGCGGTGAAGCGGGGAAGTACCTCGCATGGACAATGGCAGGTGAGGGGCACCGTACGGCTGTGGTCGAGCGGAAGCTGATCGGCGGCTCCTGCCCGAACATCGCCTGCCTGCCGAGCAAGAACGTCATCCACTCGGCGAAGGTGCGCTCATTCACCAGGCGCGCCGCCGAATTCGGGGTCGAGGTGGAGTCGGCGGCGACCAGCATGAAGGGCGTACAGGCCAGGAAGCGGACGATGGTCGAGGGACTGCGCCGGCTTCATCTGGACCGCTACCAGGCCAGCGGCACCGAGCTGATCATGGGCGAGGCGCGCTTCGACGGCGAGAGGACGGTCGATGTCGAGCTGGCTGACGGCGGCAAGCGCCGGATCCGCGGTGAGCGGGTGTTCCTGGACCTGGGCACGGAGGCGACCGTGCCCGATGTGCCCGGTCTGGCTGCCGCCCGGCCGATGACCCATGTCGAGCTACTGGATCTGGACCGCCTGCCTGAGCATCTGATCGTCATCGGCGGCGGCTATGTCGGGCTGGAGTTGGCGCAGGCCATGCGCCGCTTCGGCGCGCGGGTGACCATCATCGAGTATGGACCGCAGCTGGCCGGCCGCGAAGACACCGACGTCGCGGCGGCGATCCTCGAACTGTTCCGCGACGAGGGGATCACCGTCCACCTTCGGACACACCTCCGGAGGGTCGATGGAGAATCCGGCCGTGCCGTGCGCGCCGTTACCGACGGGCCGGACGGCGAGCGTGTGATCGACGGCACGGACCTGCTGGTCGGCGTCGGCCGTACGCCGAACACCGGCGGGATCGGGCTGGAGCGGGCCGGGGTAAAGCTGACCGACACGGGCTACGTCGCGGTCGACGAGCGCCTCGCCACCACAGCGGCCGGGGTGTGGGCCATGGGCGAGTGCGCGGGCAGCCCGGCCTTCACCCATGTGGCCTTCGACGACTTCCGGGTGGTGCACGACAATCTGCACGGAGGCAGCCGCACGACCACCGACCGCCTGGTGCCCTACTGCATGTTCACCGATCCCGAGTTGGCGCGCGTCGGCTGCAACGAGTCCGAGGCCAGGCATCGCGACATCGGATACCGCGTGCTCACCTTGCCGATGGCGGCCGTTCTGCGGACCAGGACGCTGTCCGAGCCGCGAGGGTTCATGAAGATGCTGATCGCCGAGGACGGTGACGAGATTCTCGGATTCACCGCATTCGGAGTCGAAGCCAGCGAACTCATGGCCGCCGTCCAGACGGCGATGATCAGTCGCACCCCGTACACGACGCTACGCAGCGCGATATTCGCCCACCCCACGGCATCCGAAGGGCTCACCTTCTTGCTGAGGGAACCTCCCGGACCGCCCTCGGCCGTCCCCGACACTCCCTGACCGTCCCTCGCACGTCCTGGGCGATCGGGGCCGCGTCGTACTCGGCGACCATGCATAGCCTGTACGACCATGCATAGTCTGTACCCCGGGGAGAAACGGCGGCGGTCGGTCTCGGCGCCGGGTGCCGGACTCGGCGATCGGGCCGTTGCTGGTCATCGTGCATGGTGTCCCGCCCAGGACGAACAACCTGGCGTAGCGGACATCTCACCGCAGAGTGACACGCATAGGATCGGTCCCGGTATTTCCCTCCTTCGGCGATAGTCCGCCGTGGGTACGCGGTGTTCGCGCGCGCAGTGGTAGCTGATCAGGCCGCGCAGAATCGTTCGAGTCTTTCCAAGGCGAAGGTCCATGGACCGGGCAGCGCTGCGCGTTCATCCGGTTCTCCCGCTGCAATCTCAAGTGCAGCTTCTGCGACACCCCGCAGAGCTGGGACTGGAGCAGGTACAACCCGACCGAGGTCAGCGAGAGAGTCCCCATCCCTGATCTGGTGTCGTGGGTGCGCGAACGCTCCGTGGACATGGTGGTGCTCACTGACGGGGAGCCGATGCTGCAGCAATCTGCCATGGCTGCCATCGCCCACGCCGTGGCGCCCGCGCGGGTGCAAGTCGAGACCAACGGCACGATGACGCCGACACCGGAACTGGTGTCTCGGGTCAAGCTGTGGGTGGTGAGCCCGAAACTCGCGAACTCCGGCATGCCCTACTCCGTTCGGATCAAGCCCATGGCGCTCACAACGCTGGCCGATACGGGCCGGGCAGTGTTCAAGTTCGTCGTCACCGACCCTGACCGTGACCTCGACGAGATCGCTCAACTCGTCGAGCAGTACCAGCTGGATCCGGTGTGGGTGATGCCGGAGGGGACTACCCGCGAGAAGGTCCTGGCCGGCATGGACGCGCTCTACGACCCGGCGACCGAACGAGGGTGGAACGTCTCCACTCGCCTGCACATCCTGACCGGAGCCCGTTGACACCAACGGCCGACACAGAGCACTGCGGCGCGCGTTCATTACACACCAACTGCTTTCGGAAAAATTGAGCCCGAACCTCATTGCCACGATGCGATGAGTACTGCCCAGTTGATCGCGGACGCTGTCGCGACCCATCGCCTGCAGCACGCACAGCTCTTCCGTCGACCGGCAGTCCACAGTGGCTCTGTGGCGCATGCCGGCAAGCGCGGGTGGCCTCGACACGCGCCTTCGGAAACAGCGGCGAACCTGCGCTTGGCTGCTGAGGCGGCACACGGCCTTGAGCCCAAGCGCGTACCGCAGCCGCTTCGGCTCGGCGGCGTGAGAACGGTCGCTCAGAATGAAGCTTGGCGCCGTTCGAGTCGTTCTCACGTCGCTCGGCCGAAGGATCCCGTGCTACAAATCGAGAGCGGCTCGAAGCTGCTCGGCATCGAGCCGGATGTCGAAGACGGGCGTGCCACGGCCGATGCCGTGACTGGCCTCGAGCGGGCCGGCGTCGACGGTATCGAAGCCGATCTGGTCGACCACGGCCGCGACTGTGGCCTTCGCCTCGGTGTCGTCTCCGGTCATGGGCAGCGCGCGCCGCCCCGGCGAACCCGCCGGTTGCCTATGGACGCGGAGGTGCTCGTAGAAGATGGTGTTGAACATCTTGACCACCCGGCTGTCCGGGAGCAGGGCGGCGAGCAGTTCGGTACCGGTGGTCCGTCCCCCGTCCAGTTCGGGGATGGGTCCGTCGCGCCCGGGGTCGTAGTTGCCGGTGTCGATGACCACCTTGCCGGCCAGCAGGCTGGCGGGCAGGTCCCGGTAGGCGCGGACGGGGACGCTGACCACGACCAGCTCGCCGGTTCGAGCGGCGTCGGCGACCGTGGCGGCGTGGGCGTGCTCGCCGAGCGGTGCGAGCACGCCGGTGAGGCTCTGCGGGCCGCGTTTGTTCGCTACCCACACGTCGTGTCCGGCTTGCACCAGCAGCCCGGTGAGCGTGTGGCCGATCTGCCCGGCTCCGATGATCCCGATCTTCATCGCGCCGTCACCCCCTCGCCGGTCGCGGACCTGGCTGCCACCCAGTCGCGGGTGGCGGCCAGGCCGGCCGCGTGGGACACGATCGGCCGGTACCCGAGTTCGGCGACGGCCTTATCGGTCCGCAGGGTGCATTCTTGCCCGAAGAACCACCGGGCCGGCACGGGTACTTCGCGGTCGGCGGTGTCCGTGTCCAGGTCGGGAGGTGAGGTGTGGATGCCGTAGATATCGAACATCGTCTCGATGAATTCGCGGAAGACGACGCGGTGCTGGTCGGTGATGAAGTAGGCCTGGCCCGGGCGGCCGTTCCTCCAGCCGAGGATCAGGCCATCGACGACGTTGTCGACGTAGGTCACGTCCGTGTTCTGCCGGCTGCCGCCGATCCAGGTGAACTGCCCGGCCCGGGCTGCTTCGGCCAAATCGTCGATGAGGAAGCTTTCCGGACCCCAGACGAACCTCGGCCGGATCGACACGGTGGCGAAGCCAGGCGAGCTCGCGTCCAGCACGATCTTCTCGGCGATGGCCTTGGTCGCGGAGTAGGCGGCAGGCGAGTCCGGCCGAAGCGGTGCGGTTTCGTCGGCGTCGACGAGCGGATCACCAGCGAGAAGCGCCGCCTCGGTTCCACAGTGGACGAAGCGCGGGACGCCCGCCTCGCGGGCCGCGTCGACGACAGCTTGTGTCCCTTGCACCGTCACGTGCTCGTGCTGGGCGCGATCCGCGGTGATGTCCGTTTCGGCGGCGAGGTGGAAGACCACCTGACTGCCCTTGGCCTCGTGCTGCCATCCGGCCGGTTCGGTCAGCCCGCCGCGCACTGGCGTGGCGCCGAGTGAAGCGACCACGTCGGCCGACGCTCTGCTGCGTACCAGCACCCGGACGGCGTTTCCGTCTTTGACCAGCCGACGTACCAAGGCCCGGCCGATGAAGCCCGAACCCCCGGTGACGAACACGTGTTCCATGGTTGGCTCCTTCGGTGATTTCCCACCGGCCTTCGTGGCCGGTGCACCTCAGTAGAGCAATGGGCGACGCCGGCTTCTTCCCTCGATAACATTCATGTTTCCGGGGTTCGACATATGATCTTTGTATGGCTTCTTTGAGAGCGTTGGAGTGTCTCGTCGCGATTGCGGACACCGGGTCGATCACGCAGGCCGCGCGGCTGCTGCACTCGTCGCAGCCTGCCGTCTCCCATCAGCTCGCCACGCTGGAACGAGAGGCCCGGACGACCCTTGTGCGGCGTGAACGTCGTGGCGTCACGTTGACTCCTGCGGGACGGGCCGCCGTTGCGGACGCCCGGCGAGCGGTCACCGCGGCCGCGGACGCGGTTCGGTCCGCCCGTGCGGCCGGGGAGGCGGCCGGCGGGACATTGCGGCTGGCGTGCGCGCAGAGCCTGTGCGTGCCGCTGGTCGCCCCCGTCATTCGCGGGTGGCACCGAAGTCACCCGGAGGTGATGGTGACCTTGCGAGAGTCGGCCAAGATGGCCGAGCTGGCCGGATGGCTCGACTCCGGCGAAGTCGACCTGGTCCTCGTACCGGCCCCCGTGCCCGACTGGCTGGCCTCGGCCGTGGTCACCGTGGCCGAGGAAGAGGTCGTGCTGACGGCGCCGACCGGGCATTACCTGGCCGACCAGCCGACCGTGCGGATAGCGGATCTCGACGGCGCTCCGCTCGTGCACTTCGCGCCGGACAACGGCCTCAGCGCTTGGCTCGACCGATCGCTGGCCGAAGCCGGGGTACACCCGGAACCGGTGATGAGGACGTCGGTGACCACCGCGGCGCCGCAGCTCGCGGCCGCCGGCCTCGGCGTTGCCGTATCGCCGGTCAGCGCGGTCAGTCCCGGATTCCCGGGGGTGGTCAGATCGTTCTCGCCGCGATGGGTCAGGCGGCTGGTGGCGCTGCGGCCCACCACTTCGGACCCGCTCACCGACCGCTTCGTCGAGGACGTGCGGGCTCGCGGCGTGGGCGTGCCCGAGGACGTGCGAGCCCAGCTCACGGGGAATTCTGAGCCATCCAAATAGTAGATGTTGAGCCTTCGAAGCATCGATGCCGATGTGGGAAGAACTCGGAGTGATCGCAGGTTGGAGGTGTCGAGATCCGCTCATGCGAAAGGGAAAGCGAAATGGGAGAGTCATCTTTGCACGGCAAGCGCGTGGTGTTAATTGGTGGCACAGCCGGGTTGGGGCTAGCCACCGCGCACGCGACGGCCGCGGTCGGCGGGCAGGTCGTGGTGGTGTCCAGCCGGCAGGCCAACGTGGCCGAGGTGCTGACCAAGCTGCCTGCCGGTGCCCAGGGCGAGACGGTCGACGTGCGAGACGAGGGCGAGATCAAGGCCCTGTTCGATCGGATCGGTCCGTTCGATCACCTGGTCTACACCGCCGGTGAGCCGATGACGCCAGTGCCGGTGCTGTCCACCGAGATCAGTGCGATCCGCCAGTTCTTCGAGATCCGCTTCTGGGGCGCTTACGCTGCGGTGAAGTACGGCGCCCCGCACATCCGGCCTGGCGGCTCGATCGTGCTGTCCAGCGGCGGCTCCTCCCAGCGGCCGGGGCCGGGCTGGGCGGCGGCGTCCAGCGCGCTGGGCGCGATGGAAGCGTTGGGCCGGGCGCTGGCGGTGGAGCTGGCGCCGATCCGGGTCAACGTCGTGCGGCCCGGCATGGTGCGCAGCGAAATGTGGCGGGAGTACCCGGCGGAGGTACTCGAAGAGATGTTCCGCTCCACCGGCAGCGCGTTACCGGTGGGTCGGATCGGCGAGACCGCTGATGTCGCCCGTAGTTACGTCCACCTGATGGAGCAGCAGTACGCGACCGGCAGCGTGGTCACCGTCGACGGCGGCGGACTGTTGGTCTGAGCCGCCGCGGCACCGCGACAACCTCGGCAGGTTTCTGCGACGTTCGAGGAGGTAGTCGATTGGCGCGTCGCGGTGTCACCGGCCAGGCCGTTGCCGCCGGACTACCGGCTCCGCACCCCCACAGGGGTGTTCGCTCACTGAGGCGCCTGCGATAGTCCGCATCGCGTTGTCTCCAGCGAACCGTGGCCCGCGATCTTCTGCAGGTGGTGCACCGGAACACCGGAATCGGCCATCCACGTCAGCCCCGTATCGGTAGTTGTCAAGTCGAAAGAGACAGGTTGTCGTTACGGGGTTGGTTGTGGTTGTACGACGGGCTGGTTGATCCAGGCCACCTCGGGCAGTTTGGGTGGTCTGGGCCGGCGGGTGAAGCGTTCGGGGTGTTCGGTGTAGGCCTGGTTGAGGGTGGGCTGGCGTTGGGTACGGATCTGCTCGGCGGTGCCGAAGTGCACGGAGGCGGGGGTGTGCATCCCGATCCCGTTCCGTTGCGCACATTCGTGGAACCGCGGCCGGAGTCAGCGCGGTTCTTTTCGTGTCCGAGATGCTCGGACATTTCCTCGTTCAGCGCCGTTTCCAGCACACTCCTCGTGAACAGCTTCAGCAGCCCGTCCGGGCCGGTCAACGCCAACCCACGCTCCTTCGCCTGGGCCACCATCGCCGCCGCGGCGGCCTGCTCCGGCGACAGCTGCCGCCCCGACTTGGTTTCGCTCTTGCGTGGACTCACAGCGTCCAATGTCATCACTCACAGTGCCCATCCCGCCGGACCTCAGCCCGGCGTGTCGGGCCGAAACACCGTTCCCAGGACAGTCCCGACGGCACGTCGGGCGAATCCGCATCACGCCGTTTGATACACACTGACTGCCTAGGTCGAAGCTTCGTCGCCTCGGCTGACAGAGCAGCAGCTATGACTGCTCGCGAACCTTCAGGGTTTGCTTGAGCCGTGTGCGGTTAACGCCGCACGCACGGTTCTGAGGGGGCCCCGGCGCAGCAATGCGTCGGGCTACCCGGCGAGCCACCTGGAGCGTGATGTAGCCGGGCGTGTCCGTGCTTGCGGCGGGAATCCAGGACGAAGCAGACCCGCTACATCGCCTGCCGGGCTGGCGCGCGGACCGGCCCGGCAGGCGATGTTCTATAGGTGTGCGTACGTTCCTGGGGTGGTGTCGCAGGGAAGTCGGTCTGGCGTGTGGCTGCCCAACTATCGTTTGGCTGGGCTCGGTGGCCGCGCTGGTCAACCTCGGCGACATTGTCGAGCAGATCATGGCGTTGACCAAGCAGGGCATCGGCGAGATCCGCCGACTTCGCGTCGGCCCTGACCGGGGCACCGCACTCTGTCAGGCGTGCAGGCGGCGGAGGAGGAAGTCGCGCCAGGTCAGCTCGAACGAGCGGGCCAGGGCCGAGGTCGCCGCGAATCGGTCCCAGGCGTGGAACGCGCGGGCGTAGAGGTGCAGGTCGACCGGGACGCCGGCGGCGAGCAACCGGCGCGCGAAGTCGATGCCCTCGTCGCGCAGCACATCGAGCTGGGCGACGGCGATGAAGGTGTCCGGCAGGCCGGTGAGGTCGGTGGCGCGACCGGGCGCGGAGTACGGATGCACGTCGTCCGCGCCGAACCGGTCGCCGAGCACCGCGGCCCAGGCGAGCTGGTTGTCCCGGCGGGTGCAGACCACTTCGGCGGTGGTCTCGAAGCTCGACGGCGTCTCGTTGCGGTCATCGAGCATCGGGTAGAGCAGGGACATCAGGCGCGGCTGCGGATCGTGCCGGTCGCGCACCAAGAGCGCGGTGGCCGCGGCCGGCGCCCCACCGCCACTGGCCCCGGCCAGCCCGATCCGGTGCGGGTCGATCCGGTGCTCGGCGGCGTGTCCGGTGAGGTAGGTGTAGGCGAGGTAGCCGTCCTCGGCGGCGCCGGGCGCCGGGGTCTCCGGTGCCAGCCGGTAGACGACGGCGGCGAGGACGCAGTCGAGGTCCAGGGCCAGCCCGGTGTGGTACGCGTCGTCGCCGCGGGCGTCGCCGCGGGCGTCGCCGCCCAAGACCTGGGCCCCAGCGTGGAACCAGAGCAGGGCCGGGCGGGTGTGGTCGGCGTCGGCGTCGGCGTCGGCCGGGCGGTACAGGACAACCTCGAGCTCGGTCCGGTCCTCCCGCGGGATCCGCAGCGTCTCGATGGTGACCCGGGCGTCCGGCGGGGTCGCGGGCAGGTGGGCGCGCGCCGCGCGCAATTGCGCGCGCAGGCCCGGGATGTCGGAGAGATCGAGCAGCGTACCGTTCGCGGCTTTGGGCATCGCGGCGAACGCGGCGGCGAGTTCAGGATCGAGCGCGTCGGTGGTTCCAGGCATGGGAGATCCTTTCAAAACAGGGAAGGCTGGCCGCTGCCAGCGGTGATGCCGCCGTCGACGGGCAGGATCGTGCCGGTGATGAAGCGGGCGTCATCCGACGCTAGGAAGCTGACCGCGGCGGCGACGTCGGCCGGGGTACTGAAGCCGCGAAGCGCCCGCCGCTGGTTGAAGCGCTCGATCATGTCCGCGTACTTCGTCGCCATTTCCTCCGGCCCGGTCAGCGAGGGGGCGACGGTGTTCACCCGGATGTCGAACTGGCCGAGGTCGAAGGCGAGCCCGCGGGTGAAGTTCACGACCGCGCCCTTGGCGGCGTTGTAGGCTGCGAGCCGCCGGTCGCCGCCGAGACCGGAAGCGGAGGCGATCTGTACGATGCTGCCGCGGCTGTCTTTCAGGTACGGCAGGGCCGCCTGCGCGCCGAAGAAGCAGCTGTCCACGTCGGTGCTCATGATCAGCCGCCAGTCGGCCAGGGTCGTCTCCGCGAACTCCTTGCCGAGGCCGACGCCGGCGTTGGAGACCACGACGTCGATGCCGCCGAACCGGGCGGCGCCGGCGCCGATCATCGCCTGTACCTCGTCCTGGCTGGTGACGTCGGTGGTCACCGGCAGCGCGCGGTCCATGCCGATCTCGGCCGCCAGGGCCGTCAGCCGGTCCTCGCGCCGGGCCGCGAGGACGAGATTCGCCCCTTCGGCGGCGAACCGACGGGCGATTCCGTCGCCGATACCGGAGCTGGCGCCGGTGACGACGACCGTCTTTCCGGCGAAACGTTGTTCCATGATGGCCTTCCTTTGTCAGTATCTGACACGAGTCAGTGTCAGTCACTGACTGTATCTCGAGTCAGTGACTGACGCAATTCGATGTCAGCGACTGACGACTGTGCTAGGGTCGGAGCGTGCCACGGAATTCCGATGAGGTGCGGCTGCGGCTGCAGGAGGCCGCGCTTGAGCTGTATCTGGAGCGGGGCTACGACAAGACCACTGCCGGGGATATCGCCGGCCGCGCCGGGGTCACCGAGCGGACCTTCTTCCGCCACTTCGCCGACAAGCGTGAGGTCTTCTTCGACGGTGAGGCGCAGCTGCGCGAGCTGCTGACCGGCGCGGTCGCCGCCGTGCCGGCCGGCACCAAGCCGCTGCCCACCCTGCGGGCCGCGTTCCATCAGGCCGTGCCGCTGATCGAGCACAACCTCCCGGTCACCGAACAGCGCTTTCCGGTTATCATCGCGACGCCGGCGTTGCAGGAGCGGGCGCTGGCGAAGAACGCGGCCCTGGTCGGCGCGCTCACCGACGCCCTCCGCGCCCGTGGTGTCGCCGAGCAGCTCGCGGCGTTGTGCGCCCAGGTCGGCATGGACACGTATTCGATCGCGATCCGTCGCTGGGGAGCCGACCGCGCGGACGATCTCCATGTCCATCTCGACCGGGCCTTCACGGATCTGCGACTCGCCGCGAACGCTCTGAAGTGACGGTCAGGTCGGCGTCTTGGCCAGTGGGGACGATGCTGGTGGCCCCGGGTTTCTTCCACGCCGATCTGCTGACACCGGAGTCGACCAGCTTCGCCGAGTCCACGGTCGACGACTACCGCGAGCGCACCGAGCAGACCGTGACCGCCTGGCGGGGCATGAACGGCCAGCAAGGCGGTGACCCGGCGAAACTCGCGACAGCACTGATCAAGCTGGCAGGTGTAGGTGAGCCGCCGCTGCGCTGGGCCGCTGGCACCGACGCGGTCGGTGCCCTTGAGGACAAGGCCCACGCCTACCGCGAGCTGTCCTCGTCGCTGTCCCACGACGACAATGCCCGAAGCACCACACCTGTCGTGAACAGTAACGTCCTTCAGTAATAGTCACTGAGCTGCGGAAGTACACTGCCGAGAGCCGCACACGGACTCATTGTCCCCAGAGAAGGTTCGACGTCGCGATTACATACAGACCGCGGCCCTGGCCCCGCCAGACCGTGCGTCCTTTGCAGACGCGCTATTCCGGCTCGCCTTAAGCCGTCGTGGTCGTGGAGGTGAGGCGCGATCTTGCCCGGGATCTCGACGCGCACGGCCTGCGGCGCGGTCGCGGCGGGGCGTAGGCTCCGGTCGGCCGGGGAGCAGGTCTGCGACGGTCGTGCGGTTCGCGTCGGCGTCATGTCGGCGAGAATGTCCTGCGCCAACTGCGGTTTGGTCCTGAACTCCACGCCAGCGGGGATGCCGGGCGCCGCGCGGTCTCCGGTGTCGGTGAGTTGCTCTTCAGGGACATAGATACGGGCACTGACCAGCGCGTGCCCGCCCGGGGTCACGTACGAGCAGGAGACCGTGTTCACTCCATTGGCGACCCGGCCCGCGCTGCCCATGTGCTGCCGTGTGGTGCCAGCGGTGCGCACACCTCGCTTTTCCTGACCGGACTCATCCAACGCCCCTACCCGCAATGGCTGATCTCCCAACTGCTCGACCACGAACCGCCGTATCACGCCCTGAGCCTGACCGTGGTCTCAGACCGCGTGATTGAGCAGCCGCTGCATCCGATCTGTTCGAAGGTGGCGAACGCGGTGTCGATTGTTGTGCAGTCGCGTAGGTATTGGGCGAGGATGACGCCGTCCTCGATCGCCAAGGAGGCGCTGTGTCCGGCGTTTCTTCGACGTGTACGCGCATGCGGACGAGGTGACCGGAGTTGAGTAGTTAGTGGCTGAGGTTGACCTGTGCCCTGTGGTGGTCGCCCTTCTCGATCAGGTCGACGAACCCGAGGGCGTAGTCCGCGGCGGAGATCGCACCGCCGTCCTCGGGCTGCACCGCGACCTCGTCGCCGAGCCGATAA
>JAVXWP010000045.1:0-11635 GCA_032230695.1 Actinomycetota bacterium | reverse complement strand
AGTCCCTCAAGGTGGCCTTCACGGCTTTCAGCGGGGTGGGAAGGACCCCTACATGGGGGTCCTGAGGTTTGTTCGGCATCACTGTGTTTCGGCGGCCCTGCGCGCTGACGGTTTCGCGTCGCCAGGGCGCGACTACCAGCGGAAGTCGCAGCATTGCCGGATGGCGCCCTGCCGCCGCGAAGCCGTGGGCCTTCGGCCAAAAGAGGGCGCGCGCTGTAATCCGGTCGCCTGCCGCCAGGTGGGTTTACTGCGGTAGCTCGAGACTTAGCCGCCGCACGCCGTGCGCTCAAGGTGGAGTGGGTTTGTGGTTTGGCATCTCGACGTCGATAGGGCGCTGAAGGTGGCCATCAGAGCCTCTCGGACGGCGGCGGCTCAGGAATCGGCGGCCGCCTGCTTCTTGAGTTCGTCGACGTCGATCTCCCGCGCCTTCTGGAGCAGGGCCTCGAGCGACGTATCGGGCAGCGCTCCGGGCTGGGCGTAGATCACCGTCTGGTCACGGATGACGGCCAGGGTCGGGATCGAGCGCACGTCGAACGCCGCCGCCAGCTGCTGCTGGGCTTCGGTGTCGACGGTGGCGAAGACGATGTCGTCGTGCTTCTCGGCGGCGCGCTCGTAGACGGGCGCGAACTGGCGGCACGGGCCGCACCAACTCGCCCAGAAGTCGATCACCACGAAGGGGTTTCCGGACACGACCTCGTCGAAGTTGTCGGTGGTCAGCTCAATAGTGCTCATGTCCGTATCAACGCACGAGTGGCGCGCGCACATTCCCGGGGCACGGCGTAGCGTCGAGCCGGACCAACACAGGAGGAAAAATGGCCGACGGTGAGATCCTCAGCCGCATCGACGACCTGATCGCCGAGGAGCACGAACTGCGTTCCCGCGCGACCGGTGTCGGGCTGACAGCGGACGAGCAAGGACAGCTCGGCTTGCTGGAACAGCGACTCGACCAGTGCTGGGACCTGCTGCGCCAGCGCCGCGCACGCGCCGAATTCAACGCGAACCCCGAGGACGCCGCCGCGCGTCCCATCAGCGAAGTCGAGTCCTACCGGCAGTAGCGCCCCGAAAAATGTGACATGAACGGACCTTTCATCTCGAAAGTCGAGATGAAAGGTCCGTTCATGTCACGGGTCAGGCAGGGCAGAGCGTCCCGTCGTTCGGGACCTTCCCGTCCACCAGGAACCCCCGCATCGCGTCCGTGACGCACGGCGAGACGCCGAGCGCGCCGTGCCCGGCGCCCTGCCAGGAGATCTTCACCGCGCTCGGCATCTGGTCGGCCGCCCTCGCCGTGCCCTCCCCGGGGGTCACCGGGTCGGTTTCGGTGCTCGCGACGAGGATCGGCGGCGCACCGGGCGCGCCGGTGGGCGGGAGCGCCTCGGTCCGCACCGGCCACGGGCTGCACCAGGCCAGCTGCTGTGCGACGAGGCCGCCGAACAGCGGGTACTTCTGCTGCATCGCCTGCGAGACCTGCACGATCTGGTCCGCGGGCATCCGGGTGGCGCTGTCGTTGCACTTCGTCGCGATCGTCCCGTCGAGCCGGGACGGGCGCAGCCGCGTGTCGTCGACGAGCGGGGCCGCGAAGACGAGGAGCTTCGTCGCGTCGCCGTTGCGCGCGGCCGTGATCGCGTCGGCCAGTTCCGGCCACCGGGAGCGGTCGGCGAGCCCGGCGGCAACGGCGTGGAGTGCGATGCCGGGGCCGATTTCGTCACCGTTCCCGGTCACCTGCGGCGTGGTTCGCAGCATGTCCGCGAGCGCGGTGACGGCGCCGCGCGCGTCGGCGCCGAGCGGGCAGCCCCGGCTCGCGCAGTCCACCCCGAAAGCGTCCATTGTGGACTGCAGGCCGGCCGCGACCGCGTCGAGCACGGCCGCGGTGTCGGCATTGGGGTCGGGGGCGCCGTCGAGCACGAACCGGCCGACCTGACCGGTGAACCGCACGGCGTACTCGCTGAGCACCTTCGAGCCTTCACCGTGGCCGAGCGCGCTGAGTTTGGCCACGCCGAGCTGTTGTCGCAGCTCCTCGAGGTCCCCCGCGGCGCGCCAGCTGTCGATCGCGTTCTGCGAGCTGTCCAGCTCGATCGCGCACTGCTGCCCGGCCTTGCGCGCCGCGTCGATGACCGTCTCGATGGTGTCCGCACCGGGGTCCTGCCCCACCAGCTCCTGGCGAACACCGCCCGGAATGCACTGCGCGGGCATCGACTGGCCGGTGCCACGACGATCGACGCCCACCAGCGAGAATCGCTGAAGCAGCTCGGGCGGCAACGTCGACGCGAGCCGCGCGGCGTACAGCGTGCCGGGTTCGCCGTCGACGTCGTTCACCACGACCAGTGGGATCGGGCCGGTCCCCACCTTCAGTACGGAGATCCGCGCGACCCCGCGATCGGGCAGGTCGGGCGCGTCCAGCGTGGTGGGGATCCGCGCACACGAGAAGCTCAGGCCTGCCGGGACCGCGGGCTCGCCGAGCCGGGTGCGGGTGTCCTCGTCGCATTCGGTCCACCGGACCGACGGCGACTTCGGCTCTTCGAGCGGCGGGAGCGGCACCGCGCTCGCGTTCACCGGTGGCGGCGTCGGGCCCGGGCCGTCGTTGACGACCACCTCCGGGCGCATCGACGGCCCTGTGGTGCAGCCCGCGAGCGCGACCGAAGCCAGTGCCGCGGCCACTAGAAGCTGCGGCCTCCGGGGAAGACTGGTGAAACCACGGCGGCGCACAGGCGGGTCCTCACTTTCCAGGCACGATTGACCAGAGCCTCGCACGTCCGATGTAGAACCCGGGTTAGCCCACCACCACCCTCGACGCGCCGCTTCGCGCCGCTCATTTCAGTCTGACGACCTCGCCCCGGAACACCGCGTCCAGGTCGTAGCGCGCGACCTCGTCGAGCTGGGCGTACCCGCACGACGACGCCTCCCTGTCCGGCCGCCACCGCAGGAATTGCGCGGTGTGCCGGAACCGCCCGGGATGACCGCCCTCGGTGTGTTCGTAGGTCACCTCGACGACCCGCTCCGGCCGCAACGGCACCCATGGCTGTTCGGTGGACCGCCACCGGCTGATCCCGCCGGGCAGCCGCTGCCCCTCGACGGTCGCGTCGCCGAGCCAGGGATGCTCGCCGTCGGTGATCAAATCCTTGAGCTCCTCCGCCAGCTCACGCCGTCGCGTGACGGGGAACGAGCCGACGACGCCGACGTGGTGCAGCACGCCCTTTTCGTCGAACAGCCCGAGCTGGAACGAACCCACCATCTCGCCGGGTTCGCCGTCGACATGCCAGCGCAGCCCGGCGAGCACGCAGTCCGCCGTTCGCGAATGCTTGTACTTGGACATGATCCGTTTGCCGGGCGAGTAGGGCTCGTCGAGCGGTTTGCCGATCACGCCGTCGAGCCCGGCGCCCTCGAACAGCTCGAACCAGCTGCGCGCCACATCGGGGTCCGTGGTCGCCGGGGTCAGCCGGATCCCTTCGGTGGCAAGCTTTTCCAGCCGCGCACGACGAACAGAAGTCGGCTCGTCCACAATGGACTCATCGCCCAGTGCCAGCAGATCGAAGGCGACGAACACCGCCGGCGTTTCCTTGGCGAGCAACCGCACCCGGCTGTCGGCCGGGTGCACCCGCTCGCTCAGCGCGTCGAAGTCGAGGTGCCCGTCACGGGCGACGACCAGTTCGCCGTCCAGCACGATCCGCTCGGGCAGCGACGCCTTCAGCCCGTCGACGATCTCCGGGAAGTACCGGTTCAGCGGCTTCCCGGATCGCGACTGCAGGGTCAGCTCGTCGCCGTCCCGGAACACCAGGCAGCGGAAGCCGTCCCATTTCGGTTCGAACAGCAGGCCGCCCGAGTCCGGGATCTTCTTCACCGGACGGGCGAGCATCGGCTTGACCGGCGGATTCAACGGCAGCGACATGACGGTCATTCTGCCTCAAAAGTCCTCAGACAACTCGTTGCCTGTTGCCACTTTCGAGCTCAATCCGCACGGCAGTGGGCAGCACCTCGATGCCGAGCGACTCCCGGGCTCGCCGCAGCACGCGGGTGTCCAGCTCGTCCCAGACCTGCCGGACGTCGGTTCCCTCCCGCAGCCACAGCGTCAGCCGCAACGCCGGGTGCTCGCTGTCGCCCACCGCCCGTGCGCGCGCCCGATTCACCCCGCCGACGGTCTCCGCGTCGGCCTGGACGGCGTTCGCGATCGCCGAGGACGTGACCGTCAGCGGGTTGTCCGACCGTTCCAGCACCAGGTCAGGCCGCCCTTCCGGGCGCAGCGAGCGGAGGAACCACCGCAGCCCCAGCACGAACAGCACCACACCGAGCACGATCGCGACGATCCTGGCGAGTGTCGCGTGGCCGCCGAGCCAGTCGACGGCGATCGGGTCCATCAGCGGCCGCCGCGCCCGGAATTCGCCGAACAGACCGAAGCTGACCGCGAACACCGCCGCGGCGCCGAGCACCGCGCCGAGCCCGACCACGAAGGTGAGTGTGCGTTCCGTGCGGTACGAGCGGGCGAGTGCCCTTGCCGACGTCGATCGCTGGTTCATCGGCGGTCCTTCGGGGAGTCGACGACCACGGAAACCTTGGGACGCTTGAGCAACGGCACCTCGTCGAGCAGTGACGAGACGGCTTCCAGCAACCGAGGCCGGATCTGGTTCTCCTCTTCGAGACGGCTCGTCGCGCGTACCCGGATCTTTTTCGCGCTGGCCGTGACGGACGCGCCGGTCACGTTGTCCTGCGCGCGCACCCGGTGCCCGACCAACCTGGCCAGTGAACGTGGCGACGTCGTGACGCTGACCTCGGAGACCGGGTCGTGGAGCCGAACATCGCGGCGCCGGGCCGACAACGACATCAGCAGCAGGACCAGTCCCGCCGCGGCGACGATCCCCGCCGCTAGTCGGACCACAGGCGAGTCCCAGCCGAGTTCGGCGAGCCGATCGCGCCACGGCGGCCACGGCACCAGCAGCGGCGAATCACCGGGGCGCCACCAGGCCCAGCCGACCTCCACCGCGAGCAGCAGCCCACCGGCGGCCACCGCCAGGGCCAGCAACGTCGAAAGCAGACGGACGAACACACGCACTGTTGGCTCCTGGGGGTTATCGCACGCGGGGCGGCACGTCGGGCACCAGCGCGGAGACCGTCACCGCGACCGAACGCACGTGGTACGAGGTGATGTGTTCGACCTCCTCGGTGACCTTCGCGCGCACGTCACCGGCCACCCTGCGCACCGGCGCCGGGTAGCGCAGGGCCAGGTCGAGCGCCAGGTCGACGTCGTTGTCCCGGCCCGAGACCTTCGCCGTGGAGCCGCGGGCACCCACGCCGAGCCCGGCGATCCGGCGTTCGGCCGTCGCCGTGCCCGGCACCTGGTCCGCCGCGCGCTGGGCGACCTTGCGCACCACGACGTGGTCGATGCTCAGCGTTCCCCGGTCTTCGATGGCGGGGAGTTCGGCGGTCACCGGTCACGGCCCTTGCCGAACAGGTCGCTGAGGTCGAGTGCGCCGTCGAGCACCCGGCCCACGACCAGCCCGATCACGCCGACCGCGAGGGTGATCAAGAAGGCGATGAAGCCCTGGGTGGCCGCGAGGCCGAGGACGAGGCCGGAGATGATCCCGGTCTGCGTGGCGTTCATGTCTCTGCTCCTCGTAGTAAGGCACATGAGTTACTGCACTCGGGGTGGTCGCCGCCGCCGGTCCCGCCAGCGGCGGACCCGGCCGACGATCCCCTTGGGATTCACCACGAACATGACCGGCGCGTCGAACCGATCCTCCGGAGGCCCGGTCCGCCGGAGCTTTTCCAGCCCGGCGATGAACTCGTCCGGATCACCGCCGACGTCCGGGTGGTGCTTCCGGACGAACGCTCGGTAGGCCGCCCGCGCGGCCTCTTCCTCGGTCATTCGACCCGGGAGACATCGCCTTCGCCGTCGTCTTCGGGCAGGTGGATGTCGTTGACCGCGATGTTCACCTCGATCACCTCGAGTCCGGTGATCTGTTCGACGGTGGTGATCACGTTGCGGCGCACCGAGCGGGCGACGTCGACGATCCGGACGCCGTACTCCACGACGACGTCGAGGTCGATCGCGGCCTGCTTCTCGCCGACCTCCACCGAAACACCGGACGTCGAGACCGTGCCCGAGCCAGGGATTCGTTCCTTGATCGCACCGAACGCCCGCGAGACCCCGCCACCGAGGGTGTACACCCCGGACACCTCGCGGGCGGCGATCCCGGCGACCTTCTGTACGACCGCCGAGGCGATCGTGGTCTTGCCGTGCGCGCCCTCCTCGTTGAGTGAGGTGACCGTGCCTGCCCGCGTTTCGATGGGCTGCCCCATAGTTTGCTCCTGTCTCTTCCTGCTCTTTGTATGACGTCTCTGCCCGCCGGGATCGTGCGCAACACCCCCCGAATGGGTGGGATTGGGGCAAGACACGCCCTAGTTCGGATGTACGTCCACGATGTGCACGTGGACCGGTGGCGCGGCCGCGCCGAGCTGATCGGTGAGCCCATCACGAAGCCGTGCCCTCAGCAGAGTGGCGGCTTCGCGGGCAGCCACTCCGTAGCGGACCGTGATCAGGACCTGTAGGCCGTCGGCCTCCAGTGCCACCGCGGAGACGTGCACGCCATCCAGTTCCCTGGCGAGTTCGGTGCCGAGCCGTCGTGCGATCAGCACGACCACCCGTCCGCTGACGCGCAGGCGGCCGCCGTCGAAGGCCACCTCGATCGGCTCGGAAGTTGTCTGTCCGCGAAGGCCCTGTACCGACTGCAGCACCCGCGCGACAAGGCCCGGCGGCGTCGGGACGGTGGTGCGGGCAGCCGCGCGGACGAGCTCCCACCGTGGGTCGTCCCGGGGATCGTCCGGCCTTTCGCCTGTGGTCAACGCAGCTCCCTGAGTTTCGCGAGCAAGGCAACCCTTGCGCGGTGCAGCCGGGAGCGCAAGGCAGGCACGCTCACTTCGAGTACTTCGGCGATCTCTTCGTAGCCGAGCCCTTCGAACTCGCGGAGCACGAGCGGAACCCGTTGGGAGACGTCGAGCCCGGCGATCGCGCGGAGCACCGCGTCGACCTGTTCGGCCCGGACGAACTGGCCTTCCGGGTCGGCACGGTTGTCCGCGAGGACGCCGGGGGTGAGCAGTTCGGTGTCGCCCGAAGACAAAGCCGCGTCCAGTGAAACCGTCGGCTTCCGACGTCTGACCTGGGCGAACGCGGCGTTGGTAACTACGCGGTAGAGCCAGGTCGACACCGCCGACTCGTGCCGGAACCGGCCGAGTGCCCGCCACGCGGCGAGCCACGCCTCCTGCACGACGTCCTCCGCCTCGGCGGCGGTCCCGGTGATCCGCAGCGCCACGCGGTACATCTGGGGCGTGTGCAGGCGGACAAGGGCGTCGAACGCGGAGGGGTCGCCGTCGACGGCTCTGCTGACCAGTTCGGCGGGATCGCTCATCACCCGGTGCCCCGGCGATACCGCAGCATGGTGAACCCGTCCTCGTGCAGGACCGAGGCCAGTTCCATCTTGCGTGCGGCGCCGGACAGCCGTCCCGCGGAGATCCGGCCCGCGCCCGCGCCGGCCAGCAGCGGCGCGACGGTGAGGCACAGCTGGTTCACGAGGTTTTCGGCGATCAGCTCGCCGAACAGGTGCGGTCCGCCTTCGCAGTTGATCCGCCGCAGGCCGCGCTTCGACAGTTCGTCGAGCGCCGCGAGGAGGTCGACGGTCCGCTCACCGGCGAGGAGCAGGTCCGCACCGGCGTACGCCAGCCTGTCGAGACGCTCTCGCGGGGCTCCGCGGGGCGCGATGACGATCGGCGGGACCCGGGTATCGGTCAGCAGCGGGCCTTCGGGGTCGATCGACGCGCTGTTGGTGACGACGGCGATCGGCGGCACCGCGGAGAGGCCGTGGCGGGCGCGACGTTCCGCGTTCACCCTGGCGCCGCGGTACTTCTCGGAGCGGGCTGTGCCCGCCCCGACCAGCACGACGTCGGCCAGATCCCGGCCCAGCCGGAAGATCCGCTTGTCCGCCGGGTGCGAGAGCCCTTCGGATCGGTCGTCCACGGTGACCGCGCCGTCGGCCGACGAGACGAAATTCGCCTGGACCCATGGACGCGTCAACTGCTCTGGGTAGCCGTAGATGCGTTCGAGATCGGTGTCGGTGAGGTCGGCTTCGGGTGGGGTTGGCCACAGGCTCTGCACACCGACCATCCCAGCACGCCGCGAAACCCGCCCCGACCGGGGGATACGCGTTCATCGGCCGTGCGAGGAGCAAGGTAACTCCCCGATTATCCTTCCCGCATGCCCGTTCCAGCTCACCTCACCGATCGACGTCCCGAGATCGGCGCCGACGAGCTGATCTCGGCACTGGTGCCGCCGCCGCGCTTCGACGCCGTGCGGTTCTCCACCTACGTGCCGAACCCGGACGAGCCGAGCCAGACCGCGGCGGTCACGGACTGTTCCGCTTTCGCCGCACGGGTGGGGGCGGCCGCCGCGAAGAAACCGAAATCGAAGCTGCGCGCGCTTTTCGGCGGCGAAACCGTGGACACCGGCCCGATGGGCATGTACCTCGACGGCGGATTCGGCGTCGGCAAGACCCACCTGCTCGCGTCGACGTGGCACGCGGCGCCGTCGCCCAAGGCATACGGGACATTCGTCGAGATCACCAACCTGGTGGGCGCGCTCGGCTTCCACGAAGCTGTGCGCAGGCTTTCCGCGCACCGGATGCTGGCGATCGACGAGTTCGAACTGGACGATCCCGGCGACACGACCCTGGTCGCGCGGCTGCTCGGTGAGCTCACCGACGCCGGAGTCTTCGTCGCGGCGACGTCGAACACGCTGCCCGACAAGCTGGGTGAGGGACGCTTCGCCGCGGAGGACTTCCTGCGCGAAATCCAGACACTGTCACGGCGGTTCGGTGTCGTCCGCGTCGACGGGCCGGATTACCGGCACCGAGGCCTGCCCGACGCGCCGCCGCCGGTGAGTGCCGAAGAGCTCGAAACCTCGGCCGAGACCCATGCCGGGTCCACAGTGGATGATTTCGACGCGCTGTGCCGCCACCTCGCGAGCCTGCACCCGTCGCGCTACGGCCGGATGCTGGAAGGCGTCTCGATGGTGCACCTGCGTGACGTGCGCCCGGCGCCCGACCAGACTGTCGGCCTGCGGCTCGTCGCGTTGGCCGACCGGCTCTACGACAGCGCGATCCCCGTCGTCGTTTCGGGGGAGCCGCTGCCGACGCTGTTCACCGAGGAGATGCTGAACGGCGGCTACCGCAAGAAGTACCTGCGCGCGATCAGCCGGCTGACCGCGCTGGCGAGGGACGCGGCGAAAGTCGGCCAATAAGGATCTGCAGGGTGAAAACCACTGCCACCGCGAAGAAGGTGCCGCCGGCGATGTCGGTGAAGTAGTGGTAGCCGAGTTCGATCATGCCGACCGCGGCTGCGATCAGGAGCACGGTACCCATCGTGGTCACCATGGCTGTCGCCAGACCCGGCCTTGCGAGCAGGGCCAGCACGACGAGCGTCGACACCAGGCTGACGGTGTGCCCGCTCGGGTACGCCAGCGTGCCTTCGATGCCGAACCCGATGCTTTGCCGGTCGAACAGCGGTTTCAAGATCCACGTATTGGCCGACAGCGCTATCGCGGGCCCCAGCGCCGCGAGCAGCGCGTCGCGACGCCGCCCGAGGGCGAGACAGACCGCGATGACCAGCACGATCAGCGGTACCAGGACGTACGGCTGGGTCGAGACCACCAGGAACGTCAGCAGGTCGCGGCTCCCGGCGAGCCGGGTGTCCAGCGCGTTCTTGATCGAGGTGTCGAACCCGCGCGGACCGGTGTCGCCCGCGTAGTAGAGCCCTATCGCGAGCGCGCCCAAGGCACAGATCACCGCCACGACGGCGAGCGGCCGCTGTTCCGGCGGACGCGTGCGCTGATCGACCAAGGTCTTCCCCTCTCCCGGGTTTTCGAGGGTACGTGAAGCGCTTGTCTCAATTGACTCGCGTATCCGGGCCGGATCGGACACCATGCGCGAGTGGGGTTCCTCGAAGCCAGCTCGCTGGCGTATCAGCTGAATGACGGCCGCCGGCTCTTCGACGACGTGTCGTTCCGCGTCGGACCGGGCCAGGTGGTCGCGCTCGTCGGCGACAACGGCGCCGGGAAGACGACTTTGCTGCGTATTCTCGGCGGTGAGTTGCCGGCGTTGCGGGGATCCGCGCAGGTACAGGGCGGCCTGGCGGTGATGCCGCAGTTCATCGGCTCGGTCCGTGACGGCCGAACCGTCCGTGATCTCCTGCTCGCGGTGGCGCCGCCCGCGCTGCGCACCGCCGCCGAAGAACTCGACGCCGTCGAACTCGCGCTGATGGAGACCGACGACGAGCCGACCCAGATGCGGTATGCCGAAGCGCTGACCGCGTGGGGTGAAGGCGGCGGGTACGAAGTCGAAGTGCTGTGGGACACCGTCACCGTGGCGGCGCTCGGGATCCCGTTCGAGCGGGCGCGTTTCCGCGATGTCGGGACCCTCTCGGGCGGTGAGCAGAAACGGCTCGTGCTCGAGGTGCTGCTGCGCGGGAGCGAGCAGGTGCTGCTGCTCGACGAGCCGGACAACTACCTCGACGTCCCCGGCAAGCGCTGGCTCGAAGAGCGGCTGGCGGAGTCGGGCAAGTCGATCCTGCTGGTCAGCCACGACCGCGAGCTCCTCGCGGCCGCCGCGACGCATATCGTGAGCCTCGAAGGTGGCACCTGCTGGGTGCACAGCGGCGGGTTCGGCACCTGGCACGAAGCGCGGCTCGGCCGCGCCGACAGGATGGCGGAACTGCGGCGGCGCTGGGACGAGAAACACGAGCAGCTGCGCGAGCTCGTCGTTTCCCTGCAGCGCGCCGCGAGCATGAGCCACGAAATGGCGTCGCGCTATCACGCGTCGCAGACCCGGCTCCGCAAGTTCGAGGAGGCCGGTGCTCCGCCGCTGCCGCCAAGGGAACAGAAAGTCGCACCGCGCCTGCGTGGCGGCCGGACAGCGATCCGGGCCATCACGTGTGAATCGCTGGAGCTGACCGGTCTGATGGCGGCGTTCGACACCGAGGTGTTCTTCGGCGACCGGATGTGCGTGCTCGGCGCGAACGGATCCGGCAAGAGCCACTTCCTTCGCCTGCTCGGTGGCGACGATTCCGTTGCCTACAACGGTGTCTTCCGACTTGGTGCCCGAGTGGTGCCGGGGCTGTTCGCGCAGACGCATCAGCATCCGGAGTTCGTCGGCCGCACCCTGCTGGACATTCTCGGCCGTGGGGAAGGTACCCGCCGCGGTTTGGAGCGCGGCGGGGCGACGTCGGTGCTGAGCCGGTACGGTCTGGCGGCGTCGGCGGAACAGCGGTTCGAAAGCCTTTCGGGCGGTCAGCAGGCGCGTTTCCAGGTGCTGCTGCTGGAACTCTCCGGCGCGACACTGTTGTTGCTCGACGAGCCGACGGACAACCTCGACCTGATTTCGGCCGAGGCGCTGCAGGACGCGCTGCGGGAGTTCACCGGGACCGTCGTCGCGGTGACGCACGACAGATGGTTCGCGCGCTCGTTCGACCGGTACTTGCTCTTCGACTCCGACGGCCAGGTGTCCGAAGTGGACGAACCCGTCTGGTCCACCCGCCGGGTCGAACGCGCCCGCTGACCCGCGGTGGCTCGTGAGTGTTTCGCGGGCTTAGAACCCCGCGAAAC
>JAVXWP010000154.1:0-16792 GCA_032230695.1 Actinomycetota bacterium | reverse complement strand
CGGGGTTCTAACCCCGCGAAACACTCACGAGCCACCCACACACCCAGCCGCCGCGCCTTTTCCTGGACCTAGACGCCGGAAGTGGTGCGGATCCAGGAGCGGCTGGCCGCGACACTGCCGTAGTTGTTCGTACCGCGGGTGTTGGAGCCGGTCTGGTTCTGGACCGTGGACGCGACACCGACCTGGACGCCGTTGGCGAGCTCGGGGCCGCCCGAGTCGCCCTTCCACGCGGAGCCGTTGATACCGACCGACTGGATCGCGCGGCCGCCGTAGGCGTCCGTGGACTGGCCGGTGACCTGGACGTTCGCCACCTTCAGCACGGGCGATGCCGGGCCGGTCGGGGTGGTGCGCCCCCAGCCGTAGAGCTGGTTGGTGCTGCCGGTGGCGGGGTCGCCGGTGCCGAGGGTGATCGGCGTGGCGGAAACGGCCGAGGTGAGGTGCAGCAGCGCGATGTCACCGTTCGGCGAGATCTGCTGCTGGTCGACGGCCACATCGGTGCCCGAGCCGAGCGTGTTGCTGCCTGCCTTGACCCGCATGGTGCTGCCAAGGCAGTGCCGGGCGGTCATGACCCACCGCGAGGAGATCACGGTGCCCGAGCAGTTGAACGCGCCGCTGACGTAGATCTGCGCGCCCCAGCTCACCGTGGGAGCGGTGCCCCCGCCGACGATGTTGGGCTGGACCCCGGCGGGCGCGGCGGCGGCGATCGCGCCGGCGCTCAGGGTCAGGGCGAGCGCTGCCACGGAGGCTGCGCCGAGGGTGCGGATGCGGCTCACTTGCAGGTCCTTTCAATGCGCGGAGACCGTTAGACCGGATTCGAGCTGAGGCCGTCGCAAAAAGCGGCTGAGACGGAAAGTAACCAGCGGATCACTCGGCTGATACCAACGAAGGTCGGGAGTGGCGAAATGCCCGACTTCCGTCGGGTCAACCCGAGGCGCACCGTGCAGGACAGCGGAAACCGTCACCCGCGAGTGGTGAATGGGGGCGTCTACCCCGGGGGCACGCGAGGGTGTCGGTGCCGCGCCATAGGCTTGACGGCGTGGCTGATCCGTCCACTTACCGTCCTTCGCCGGGGAGCATCCCGGACGCGCCAGGCGTGTACAAGTTTCGTGATGCCACAAAACGGGTTGTCTACGTCGGAAAAGCGAAAAATCTCCGCAGCAGGCTGAGCTCCTACTTCGCCGATCTGTCGGGCCTGCACCCCCGCACGCGCCAGATGGTGACCACCGCCGCGAGCGTCGAGTGGACCGTGGTCTCCACCGAGGTCGAAGCCCTCCAGCTGGAATACAACTGGATCAAGGAGTTCGACCCGCGGTTCAACGTCCGGTACCGCGACGACAAGACGTACCCGATGCTCGCGGTGACGATGAACGAGGAGTTCCCGCGGCTGTACGTGTACCGCGGCGCCCGCAAGAAGGGCGTGCGGTACTTCGGCCCGTACGCGCACGCGTGGGCCATCCGGGAAACCCTGGACCTGCTGTTGCGGGTCTTCCCGGCCAGGACGTGCTCCAACGGCGTCTTCCGGCGCCACGGCCAGATAGGCAGGCCCTGCCTGCTCGGCTACATCGACAAGTGCTCGGCGCCCTGCGTCGGCAAGGTCACCGCGGAGGAGCACCGGGAGATCGTCGAGGACTTCTGCGACTTCCTCGCGGGCCGCACCGACGCGATGGTCCGACGCCTCGAAAAGGAGATGGCCGAGGCCTCCGAGGCGCTCGAGTTCGAGAAGGCCGCACGGGTCCGTGACGATCTCGGCGCGCTTCGCCGCGCGATGGAGAAGCAGGCCGTGGTGCTCGGCGACGGTACGGACGCGGATGTGGTCGCGTTCGCCCACGACGACCTCGAAGCCGCGGTCCAGGTTTTCCATGTGCGCGGCGGCAGGGTGCGCGGGCAGCGCGGCTGGGTCATCGACAAGGCCGAGGAGATGGGCGTTCCCGAGCTCGTCGACCACTACCTGACCCAGTTCTACGGCGAGGAAGTCGAGTTCGCGGGCGAGGGCGAAGCCGCGTCGCCGGTGCCGCGCGAGGTGCTCGTGCCCGAGCTGCCGGCCGATTCCGAAGCCGTCACCGAATGGCTTTCCGGGCTGCGCGGGTCGCGGGTGCTGCTCCGCGTTCCGCAGCGCGGCGACAAGCGCGCGCTGGCGGAAACCGTGCAACGCAACGCGCAAGAAGCCTTCGCACAACACAAACTGCGCCGCGCCGGCGACCTCACGGCCCGGTCGGCGGCGCTCGCGGAGCTGCAGGAGAACCTCGGCCTCGACACCGCTCCGCTGCGTATCGAATGTGTGGACATCAGCCATATCGCGGGAAGTGACGTGGTGGCTTCGCTCGTGGTGTTCGAGGACGGCATCGCACGCAAGTCCGAGTACCGCCGCTTCGCGCTTCGGGAGGCGGCCGAAGAGGGGGACGTCGCCTCGATCGCCGAGGTCGTGCGACGGCGTTTTTCGCGCTACCTCAAGGAAACCGCGAACGACGAGCCGGAGGGCCCGACCCCGGCCATCGACCCGGAGACGGGTAAGCCGCGGAAGTTCTCGTATCCGCCGAACCTCCTTGTCGTCGACGGCGCCGGTCCACAGGCGACAGCCGCCGCGGACGTGCTCGCGGAGCTCGGCATCACCGACGTCGCCGTGGTCGGCCTGGCCAAGCGGCTCGAAGAGGTATGGCTTCCGGCGGACCCCGATCCGGTGATTCTTCCGAGAACTTCCGACGCGCTGTACCTGTTGCAGCGCGTCCGGGACGAGGCTCACCGCTTCGCCATCCGCTTCCACCGGGAGAAACGCTCGAAACGGCTTCAGGTGTCCGCATTGGACGGTGTTCCGGGGCTGGGGCAAGCTCGCAGGACAGCGCTGATCAAGCACTTCGGCTCGGTGAAGAAGCTCAAACTGGCCAGCGTGGATGAAATATCGGCAGTGCCGGGAGTGGGACGGCGCACCGCGGAGGCGGTGCGCACCGCACTGACCGGGACCCAGAACAGCAATACGGGAGAAGGGGAGACCAGCTCGTGACGGGCGACAGCGCAAGCGCGACAACGACAACAGCGGAAGAACGCGCCTCGGGGATGGAGGTGGCGGTCGTCAGCGGGCTGTCCGGCGCCGGCCGGAGCACCGCGGCCAAGTGCCTGGAGGACCTGGGCTGGTTCGTGGTGGACAACCTGCCCCCCGAGCTGATCGCGACCATGGTCGAGCTCGGCGCGCAGGCGCGCGGCGCGATCACCAAGGTGGCGGTCGTGATGGACGTGCGTTCCCGCGCGTTCACCGACGACCTCGCCGCGGTCATCAAGGACCTGGACAACAGCGGGTACAAGCCGCGGGTCCTGTTCCTGGAGGCCACCGACGCGGTGCTCGTCCGGCGGTTCGAAGCCGTCCGGCGTGGCCACCCGATGCAGGCCGACGGCAGGCTCGCCGACGGGATCACCGCCGAGCGCAACCTGCTTTCACCGCTGCGGGAAGAGGCCGATCTGGTGCTCGACACCTCGTCGCTGTCCGTGCACGACCTGCGGGCGAAGATCGAGGACGCGTTCGGCTCCGAGGCGAGCACGCAGACCCGCGTCACAGTGCTCTCTTTCGGGTACAAATACGGGCTGCCGATGGACGCTGATCTGGTGATGGATGTCCGGTTCCTGCCCAATCCGTTCTGGATCCCGGAGCTGCGCGAGCACACCGGCCTCGACGGCGACGTCCGGAACTACGTGCTCACCCAGGAAGGCGCGGATGAGTTCCTCGACCGCTACCACCAGTTGCTGCGCCTGATCGGCGCCGGGTACAAGCGGGAGGGCAAGCGCTATCTGACGCTCGCCGTCGGCTGCACCGGCGGGAAACACCGCAGTGTGGCCATTTCCGAGGAGCTCGCGCAGCGTCTGTCCAATGAAGACGGTATGGCCGTGAAGGTGGTGCACCGCGATCTTGGCCGCGAGTAGGAACTTGGCCGCGAACAAACTGCGTGCCGTCGCGCTGGGCGGCGGGCACGGGCTGCACGCGACCCTCACCGCGCTGCGCCGGATCACCACCGAGGTCACCGCCGTTGTCACCGTCGCCGACGACGGTGGTTCCTCGGGGCGGTTGCGCCGTGAACTCGGCCTGCTCCCGCCCGGTGACCTCCGGCAGGCGTTCGCGGCGTTCGCCGCCGAAGACGGCGGAACCCTGTGGGCTCAGGTGTTCCAGCACCGCTTCGGCGGTGACGGCGCGCTCGCGGGCCACGCGGTGGGAAACCTGTTGCTGGCCGGGCTTTTCGAGGTCCTGGGTGACCCGGTCGCCGCGTTGGACGAGGCTCGCCGGCTGATCGGCGTGACCGGCCGGGTGCTGCCGATGTCACCCGAACCGCTGGACATCGTCGCCGAGGTCGCCGGGCTGGACGAGGAGGACGAAACCGCGATCCGCCGGATCAGGGGGCAGGTCGCGGTGGCCAGCACCCCCGGCCGGGTCCAGCGAATCAGCTTGCTCTCTTCGCGCGGCACAGGGGAACCGCCGAAGGCGTGCAAGGAAGCCGTCGACGCGGTGCTGGGTGCTGACGTAGTGTTCCTCGGTCCGGGGTCGTGGTTCACCAGTGTGCTCCCGCATCTGCTGGTGCCGGAACTTCACGACGCACTTGTGCGTACCAAGGCGACAAAAGTGGTGATTCTCAACCTGATCCCCCAACCCGGGGAGACGGCGGGTTTTTCCCCCGAACGGCATTTGGACGTACTCTTCGAGCACGCGCCGGACCTTCGGGTGGACGCGGTGATAGCGGATCGGGATTCGACACCGACGCCGGCGCGCCTGCGCCGGGCAGCGGCGGATCTCGGCGGGCGGGCACATTTGGCGGACGTTGCCGACCCGATCGTGGCGGGGAGGCATGATCCTGATGCGCTGGCGAGCTGCATGAGGGAAGCTCTCGGTCTCACCGGGGGCGAAAACAGTATGGAGGGGCAGTAATGGCGATGACCGCCGCGGTGAAAGACGAGCTGAGCCGCTTGGAGATCACCAAGATCGGGCCGCGTCGCGCGGAGGTTTCGTCGATGCTCCGGTTCGCCGGGGGCTTGCACATCGTGGGCGGCCGTGTCGTCGTCGAGGCAGAGCTGGACACCGGCTCGGTCGCGCGCAGGCTGCGCAAGGAGATCCACGAGCTGTACGGCCACCATTCGGACGTGCACGTCCTGTCGGGCAGCGGGATCCGTAAAGGCACCCGGTACGTCGTGCGGGTAGTCAAGGACGGCGAGGGCCTCGCGCGGCAGACCGGCCTGATCGACCAGCGTGGGCGGCCTGTCCGTGGTCTGCCCGCCGCCGTGGTTTCCGGCGGTGTCGCCGATGCCGAGGCCGCGTGGCGTGGCGCGTTCCTGGCCCATGGTTCCCTGACCGAGCCGGGCCGCTCGTCGTCGCTGGAAGTCACCTGCCCCGGCCCGGAGGCGGCGCTTGCGCTCGTGGGCGCGGCCCGCCGGATGGGCATCCAGGCGAAGTCCCGCGAGGTCCGCGGCGCGGACAGGGTCGTCGTCCGCGACGGTGACGCGATCGGCGCGCTGCTCACCCGGCTCGGCGCGCATTCCAGCGTGCTGCAGTGGGAAGAGCGGCGTATGCGCCGCGAGGTCCGCGCGACGGCGAACAGGCTCGCGAACTTCGACGACGCCAACCTGCGCCGCTCGGCCCGCGCGGCCGTCGCCGCGGCGGCCAGGGTGGAGCGGGCGATGGAAATCCTGAGTGACTCGGCGCCCGATCACTTGCTGGCCGCGGGCAAGCTCCGGCTGTCCAACAGGCAGGCGTCGCTCGAAGAGCTCGGCCAGCTGTCCGACCCGCCGATGACGAAGGACGCCGTCGCCGGCCGCATCCGGCGGCTGCTGGCGATGGCCGACAAGCGGGCGAAGGACCAGAACATCCCGGATACCGAATCGGCCGTCACCCCGGACATGCTGGAAGAGGACGAGGACGTCTAGAGCGCATTCGGAAAACGCGGGTCTTGTACCTGGCCAAACCCGAGGTGGGTACCCAAGTCGCGCGGATCCTCACCGGTGAAGAGATGAGTTAACAAGACCGCTTTTCGCGCCCGGTTTCGTAACGCAGCGGTTTCACGCACGTGCGTAGAACGGAAACGGGACGGGCCGACGCTCGATCTTGGAGAACGGCCCGGCGAGGGAAGGGGATCGCATGCGCACCAGCAGGACAAATAGTGAGCGCACGCAACTGAAGGTTTCTTCGGAGGTCGATACCTGGCTCACCAGGCGCAGCAGTAAATCCAGCGACTGGACCGCCGCCGAGCTGGTCGAGGCAAAGCGTGGCACCCGCGTCAGTGTGGTCATCCCGGCCCGTGACGAAGAGGCCACCGTGGGGGACATCATCCGTACGATCCGCCGCGACCTGGTCGAGGAGCACCCGCTCGTCGACGAGATCCTCGTGGTCGATTCACGGTCGCAGGACGCCACCGCCCGGGTCGCCATGGAGGCCGGGGCGACGGTGGTCGCGCAGGACTCGGTCATGCCCGAGCTCGGGGGACTGGCGGGCAAGGGCGAAGCGCTCTGGAAGGGCGTCGCCGCCACCACCGGCGACATCGTCGTGTTCGTCGACGGCGATCTGTACGACTTCACCAGCGACTACGTCACGGGCCTGCTGGGGCCGCTGCTCACCGACCCGTCGGTGGCGTACGTGAAGGGCTTCTATCACCGGCCGCTGGTCGGCGTCGCCAGCACGGAGGCCGACGGCGGCGGCCGCGTCACCGAATTGGTGGCCAGGCCCATGCTGAACATGTACTGGCCGGAACTGGCCGGGTTCGTGCAGCCGCTGGCCGGCGAGTACGCGGGACGTCGTGAGGTGCTGGAAGCCATCCCGTTCGTCGCGAACTACGGCGTCGAGGTCGGGCACCTGATCGACCTGCTCGAACTGCACGGCCTGGACGCACTCGCCCAGGTCGACCTCGGCCACCGCGTCCACCGGCACCAGACCACGCAGGCGCTCGGGCGGATGTCGGGGCAGATCATGCTGACGATGTTCGACCGCCTGGAGCGCTACGGCAGGCTCGTTTCGGCGACACCTCCCGCGACGCTGCTCGCGCAGTTCCAGCGCGGACAGGGCGGCAACGGTGTCGAGCGTGAGATGGTCCTCACCGACCTGACCTGCGCGCAGCGGCCCCCGCTGACGTCGGTGCTTCCGACCGCCGAACTGCGAAAAACAGCCTAAGTGTCCGTGAAGGCCACAGTGAGGGACTCAGAGTCCCTCACTGTGGCCTTCACGGACATCAGCCTGAGTACACGATGTCGATGTGCAGGATCCGGTCGTTGAAGTCGACCCCGTCCTTGTCCGTCGACGTGGTCAGCCAGATGTCACCCTGCTTGTCCACCTCCACCGTCCGCAGCCGGTCGTAACTCCCCTGGAAGTAGATCTTCTGACCGACCAGGTTGCTGCCGGCGTCGATCTGCATCCGGTAAACCCGCTGCCCGACCGTGGTGGCCACAAAAAGGTAGTCGTTGATAATCGTCAGCCCACTGGGTGAGGCCTGACTCGTCGGCCAAGTCATCTTCGGCGCGATATAGCCGCCACAGGTTCCTTGGTTACCCTCACAGTTCGGCCAGCCGAAGTTGCCGCCCTTTTGAATGAGGTTGACCTCGTCGAAGCTGTTGTCACCGAATTCCGCCGCCCACAACCGCCCTTTCGAGTCGAAGTCGAGACCCTGCGGGTTGCGGTGGCCCATGCTCCACACGGCGTTGCCGAACGGGTTGTCCGCAGGGATGGTGCCGTCGGGGTTGATGCGCAGGATCTTTCCGTTGAGAGAACCCGAATTCTGGGCGTTGGCACCGTTCTGGGCGTCACCCACGGTGGCGTAGAGCTTGCCGTCCGGGCCGAAGCGCAGTCGTCCGCCGTTGTGGTAACGGTTCTTCGCGATGCCCTGGATCAGGATCTGGTAGCTGCTCTGCACGAGCGCGCCGTTTTCGTATTTGATCCGGATGACGCGGTTGCCTTCGCTCGCCGTGTGATAGGCATACAGCCAGTGGTCGGAGGCGAAGTCCGGGCCGATTTCGAGGCCGAGCAGGCCGCCCTCACCGCCGGTGCCGACTGCCTGGGAAATTTTGCCCGCCAACGTCTTCTGCCCGGCTTCGGTGAGCCGGTAGATGTTGAACGAGTTCCGCTCACTGAACAACGACGAGCCGTCCGGCAGGAAGACCACGCCCCAGCCGACGTCGACGCCGCTCGCGATCGTCGTCACCGCACCGGGATCCGGTACACCGGCGCCGCCACCGGCGGTCGGGGTCGCGCGGATTTCGTTGCTGAAGGCGGAAACGTTGCCCGCTGCGTCACGAGCCCGGATCTTGAAGGCGTATTCGCGGTTCGCCACCAAGCCCGCGACGGTGGTCGAGGTGGCGGTGCCGTCCGCGGTCCCGGTTTGGATCCCGTCACGGAAGACGTCGTAGCCGGAGACCTTGACGTTGTCGGTCGACGCGGTCCAGGCGAGGTCGATGCTGGTTTCGGATTTTCCCGGCGAGCGCAGGGTTCCCGGCGTGCTCGGTGCCTGGGCGTCCGGGGCAGCGGGATCGGTTTTGACGATGACGTTGTTGCTCGCCTGCGCGACGTTCCCGGCGGCATCCTTGGCCAGCACTGTCCAGTCGTACTCGGTGTTGGACGTGAGGCCGTCGACGGTGGTGGCCAAGGTCGCGCCGTCCACGGTCTTCATGTGCTGGCCGTGCTGGTAGACGTCGTAGCCGGTGACGCCGACGTTGTCGGTTGCGGCAGTCCACGCCAGTGAAACGCTCGTGGCGGTGTGGCCGGTCGACCGCAGGTTCGTCGCGGGTTGCGGCGCTTGGGAATCGACGCTCGTCACCGTTAGCTTGTCGAGGTTGGGCCCGCCGTCCGAGGTGGCGGAGGTCGCGCGGATCTTGTTGGTGCCGGCGACCAGATTCGCTCTGAGGGTCTTGTTCTGCCAGCTCGTCCACGCCCCGGTGCCGGGGAACGAAAGGTCGTTGGAGACCAATGCCCCGTTGACCGAGATGTCCATCGCGCGGTTTTGCGTGGTCCCATGGGCGAACCGCAGCGTGAGGTCGGAACTCGAGGCGGTGGCCGAATTCACCGTCCATTCGACATAGCTGCCCACGAGATTGTCGTAGTTGACGAAGCCGCGGCCGGTGAAGCCCGCCCAGTTGGATTCGACGAGGCCTTGCGAAAACACGGCGTCTTCGGCTTCGTAATCGGTCGCGGCCGCTTGTGCCGTCGGCGCGACGACGACGAGCGCCGCGGTCACCGCGCACGACAGGAGCACTGGCCATAGGGATCGGGGTGCCACAGAGGTCTCCTCGGACTGTTAGTTAAGAAGGTTACCTATCTGTGAAGCAGATCACACCACTTACCAGAGCTTCATGTCAAGAACTTTCCTTAGGTAGTGAATTATGTCCCCGGCGCTCAAAAGAGGGATCGATTGGGCCAACTGGTCCCGCCCGATCGCTCTCTGATGTGAAGATTCCGTCAGCCTGCGATATCGGCGTACGCGAGCACCTTGGTGATCTTCGCCCGAACGAGGTACTCCCCGGGGACGGCGTTGCGCTTCCCGAAGGCCTCGGCAGCATCGGCGCCCATGTACCGGCCGCCGATCGCCGTCGCCCACTCCAGCAGCTCGTCCAGGTCCTCGTGCAGCGTCACCTCGGCGGTGAACTGAAGGAACGAGAACGGCGGTGCCTGGTCGTCCACGCACAGTGACAGGCGCGGGTCACGGCGGAAGACCTTGCCCTTGAGCGAATCCTTGCCCGTGTTGAACACGATCTCGTCGCCGCTGGGGGTCTCGTTCAGCAGGAACCAGATCGGTGTCACGTGCGGTGAGCCGTCCGCCCGCACGATCGCGACCTTGCCCGTCCGGGTACCCGCGCTCGCGAATTCCCACCACTCGTCCCTGCTCATTTCACGCATGAGCCTGAAAATAGCCCACCCGTCTCCCTTCACCACCCTCGACGGAGACGCGTTGCGTCCGCCTTTATATCCATCACCCGAGCGTGTCCCCGGCGACGCCGACTAACCTGGCCAGCTGTGCGTGACACGGAGCTGATCGGTGGGGGATTGGCCGACGAGGGGCTGGCTCGTCGGCTGAAGGCGCTTGCCTGCACGGCGCCGCTGCACGACCTCGACGCCCGCAAGGCGAAGCTGGACTGGGCCGAGGCCACGGTCTACCAGATGGCCGAGATCGCGCTGCACACGATCGACCAGGTCACCATCGCGATGGACTTCGACACCGGCGCCGACCACCACGAGGTCGTCCGCAGGCTCCAGCCGTTCATCGCCGCACAGGCACCAGGACGCAAGCCGGAGGAACACGTCCGTGTCGGGCGCTGGGTGCTCGACAACCTGATCAACGTCGGCACCGCCGACCGCGGGTTCCGCCGCGTCTACGGCCATGTCGACGCGAACGGCGTCTACCAGCGCCGCGCGTTCGACTTCAAGCTGCTCATCGAGCTGGCCGCACCGGACGGCGAGGTGTACCTGCGCGCCACCGACGAGGCGATCAACGTGCTGGTCGGCGCGCTCGACACCGACGTCGAATCGGCCCATATCGCCGCCGAGGTGAAGCTCGAAAACCTGATCAACCGCGGCCGCCTCGCCGACGCGAAGCTCGCCGCCGAACAGGCCCGCTACCGGACCGTCCAGTACGGCGAGACGCTGCGCGCGAAGCTCGACGCGACCCGCCGGGACGTCCGCGCGGTCGACTGGGACACCGAGATGCCCGAGATGCTCGACTCGGCGCTCTCGCATATCGAGTCCCGCTTCCGTGCCGAGAACGCCATCCTCAAGAACATCACCATCGCCCGCGACGAGGCCGAGGACGTCGACCGCAAACGCCGCGCCGCCGAGCTCGTCGACATCGTCGGCGACTGCATCAGCCGGCATACCCAGCTCCAGTCGCGGCTGCAGGCGGCGGGCGCCACCTTCCGCGCCGAGCAGGACCGCCAGCAGTTCTCCGGCCCGCCGCAGCGTGCGACCATCGACCTGTTCGGCCAGCTCCTGGTGCCCAGTCTCGAACTGCCCATCGCCGACGCCGTCGCCCCGGTCGAGCGGTTCTTCCAGGGCTCGTCGGGGCTGACGATCCCGGCTGTGCCGTCGCTGTCCGCGCTGGTCTCGCTCCTGCTGCGGCCCGCGCCCGAGCGCGACAAGCTCGTCGGCGAGGTGCCGGAACCGGAGCTCGTGCCGTCGGAGACACTGGACTACTACAGCGACGAGCAGTGGCGGCACGCCGACGAGCTGCTCGATCTGCCCGAGGTGCCGCGAAGGCTGTCCGGCCTGCTGGCCGAGGCGCGCGAGATCGACCCCCAGCTGGCCCGTCTGGTCGCGCTGCGGGCGCTGCACTCGTACAGCCCCGAAGTGGCGGCCGCCCTCCGGCAGGGCGACGATCGGGCCTTGATAGCGATCGACGACGGCACGCTGCTCGACGACGTGGAGTTCGGTGGGGCGGACCTGCTCCTCGCGTCGGCGTTCATCGACCGCAGTGAACTGGAACCAGGGGTGAGGTCTTGAGTACGACTGGGGACGCCGAGGCCGCCGCGCGGCTGGTCTCGTTCGGCATGCGGCCCAAACAGCTGCCCGGCCGGGACGTCGTCTACGCCGATCTCGTGCGCCGCTACGGCGAGGACAGCGCGTTCAAGCAGCTGACCAACGCCGTCGCGGCGGGCCTGGGGCTCATGGTGCTCGACGTCAGCCCGCAGGCGGGCGCCGTGCTGGCAGCCACCGACGAGTCCGTGTTCGAGATCAAAATGGACAGCTACGCCAGGCAAAGCAAGATCCGCGAACGCCGTGAGACCGAGAAGGTGCTGCACGGGCTCGTGCATCTCGCGTCGGCGGCGCTCGGTTTCCCCCGTCCGGACGATCTCGCGAACGACACCTACATCGGCCGCGTGAGCGTCGAGCAGGTCGACGGCGTGGTGCGGGAAGCCTGCCGGATCCTCGACGAGCGCGCCGCGAAAGCCGAGGAAAACAATGATCCGCTGTCCGGCGCGCCCGAGCTCGAACAGGCGTGGCGGGCCTACGCGCGACGCCCGGCCGCGGCGGCGACCAAGGACGGCAGGCTGGCTTCGGACACCACCAGGGGCATGGTGTCGCGGGCACTGCGTTTCCTTGCCGAGCAAGGGTTCCTGGTGCCGGTGAACTCGGAGCAGGGAGGCACCTACCGGACCACGCCGCGGTATCAGGTGCAGGTCCGCGAGCTGGCCGCGGACAGCGCGTTCGAGGAACTGCTGGCCTTGAACGTGGTCTCGGTCGGCGACGGCGCGGGCACGTTGCGTCCGTCTATTTCGGACACTCTTTAGTCCAACACTGCAAAGGGGCGGGGAATTGTACGAGCTTGCGCGGGTCCGCCTGCATTCGGTGGGACCGGCCGGGGCGCGTTACCAGGACGTCCTGCTGGATCTCAGCGGTGTCGGCGACGTGGTCAAGGCGCCGACGCAGGACGCGTTGTTCAGCGCCGGGATCCATTCGGCGGAGCAGGGCCTTCCACACCGGCCGTCGCCGGCGAGTGTGCTGTTCCTGGAGAACGGTGGCGGCAAGTCGGTCCTGATCAAGCTCATCTTCTCGGTGATGCTGCCCGGACGCCGCCAGGTGGTCGGTACCACGAACACCCGAGTGCTGGAGAAGTTCGTCTCCGCCAAGGATGTTTCGCACGTCGTGCTCGAATGGCAGCATTCCGAGACCGGCGCCCGGCTGATCACCGGCAAGGTCTCGGAGTGGCGCGGGCATGTCACTTCGACCGATCCGGCGAACCTCGTCGACTCCTGGTTCTGCTTCCGGCCCAGTTCTTCGCTCGATCTCGACAACCTGCCGCTGACTGCCGGCGGCCGCCTGCTGACGATGTCCGGCTTCCAGGAGAAGCTCGACGCCGGTCACCATGACGAGCCGGAGCTGGAGCTTTTCTGGACCCGGCGCCACCACGAGTGGACCGAACGGCTCGACTCCTTGGGTCTCGACACCGAGCTTTTCCGTTACCAGCGCGCGATGAACGCCGGCGAAGGTGAAGCGGCGGACGCGTTCGCGTTCAACACCGACGAGGCTTTCGTCGAGTTCCTGCTGCGCGCGGTCATCGCCGAGGACGACCCGCGTGACCTCGCCGAAGTGGTGCAGACCTACGCCCACAACCTCGGCCAGCGTGGCGAGCTGATCGCCGAGCGCGACTTCGTGGCCGGGGCCTTGGACCTACTGACTCCGTTGGCGGACGAGGAAAGCCTGGCGACGGCGTCGCGCAAGCTTGCGGCGAAGTCCCGCGCGGACGCGCAGGCGCTGGCGGGCGCGATCACCGCGCGGCACGGCCTTGAATCCGAGCGCTTGTCGGGGCTGGAAGCCCATGTCGGCGAGACGCGCGACGCCGAGAAGCTCGCGGAAGGGGACCAGCGGCGGCTGGCCGCAGTCGTCACCGAGTTGCGCCGGATCGTCGCGGATCTGCGCCTCACGGCGGCCACCGAGGACAAGACGCGGCTCGACGTCGACGTCGCGGAGGCCCGGGCCACAGCGGAGGCCTGGCGTGAGACCGGCACGGTTCTGGGGCATGTCAACGCCGTCCGCAAGGCGGCAGATATCCGCGAGCTGGTGGGGGAGCGGGAGCAGACGGCGAAACCCGCGCTGCGGGCGAAAAACGCCGCCGCGTCCGCGCTCGCCAGGGGGTTGCTCGGCCTGGCCGCGGAAGCCGCCGAGCAGGCCGCGAACGCGGAGGAGCGGGTCGAGGCCGTCCGCGAGCAAGCTGCCGCCGCGCAGCAGGAGCGCGACGAAGCCACTGGCATGGCGGCGAAGTACCGCGCGGAACACACTCAGCTCACCGCGCGGATCGATGAGCTGCGGGTCGAAATCCGGCAGGCCGTCCGCGACGGCCTGCTGAGCGACGGCGGCGAACTGGCGTCGGCCGCGCAGCAGGCCCGCAGCCGCGCCGAAAACGCGACGGCCGAACTGGCGTCGCGTGAGGCGAATCTCGAGCACGCCGCCGAAGAACACGCTGAGGCGCAAGCGGAACTGCACCGGCTTCAGCAGCGGGCGTCTGGTGCGCTCGCGCAAGCGGAGCGGACCGCGCTCGAACTGACCCGCGCCCATCGGCGGACGGACAGCCTTGCCGCGCACCCGCGTCTGCTGGAGCTGCTTGGCGGCGACAACGTCCAACTGGAGACGGACACGCCGTCCCTCCTGAAGCGGCTGCGCGAGGCTCGCGCGGAGGCTGAGCGCGAGCAGACGGCGTTGCGGATCGAGGAGTCCGTCGACGAGCGGGCGCTCGGCGCGCTGGGTGATGGTGGTCTGCTGCCGGAACCGCCGGAAGTGCAGGCGGCGCTGGAAGTGCTGGAACAGGCGGGAATCACCGCGTGGTCCGGGTGGCGCTATCTGTCCACAATGGATGCCAAGCAACGCGAGCGGGTACTCGGCAAGCAGCCGCATCTGGTCGGCGGCGTGCTGGTGAACGAGGCCAAGCAGTTGCCGCGCGCGAAAGCCGCGCTGGTGAAGGCGAAACTGCTGCCACGGGTCGTGCTGCCGCTGGGCACCACGGAATCCGTGCGGGACGAGTCGGCCCAAATCGGAGTCGATTCCGGTATTGAATTCCTGGTCCCGCCGAACCCCGCGATGTACGACGAGGACGCGGCCGATGCCGAACGTGAGGCTATCGCCGCCCGGAACTCACGACGGCAGAAGCAGCTGGAAACGCTGACGACCGCGGTCGGTGACGACGCTTCGCTGGAATGGAAGCTCACCACCTGGCGCGAGGACTACCCGGCCGGAGCCATCGGCACGCTGGCCGAAGAAGCCGACATCGCCGCATCCGAACTGACCGACGCCGAAGCCGCCGTCGAAGCCGCCGAACGGGTGCTCGCCGATCTGGCGGCCAAGCGGGCTCGGTTGCGCGAGACGGTTCCCGTGTTGCGTAACGAAGTCCGGTCCGGCGACGAACGTTCGCGGGCGCTGGTGGAGCTCGCCGGGCGCGCCGCCAAGATTCCACAGTGGACGGATGCGGCGGAGCGCGCGCTGGAGATCGTCACCCAGGCCGAAGCGGAAGCCGACGCGGCGGCGACGAGGGCCGCCCGGTTCCGCGAAGAGGTCGCGGAGTTCCAGCGGACGGCAGACGGTCACCGCCGCACGGTCAGCAGCGCACGGGCGGAGCTTGCGGAAGTACCAGGCGGCGGCGCGGTGTCCGAGTCCGACCCGATCCCGAAGGAGCCGATCGACGCGCTGCGCCAGGGGTTCGCCGCCGCGAGCGATTCGTACGCGAAGGTCGAGGTCGGCAGCGATCTGCGGGCCGAGCTCGACCAGGCGGAGAGCGCGGAATCGGCGGCCAGGGCCGCGCTGGAGGCACTCGATCCGGGCGTACGCGAACAGGCCGCGCAGCTGTTGGAGACCCCGGACGGCTCGGACGCGGCGACTCGCGCGGCCGCGTACGCCAGGGCGGGACGCACGGTGGCAGCGCTGGAAAACGAGCGGGCCGAAGCGATCGGACTGGTCGCCACCCGGCGCGCGGAGCTGGAGCAGCTGCCGAAACAGCCCGCGTCGCTGGAGCACTACGGCCGCCCGCGGGACATCGAACACGGCAAGGAACTGATCGACATCGCCGCCGAGGAGGCCACGGCGGCGATGCGGACTTGGGAAGAGGCGCAGACGAGGCGCTCCGAAGCCGAACACGTGCTGGAGTCTGCGAACTCGTCGGCGGCCGGGTTCCGGTTGCTCGCGGATTCGCTGGCGCATCTGGCCCCGGACGGCGAACCGGAGTGGGTCTTCGACGCCGACGTCGACAGCGCCCAAGCCCGCTTCAGCAAGCTGAACGCGTCACTCGCCGAGTCGGAAGCGGTTGTCGACCAGTCCGAGAAGCGGGTCCGCGCCGCCGCCGACGCGCTGGCGCAGTACGCCACCGAGAAGCGGTACGAGAAGCTCACGAGCCCGGTGCGCCAGCAGATCATTTCCGTGCGGCGCGACAGCCTGCCGGGCAACGCCGCCGAATGGACGGTCGCGCTGAAGCCACGGCTGCGCACCCTCACCGACGACCTCGCACAGATCGATCGGCACCGGTCCGGCATCGTCGCGCGGCTCCAGGGCATGGTCGAGGGCGCGCTGCGGATGCTGCGGTCGGCTCAGCGCCTGTCACGGCTGCCGGAAGGGCTGGGTGACTGGTCCGGCCAGGAGTTCCTGCGCATCCGCTTCGCCGAACCCGAGGAGGACGTGCTCGCCGAGGCGCTGGGCGGGGTCGTCGACGAGGCCGCGATCGGCAAGACGAGCGACGGTCGCGACGTCAAACGCGACGGCATCTCACTCGTCCTGCGCGGCGTGCACGCCGCGGTGCCCAAGGGTTTCCGCGTCGACATGCTCAAACCGGACTCCGTGCTGCGGACCGAGCGGGAACGCGTTTCGCAGATCAGGGACGTGTTCTCCGGCGGCCAGCAACTGACCGCTGCGATCATCCTCTACTGCACCCTGGCGGCACTGCGGTCCAACAATCGCGGGCGGATGAAGAACCGGCACTCCGGCGTCCTGTTCCTCGACAACCCCATCGGCCGCGCGTCGGCAGGCTACCTGCTGGAACTGCAGCGGGTCGTGGCGAGCGCGCTGGGCGTCCAGCTGATCTACACGACCGGGTTGTTCGACGCCGGCGCACTGAGCGAGTTCCCGCTGATCATCCGGCTGCGCAACGACGCCGACCTCAGGGCGGGCCGGAAGTACCTCTCGGTGGACGCGACGATCCGGAACCAGCTCGACGGCATGGCCGATTCCGACGGCACCGCCCGCATCTCGGCCACCCGCCTCTTCGTGCGGCCAGGGAAGGACTCCCAGTCCGAGCAGTGAGTCGCGCCGGTCGGAAGGGTCCGTGGTCGCCGCCGGCGGGTTTTGTCGGGCCCGGCTGGTAGGACGGTCCTGTGC
>JAVXWP010000088.1:0-24424 GCA_032230695.1 Actinomycetota bacterium | reverse complement strand
CGGGGTTACAACCCCGCGAAACACTCACGACCCACCGTTCTTGCTCGCAAGGCGGCCAACGCAGCCAGCAACGACGCGGCCGCCGCGCGGACGGCTGCGGACAGTGCGCAGGTCCACGCGAACAATGCCGCTGAGGCCGCGAAAAACGCTCTTGCCAACGCCGTGGTCGCGGGCCAAGCCGCGGACCGCGCGGAGGAAGCCGCACGCAAGGCAGAAGAGGAGCGTCGTAAGCAGCAGGCTGACCATTCCGATGACGGCGATCCGGGGTTGTCTGCCGACGACGAGGCACGTCTGCTCAAAGACCTGTCGCCCGAGGCGGTGGATGAGTACCGGCGGATGCTTGCCGACGCCAAAAAATGTGTCATCGAGCACATCCTCGAGAATGGCGGCCAGGTTCTTCTGGATCTCATCGGGTACACCGATGCAAAGGAGTGCTTCACCAAGGGTGACGTAGAGGCTTGTCCTTGGACAGTTGTCAACGTGGGATCATTGTTGGCGATTATCGCGAAACTTTCGGCCGTCGCCTCCGCCGTTACGAAGGTCGTCGCGGGGCTCACCAAGTTCCTTGAAGCCTCGTCGGCACAGTCATGAAAGACGACCGCTGGCCGGCCAAGGACGGCTGAGTGAAGCTGTACCAGATCATCAACGGTGTCAGGGTGCACTACCTGCACAACAAAAACGCCGGCGCCTGGGATGGCTTCAAGATCAAGAGTGTCGGCGATCCGGAAGATTGAGGTTCGATTTGCTAGGTTTTCCAAATGAAGCTTAAGTGTCAGTTCAACAATGGAAAAGACTTGCCTGCTCAGCGGCACGGTCTTTACTACACAGAACGATCGGTCTTCCATGTTTCGGTAGGCAGGACCTATGAAGTTTATGCCATGACTCTCTACAAAAAGGGAATCACGGTGCTAGTGCTCGATGACGTCCGGCAGCCGAACTGGTATCCGGTCGAGCTCTTCGAAGTGGTCGGCGGAGACCTTCCGGACGACTGGAAGTTTGCACGGAGAGGTGAAGGCGAGCACGGTACCGAGGCCATCTTCGGGTATCCGGAGCTCGTTGACGACGAAAGTCATCTGGAATCGTTGGTGGGGCTGAAAAAGAGGGCGCTTGAGGTCTTCTCCGTTCAGGTCGAACGGCGAACCGGTGAAAAGCTCGAAGGCTTCGGAAATGGTTGAGTGTCTCAGGCTCGGAAAAGTTGGTCCATGAGTGGGGAAGAGGGGTAATGAGCAGCAGATCGAGGTTTCGTGGTGTTGTGTCGCGTGGAGTGGTGGCGGTGACTGCGGTCACGTTGCTGACCGGGCTGTCGGGGACGGCTCCGGCTATTGCGGCACCGGCTGCCACGGCAACGCCAGCGGCAACTGCGGCAACTGCTGTTGCTGGCGTTGCCGGAGGCGTCGCAGGAGGACAAGGTTCGTGCGGCAGCGGTGCTGGGTATCGTCGCCGGTGACGACCTCCTCATCTTGAACGACCGGAACTTTGTGTTCGCGTTGTGGAGCATGGCGGGGGATCAGCGTCCGGAGGTGCGGGCGTCGGCGGAGTTGGTGCTCGGCGGGCTGGACAGTGAGTGCACGCAGTGGATCAAGACCGGTATCCACGAGGCGGTGCGCCACGATCAGGACAACATCACGCGAGATGCGGAAACGGCTCGGTTACCCGACAAGTGACGCGCTGCAGAATTCCGTAGGCCAGCGCGTCGACTTCCAGGGCGGCCGAATCGAGTGGAATTCGACTACCAATGTAGTGACCGACTTCCGGAAGTAGCCATAACACCGCCGTCAGCCGCTACAACCACTTCGAAGGTACTGGACGAGCGTAGGGCGATAGCACAAGGGGAGGGCGCTTTCCGTGGAAAGTGCCCTCCCTTTGTGCGGCAAGCCTTACTGCGAGAGCAGGTTCGCGCAGCGGATCAGGCCGATGTGCGAGTACGCCTGCGGGTGGTTGCCCAGCGAGCGTTCCGCGATCGGGTCGTACTGCTCCGGCAGGAGTCCGGTCGGGCCGCAGGCGGCGACGAGCTGGTCGAATAGCTCCTGTGCCTCGTTGCGGCGGCCGGTGATCAGGTACGCCTCGATGAGCCACGCGGCGCAAATGTGGAAGCCGCCCTCACCGCCGGGCAAGCCGTCGTCGCGGCGGTAGCGGTACACCGTGGAGCCGCTGCGCAACTCCGCCTCGATCGCCGTCACGGTCGACTGGAAACGCTCGTCACTCGGGTCGATCAGGCCGGTGAGGCCGACGAAAAGCGACGCGGCGTCCAGGTCGGTGCCGTCATAGGCGGTGGTGAAGGCCTGGACCTCGTCGTTCCAGCCATGTTCCAGCACATCCGCCTTGATGGTGTCGCGCAGTTCCGGCCAGTTGCCGGGGATCTCGCGGCCGTAGACCTGGCCGAGGGTGACCGCCCTGTCGATGGTCACCCAGCACATGACGCGGGAGTACACGCGGTGCCGCGGGACATGCCGTTCTTCCCAGATGCCGTGGTCGGGCTCCGACCAGCGCCGCGTGACGGCCTCGGCCATCGCGCGCACCATCTGCCAGTCCTCGTCCCGCAGTTCGCCGCGGACCTCGGCCAACGTCTTGACCAGCTCGACGACCGGGCCGAACACGTCCAGCTGCACCTGGTGGTTCGCCAGGTTGCCGACACGCACGGGCCGCGAACCGGCGTAACCGGGCAGCGATTCGATGACGGCTTCGGCGCCGATGACGCTGCCGGCGAGCGTGTACAGCGGGTGGAGCCGCTCGGGGCCCGCCAACGTCGCGAGCACGCCGTGCAGCCACCGCAGGTAGCCCTCGGCTTCTTCGGTCGAACCAAGGTGCGTCAACTCGCGCACGGTCATCGACGCGTCGCGGATCCAGCAGTACCGGTAGTCCCAGTTCCGGACGCCGCCGATTTCCTCCGGCAGCGACGACGTCGCCGCGGCGAGCACGCCACCGGTGTCGGTGTTCACCAGTCCACGCAGCGTCAACGCCGAGCGCACGATGAGGTCGCGCTGGACCGTGGGCAGCTTGAGCGTGGACGCCCAGCTGCTCCAGTAGTTACCGGCGCGCGTCCGGCGGTCCACTTCGGACAGTTCGTGCTGGTCGAGTTCCGTTGTGCCACAACGAAGTTCCAGCACGACCGGATTGTCGGGACTGGGTTGGACCAATGCGGTGGCCGTGTCGTTCAGGCCGTCGTTGGTGATTTCCCACCGCACGCCGGGGGCTCGCAGCACGATCGGCTCCGACGTGCCGAGCACCTTCAGGCCGTCGGCTTCGGCCAGCAGCCGCACCGGCACGCCGCCGAACTCCGGGCGCGGCGCGAACACCACCGAAGCCGAGGCCTCGCCGGAGATCACGCGCACCAGGTCGGTCCGGTGCGGCGGGCTTTCCGGCTCCAGGTAGTCCGTCACGAGCAGCCGGGACCAGCGGGTCTCGACGGTCATCGTGTTCGGCAGGTACCGCTGGCCGAGCGGGAGGCCGTTGCGGTGCGGTTTGATGGTGAAGTGACCGGCACCGAGACCGCCGAGCAGGTCCGCGAAAACCGCGGGCGCGTCGGGGCCGGGGTGACACAGCCACGTCAGCCGCGCGTCCGGCGTGAGCAGCGCGACGGAACGCTCGTTGGCCAGCATCGACAGCCGCTCGATGGGCGGCGCCTGCTCGCCGTAGAGCCAGCCGCGACGCTCCTCGAGGATGAACGCCAGCACCAGCGCGACGTCGATCGTGTCCGGAACCCGGTATGTGGCAAGGCTTTCACCTTCGCCGACCTTGACGCCGAGATCCGGGCCGGACAACCGGGCGAACGCCTTCTCGTCGGTGACGTCGTCGCCGAGGAAGATCGCCGCGGTGGCACCCGCCTGGTGGCGCAGGGTGTCGAGCGCGTTGCCCTTGTCGGTCTTGACGACGGCGAGCTCGACCACCTCTTTGCCGTCGGTCGTCGTGACGCCGTGCCACAGCGCGGGCCCGTTGTGCACTGTCGCCAGCACCCGGCGGCCTGCTTCGTGTTCGGCGCGCCGCACGTGCACCGCGATGCTCGCGGGCTTCACTTCGAGCGACACACCGGGGACGTCGAGCACGAGCTGTTCCAGCTCGGCTTCGAGCTTTCGGTGCAGTTCGCGGGCGTCCGCGTCCAGCGCGTGGATGAACCCGATGTCGAATTCCGAACCGTGGCTGCCGACGAGATTCACCTCGGCGGGCAGCCTGGACAACGTCGCCAGGTCGCGCAGGGCGCGACCGGAGATCACGGCTGTGGTGGTCTCGTGCAGGGCCGCGAGTGACCGCAGGGCACCTACCGATTCGGGCAGTGGCCGGGCTTCATCGGGGTTGGCTGTGATGGGAGCCAACGTCCCGTCGTAGTCGCAGGCGACCAGCAGGCGCGGAGTACGGGCGATCTGGACGATCGCGCGTCGTAGCTCGGCGGGCAGGGCCTCGGCGGTCAACACTCCTCCTCGGAGCTTTAAGCGATGAGTATGGGGGGCTTGGGGTCAAACGGGTAGAGAGTCAGGCGGCAGGCTCGGTACCGAGCGCTTCCAGGAACGAACGCGCCCACCGGTCGACATCGTGCGTGAGGACCTGACGACGCAAGGCGCGCATCCTACGTCTGCCCTCAGCGGGGTCGAGCGTAATGGCTGCCAGCAAGGCGTTCTTCACCCCGTCCAAATCGTGAGGATTTACCAGGAAAGCACTACTCAGTTCGGCCGCCGCGCCGGCGAATTCGGACAGGACAAGGGCCCCTCCGAGGTCGTGCCGGCAGGCGACGTACTCCTTGCAGACAAGGTTCATGCCGTCCCGGAGCGGGGTGACGACCATAACGTCTGCGGCGGAGAAAAAGGCCGCGAGCTCTGTCCGATTCACGGATTGGTGCAAATAGTGCACGACCGGGTGTCCCACGCGGGCGAATTCGCCGTTGATCCGGCCGACCATCTGCTCGATGTCGCCCCGCATGCGCTGGTAGTGCTCGACGCGCTCGCGGCTCGGTGTCGCCAGTTGCACGAACGCGACGTCCTCCGGCTGCACGCGGCCTTCCTGCAGCAGCTCGTGGAGGGCCTGAAGCCGCAGGTCGATGCCCTTGGTGTAGTCGAGCCTGTCGACGCCGAGCAAGACGGTCTTCGGGTTGCCGAGGTCACGGCGGACCTGCGCGGCCCGGTCGGCGACGCCCTTGGTGCGGGCCAGTGTGTCGAGCCCGGCCGCGTCGATCGAGATGGGGAACGCGCCGACGCGCACCGTGCGGTCGCCGACCTGCACCATGCCGGGTCTTGACCGGACGCCGACCGCGCCGCGGCTGGGTTCGAGGCCGATGAGCTGTCGGGCGAGCCAGAGGAAGTTCTGCGCGCCGCCCGGCCGGTGGAACCCGACCAGGTCGGCGCCGATCAGGCCGCGCATGATCTCGGCGCGCCACGGCAGCTGCATGAACAGCTCGACCGGCGGGAACGGGATGTGCAGGAAGAAGCCGATCCGCAGGTCGGGACGCAGTTCGCGGAGCATCGCGGGTACCAGTTGCAGCTGGTAGTCCTGGATCCAGACGGTGGCGCCCTTCGCGGCGACCTCGGCGCTGGCCTCGGCGAACCGGTGGTTGACCCGGACGTAGCTCTCCCACCAGCTGCGATCGAACACCGGCCGGGCGACGACGTCGTGGTACAGCGGCCACAGCGACGCGTTGGAGAAGCCTTCGTAGTAGTCGCGTACGTCGTCGGAGGTCAGTGTCACCGGGTGCAGGACCAACCCGTCGTCGTCGAACTCGTCGACTTCGACGTCCGGCACGCCCGGCCAGCCGACCCAGGCGCCTTTGCGGGATCGCAGGAAGGGTTCGAGTGCGGAAACCAGCCCACCGGGGCTCGCCGTCCACTTCTGGGTGCCGTCGGAGGACCTGTCGAGGTCCACGGGCAACCGGTTGGCCACCACGACGAAATCCGCGGCCTGCGATCGAACCGGTTCAGAACTCATGCTCACGTCAGCTGCTCCCTCGTTCTGGGGGTCGCGGCCCAAGCACAAACACTATCGTGCGTTCCGTGGTCCGCGTGCTACTCCAAGCGTCGTTCGGCCGGCTCGAGCGGTCCGGCCATGCGTGGCCCGGCCAGCTTGCGTTCCAGCCTGCCGAGCCCCGTGCGCACTGGTTGTGCGAGGTATTCACCGAGTACCACGCCCGCTGCCAGCGCAAGCCCGATCGCGACGGCGGTCATCAGGGTTGAAATGTTGCCTCCCGGCTCCACCCCGAGCTGGTACAGGCCACGGTAGGTGGACAGGCCGGGCAACAGGGGCGTGATCCCGGACACGGCGACCACCAGCGGGGTCACTTTGAGCCGCCTGGCCAGCACTCCGCCGCAGAAACCGACCAGGGTGGCCGCGATCGCGGACGCGCTGACGGCGTCCAACCGGGCCAGGACCAGGCCTCCGTAGACGGCCGCCCCGATTCCGCCTGCCGCCGCGGCGACGAGCAATGCGCGTATGGCCGAGTAGGACGCCAGCGCGAAGCACGCGGCCGCGCCGGCGCCGCCGAGCACGACGATCGGCAGCCGCTGCGGCGTCGAGGTGAGCACTTCGGGTAGCGGAGTCCGGTCCAAACCGAGCAGGAGGGCGATCTTCAGCGCGAGCACGACCCCGGCGATCAGGCCCGCGGTCATCAGCGCGGTCTCCATAGTGCGGCCCGCCGCCGTGACGTTGTAGCCGGTGATCGCGTCCTGCACCGCCGAAACCGTGGAAAGTCCGGAAAGCAGCACGGTGACGGCGGCGGCGACGACCAGCGTCGGTTTGTCCGTGGTGAGCCAGTCGCTGCTCACGATGACCATCGCGGACAGGGTCGCGAAGAGGCCGCCGACCACTTGCTGGAAGAAAAACGGCAACGCGAAGCGGTTGAGCAGCCTGCCGAGCCTGTCGACGGCGGCGCTGATCACGAAAGCGACGACGGCGACGTCCGGGCCGCCGCCGAGCAGCAGTGTGATGAAGGCGGCCAGGCCGCCCCAGGCCAGCGTCGCGACCCAGCGGGGGTACGGGTGCGGCGCCGAGGTGATCTCCTGCAGCTGGGACTGGGCTTCTTCCGCGCTGACGTTGCCGCGCGTGATCTGCTGCACGAGCATTTCGGCCGCGTTGAGCCTGCTGTAGTCCAGGCTGCGCGAACGGACCACTCGCAGGGCCGTCACCGGCGCCATGTCGGTGCCGCGGTGGCACGTGACGGTGATCGAGGTGAAGATGACGTCGACCTCGCAGTGCGGCAGCCCCAGCGCGGAGGTCACCGCGATGATCGTCGCGGTGACGTCGGACGCGCCGGCACCGCTCGACATCTGCACTTCGCCGATGCGCACGCTCAGGTCGAGGACGAAGTTGACGGTGGAGTCGTCGGGCACCTTCGGCCCCAGGGCTTCCGCGCGGCCGGTGTCCGGCTGATCGCCTGCCGGCGCTTCGAGAATTTGCCACGCGCGTCTGCGGACCGGATTTTTCGCGCGCTGGTTGATCTTGATGACCACTCCACCTCCTTGACGTTCCCGGAGATCATCGGCACCGATGCCCCGACCGTTGCATGTCGGAGAAGGTGTCGTCCACCACGTTAAGAGAAGATCAGCCGGACGCGGATCAACTCGAGGCCGGGCCGCCGGGCATCACGAGATCCTCCACCGGACGTCGTGGGGTGGGCGGTGTCGGCGTCGCGTAACCGATCCGCAGGATGCTTTGCGGCACCAGACCCCCGCCGAGCAGCCTGCGCAGCTCGTCACGCATCCGTGGCACTTCCACGGGCTGCGGCAGGAACGACGCCGACAGGCCGAGGGTCGCCGCGGTCAGCAGGACACGCTGCATGGACTGACCCGACTGCAACTCCGCCAGCTTGCCGTCGTAATACGAACACAGGACGAACACCACCGGATCGACGTCGTAATCGTTGCCGGCCGGTCGCCTCTTCCCGTTTTCCGCTCGGGGATCGCGCAGCAACCACTGGTCCTCCGGTTCCGGAAACGGCCTGCCGGGCTGCGCGGGGACGCCGTCGCGGCGCTGGGCGTCGTGGTGCCCCGTCCATGCCGCCCATTCGGACAGGAACAGCGGATTGTTGCACTGGATGCGGTGGGCTTGGATGACGAAGTCGCGGATCTGCGCCTGTTCCCGCAGGTCGGTCACCACGTGCAGCCAGCCCTGGTCGGCCGCAGCGGCGCGTGCCAGCCGCTGCCGATGGGCGCGTGGGATGGGCTGGTCCAGGAAGGGGCGCCGGTTCGTGCGGCGGGCCCGGATCGCGTTCAGCAGCGCGTTGAGCTCGTCCGTCGGGCGCGCGGGACCGCCGCGCCGGACCACCGCGACCGCACCGGCGACCGTGTTCACGGCCGGCGGCAGCAACGTGACGCTGGGGCGTATCCCCAAGCCCTGCAACGCCAACCGCAGGTTGAGCAGTGCCGCCCCGCACGCACGCCTGAGTTCCCTGTCCTCCGGATCAGCACCGGGCAGCCTTCGCCCGAGATCCATATGGACCTCGATCTGGTCGGGCAGGAGCCGGAATCGCCATGGCTGACTGTTGTGCAAGGAAGGCGCCAAAGAGGCAGCCTGCACCACGGTTTTCACTTCCTGCGCCGAGAGCCCGAGAGTTGCGGTTATCGCACTCATCTTCGTGCACCTCTTCCACTTACGCGCCTACTTCCACTGTCCGCGTTTTGTCAACCGGTCGCCCGGCGGTACCGCTCGGCGAGTTCGTTGAGGTGACTGACGAGTTCGGGTGGTTCACTGACGGTGAAATCGACGCCGAGCATTCCTAAGTAGACAGACAGCGTCTCGAGGGAGTCGGCCCCGGTGACCAGGACGCAGGTGTGGTCGTCGACAGCTTCGACCGTGCCCACGGCCGGATTTGTGCGCTCCGCGACGGTTTCGGCGGGCGCGTGCACGGTGACGCGAGCCTGATGGCGCCAGGCCGCGGCAGACACCCGCCGGGACACGTAGGCTGCGATGTCGCTTTCCGGCGGTTCGCGCGGAGTGAATCGGGGACCGGTCGGCGTGCGGGGCTCGACCCGGTCGACACGGAAGGTCCGCCAGTCCCGGCGCGAGGTGTCCCAAGCCACCAGATACCACCGCCTACCCCAGCTGACCAGGCGATACGGCTCGACTGTCCGCAACGTCGACGAGCCGCTGTGGTCGCGGTAGTCGAAGCGGAGGGTCTCGTGGTCCCGGCAGGCCGCGGTGAGCGTCATCAGGGTGTCCGAGCCCACCACCGGTCCAGGGCGGTCGGCCGGGACGGGCACGGTGTAGGTCTGCAGGGCGTTGACGCGGCGGCGAAGATGTGAGGGCAGGACCTGTTCCAGCTTGGTCAGGGCCCGCAGCGCGGTTTCCCCGATCCCGGCGATGGTCCCCTCGGCGGCCGTGCGCAGCCCGATGGCGACCGCGACGGCCTCCTCGTCGTCGAGCAGGAGCGGCGGCATCGCGGCGCCGGCGCCAAGGCGGTACCCGCCCACCGAACCGCGCGTCGCGTCCACCGGATAACCGAGGTCCCGCAGGCGTTCGATGTCGTTGCGCACGGTCCGGCCGCTCACGCCGAGGCGCTCCGCCAGTTCGGACCCGGGCCACTCACGCGGCATCTGCAGGAGCGAGAGCAGCCGCAGCAGTCTCGCCGAAGTCTCCAACATATTTTCATCCTGCCCGATTATTAGGAACTTAACGTGCCTAATTGGCTCCTAGTGTTCAGGACATGACAAACGACATCCGCCCCTTCCGCATCGAGATCCCCCAGGCCGACCTGGATTACCTGCAGGACAGGCTGAGCCGAACCCGCTGGACCACGGAACTGCCCGGTGTCGGCGAGGAGTACGGCCTGTCGCTCGACTACGTGCAGGGTCTGGTCGAGTACTGGCGGAACGGCTACGACTGGCGCGCGACCGAGGCGAGGCTGAACGAGTACCCGCAGTTCACCACCGAAATCGACGGACAGGACATCCACTTCCTGCACGTCCGGTCACCCGAGCCCGACGCGACGCCGCTGATCCTTACCCACGGCTGGCCGATGTCGATCGTGGAGTACCTCGACGTCATCGGGCCGCTGTCCGACCCGCGCTCGCACGGCGTCGACCCCGCGAACGCCTTCCATCTGGTGATCCCGTCGGTGCCCGGCTTCGGTTTTTCCGGGCCCACCAACGACAAGGGCTGGGACCGCTACCGCATCGCGAAGGCGTGGGCCGAATTGATGAGCAGGCTCGGCTACGACAGCTACGGCGCCCACGGCAACGACGGCGGTTCGCTGGTCTCACCCGAGGTCGGCCGCGTCGACCCCGAGCACGTCTTCGGCGTGCACGTCACACAGATCTTCTCGTTTCCTTCCGGCGATCCCGCGGAATTCGAGGGACTGTCCGAAAAGGACACGGCCAAGCTGGAATTCCTGCAGTGGTTCAACGACAACATGAGCGCCTTCGCGAAGCTGCAGGCCACCGTGCCGCAGACGCTCGCCCACGCGCTGGCGGATTCACCGGTCGGGCAGCTCGCCTGGAGCTGCCAGCTGTTCGGGGACGCCGTCAGCCGTGACTACATCCTCGACAACGTGATGATCTACTGGCTCACCAACACCGGCGGCTCATCGGCGCGCCTCTACTACGAAGACGCGCATGCCGAAGCGCCGTCCGAGCCGACCGTCGTCCCGCTGGGGCTGGCCAGTTTCGCGAACGACTTCCAGTCCATCCGACGTTTCGCCGAGCGCGACCACAAGAACATCGTCTCCTGGAACGAGTACGACCGCGGCAGCCACTTCGCCGCCCATGATGCGCCCGACCTGCTGATCGGCGATATCCGAGCGTTCTTCGCCTCCCTCAAGCCCAGTGGGTCACGGGCCGGGAGGGGCTAGATATACTGTCCCCGCGCGACCCGCGGTGCGGGTCGTCCGGCCGGTATAGCTCAGCTGGTAGAGCACCTGTCTTGTAAACAGGAGGTCAGGGGTTCGATCCCCCTTGCCGGCTCCCCTCTGACCAGGGAGTTTCCACAGTTCGGAAGCTCCCTGGTCGCGGTTCGTCTCAGTTTCCGTCTCACTTGTCCCGCTCAGACCGGTACTAGCGCGCCCGCCGAACCGTCTTCGTCGTCGTTCGGCGCCTTCCAGAGCAGACCGCCCACCTGGGACGCGATATTGCGCCGGAGCTCGTCGGGCACGTGCTGGTAGCGCTGAGCCATGCTGATCTTGGACCAGCCCATCACGTCCATCACGGCCCGCTGAGCCACCCCGAGCACAAGCAGGAACGTTGCTGCGGTGTGCCGCGCGTCGTGCAACCGCGCCTCGCGGACGCCAGCCGAAACGAGCACGTCCTTCCATTCGCCGTAGTCGGCACGCGGGTCGGTCGGCCTGCCGTTCGGCTGGGCGAACATCCACCCGCTTTCCTGCCACAGATTGGCTGCAAGTACCCGCTCGGCGTCCTGGACTTCCTTGTGAGCAAGTAGCGCGAGTGCAAGCGGCGGAGGAACGCTGACAACGCGGCGGCCAGCACGCGACTTCGGCTCGACAACCTTCAAACGGCCGCTGTGCCGTTGAGGACAGTCCGCGCCTCGCTTTCGTTCGCAACTCGGCTCCTTACCTGTGGTGTCGCAACCGTGTTGCCACGTCTGGCGCTGCAATGCGCGCCGAACCGACAGGATTGCGGTGATTTGCCGCCGTGGGCACTTCTCCGCCCGTTCTTGTCCGCAGGGGTCATCTTCTGCGCAGCCGTGATGCCACTCTGTGGTGAGGTCGCTCCACTGCAAGCCCAGCGCTTCGCCTTGGCGGAATCCGAGGGCCAGTGCGATAGCCCAACGAACGCCGTTCCGTCGGTTCACTGCTTCCGAAAGAATGGCTTTCGCGTTATCGACGGTAAGCGGTTCAATCTCTGTCTCTTCGATTTTGGGTGGACGTACCGCTCTGATCGGGTGATGTGTGCGGACCTCATGTGTGTTCCTTTCGGTTCGACTGATGTTCAATTGTTTCTATACGCCTGCGAGATGACGAAAGTGTGAAAAAAGCGACAGTTGAATCGCAAGAGGTATCAAGGAATCGTAATGCGGATACCGCGTTTAATGTGGGACCGTTAACTGATCTTGCGATTGGCGAAAGAGTGGACCATAAGAAGTATGGAATTGGTATTGTAGTGACGACCGAAGGTGAGGGTGTCAGAAAAACTGCGACGATTGATTTTGGTGGCGAGGGAAAAGTGCGCTTAATGCCTGTCTCTGGTGTACCGATGGTGAGGTTGCCGGCATGAGTAGGCTGGATCGTTCATAGTGCAGTCATCTTCCTGGTTGACGGCCCGTCATATCACATCCGTAGCTCGACACTGCTTCGAAGGGGATCAATGGGATCGGCACCCCAAGTATGCCCCAGAATGGCCGCCTAGGCGGGGTGATACGCAGGTCAGAGGGTAGTTTCACTGTCCCTCTGTAAACCAGACTGCTGGGTACGCGGCATTACGCCTACGCAGGTGCTCAGATCGCTGCTGAGTTGGACGTCGGCATCGTGTACCTCCCGTAGCAACAACTTGCAAACGGAGCCACCCATGCCCCGGGGCAGAATCACGCGCACCACCCCTAGGCCGAGTGATCTCTTTCGAACCCACCCACCGGCCGCTGACGCGCTACTAGAGTCACTGCTTGGAACAGGACGAGAACAGAGGGTAGGCCGCGCCCGAACGATCGCGGTCCGTGCGGGGAGGCGCGTCATGGGACAACCGAACACGGGGCCAGGACAACTGATCGATACCTCGGGAGCGCAGCCATACGTGCCCCCGCCAGGCTCGCCGCCATTGATGGCAGGTGCCACGCCGGTTGCGCCACCACCGGCGCCGGTCGTTTACTCCGACCTGGGCAGGGGCCAGGCGGAGGCCGACTTCGCCGCGGAGTCCTCCGCGAGTGACTGGGAGTTCGACGCCGAGGGAATGGATGCCCTGATCCAAGATCTTCAGGATCGGATTGACGTCGACCTCGGCAACATGCAGGCGCACTCCGTACATTTGACCGTTATCCAACCTCCTGGTGACGAGGTGGCAAGCGCGCAGTATGCCGAGGCGGCCAATCGCGCGGGCCGAGAGTTCCTCACTGCACACGAAAGTAGCGTCCAGTTCCTCACGGCCTACGTCGAAACACTGCGCAGGATCCGCACTGCTTATCAAGAACAAGACCAAGCCGCAATCGATGCCCTCCGTGGCAACGGAAAGGCAGACTAATGCAGGCCCGCTTTGCTCTCAAAATCACACTGACGTGCGCGACGTTGGTTCTCGTTGCCAGTTGCAGCAGTACGTCTTCTGGAACGCCGGCCCCCAGCGCATCCAGTTCAGTCGCGCAAAACGAAAAAAGCTTGCCATACGCCGGTGCGCCCAGTGTCGCCATTCCGCTCGATTCCAGCAAGATCGACCAAGATCCGTGCAGCATTGCGACTTCCGCGCAAATCAGTAGCATCAGTGGTGGGATACTCAAGAGCAGCAGCAAATTCGACGCAGGTGCCGGAAGTATCGATTGCGCCTGGGTTCTGGCTGACGGTCTAGGTCGGTTGACAACGGGCGTAGCCATGGAGACAAATGACGGTCTGAGTAGCATATACGACAAGAACGTCAAGAAGCAGCTCACGAGCTTCAAGGCTATTCCTGCTATCGACGGGTATCCCGCTGTCGCCTTTGCGAACGGCGGCGAAGCTTCGACTGTTTGCAACGTTGCTGTCGGTTTGAGCGACAGCAGGATCTATTTGGCGATCGTCAATCTGGGACCCAGAAACCCCAAGGCAGACAGCCCATGTGGGATCGCGACAGACCTGGCGGAGCTTGCTGTGCAACACCTCAAGGGGGCATGAGGCGTGGTCTACAGCGGTCATGAGATCTACGAAAAGATGAACGCGAATCCCCGGACCACGGAGACCCTCGATGCCGCCGAGGTTGCAAGCGACAAGCTGAGAGTGGCTCACATAGACCTGGCTCAGTCATTATCCAAAGCTCAAGGGAGAATGGACAGCTTCTGGAAAGGGAAGAGTGCCACCAGTGCTGCGGGCGGACTCAACCCGATGATTCAAAGTGTCACCCAAGCAGCTGATCACATGAACAGCGCTAAGACCTCCATGTTTGACCACAACTCTCAGTTCCACAAAACACGAGGTGCGCTTGTCCCGGTCTCAAACGAACGTGTCGGCGACAACGGCCCAGGAGACATCTTTTCCATCGGTGCCAGCCATGACGAGATAGCGGCCGCACAGTTCGACGCGGATACAAAGAAGAACGTCGAACAGTACGAAGTCTATTATCAGACCACACAGCCACGCGTGGCTCAACTTCCCACTGCCTACCCTGCCGCACATGACCCCACCGTCGCAGCGGGCGCGGTCACACCTGGCGAGATCGATCCTGGAACACCGGGCCAGCCGATTGACAGTAAGCAAGGATCGGGGGGTGGAGGCGACGGCACCAGGGCAGCGGGTTTCGGTGGCGGTCCGAGTTCGTACACGGCTCCACCCGGTGCGGTGAATTACCAGGTGCCACCGCCGCCGGTCAGTAACCCTGTCCCGGATCCGCGGCCGCCGATGGTGCAGCCGCCAGGATTCAGGTCACCTGGCGATAGCACTGACCTATCGAATTGGAAGCAGCCGGTGAACCCGCCCGGCTCCAGGCCGCCCGGCGGCTATGTACCACCTGGTGGTGGCGGTTTCGGCCCCGTGGGCGGCGGTTTCGGGCCGGTTGGCGGAGGTGGCTTCGGGCCCGGTGGTGGCGGAGGCGGTGGCGGTCTCGGTGGCGGAAAGATGTCCGGAGGGACGCCTGGAGCTGGAAGCGGTAGTGGTGGTTTGAGCGGAGGTCGCGGGAGCGGGGTCGGGATGCCTGGCGAAGGCGGCGTGCGCGGCGGGTCTGCCATGGGTGGTTCCGCCGGCGGCAAGGCCGGTGCGAACGGCATGGGCGGAATGGGCGGCGGCAAGGGCGGCCAGGGCGCTGAGGACGAAGAACATCAGCGCAAGATCCTGCTGCCCGAAGAGGACCCCGACTCGATTTTCGGCGGTTTCGAAAACGGACAGAAACCGACACCGCCGGTAATCGGCGCGTAGAGAACACATACGTAGCACCGACGGGACGGCCTGAGCCGGGCGCGTCGTCTCACTTGTCGTCTCGTTCGTTCACGGTCAGGACGGCGCACGGTGGTACTCCGGTGGCCAGCCACCTGCGGTGATGGTTCTACGTACTGGGTTGAACGCCGGACCTGACAGCTTGTAAACAGGAGGTCAGGGGTTCGATCCCCCTTGCCGGCTCCCCTCTGACAGTGGCCCTGACATGTGACTCACGTGTCAGGGCCACTCTCATTTTGAGCCTGTGAACGCCCACTGTGACAACGCACGCTGCAGGACCATCGCAGCAGATCGCCGGCCCGATTTCCCCCGCATGGATCTGGTGTGTCGACGATGCCCAGTCGTCGGGAGCCAGTGTTACCGCCGACAGGGACGTCGCGTACCGCACGCACCTGAGTCGGGCCTGCGTGCGCAGGACGCTAGGGCACCGGCGCGACGGACGCCAGTCGGTTCCCGTTCCACGACAGTTCAACTAACTGCCCCTGCCTGCGCCATTTGCCGTCCCTAAGTTCTTAGTTGCTCTCACTAAGTTCTTGAAGCTGCGAACGGAAAGGAAGCCATGAGCACGCCTCTCGCAGTCCGGGCTCGCGGGACCACCAAATGTTTCGGCGATGTCGTCGCGCTCGACTGCATCGATCTGGACGTGGCGCAGGGGCAGATCCACGGGCTGGTCGGGCCGAACGGCGCAGGGAAGACGACATTGCTCGGCCTGCTGCTGGGCCTGGCCGTCGCCGACAGCGGCAGCCTGGAGATCCTGGGTACGCCAGTGGGGCGGGCGTTGGCCGCTCCCGACGGTGTGGCCGGCTTCGTTGACGGACCCGGCCTGTACCCCTCGCTCACTGCCAGGCAGAACCTCGCCGCGCTGGCCGCTCTCCGCAGCCGCGACGCGCGGACAGCGGGGATCGACGACGTGCTCGACCAGGTCGGGCTCACCGATGTCGCCGACGATCGGGTCCGGGGCTTCTCCCTCGGCATGCGTCAGCGGCTCGGGCTCGCGGCGGCCTTGCTCACCAAGCCCCGGCTACTGGTGCTCGACGAGCCTTCCAACGGGCTCGACCCAAGCGGCAAGAAGCACGTGCACGGGGTCCTCAACCGGCTCGCGACAGACGGAACCACCGTAGTGCTCTCCAGCCACCGGATGGACGACCTGGAGGCGCTGTGCTCCGAGGTCACCATCGTCGCAACCGGACGCGTCGTCTTCTCCGGCCCGCTCGGCAAGCTGTCCGCCGAGGACCGTGTACTCGACTACCGGCTCGTCACCTCGGACCAGGAGGCCGCCCGCCAGCTGGCTCTCGGCATGCCCGGGCTCCGTGTCGTCGACGGCGCCGACGCCGGGGTGCGGCAGGACGCCGGGGTACTCGTGGTGCGCGCGCTGGTGTCCGCCCTCGACGAACTCGTCGTGCGGCTCGTGCACGCGAACATCGCGGTGCGTGAGCTCGCGCCCGTGGTGTCGCCGCTCGAGGCCGCGTTCCTCGCCCTCACCGAGCAGCAGCAGGTCAGCCGATGACCGCGGCCGTCGCCGACGCCCACGTTGCCGGTGCCCGCCCGGTCTCGGTGGCGCGCGCCTACCGCTTCGAGTTGGTCAAACTGCTTTCCCAATGGCGGATTCGCTTGCTGGTCCTCGCCTGCTGGATCGCGCCGGCGCTCTTCGTCGCCGTGGTGAGCCAGCAGAGCTCGCTCCCCGTCGACACCCTCTTCGGTCGTTGGATGAACGCAACGGGGTGGGCCGGATCGCTGGTGATGCTCGGTTTCGCGGGCACCTATGCGCTCCCGCTGCTGACCTCCCTGGTCGCCGGTGACGTGTTCGCTTCCGAGGACCGGCTCGGGACCTGGCGTCACCTGCTGGTGGCTGTCCGGTCGTACCGGCGGATATTCGTGGCGAAGGCACTGGCCAGCGTCACCATCATCCTGGTGCTCGTGGCCGGGATGGCCGTGTCCAGCGCGGTCGGCGGGGTCGTGGAGGTCGGCAACCGGCAGCTGGTCGGCCTCGACGGCCATCTGCTGACGCCGGCGGACGCCGCCGGGCAGGTTCTGCTCGCGTGGGTCTGCGTGCTGGCCCCGACGCTGGCCCTCGCCGCGATCGGGCTGCTCGGGTCCGTCGCATTGGGACGCTCGCCGATGGGCTTGCTGCTGCCCGCGGTGGTCGCCCTCGCGATGGCGCTCGCCCAGATGCTGCCGCTGCCCGTCGCCATCCGCCTCGCCCTGCCCAGTTACGCCTTCATCTCGTGGAGCGGCCTGTTCACCAGCCCGGCACAACTCGGCCCGCTGCTGATCGGCATCGGGGTCAGCCTGGTGTGGGCCATCACCGCGACCGCGCTGGCCTACCTGCTCTTCCTGCGGCGCGACTTCACCAACCTCAGCTACGACGGCTCGGGCCGCCGCGCGATCACCGCCGGAGTCCTGCCGCTGGTCGGGCTCGTTGTCCTCGCTTTCGCGATCATCGCCGCCTCGACCCCGTCTCTGGGTGCCGGGATCGACCAGGACAAGGTGCAGCGGTCGGTCGCAACGGCGTTCGCCCACCTCTACCGACTGCAGACCAAGCAGCTCTACCGACCCGACGTCACCGAGGCGCAGCTGGCGGTCACGGCGGCGTGCGAAAAGGGCGGCGGCCTGGTGGCCGCCGAAGGCCCCGGCAACGACTGGCGTTGCGTCATCTCCTGGCATCTCCCCGGCGTCGAGGCCGTGGGGTCGGCCATCTACCAGCTCGACGTCACCTCAGACGGGCGGTACGTCGCCGACGGCGACGGACCGAAGGAAGTGAACGGCTACTTCCAGGTTCGGACCCCGACCGGGGACGAACCCAACCCTCTCTGGCAGTTCGACGGCAACGTCGAGCTGCTCCCCACCAATCCGAAGGGATGACCCCATGCAGGTAACGCGCCATCGTCGGCGTGTCGAGAAGGACCGTTTCGGCCTTCTCGATCAACGCAGCGGCCGCAGACGCCTCGCAACGGCCGGCACCGCCACTTTCGCCCTCCTCGCCTCGGGCGCCGGCATCGGTTACGCCTCCACGCAACAGTTCGGCACTGAGCATGTCGGCCAGATCACCAACAAGGGCCAGGTCATCTCAAGCGACCAGTACATCGCCCCGATCGGCGATCGCCTCGTCATCAACAACGGCAAGATCATGGCCTCCACGGTCAGCCCGGACGGCAGCCACCTCGCGGCACTGACCACCGACGGCGGGATCGCGCTCACCATCGTGGACCTCAAGAGCTGGAAGGCGCAGCAGCTCATCGGGAACTCCGCGACGGCGAATCTCCGCATTCCCGGCAACGACGTGGGCCAGGAAGGACCGTCGTACTCCCCCGACGGCAAGACGCTGTGGATGGCCCAGACCGACGGTTACCGCCGGTTCACGGTGAACCCCGACGGCACCGTCGCCAACCCGACCTTCGTCTCGATCCCGGCGGACGGACCCAAGCACGGATTGCCGGCGCAGGCGGTGTTCTCGCCCGACGGCGCCACTGTGTACTCCGCCGTCAACGGTCAGAACCGCGTCGTCGCCATCAACGCGGCGACCGGGGTCATCCAGCAGAGCTGGGCCGTGGGCAACGCCCCGCGTGACATGGTCCAGATCGGCAACAAGATCTACGTCGGCAACGAGGGCGGGCGCCCGGCGAAGCCCGGCGACACCACGATCAACTCGTACAACACCCAGGTGCCGGCCGACCCGGTCACCGGCGCCACCACCACCGGCACGGTCAGCGTCATCGACGTGGCGAACCCGGCGGCCGCGGTTCAGAGCATCGACGTCGGTCTGCACCCGACCGCCCTGTACGCCAAGAACGGGGCACTGTTCGTCACCAACACCGCCAGCAACAACGTCTCCGTCATCGACACCGCCAGGAACAAGGTCGTCCAGACCATCGCCACCCAGCCGTGGCCAGAGGCCACGGTCGGCTACGAGCCTGACGGGGTGACCCTCACTGACGACGGTCATCTGCTGGTGACGCTCGGCCGCGCCAACGCGCTCGCCGTCTACCGCTACACCTCCCCGCAGGAGCCGGCCAGCTACATCGGCCTGCTGCCGACGGACTACTTCCCGACGGCGGTCACCACGGTCGGGAAGGACGTGCTGATCTCCAACACCCGCGGCATCGACGCCCTTCGCCCCACGACTGCCGCCGGGTACGGCACCCACAACACGACCAGCAGCCTGCAGCGGTTCACGCTGCCGAACGACGGGATCATCAAGGCCAACACAGCCAAGGTCTTCCAGCAGAACGGCTGGACCCCCAACTCGGTCCAGGTGACCAACGGCAAGGGCAACCCGATGCCGGTGCCGGTCCCGCAGCGGCTCGGCGACCCCTCGACGATCAAGCACGTCTTCATGATCGTCAAGGAGAACCGGACCTACGACCAGCTCTTCGGTGACATCCCGGCCGGCAACGGCAACCCGGCGCTGGCGCAGTTCGGCGCGACCGTGACACCGAACCAGCACGCGTTGACCCAGCAGTTCGGGCTCTACGACAACACCTACGACATCGGCACGAACTCCGCCGAGGGGCACAACTGGCTGATGCAGGCCGACAACCCGGAGTACACCGAATCCTCGGCCGGTGAGTACCTGCGCAGCTACGACACCGAGGACGACGCTCTCGGCCACCAGAGCTCGGGCTTCATCTGGACCGGTGCCCAGGCAGCGGGGAACACGGTGCGGGACTTCGGCGAGTTCCAGCAGTTCCTGACCAAGCCGGCAGGCGCGAGCTGGCAGAACCTGTACTGCGACAGCAAGAACATGGCCGCGACCGGTCAGGGAACCGCCTACCCGCTGGTCTCGTCCTCGCCGATCCCGTCGCTCAACAACGTGTCGGTGCCCGGCTTCCCGAAGTTCGACACATCGGTTCCGGACCAGTACCGGGCCGAGATCTGGAAGCAGGACTTCGAGAAGAACGGGCCGGCCAACCTGAACATGTTCTGGCTGTCCAGTGACCACACCGGTGGCCCGGCCAGCCCGGCAGCCCAGGTCGCCGACAACGACCTCGCGGTCGGCAAGATCGTCGACACCATTTCGCACAGCCAGTACTGGAAGGACTCGGCGATCTTCGTCGTCGAGGATGACTCCCAGGCCGGCCTCGACCACGTCGACGGCCACCGTGCCCCGGTTCAGATCATCAGCCCCTGGGCCCAGCACGGCGCGGTTGACAGCCGGTACTACTCGCAGATCACGATGGTCCGCACCATCGAGCAGATCCTCGGGATCCAGCCGATGAACCAGAAGGACAGCGCGGCGACCCCGATGAGTTCGGTGTTCACCAAGAAGCCCGACTACACGCCGTTCACCGCGGTGCCGAACCAGACCTCGCTTACCGCGGGTCTGGCGACGCAGCCGACGTGCGGTCCGGACACCGTCGCGCCGCAGTTCGCCGCGAGCGCTCCGCCGACCACGGTGCCTGCGGACAAGCAGCCGGTAGCGGCGCAGTGGCAGAAGTGGCAGGGGCAGCAGCGCCTGACCGGCCCGAACGCCACGGCCGACTACGCCAACCCCGCGCAGATGAACCACTTCACGTGGTACCAGACGCACGGGTGGACGCAGCCCTACCCCGGTGAGGACAAGATCTTCTCGCCGGACCAGGTGCCGGGCGCCTTGATCCCGTCGGCGGGATCCGATGGCTGACGCCGGCTGACTTGCTCGTGAGTGTTTCGCGGGGTTCTAACCCCGCGAAACACTCACGAGCCACCCACTTGGCCTGCTGGCCGAGTAGTGGACTGGCACAGTTGTACCCATGTCAGACGAGCGAGTGTCTTCCGCGCGGGTCGAGTACGCGTTGCGCAGTACGAGGGCGGCGTCGTATCGCGTGGCGACCGAAGATGGACGGGTCACGCTCGCGCTGGTTATGAGCGCGAGTGAAAGCGGCCGCAGGAACGCGGCGGCCAGGATCGCCGGTCTCCTCGGCGAGCATGGCCTGCGGATCGAGGCCGACGATCCTGTCGAAGCGTTGACGAGCAGTACAACGCCTTACGGGGTGGGGATCATGAACGACGACACCGTCGCCTGAAGCGGTGAGCCGGATCAGCCCCTTTGCTGTGGCACGTGCCCCAGTCGAAGGGACAGCGCCGCAGCTCCGGCCGCGACTGTCGCGCCAAGTTCTTCCAGGCGGTGCATCACCCGTGGGGCGGGGCCGGCGATGCTGATCGCGGCGACAGGCTGTCCTGAGTGGTCTCGGACCGCGGCGGCGACACAGCCGACATCCGGTTCGTTTTCCGCGGCGTCGAGAGTCCAGCCCCGACGGCTGCCGGCCGCGAGTTCGCCGAGAAGCCTCGAGTGATCGGTGATCGTGGTGCTGGTGAGGCTTTCCAGCGTCATCCGGCGAACGCGGTCCGCTCTGTCTACTTCGGACAGAGCCGACAGCCAGGCCTTGCCGAGGGAGGTCGCGTACTGCGGGCGGCGCGTGCCGAGGCGGCATGTCAGCGTCACCGAGTTCTCGCTTTGCTCGGTCGCGATGTAGACCATTGCATCGCCGTCCGGCACGGCCAGAAACGTTGTCTCGCCTGACTTATCGGCCAGCGCGGCGAGATAACGCGGCGCGCAGCGGTGCAGGTCGGCGTCGGACATGGCGCGCACGCCGAGCTCCACCAGCCGGGTGCCGAGACGGATGCGGCCGGTCAGGTGATCGGCTTCGAGGTACTCGAGATTCTTCAGCGCTCCGACGATCCGGTAGGTGGCGCTTCGCGACAGGCCCAGTTGCTTGGCGATCGCATTGGTGGAAATCTCCTGGCAGGTGCCCACGTGCTCGAGCACGGCAAGCCCTCGTTCCAGTGTTCCGCTCTGATCCAGCTCGCGCTCGGCGTTCACGCTGCTGCCCTCCAATGGACGTCGATCGCCGCCCAGTCCCGATGAGTGGTACCCGTTGCCGCTGGGCGGAGTTGGAACATTAACACCTCCGATCTTTGTGGGGAAGAACTTGTCCAACATCGGTCGTATTTGGGTTTTCTCCGCTCTCGATTGGTCCAACCTCCGATCTATTGGTCAGAAACGCTTACAGGGTTCCCTATTTCGACCGGTATTAAGGTGGTCGGGTGGCACAGCGATCAGGCGAGGGCGAACGGCCGACGTTGGAAGACGTCGCCGCGTTCGCGGGCGTTTCCCGGTCTACGGCGTCCCGCGCACTGAACGACGACGCGTATGTCAGCGCCAGGTCCAAGGAGAAGGTGTTGGCGGCGGCGAAGGATCTCGGGTATTTCCCGAACCAGGCAGCGCGGTCGTTGGTGACTCGGCGGACGGACGCGGTCGCGTTGGTGTTGTCGGAGCCGGAGGAGCGGTTGCTCGACGATCCGTATCGGACGGCGGTGATGAGGGCGGGCTATCGCGAATTGGCTGACGCGGGCAGCCAGATGGTCTTGATGTTCGTCGATGGCGGCGCGGACTTGGCCAGGACGATGCGGTTCCTGGAAGGCGGGCATGTCGACGGCGCGCTGGTTTTCGCGCCGCACCGGGCGGATCCGCTGCCAAGGGCGTTGCGCGGGCTTCGGATGCCGGTGGTGTTCGGGGGGCAGGCCGGGAACATCCGCCGTGGCGTGCATGTGGTCGATTTCGACAACAAGGGTGGTGCGCGGCAGGCTGTCGAGCACCTTGTGGGGATCGGCCGGACGCGGATCGCGACGATCGCCGGGCCACAGGACCAGACCGCCGCAGTGCAGCGCCTCACCGCGTGGCGCGCCGCCGTGCTCGCCGCCGGGTACGACCCCGCGGACCTTTCCGAGGAAGCCGACTTCACGCTCACCGGCGGCGCCGAGGCCATGGAAAGGCTGCTCACGCGCCGGGGCGACCTCGACGCCGTGTTCGTGGCGAGCGACATGATGGCCGCGGGTGCCCTGCGCACCTTGACCGCGGCCGGGCGGAAGATTCCCGGCGACGTCGCCGTCGTCGGCTTTGACGACCACGCCGCGCTCGCTTCGGCGATGAACCCGCCGCTCACCTCGATCCACCAGGAGCCGCGTGCGCAGGTCCGGCAGATGGTGACGACCCTGATGAGCCTCCTCTCCGGCCAGGAGATCCCGCCGCGCAATCACGTCCTCCCGGTGTCCCTTACCGTGCGCGAATCGGCCTGAGCCCACCTTTTGGCGGCGTCGTGGCGGGCCAGTCGCGAAACAGCAGGTGCCTGCGCTCCCATTCGCTCCCGGAGTCGCCGGCCGGGCAATCAAGACTTGGTGATCTGGCCGATCGCCCGGACCACCGCGGTGCAACGGTTTTCCACATAGTCGAGCCCGCCGGCTTCGGCGATCGCTCGTGCTTCGGCGGATACGATGCCCTGCTGCAGCCACAACGCTTTCGCGCCGATCGCGACAGCCTGTTCGGCGATGCCCGCGGCCTCGGGCGAGGGGCGGAAGACGTCGACGAGATCCACCGGCTCAGGGATGTCGGCGAGCGTCCGGTACACCTTCTCGCCAAGTAGCTCGGTGGCGCTCGGGTGCACCGGGATGATCCGGAACCCGGCGGCCTGCAGGGTCGCGGGCACGCCGTGCGCGGCCTTGCCGGGGTCGCGGCTCAGCCCGACGACGGCGATTGTTTTCGCTGCCCTCAATACATCTTCTGCATAGTCGGCCATACCTTCTACAACGCCGCCGCTGGGCTAAACCTTCCAGACACGCAGGCCACGAACGCGGTAAACCGGCCACGCGATGTGCCACGGCTTGCGCCTGAGGAACCGATCCGAGCAGACGAGCACGTTGTTCGCCGAGGTGAGCCTCACGTCCGACCTGTCCTCCCAGACCGCACCGGGTTCGCCGACGGCCAGGCGGAACGTGGTCAGGAGCCCGCGGCCCGGCAGGTCGTACTTGGCGCCGCTGTCGCCGGAAGCGGGTACGAGGGTCGCGATCTCGGTCCGGAAGACACTCGCGTGGACCAGACCACCTTCGCCGGCCTGCACGTCGTCACGGGGGAGGTCATGGACGCTGCCCAGCACGGCCTTGCCATAGAGCCTTCGTGCGTACCTGGTCAGCAGCAGCCGCTCCCACAGCGGCAGCAGGCGCCGGTGTACGAGCAGGTCCGCGCATTCGTAGTGCCCGAGGGTGAAGACGTCGGCGACATTGTCGTACGCGGTGCCGGCGGGCTCGGTGGCATGCAACCGGACCTCGTAGCGGGTGCGGGTGGTCAGCGTGTCGAGATGCTCGCGGCGATCGAGCCGTGCCTTGGCGCGTGACTGCAACCAATCGGACATGGGTCTCCCTACTGTCGCGGACAGGTTAGGGGAGCGGAGCCGCCAGCGGGAGATCTTTCCCGGAAATGCCAGGGGAACAGCACGGGCGTGCCGCGCAGATCGAAAAGACACTGTCCTTCCGGGACTACTTCGGTGTCTGACGCCTCCCGAAAAGGGAGTGGTCAGCCGATGGGTTCGCCGTACATCACGCCGAGCGGGTCGGAGATGAGCTCGACGCGGACGCCGTCGGGGTCGGTGAAGTAGATCGAGTTCTCGCTTTCCAGCATGTACTCCACGCCGGCGGCGTCGAGGC
>JAVXWP010000083.1:0-5345 GCA_032230695.1 Actinomycetota bacterium | reverse complement strand
GTATTCGTGGCTGGCCAGCCCCACGTCAACCCCGATCCTGTATGGGTGCGCGAACAGCTCTCCCCTCCCGCGTGACCGGGAGGCGGTGCCTTATCGGAGAAGGGTCTGCAGTTCCTGACAGGTCGTCAGCCGGTTGGACGCCACCGAACCTCCGTCTGCGCCGTACGACGCGGACGGAGGTCAAGAGACACGCTCAGGCTTGCGTCGAGTTCTTCACGTACGCGACTCCGCAACGAGCTCCGGCGCGGCTGCGGACTCGGCCGCGGGGCCTCCTTCGCTGAGACCGAACCGCTCGTGGAACTTGCGCAGGAAGCCGGGGGCATACCAGGCCGAGCGGCCGAGGAGGCGCATCGCGGCGGGTACGAGGATGCCGCGTACGGCGACGGCGTCGATGAGGATGGCCAGTCCGCTGCCCAGGCCGAACATCTGCATGAAGCTGAGCTCGGCCGTCCCGAAGGCGAAGAAGCTCACCGCGAGCAGGCAGGCGGCAGCGGTGACGATACGTCCCGTGTGCCCAAGTCCGTTGGTGACGGCGGACTCGTTGTCCTCACCCTGGTCATGGAGTTCTTTGATGCGGCTGGTGACGAACACCTCGTAGTCCATCGAGAGGCCGAAGGCGATGCAGAACATCAGCACGGTCATGGACACCTCCATGGGCTGCGCTGTGAAGCCGAGCAGGGAGGAGAGGTTGCCGTTCTGGAAGATCCAGGTCATGACGCCGAGAGTGGCTCCCAGGCTGATCGTGTTGAGGAGCAGCGCACGCAGCGGCTGTACGACGCTGCCGGTGAACAGGAAGAGGAGGAGGAAGGTGGTGACAGCGACCAGACCCACGGCGATCGGCAGGCGACTGGCGATGGAGTCCTTGGAGTCGACCAGTTCGGCGGCGACTCCGCCCACCAGGGGGTGTGACTTGGCGGGCGGTGCGATCGCTCGCACCTCGTCGACCAGGCTCTGGGCCGCGTCCGACTTCGGCGACAGGGTGCTCACCACGCTGATCTGCTGCGCGTCGGGGCGGCCGAGGGCGCTGTTGCCCGGGTCGGTCGCCGTGGGCCGACCGCCGGCGTAGGTTCCCGTGCTGGTCTCGACGCGGACGACGCCCTTGAGCCCGGACAGCTCGACCGCGTACGACTCCAGTGGGGCCTTGCCCACGGGGTTGTCGATGACGACGTGGAGGGCCGCGTCGTCGTTGCCGTTGAACTTCTCCCCCAGTACCGACGACACCTGTCGGCTCTCGGCGTCCTCGGGCAGCACGCGTTCGTCCGGTGTGCCGAAGGTGATGCCGAGGAGCGGGCTCGCCGCCAGCAGCAGGACCGCGAGCACCGGCAGCGCGGTGAGCGCGGGCCGCCGCATGACGGTACCGGCCAGCCGTCCCCAGAAGGGTGCCCGGGTTCCGGAGCGCCCAGGCTTCGCCCACGGCAGCCGCCCGCTGTTGACCCGGTGCCCCAGGACGACGAACAGGGCCGGCATCCCGAGCTCTTCCAGCTGCTCTACGGAACGCCGCTGAGGGACTACGCGGCACCCGCCGAAGGCCCGACTACCCGGGCGACCCGCCGGATGAGCTCGATCTTCGAGCGCGAGATGTTCGGCGGGTTCACCGCGGCACAACTTGCCGCGGCCGACGCCCCCGCGCTGTCGCCCTCACTCCGCGCATACCTGGAACAGCTGCCCCACTACGGCCTTGGGAATCTGCCAGCCTCCGCAACGGCTCTCCTGCTGAGCGCGTGGGGACACCTGCATGGCCTCGTCGTCCTGGAGGTGTTCGGACACACCTCGTTCCTCGGTGACCATCAGGCCGAGGTCTTCCGCACAGCAATGCGCAACCTGCTCGAGGACGTCCGTCGCCGGATCCTCGTACACGTGAGCACGCCGCATGCGGCTGACCGAGCCGATCCGCTTGAAACGAGCGAGCCGGAGCCACATCCGCGAAGCGGGCCGTGACACAGGTCCCTCAGCGGGAAGGGGAGTCCAAGCGACGCTTCCTTGTGCACAAGGCTGCCGAGCAGTGATCGCAGTGGAACCCGCTCGACGAGTCGCCTCCTTGAAGAGATCCTTTGAACATGGAGTTCCTCTGCTATCACCGCGACCGGCCCGACTCCGGACGGCTGCGCCACGACCTGCTCGAAGAACACTGGTCCTACATGGACCGGTACGCGAAGGAGATGATCGCCCGGGGCCCGACCTTCGCCGACGACGGCGACACCCTCAGCGGAAGCGTGCACATCGTCGACCTGCCGGATCCCGGCGCCGCCCGCGCGTTCGCCTTCGACGAGCCCAACTACCAGGCCGGCGCCTACCGGGACGTGTTGCTGCGCCGGTGGCGCAACATGCTCGGGCGCACCATGTGGGAATTCCCCGGTGGCCCGAGCGACGGCAACCGGTACCTGGTGCTCGGCCTCGGCGCGGGACGGGCCGCCGACCTCACAGTGCCGGCCGACCGGGACGAGCTGATCGCCTACGGACCACTGCTGTCCGACAACGGCGAAACCTGGCTGGGCACAGCTGCGTTGGTCCGGGCGCCCGACCCGGACACGGCCCGCGCGATCTTGACCGCGGACCGGTACGCCGACATCGAGGTTCACATCTGGCAGTTCGGCGGGCGGAGGTGACGGCCGGGGACATGACGGCGCGCGTTGTCGCCTGAGCCCATCGGATCGCTCAGCATCCTTGTGAGGCAACGGAAACCACAGATGCATGGTGGGGAGAAGGGCACTACTCGGCGTGGCGCCGCAGCACCTCCAGAGCCTGTGAGAACGCGGAGTCGTGGGTGCCCTTGGCGATCACCTCAGGGAAGTTGCCTGTGCGGATGTCAGGAGGGATGCCCTCGCCGTCGAAGGTCTTGCCCGATGGCGTGAGGTACTCGGCTGCAGGTCGCCGAACGCCTGACCGGCCGCCCGTACGTGGCCTACGCCAAGCGGGCACGCAACGACCCGACCGACTCAACTCGCCACACCGCCCGCAGCCGGTGGGGCCGTTGGCGTCGTATCCGCCGATGCCGGAGATCCGCAGGTAGCCGGTGCCGTCCGGCAACTGGGCGTAGCCGATGCGACCTCTCGCGAAGGTCTGCAGTCGCATCCCTGCGAGGTCGTGCCGCTCAACGAAGCCCTGCGACTGCTGGTCAAGTCCGGGGCCGGGGACCACGGTGCCGGGGCGGCTCTGCCCGAAGCCCCCTGTGTCACCGGCGTCGATACCCGCATGCGCGTCGTACAGCGGCAGCACCATCTCCCGTAGAACGGCGAAGAATTCGGTGTCCGGCATCCCTTCGTAGACCCTCGGACGGTAACGATCCCTGACTGCCCGCCAGTCGATCTTCTTGGCTTCGAAGAAGGGATAGTTCTCCTCGCACGTCTGCCAGAAGACGTCGAAGGTCGCACGCGCTCCCGTCGGAGCGACCTCGGTGCATTTGGCGGGCAGTGCCGGAAGGCGCCGCAGCCTGCGGTCGCCGACCGAGCCGTCGTAGTGCAGGGTCGCGCCGGCTCCGGCTGACCCGGTATCGGGCTGACTGGCCCAACCACACGGGGCAAACCCCACCCCAAGGTCGTCAGTGAGCCGCATCCGAGCACCGGGAATCGGACGAACACCGAGCGAGTAGCGAGGACAGGGGCGACCGTCAGCCGGCAGCGTCGAGGACCTCGCGCAGCCTGCGCGCGAAGGCTTCAGGCTGCCCGGCGTAGCCGTGCTCGCCGCCCATGAAACCGCTGTGGTGGCTCGGGAAAATCGTCGGTTGACGATCGAGCAGCTTGGCCGCCGCCACTGAGGTGCGTCCAGTGATGTTGTCCAGGGACTCTTCGCCCACTGCGATCACCACCCGCGTGCGCGCGGCGATCAGCGCGGCGGCGTCGGGCCGGTAGCTGCTGACTGCCCAGGACCGGTCGGAGAGCAGCGGGTCGTCGCGGGAGCCGTCGTCCTCGGTCGGCATCCCGAACTCGGCGGGATCCGGAGCGGGCTGGGCGAAGTAGTCATCCGTGAATTCGCCCTGCCACGACGCCATCATGATGAAGGCCGCGAAGCCCGCGCCCGAGCCCTTGGCCTCGTACGCGTCCCGGACGTCGGCCCGGGCGCGCTCAGCGGCCTGGGCGTCGGGAAGCAACGGAATGATCGGCGGCTCGTGCGCCACCAGGGTCGTCACGTCATCGGGGAACGCCGTCACCAGGGCGAGCGCGGTGACCGCGCCGCCGCTGCTTGCGAACATCTCGACAGGACCAGCGCCGAGCGCCTCGATGATGGCGTGCACGTCGCCGGCCTGGGTTCCGGGCGCATGGTCGACCCGGCCGTCCTTGCGGGTGCTGCGGCCGAGGCCGCGCGGGTCGTAGGTGACCACGGTGCGGTCAGGGAAGTGCGACGTCAACACGCGGAAGCCGCTGGCGTCCATTGGCTGGCCGATCATGACCAGTGGTGGGTGCCCATCCGCGGTCGGCAGCGGGCCGTGGATGTCGTAGACAAGATCGGCTTCGGGGGTCTCGAGCAGTAGCTGCGTAGTCATAACCGTGTAGACCTCTTCCGCGTCGAGAACTCATCGGTGGATGCTTCGCGGATTGGGATGGGTCTGGGAGTTGGATTGCTGTTGCTCGTCGGGGCATTCGACGAGGCACTCTCCCTCGCGTGATCACCGAGGCCGCGCTGCACGGCCTGGCAAACCTGGACGCCGACCGCAGTGGGATCCCCGAAGCGATCTGCTGTGGCAGGTTCGTCCTGCCCGGTGATGCCGGTACGGCGGAAGGGGCGGCGCGATCGCGGGATCCGGGCCTGGGCAAGGCGGTACGCGAGCAGGCCACCGCCTCCCCCGTCCGTGCGGCCCAAGATTTCGGCGCCTGGGGTCATCCCGTCATGGCAGCCCGTGTCATGCCGTCAAGCGCGAACCCATATCTGAGTCACGCCGACAGCCAATCCGGCATGTCACAGGCCCGGTAAACGAATGTGGTGACCGCGCCGGTCCCCGAGTGCAAGCTGAGCAACCCCGTCAGAACCAGCTCTGGAACTTCGACGAATTGCACGGGTACGTACGCAGGCCGAACTCGCTGTCATCCAGACACTTGCCCGTTGCCTGATTCTTGAACTCAAGTGTCCCATCATTCCATTTGCGGACATACCAGCTCTGAAATATCCCGTTGTTACAGGCGTACATGCGCAGCCCGTGTTCACTGTCATCTATGCACTGTCCACTCATCGCACTCTTCAGTTGTCGCGTGCCATCGTTGTAGACGTGCACATCCCACATGATGTGAAGCGTGGCCGGCTCACAATCCGCGGCATAGTGCCCATTGACGCCACGGTCGTCGATGCACTTCCCGGTCGCCTGGTTCTGGAACCACTGAGAAGCCTGTGCCGAAGCGCTGGCCGGCGTGCTC
>JAVXWP010000071.1:0-26976 GCA_032230695.1 Actinomycetota bacterium | reverse complement strand
GGCCGCTTCGACCCGCCCCCATAATCCCAAAACTCCCGAATATGTCGACATGTTGGGGGGGTTTTGGGCCGGTTTTGAGGCTGGTGTGAACGAAGTTGCGAGTGAGGGAGTTGAGATGCCGGATTTGAGCGCCGTCGAATTGATCGCCGCGTACCGGGCGGGCACGCTGTCCCCGGTCGAAGCCACCGAGGCCGCGATCGCCCGGATCGAAGCCCTTGAACCGACACTGCACGCGCTGTACGCGTTCGATCCCGCGGGTGCGCGAGCCGAGGCGAAGGCGTCCGAAGCGCGCTGGCGGGGCGGCGAACCACTGGGCCCGATCGACGGAATCCCGTTGACGCTGAAGGAGAACATCGCCACCCGTGGTACCCCGGTCCCGCTCGGCACCGCGGGCACCGAACTCGTCCCGGCGCCCGCCGACGCCCCCGCGGCCGCGCGCGTGCACGAATCCGGCGGCGTTCTGCTGGCCAAGACCACCATGCCCGACTACGGCATGCTCACCTCCGGCCTGTCGAGCTTCCACACCGCCGCCCGCAATCCATGGGACACCGCGCGCACACCCGGCGGGTCCAGCGCGGGCGCCGCCGCGGCGGCCGCCGCCGGGTACGGGCCGCTGCACGCCGGCACCGATATCGGCGGTTCGATCCGGCTGCCGGCCGGGTGGTGCGGGCTGGTCGGGCTCAAGCCCAGTTTCGGCCGCGTCCCGGTCGATCCGCCGTTCCTCGGCCGCGCGGCCGGGCCGATGACCCGCACGGTCGCCGACGCCGCCCTGTTCATGAGCGTCCTTTCGCGCCCCGACGCGCGCGACCACCTGAGCCTGCCGCCCGAGGACATCTCGTGGGATGCGCTGGACGTCGACCTGACTGGGCTCCGGATCGGCCTGCAGCTCGACCCGGGAGTGGGTCTCGACGTCGAGCCGGAGATCCGCGCGGCCGTCGTCGAAGCGGCTCGGTTGCTCGAAGCCGCCGGAGCGGCGGTTGAACCGGTCGAACCGTTCCTGACCAGGGAAATGCTCGATGGCCTCGACCGCTTCTGGCGAGTCCGCGCGTGGTCCGATCTCTCGAAGGTGCCGGAGGAACGACGTCGGCAGGTCCTGCCGTACATCGCCGAGTGGGCCACCAGCGGTGCGGACGTCTCCGGTCTCGACACCTACACCGGATTCGCGCAGATCGACGCCATCAGCGTCGCCGCGCTGCGGGCCACCGGGCCGTTTGATTTCGTGCTCTCACCCGTGGTCCCGGTGTCCGCGCCCCCCGCGGAACACCCATCGCCGACGAACGACCCGCAACGGCCGTTCGAGCACATCGCGTTCACCGTGCCGTACAACATGTCCGGCCAGCCGGCGGTGTCGATCAACTGCGGTTTTACGAGCGAGAATCAGCCGGTCGGGTTACAAATCGCCGGTCGGCGCTTCGACGATTTGGGTGTTCTCCGCCTCGCGGGGGCATTCGAACGGGTACGACCGGCCCAACTTCCCTGGCCTTGACCGTGCTAAGACCCTCGCTCGTGGAAAGGTGGGGCCATGCGGATGGTGTTCACGGGCGCGGACCCCGAGGAGTTCGCCGAAGCCGCCCAGCGGGTGCTGGCGGAGTTCGAGGCGTGGTCAGAAACGCGCGAACGGGCAGTTCACCTGTTCGTCGTGGACGCGGTGCTCAACCAGCGCTTCGAATCCGACGGACTGGTCGGGCGCTGGAACGCGCCTGCCCTGCGCAGCCTGCTGCTGATCTGGTTCCCGCGTCGCGTGACGCTGGCGGAGCCCGAGCACGCCACCGTGCTGGAAACCCTCGAGGCGTTCCTCGACTTCCTGGACGACAGCGACCTGCTCGACGAGCGCAGCGACCCGATCACCGAGCTCCGGGACATCCTTCGTGAGCTCAGCCCTGAATTCTTCACCGCGATGCGGCGGCCGGAGAACTACGGGATGGCCAAGTTCTGGGCCACCAAGATGCTCGAAAGCGACGTCGACCCGGAAGACCAGGACGCGGCGAGCGCGTTCATCGACCAGGTCCGCGCCGGGCGCATCCCGGTCGACGACGGCGTGCTCGCGGTGATCGCCGAGCGGCATCAGGAGGGCGACCCGGACATCCCGCCCCAAGCGCCGTCGGCGGTGTTCGACCTGCCGCCCGAGGACGTACAGCGCGAGCTCGCCGCCGGCACCACAATTGTCACGCGGCTGCGTGATTTCGTGGACTGGATCGGTGAGGGCCGCGTGCTGACGTCGAAGGGCAATCTCAAACTCGCTGACGCGCGCGAACTCGTCACCCTGCTGGGCACCCGCGACGAGTTCGACCAAGACATCGGCGGCCGCGTCTTCCACACCAGGAGCAGTGAACAGCTGATCGGCGTCTCCGGGATCTTCGAGCTGGCCAAGGCGATCCGGATCGCGCGTGTTGCCAAAGGGCGGCTGCTGAAGGTGAAGAGCGCGGCCAAGCTGCTGGCCGACCCGCTGAAACTGTGGGAAGTCGCGTTCGACCGGATGGACCTGCTGGAAGCGCCGCTCTACAGCCTCTACCCGGTCGAAGACGACATGGTGTTCCCGATTCTGGCGGGCCTGTTCACGTCCCCGATCCCGCTGCCGGCGCCGATCCTGCTCACCATGCTCCAAGAGACTTCGCTGAACCCCGTCACCGATTCGAGCCTCGATCGGGAGGGGAAGCTGCTGGCCGATTTCGGCTTGCTGGAACTGCGAGAGGCGACCGGTGACGAGCTCATCGACCTCGAAGAATTCATGCTCGAAGAGAGCCTCCGCGTCAACAACTTCACCCGCCAGATATTCGCGCTGCTTCCAATGGGCCAGCGCGCGGTACGTGACCTGTTCGCCGGCAGCGGCGCATCGGTCACCACTGTCGATGAGCTGGTCGGCGAGACCGCTGAAGTCCTCGTCGCCCGGCTGGCCGAAATGGCCCAGGAAACCTTCGACAAGGGTGTCGCCGGCTGGCTCGGCGCCCGCAGCACCACTCAGGCCTGTGCCGAACTCCGCGCTCTCGCGGCCCGCACCGACGACTCCGGCCACCGCATGGTCGCGCTCCGCCTGCTGAGCAACTGCGGCGAAGAAGGTATCGCCGCCATGCTTGACCTGCGAAACCACTCGATGGCAGGCCCCGCCGCCGCCGGCTGGCTGGTCAGCGCCGGTGTCCTGGCCGGCGACGACCTCAGCCGCCGCGAAGTCGTCTTCGGCATGCTCGACGCCCTCGCCGCCGTCCCGGACGAAACCGTCGCCGAGTTCGCCCTCCAATCCCGCGAAGCCCAACTCGAACTTCTCGAAGAAATCCCGTCGGCCGGCCACCCCCGCGCCGCGAAAGTCCTGGAATCCATCGCCGCCGGCCACGAAGACCAAGTCGTCGCCAACGCCGCCCGCAACGCCCTGGTCCGCCTGAGCACCCGCCCCTAAACGCACCCTGTGCACGCATGAGTGCAATCCAGCGTCAGTCCGCGGTTTTTCCAATCGCCTCGGCCAGTGCCAGGATCCGCTTCGCGCTGTCGACGTGAAGGTTTTCGATCATCCGACCGTCCACAGTGACCACACCGCGGCCCTCCACCTGAGCTTCGGTGAACGCGTCGATGATGCGCCGAGACCACGCGATCTCCTCCTCCGAAGGCGCGAACAGCCGATTGCACGCCTCGAGCTGCCCAGGATGGATCAACGTCTTCCCGTCGAAGCCGAATTGCCTGCCCTGCAAGCATTCCGCCTCGAACCCGGCAAGGTCCTTGACGTCGTTGTAGACGCCGTCGAGGATCACCTTCCCGGTCGCCCGAGCCGCCAGGAGTGCCAGCGAAAGCCCGCCCATCAGCGGCGCCCGCCCCGGCACGAACTCCGCGTTCAACTCCTTCGCGAGGTCGTTCGTCCCCATCACCAGCACGGTCAGCCGCTCGCTGGCGGAAGCTATTTCCTCCGCGTGCAACATGGCGATCGGCGTTTCGAGCATCGCCCAGATCTTCAGGTGGTCCGGCGCGCCACCGAGTTCCAGCGCGCGCTCGATGTTGTGCACTTCGGCAGCCGAGTTCACCTTCGGCACCACGACGGCGGCGGGTCCGGCTTTGGCGACGGCGCGGAGGTCGGCGTCATGCCAGCCGGTGTCGATGCCGTTGACCCGGATGGTCACCTCGCGACGGCCGTAGGCGCCTGAAGCCGCGGCGGCGCAGACGCGTTCGCGGGCGGCTTCCTTCGCATCCGGGGAGACGGCGTCTTCGAGGTCGAAGATGAGCGCGTCGGCGTCGAGCGTTTTGGCCTTTTCCAGCGCGCGTTCGTTCGCGCCGGGCATGTAAAGGACGGAGCGGCGTGGGCTCAACTCGATCATGATCAGTCCTCCGTGGACGCTTCGGCGTAAACCTTGGCCAGTTCCGGGTCGTCCTCGGCGAGCGCGTCGGCCAGCTCGGCCACGACGAGACATTGCTTGTAGGAAGCGTCGTCCTGCATCTTGCCGTCGAGCATCACCGCGCCGGTGCCGTCGCCCATCGCCTTGATGACCTTGCGCGCCCAGGCGACTTCTTCTGGCGCCGGCGAGAACACCTTTTTTGCGATGTCGATCTGCACCGGGTGCAGGCTCCACGCGCCGACGCAGCCGAGGATGAACGCGTTGCGGAACTGGTCCTCGCAGCCGACGACGTCGCGGATGTCTCCGAACGGCCCGTAGTACGGCAGGATTCCGTGCGCCGCGCAGGCGTCGACCATGCGCGCGACGGTGTAGTGCCAGAGGTCCTGCTGATACGTCGTGCGGCCCTCGTTGATGTCCTCGCCGACGGGGTCGGTCCGCACCAGGTAGCCAGGGTGGCCGCCGCCCACGCGGGTGGTTTTCATCCGGCGGCTCGCGGCGAGGTCGGCCGGGCCGAGTGAAATGCCTTGCATGCGCGGGCTGGCTCCGGCGATCTCCTCGACGTTCGCGACACCACTCGCCGTCTCCAGGATCGCGTGCACCAGCAACGGTTTCGTGAGCCCGGCGCGCGCTTCGAGCTGCGCCAGCAGGCGGTCGACGTAGTGGATGTCCTGGGCGCCTTCGACCTTCGGCACCATGATGACGTCGAGCTTGTCGCCGATTTCCGTGACGAGCGTGATCAGGTCGTCGAGCGCCCATGGCGAGTCGAGGCTGTTGATGCGGGTCCACAGCTGCGTCTTGCCGAAGTCGTTGGCCTTGGCGATCGCCACCAGCCCGTCGCGCGCGGCTTCCTTGCGGTCTGCGCGCACGGCGTCCTCGAGGTTGCCGAGCAGGACGTCGACCTTCTTCGCGATGGACGGCGCCTTCGCCGCCATCTTCTCGTTGCTCGGGTCGAAGAAGTGGATCATCCTCGATGGTGGCACCGGAATTTCGCGGAGCGGTTCCGGTGCCCCGAGAGCCAGCGGGGCGAAGAAGTCCTTTGGCGAGCGCATCGATCCTCCATCGCGAGCGGCATGTGACTGGTCAGTAACCCTAAACCCGGCTGCGTGCTGAACGCTGCGGTGAACGTCACTCCGGGCCGCTGACGTCCACTGTGGATTTCCCTTGATATTAGGCTGTTCGGCCCTATCGCTTGGTTCAAATGCCGTGGACGTGACGCGGGCCACCAGCGCCGACCTGCGGTGGGTGCTCACCGCACCGTTCAGCTCGATCTCACCCGTACGGCGGCACGGTCGGGCTGAAGTCGGTAACCGCTTGTCGACCGGTCACCGACCGAGGAGGGCCGCCGATCGCAGCCACTCCCGTTACCCGGCGACCACGCCTTGTCGCCCTGGTACCAAAGTCATGTGCCACTTTCCAGGGGGGATCGAGGCGCAGGCAGAGCACACAGCTTTTAACAGTGGTTCAGGAATTTGAAGGAGGCGGACTCGTGGCGGCTACACCAACACCTCACAACATCGCGGTGACCGGCGGATCGAAGAGCAGCCGGTCGCTGCCGAGTCGTGTGGTGCCGCCACTCGAGCTGCCCGCGTCCGTCGACGAGCTGGCTCGCGAAGCCGCGGCTCTGCTCGGCTGGGACGGCGTCGTGCTGCCGGAGATGACCATGCTGGGCCGCAAGGTCTGCGTGGTCGCGAAGCTCCGTACCGACGTGCACGCGGAGCGCATCGCGATGGGCTTCGGCCCGGTCGCGGATCGCGCCACCGTCGACACCTGGACTTGGCCAGAGTTCGCTGGAACCGCACCCGCGGCTGCCGCCGAGATCATCGGCGTCATCGCGGTCGGCCGGCACTGGCGCACCGCGATGGCCTCCGCGGTTCCGTTTGCCCGGTATGGCGAGGCCGCGATGGTTCTGCCATCGCCCGCCGTACTCACCGAGGACTACGTCGTCAACTGCCTGCCGCGCGCTCGTGCGTACGGTCTTGCCGTGGTGACGGCCGACCCGAACGCCATGATCGACCTCGACCTCGAAGGCCGCACCGAGCGCATCCTGCTCGACGAGGACCCGATTTCGCGTTGGATCAACGAGATGGTTTACGAGAAGCTGCTCGCCACCACCGAGGTTCCTGCCGACGTCGACTGATGGGGTTACGCTCGTTCCATGCGAGTCGTTATTGCAGGTGGACATGGTCAGATCGCACTTCGGCTGGAGAAGTTGCTCGCCGAACGTGGTGATCATGCGGTCGGGATCATCCGCAAGCCTGAACAGACGGGCAAGCTCGAAGCGTTGAAGGCCGAGCCGGTGGTGCTCGACCTGGAGAAGTCCGATGTGGACACTGTTGCGGCTGTCCTTTCGGGAGCGGATGCCGCGGTTTTCGCCGCGGGTGCCGGTCCGGGTAGTGGGACGGAACGCAAGGACACTGTGGATCGTGGCGCTGCGGCGCTGTTCGCCGCGGCGGCCGAGCGGGCCGGGGTTCGGCGGCACATTCAGATCGGTTCGATGGGTTCGGACAATCCGGACGCCCCTGGTCTCGACCCGACTTTCGCGGTGTACCTCAAGGCGAAGAAGGCCGCCGAAGACGACCTGCGTGAGCGCGATCTGGATTGGACGATCCTGCGGCCAGGCTCTCTGACGAACGACCCTGGCACGGGCAAGGTTCTGCTTGCCGAGAAGACCGGCCGCGGCAGCGTGCCACGCGACGATGTGGCGGCCGTGATCGTTGCCCTGCTGAGCGCGTCGAAATCGATCAAGCGAACCCTTGAGCTCATCTCGGGTGACGCCTCCATCGACGAAGCCGTCCAGCAGCTCTAGGTGTTCATTGCCCAACAACCTCAGCAGCCCGACTACCGGTGGACTCATCCGGAGCTGGTCAGAAAGATCAACAACCGGTTCCCAGTGCTCGGAATGGTCGCGATCGCCGCGGCTTTCTCGCTGGGAACCGGCGCCTGGTACTGGGGTAACAAGCTGCCGGTCGTCGCAGATGATCCTTTCCTGGGCTTTGTGCTGATCGCGGGCGGCGCCAGCCATTTCTGCCTGATGCTGTCGGGCGCCGCGATTCTCGGCGCGACAAAATGCGTGGTGAACGGCTACTTGGAGATCAATTCAGCGAGCAGGACCCGGGCGTTGCTGCTCGCGATGGCGATCTGCGGTCTGGTGTTCTGCGCGTTCGCGGTCGGGCTGCTCGCGGTGCTGTCGAACAGCAAGGCGGCTTTCGGATTGGAAACCGTGCTGTACATGGTGATGGTCGCTGGTGGTGTGGTCTACGCGGCGAGCAACTATTTCGTCGCGCGTGGGCTCCTGCGCTACTCAACCGGGCCCAATACCTGGTCCAGGTAGGCGTTGGTGAACACGCCCGCTGGGTCGACTTCCTTGCGGATCTGCAGGAAGTCGTCGAAGTGCGGGTACCGCCCGCGCAGCGTCGCCGCGTCGAGGTCGTGCATCTTGCCCCAATGCGGCCGTCCGCCGACCTGCCCGACGATCGACGCGAAACCCGCGAAGTACTCCCGGTACGGCATGCCAACGTACTGATGGATCGCGATATACGCCGAGTCCCGCCCGTTCGCCGTCGACAGCCAGATGTCGTCGGCGGCCGCCACCCGCACCTCCACCGGGAACATCACCGGGTTCTCCAGCGTGGGGACCAGAGCCCGCAACTCGGCGAGCATGTCATGCAGTGATTCACGTGGAACAGCGAACTCCGACTCGACGAACTTGACCGCGCGGTGCGTCACGAACACGCGGTGCGACAGGTCGCTGTACTCGCGCGACGAGAGGCTCGACGACGCGAGCCGACCCAGCGGCCGCACCAGGCGAGGCACCGCGCGCCCGAGTCGGCAGAAACTGCCGAATGCCACGTTCTCCATGATCTCGTAGTCAAGGAACTGGCGAGCCTTGCTCAGCGGCCGGCACTCGGCGCCGGCAGGCAGCCGGTTGTTGCGCTTGACCAGCGCGTTGCTGCCGTACGGGAACCAGTAGAACTCGTAGTGGTCGTTCGTCGCGGCGAGTTCGTCGAAGCTCTCGAGCACCTGCTCCAGCGGCTCCGGCCGCTCCTGCGCGGACAGGCAAAACGACCGAACACACTGCAGTGTCACGGTTGAGATCACGCCGAGCGCACCAAGGCCGACTCGCGCGGCCGCGAACAGATCCGGGCGACGGTCAGCCGAGCAGTTCACGACAGAGCCGTCCGCGAGGACCAGTTCCAGCGCCGCGACCTGCGTCGCGAGGCCGCCGAGGTGGGCACCCGTGCCGTGGGTGCCGGTGGAGATCGCGCCGGCGACGGTTTGCGCGTCGATGTCACCCAGATTGATGAGTCCCAGGCCGAGCCGGTCGAGTTCGGCGTTGAGCGTCTTCAGTGTGGTGCCCGAGCGGACGGTGACCAAGCCGGTGCTGACATCGGCGGAAGCGATGCCGGTCCAGTTCGTCAGGTCGACGGCGTCCGACTCGGCGACGCAGATGGGCGTGAACGAGTGTCCGCTGCCCCAGGCCTTGATTTTCCGGCCTTCGATCGCCGCGTTCGCGACCACTTCGGCGAGCTCAGGGGTGCTGCGCGGTTTGTGCACGCGCCGCGGGACGGCCGTCGCCGTTCCGGCCCAGTTCATCCACCGTGTCATCTACGCGCCCGTTCATCGGAGGTGTTCTCGGACAGTAACCAGTCGGACAATAAGTGAATGGTATTCGCGTTTCAACCCTTTCTGTCGTACCGTAGCCATTGTGACCTCAGGAACCGCTACGCCGTTCGATCTGGCGACCAAGGATCTCGACCCACCCTTGGCGATCGTCGACCTCGCAGCGTTCGACGCCAACGCCGCCGACCTCGCGCGCCGCGCGGCCGGTAAGCCGATCCGTGTCGTGAGCAAATCCGTGCGGTGCCGGTATCTGCTGGAGCGGGTGCTCGCTATGCCCGGGTTCAAGGGCCTGATGTGTTACTCGCTCGCCGAGGCACTTTGGCACGTCGAGCAGGGCACCACCGACGACATCGTGGTCGCGTACCCGACCGCGGATCACGGTGCGCTGCGTCGGCTCGCCGCGGACGACAAAGCCCGCGCGGCGATTTCGATCATGATCGATTCGCCCGCACACCTTGATCTGGTGGACTCCGCGTTGGGCCATGATCACCCCGAAATTCGGGTCTGCCTGGAGCTCGACGCCTCGTGGCGGCCACTGCCGGGCCTGCATGTCGGCACCCGGCGGTCGCCGGTGTTCACCCCGAAGCAAGCCGCCGAACTCGCAAGAATTGTGTTGGCACGTAAAGGTTTCCAGGTTTCCGGCATGATGGCCTACGAAGGTCAGATCGCCGGTCTCGGCGACACGGCGAGCAACGCCGTCAAGAACACGGTCATCCACTGGATGCAGAGCCGCTCGGCGGCCGAGCTCGCGGTGCGGCGCGGTGCGGCGGTGCGGGCCGTGCGCGCGGTGACCGACATCGAGTTCGTCAACGGCGGCGGTACCGGAAGCATCGAGACGACCGGCGCGGAAGCGGCGGTCACCGAGATCGCGGCAGGTTCCGGGCTGATCGGGCCGACGCTGTTCGACCACTATTCGCGCTTCAAGCCGCGCCCGGCCGCGCTCTTCGCGTTGCCCGTGGTGCGGCGGCCGTCGAAGAACATCGCGACGCTGTTTTCCGGCGGCTACATCGCGTCCGGCCCGAGCGAGGTTTCGCGGCGGCCGTCGCCGTACCTGCCCGCCGGGCTCGAACTCCTGCGGCTCGAAGGCGCCGGCGAGGTGCAGACCCCGGTGACCGGCAAAGCCGCTCGATCGCTGAAACTCGGCGACCGCGTCTGGCTGCGCCACTCCAAGGCCGGCGAACTCGCCGAGCGCTTCACCGCGTACCACATCGTCGTCGGCGACCAGGTCGAGCGGACCGTCCCCACCTATCGCGGTGAAGGCAGGAACTTTGGGTGAGTGAACTTCGGCCGAGTTGTCCACAGATGTGAATGCCTGTGGACAACCTGGGGACTACTCGCCGAACTTGCTCGCCAAATAGCGCTTGACCACGTATTTCGTCTCCGTGACTATCTGCTCGTCGCCACGCGGATCGCGTCGGAAGGCCAGTTTCAGCAGCGCGTCCGCCGTTTCGTTGGCGATGGTCAGGGCGAACCGGAGGTCGTCGGGCGGGAAGCCGAGCTTCGGAGTGAGGATCTCGGCAAGCGCATCGACGAGCACGGTGTTGTTGTCCCGGCTCTCGTCGAGCAGTTGTCTGTCGACGACGTCACCGAAGTGCACCTTCGAAAATCCGGGGATCTCGCGGTGCATGCGCAGGTAGATATCGAGGATCGAGTCGACGACATCCCACCAGTGCCCGTGGTCCATGGTGGCGAGCCGCTCTGTCACCGACGCGATGAACCTTTCGAGGTTGCGCTGGGTCAGCGCCTGCACGACGGCGCGCTTGTCCGGGAAGAACTGGTACAGCGAACCGACGGCCACCCCCGCCCGTTTCGCGATGAGTGTGGTGGTCAGCGCGTCGTAGCCGAGCTCGTCGATCAGTTGGGCGCTGGCGTCGAGCATCTGCTCCACACGTTTGGCACTGCGTTGCTGGACCGGCTGCCGGCGAAGCGGGGTCGCCTCGGCCGTCGCCTTGGCGGCCTGGATGTCGGACACGTCGGGCTCCTCAATCTGCTGATCAGCGACTTTATCGTGTGAACGGGCTTCCCCACGGACGAGTGAGGGCCTAGCATATGAGAACTTTTCATGTTCCCCTGACTTGCTCTCGTTACGTGCCCTCGATGAAAGGCTCGCCGGTGGAAAACTTGACCTTCCCGCCCAATTTCGTCTGGGGTGTGTCCACGTCGGCGTTCCAGATCGAAGGCGCCACGAGCGAAGGCGGCCGAGGACCGTCCATTTGGGACACGTTCACCGCCACGGAGGGCAAGATCGCACGCGGTGAGCACGCAAAGGTAGCCGCCGATCACTACCACCGCTACCCGGAAGACATCGCCCTGATGGCGGAACTTGGTGTCGGTTCGTACCGAATGTCGTTCGCCTGGCCCAGAATACAACCCGGCGGCAAGGGGATCCCGAACAAAGAGGGCCTCGATTTCTACGATCGGCTACTCGATGGTGTCTGCGACGCGGGCATCGCACCCTGCGCCACGCTGTATCACTGGGACACTCCGCAGGCTCTCGAAGACGCCGGCGGCTGGCTCGCGCGCGACACCGCCGAACGTTTTGGCGAGTACGCGTCGATCCTCGGTGAACGTTTCGCCGACCGCGTGAAGATGTGGATTCCGCTCAACGAGCCGATGGTCATGTCCATCTACGGCTACGGCATCGGTGAGTACGCGCCCGGCCAGTTCCTACTGCTCGACGCGATTCCTACTGCCCACTACCAAAATCTCGCGCACGGCTTGGCTGTCCAAGCGCTGCGCGCGGCGGGCGCGACGAACATCGGCACGGCCAACAACCACAGTCCGATCTGGCCCGCCGCCGACACCGACGCCGACCAGGCCGCCGCGGACTGGCTCGACGCGCTGCTCAACCGGATGTACACCGAGCCGGTGCTCCTCGGGACCTATCCTCACGAGATCCAGCGGCACCTGCCCGAGGGATTCGCCGACGACCTGCCGACCATCGCGCAGCCGCTCGACTTCTACGGTGTCAACTACTACGAGCCGCAGGGCGTCGCCGCGCCCGGACCGGACAATCCGCTTCCGTTCGAACTTCGCCCGATCGAGGGTTATCCGATGACCACCAACGATTCGCCGATCGTGCCGCGTGCGCTGCGCGAGATGCTGGTGTCGTTCCAGGAGCGCTACAAGGAGAACCTGCCGCCGATCTTCATCACCGAGAACGGTTGCAGCTTCGCCGACGAGGTCGGGCCGGACGGGAAGGTCCACGACCCCGAACGCATCGACTTCCTCGACGGCCACCTCACCGCGGTCCGACAGGCGATGGACGCCGGCGTCGACGTCCGCGGTTATTTCGTCTGGTCGCTGCTCGACAACTTCGAGTGGTCCAAGGGTTACGCACCGCGCTTCGGGCTCGTGCACATCGACTACGACACCCAGCGCCGGACGCCGAAGGATTCCTACGAGTGGTACGGGAAGCTGATCAGACATGACTGACATTGACGCGGCCGGACCCGCCGCGCTCGCCGAGCCGACCACGCACGTCCGCAAGAGTTGGATGAGCCTGCTGTTCTTCGCGAACATCGGGCTCTGGCTGGGGGTCTACGCGCCGATCCAGGTGCTGCTCCCGACGCAGGCGGAGCTGCTGGACTCCGCGAACAAGGAGTTCGTCTTCAGTCTCGTGACCGGTGTCGGCGCATTGGTGTCGCTGGTCGCGAATCCGCTGATCGGGCTGCTGTCGGATCGGACGTGTTCGCGGTTCGGCAGGCGGCATCCGTGGACCCTTGCCGGTGCGATCCTCGGTGCGGCGGGACTGGTCGTGCTGGCGTCAGCGGGCAATGTCGCGGTGATGGTGCTCGGGTGGTGCCTGGTTTCGGCCGGGCTCAACGGCATGCTCGCGACGCTCACTTCGGCGATCCCCGATCGCGTGCCGGTGGATCAGCGTGCGCATATCGGCGGGCTGATCGGGATCAGCCAGATGCTGGGCACTGTGCTGGGTGCGGTGCTGGTGACCGTGCTGGTCACGAGCTTGCCCGGGGGTTACATCGCGTGCGCGGTGATCGTGGTGCTCGGTGCGGTCGCGTTCGTGCTGCGCACACCGGACGCGGCGCTGCCGGTCGCCTTCCGGCCCGCGGCCAAAGTGCGGGAGATCCTGGCGAATCTGTGGATCTCACCCCGGGAGCACCCGGACTTCGCGTGGGCGTGGGCCTGCCATTTCATGGTCGGGACCGGCAACGCGCTCGGTACCTTGTTCCTGTTGTTCTTCCTGCGGGACGCGGTGCACCTCGACGATCCGGACACCGGGCTGTTGATCATGATGGGGCTTTACGGTGTCGCGCTCATCGGGGGCGCGGTGGCCGCCGGGCATTTTTCGGACAGGTCGGGGCGGCGAAAGCCGTTCGTCCTCGCGGCGACCGCGGTGATGGCGCTCGCCGCGTTGATCTTGGTGGTCTGGCAGAACTGGACGGCGGCTCTGGTGGCTTCGCCGCTGCTGGGAGTCGGGTTCGGCGCCTATATGGCCGTGGCGCTGGCGATTCTTACCTCGGTTCTGCCCGCGGCGCAGGACCGCGCGAAGGACTTGGGCGTGGTCAACATCGCGAATTCACTGCCGCAGGTGGTTGCGCCGCTCGTGGCGACGGTGCTTTTGGCGCAGTTCGGCGGGTATCGGGGGCTGTTCGCCGCATCGGCCGTGGCGACCGTGGTCGCCGGGGTGTTGATTACCCGGGTGCGTTCAGTGCGGTGAGGAGGGCGGCCCAGGCGGGGCTCGGCACCGCGAGGTGACCGGCGGCGGGCGCTTTTGAGTCGCGGATGGCCGTGACCTGGGGTTGGAGCAGAACCTCGACACACTCGCTGTGCTCGGCACCCTCGCTGTGGCTGCTCTTGATCCAGGCCGTCATCGTGGTTACTCCTCCAAGCGCTCGTACTCGCTCGCCATCTGGACAAGCCACTGCGTTGAGTTTCCCTCATTCAGGGCATGTTGTTCCAGGCTTGCAGCGATCAGATAGAACTCCTCTACCCCTGTTCGATCATCGATGAAGATGCCGGCCGCGTAGGTGTCGGTGTAGACGACTGCCGGATGGTCACCGAACTCCATGAGGAAGAACGAGCTGGTGAAGGTTCGAAGACTGGGCACCGAGTCGGGGATGATCCGGATGCAGCACCGAGACATGTTGCTCGACAGCACCAAGTTGAGAAGCTGCTCGTGCATCACCTGCGCGTTGCCGACCACCGTTCGCAGTGCGCGCTCGTGGATGAAGAACGTGCAGTGCGGAGGCTTCCATCGGGACAACAAGGTCTGACGGTCCAGGCGCGCTTTGACCAGGAAGTCGACTCGATCTCGCGTGTGCCGTCCGAAGTTTTCGAAGACCGTGCGCACGTAAGGCTCGGTCTGGAGAAGACCGGGAATAATCAGCGGCTGATAGTTGACGATCGATTCGGCCAGGGATTCCTGGAGGATCAGGGATTTCATAGGGTCGGCGAGCTGGCCGAAGTACGGGCGGACCCAGTAGCTGTCGTCCTTGAGCTCGGCGAGCTTCAGGAGTCGGGCGCGCTCTTCAGCTGTCGCGCCGATCGTTCCGAGGAAGGTGGCGACATCCGTGACGGGCAACGGGCGGACGCCGGTTTCCAAGCGGGAGATGTTGCTGGGCGGCCATTCCAGTCGCCTGCCCAGCTGATGACCACTCATGTTGTGCCGCTTACGCAGAATTCGCAGCTCGCTACCCAACTCACGGCGTCGCGCCGTTGATTCCTCAGTCATGAACCGACCGTAGAACCGCTGCGCTGGCAAGTGGCACATGCCACGCAAGCGTTCACCGTAAGGGGTCGAGCGGTGCGAAGGCGCACCATCACTGAAGTGGGGACCGCAGGCCGGTGCCGGTCGGGGGAGGGGAGTGCAACAGCACCGGCCCGCGGTGATCATGGGCCGTCGAGCGGGCATGGAGCCCCTCAACAGCGGGTGTTTCATTGGGGTATTGATCATTAATCTAGCGAGGCCGCGAGGCCTTGGCTAGGGCTAACGCATAATTTTATCGATTAATCGCGGTGGGGACTGGGGAGAGGAACCGAGGGCCGGCTCATCGCGCTCGGGGTACGGACGAGCCGGCCTTCGGTAAGTGGCGAGCGTCGGCGTCAACCCGATGGGGGCGGTCGGTCGGCCATGCTCGCCAGTCTCGGGGGTCAGGCGCCGACCACGGCACCGCGGGGCGTGGTGATCAGCGCGTGCCGACCAGTTGTCTCCGACGGCGAGGGCGCGGGGGCGCTTCCGCCACGGGTCTGCGTCGGAAGCGGCTTGCGACGCCCCTGACGCTTCGGGTCCTGCTGCGGTGCGAGGCCACCAGCGACCAGGTGCTCGTGCGCGACCTGCCACACCGAGCACGGCGCCTTGCAGCGGTGCCAGCGGGTGGAGCACGTCGGGCAGTCACCGCGCTCGTCCGGCTCGTGCGCCAGAAGCATGGCGCGCCAGCCTTCCGTCAGGCGGGGAAGCTCGGACCGCGCGACCGACACCAGTGAGTGGGCGTCGGCACGATTGGCCAGATCGGAGAGCATGTCGAGGCGTTCCCATACGGCATTGCGGAGAACCTGCCCGAGGATTTGATCCACCTGGAACTCACCGTTACCTTTCCGCCATTTTGGCGGCTTCATTGAGCGCGGCCCTGAGCTGGCCGAGCTGGCCAGTTGTCAGTCGCGCGGTCTCTCCTGGAGGGGAAACCAGTACAACCTGGTTGTCTTCGACGAACACGGTCACCGCGCGCTCGCGGCTGATGAGGTCACCGCACTGCACCCGCCAGACAAGCTGGCCGCCCTCGTACCGACGGACGTTCGCGGTGCGGGGGTCCACCGGTGGGGAAGAAGGAGCCATGCGGGCCACCGTGGCCGGCCCCGAGGGCCGCACGGGGCTCGTGGCTGTCCCAGCACGTCCTGCTGTGATCGAATCCACGAACTCCACCGGGTTACTCCGCTCTGTCCATATACCGGGAACAAGCACTGCGTAACAGGGACTGCTGTGCATGCTGGGCTTTCGTAGCTCTCTGTGATCGCAGGCGGTGCCTGGCTGGTTACGGAGAACTGACAACTACATTGCGACGAAACCGCGAGCGATAGAAGGAGGGAACCTCGTCAAGGCTGCGACCGGTCCGGGTTCCACGGTAAGCGGTCACGGAACTTCGTTCGGACCGATCAGCTCGCCTAATTCGGCTTTAGCAGGGTTGAATGAACGTGCCTACGCTGTTTGTAGACGCCCAACGGACTGTGAGGGGGCGCAATGGACGCCAGTAATGGCGGTAACGGTCAAGACGGTCGGCAAGGCCAGCTGATCCCTTCGGATGCCTGGGAGAAACCAGACATGCGAGCGGCACTGTCGAAACGTGAGATCAGTACCGTCTACCGGCTGCTGCGCCAGCACGGCGTGTCCCAGCGCCAGATCGCCGCGATGACCGGCCAATCACAGTCCGAGGTGTCGGAGATCCTCAAGGGTCGCCAGGTCATGGCCTACGACGTGCTCACCAGGATCTCCGACGGCTTGGGTGTCCCCCGTGGATACATGGGTCTCGCATATGACGAGGCGACAGCGATACGGGTCGTCGGTGCCGCCGGCGGCCAGCAGGCCGAGGAGGACGAGTCCGTGAAGCGACGGAGGTTCCTCGCGCATGCCGCACAGGTCACCATGGGTGCCGCGGTGTTCGGGACCGAAGCCGGCACCTGGTCGGCGAACCCCGCCAGGACACCCGCCCCTGGCCGGATAGGGATGACTGACGTGCGGCAGGTCGAGGCCGCGACAAGGGCGCTTCGTGCGCTTGATTACCAGTACGGCGGCGGTTTCTGCCGTGACGCAGTGGTCGCCCAGCTGTCCTGGGGACAGCAGATGCTCGAGTCCAACGGGACCGAGCTGGTCAAGTCCCGGTTGTTTGTGGCGCTGGCCGACCTGCACAGTCTGGCGGGCTGGACGTCGTTCGACACCGGCCTGATGGACTCCGCCCGCGGGCACTTCGCCAACGCGCTCGACCTGGCGAAACAGGGTGAAAACGATCCGCTGGTCGCCAACGTCCTGTACCGGATGGGCCGGGTCTACCTGCACCAGGGCGCCGCGAACGACGCGCTCAAGCTGTTCCAGCTCGGCCAGATCGCCGCCCAGGAATCCGGCTCCGAGCTGGCCGTCGCGGTGCTCTGCGCCAACGAGGCGTGGGCCTACGCGATGATGGGCAACCACGACCAAGCGGCCAAGCTGCTCGGCCGGACCAAGGACGAATTCGCGCGCGCCGACCTGGCGAACGCCGAATCCTGGGTCAAGTTCTTCAACGAGACCGACGTCTACGCGATGATCGGCACCGTCCACACCGTGCTCGCGCAGCAGAACGTCGCGCATACGAAGTACGCGATTCCGGCCCTGACCAGGGCTGTCGAGACGTACGACGACGACATGGCCCGCAGCAAGACGTTCATGCTCGGCGCGCTGGCCACCAATCACCTGCTCGACGGCGACCTCGACCAGGGCGCCAAGGTCGGCGGCAAGGCGCTGGACTGCGCCGAGGGCATCAAGTCCGCCCGCGTGCGGGACAGGCTCCTGCCGTTGCAGGCCGAGGCCGAGTTGCGGCGCAACAATCCCGACGCCCGCGACCTGGCGGACAGGCTGAACGCGTTCTTCGCGGCCTGACTACTTGGACGGTCGCTTCACCAGGGAAATCCTCGACGAGGTGCTGGCTGAGACCGGTGCCCTGCTCGGCTTTTCCGCCGTTGGTGCCACTCTGCTGCGTTTTACCAACAACGCCGTCTACGCCCTCGCCGCCGATCCGCTGGTCGTCCGGATCGTCGGTTCGCGCGCGCTCCGGCACCGCGTCGGCAACGTCGTGCGCGTCGCGGAGCATTTCGCGCGGCACGATGTGCCAGCCATTCGGTTACTTCCTGACGTCGAGCAGCCCCTGCGCCTGGGTGAACACCTGGTAACTGTGTGGCAGAAAGTGGCTTCCACCGGCAGCGAACCGACCGCCGCTGACCTCGCAGTCCTGTTACTCCGAGTGCATTCCCTGCCGCCTCCCGACGGCCTCCCAGCGTGGTCGCCGCTGGACGCGGTGCGTGCCCGTGTCGGAGACGCGGAGGAATTGGCCGATCGCGATCGGCGGTTCCTCCTCAACCGCTGCGACGAGCTGGAAATGGCCCTTGGTCAGCTAACCTTCGCCTTGCCCCGCGGCCTGGTGCACGGCGACGCGCATCGCGGCAACGTGCTCGTCGGCCCGGACGGCCCGGTGCTCTGCGACTTCGATTCGGCCTGCATCGGTCCCCCTGAATGGGACCTCACGCCGCTCGCCGTCGGTCGTGAGCGGTTCGGTGACCCCGCCGGGCGGTACCAGTCGCTTGTGGACGGCTACGGCTTCGATGTGACGTCGTGGAGCGGGTTCCCGGTGCTCAGGGCGGTGCGCGAGCTCAAGCTGACGACCAGCGTCCTGCCGATTCTGCGCAGTCACCCCAACGTGCGGGAGGAATTGCGCAGAAGGCTGAACGATCTCCAAGACGGACGAACCGGGAATCGTTGGCACAGGTACCGCTGAATGGCCTAGAAGAAGTAATGTTTCACTATTCGTCGAGTCTAAATGACCGCTCGTCGCTACGGAATAATTGATTGCTGTGAGTAGACAATTCGGCTGCGCTAATCACCCTGTCTGGCTCATCTGCAACCCCAAATGCGCAAGTTGCAGCTACTCCCTGTCATTTCCATCTCGACTCGTGGGCCTTCGCTCACCCACCCACGATCTTGACCGGTGAGACAGGTGATGTGTTTATTGGCAGCGCGCGATCGAGTTGGCGTGACCAGGGCGTGACATCGGAGGCACGTCGCGACCGGCTTTAAGGACTAAAGACCCGCGGGCTGGGTTTTGGGGTGTCAGGAGGAGACGGGGGCGCGGGTCAGCACGACGGCGAAGCCGAAGGCCAGGCCCATGACGGTCAGCTCGAGCGTCGCCCAGGTCGCCAGCGCCGTCCTGTTGTGCCGGATGATCTGCGGCATCAGCTTCCACCGCACGTGCGCACCGAGCAGCGCGATCACCCCGGTGCACAGCAGCTTGAGCAGCACCAGCTGTCCGTACGGCGACGTGAACAGCGCGGTCCAGAACCCCAGCGTCGGGTTGAGGTACAGCTCGATGAACCCGTTGAACGTCCCTGTCGCTGCCGACAGGATCAGACACAGCGTCGCGAGCTTCGAAAACCGCGGCAGCGCGTGCGCGAGCAGTGTCCGGTTGCCGATGAGCAGCACGGCCATCGCGCCCAGCCCACCGGTCCACGCGACGGCGCTCATCACGTGGAGCTCCATCGAGATCATCGTGTAGTCGTGGTAGTTCCAGTTCACCGCATGCCCGGTGACCGGCAGCGGCAGCAGGGCGAACAAGCCGAGCCCGACGCGCACTTCCGCCGGAACCTTCTCGCCGTGCCGTAACGCCAGCACGCCCAACCCGGCGTGCAGCAGCGCCAGCACGCCGACGATCAGCAGTGCCTTCCCGGCGCCGACCTGCGACACGTACTCCCACACGTCACCGAAGCTGACCGTCGCCGACTGCGGCTTGAACTCCGAGGTCTGCAGCACCAGCGTCACGAACGCGGTCATCGACCACACCAGTGCACCGGCCACCGCGCCAGGACGCGCGAGCTTCATCACCGGCTCGCTCAGCTTCGGCCGGTCATAACCGACCAGCACGGACAACAACGACAGCCCGATCGTCGTGATGGCCGCCATGTCCAGCAGCACCCGCACGATCGGGATGGCGACCGAGACCCCCCCGCTGACGTCCGTCACGCCGGGAATCGGCGCCGTGGTGGTCAGCGCGACGCCGATCAGCGCGCTGAGAAGCCCGGCCGTCACCAGACACAGCAGCGTGACATAGCGGAAGTTCGTCGAGGTGGTCTCGGCCTCTGTCATTACTTCGCCGACTCCTTGCCGGTTCGCAGCGCGACAGTCATGCCCACGCCGAGCAGGACCACCGCACCGACGATCCACACCCAGATCGGCACGCCGCCGTCGGAGCCGCCGGTGGCCGCGGCTTCACCGGGTCCGGCCGCCTTCGCCGCACTCACGGCGGCAGGAGTGCCAGTGCCGGCCTGAGTCAAGGTGAACTTGACCTCGCCGGCGACCGAATGCCCATCGGCGGACAGGACGCGGTAGCCGATCGTGTACTCGCCTGCCGGGCCGAGCGGCCGCAGCGGCGCGCTGACGACGTTGTCGGTCACCTGCACCGGGCCTTCCGCCCACTGGCCGCCGCCCGGACCGGTCACGGCGACCTGGTTGACGTCGGCGCTCTGCACGTACTGGTCGAACGTGAGCGTGACCTTGTCCGGACCGGTGGCGACGGATGAGTCCTTTGTCGGGGTCGTCGAGATCAGCACATTGTGCGCCAGCGCCGGGCCGGCGGTGCCAAGAAGAAACAGCACCGCCACCCCGAAGCCGCCCAAGACACTCCCTAGCGCTTTCCGCATTATTCAGTGCCCTCTGTCTTCGTCGTGGCGCTCGCGCCCGCCTTGCGGGCGCGGATGGTCGCGCCCGCTCCTACGCCGAGGCCGAGCGCGCCGACGACCAGGCCGGCACCGCCGAGCCAACGGGCGGTGTTGTCGCTGGAGCTCGACGAAGCCGCTTCAGAGGCCGTGTCCGCGACGGCGCCACCGTGGTGGTCGGTGGTGACCGCCGCGGCCAGCTTGACTGTCGGGGCCGGGTATTCCGGCTCCTCGGCGCCCGCGGGCTGGACCTCGTTCCAACTGACGACTTTGCCGCCTTCGTAGGTCTGGATGGTTGGGAGGACGAGCTCGTCGACGTTGCTCGGCAGCGCGCCGAGACTGATCTCGAACTCCTGGAACTCCGCCGAACCGGCGGCGATCTTGTTTCCTGGCTGCGCCGTCCAGCTGATCTTGCTGACGACGTCGGAGATATCGGTGCCGGACGCCGTCTTCACCGGCGTGGCCAGCTTGGTCTTCGTGACCTCGGCGGTCCACCCCGGCACCGGCTTGGTGCGTGCGCCGCTGATGGCGTACTCGGGCTTGACGTCGACCTCGACCTTGATGGTCCCGGCGGCGGCGTCCTCATTGGGGACGCGCAGGAAGATCGCGCCGTAACCACCCTTGGTTGGCTGGTCGCCGTAGACGTTCGCCGTCACGTGCGCGGACGCGACGCCCGCGCTGAGCAGGCCGGTGATGCCGATGGCGGCCGAAAGGAAACTGGCACGCTTGATGAAGTGGTTGGGGGACAAGACAAACTCCTGAACGAGAGAAGGAAACGGATCGAGGGATCCGTTAGAGGAAGGGAATGAATGCGTTCAGGAGTGCAGCGGCGGGCCGCGTCTGCCCAATGTGGACCGGAACAAGTCCGAGACGAGCTGCCCTATTTCCGGTGCGGACACCGGGATCGGGGTCCGCACCGTGTCCAGTACCGGTGTCGCCCGCCAAATCGGCGGCAAGAGGAGACGCATCGCATTGGCGATGGTCAGCAGCGTCGACTCGGCCCGCGTGACGAGCAGGGCGGTCACGATCGTGGCGGCCGTGTGGGTCGCGGTCATCGTGACACCACTCATCGCACCCGTCGTGACCGTGTGCGAGTCGGCGTGCGGCGCGAGCGTTAGCACGACGTGCATGACGACCTGTGCGGCGCCGAGCACCGCGGCCGTCGCGGCCGGGCCGCTGGTCTTGGTGGCCAGCGCGGTGGCCGTCCAGCCGATCATGACGGTGAGCAACGCCGTCATCGGGAGGTCCGGCAGGCTGCCATCCGCAAGCGCATGCGCGCTCATCGCGAGCACTGCCGAGCTGACCGCGAGCAGCACACCGCGCACAACGCGTAACGCGCTGTGATCGGCTCGGCGATTGCTCACCAACAGAGGGTATGGGACGAAGGGGTACTGAGGCGACAGGCTCTCGACAGTTGAACGCGGAGTTGTCCTGAGCCAAACGTGAAAAATGTCCTATCGGGGTGAATCCCCAGGTCAACGCTCGAACTTCACCGTCGGAAAAGCGCTGACCAGGCGAGTGGTAGTTGCCGATGTCCCGTCAATAGGGAACGGTTGCGCACTACTGACAGCCAAGGGGGTTTGAATCTTTCGGTTTCCGGGTACAGATCAGCCCGCCCTTGGCTGTATCGAATGGCCTAACGCGGGGGCCCATCACGCGCCGGGAGAACGATGAATCTCTTCGAATATGTGGCCGACCGGTGGGACAAGCTGTCATTGCAAGCTTGGTTGCACGTAAGCGCCGTCGTCCAATGCACCATCATCGCCGCGATCATCGGCGTCCTCATCGGGATCGCGGTTTACCGCAGCCCGCTCGGTTCGGCGCTCGCGACAGCGCTGGCCAGCACCATCTTGACCGTTCCGTCGTTCGCACTACTGGGACTGCTGATCCCGGTGGTCGGCCTCGGTGTCCCGCCGACGATCATCGCGCTCGTCCTCTACGCGCTACTGCCGATCGTGCGGAACACGATCGTCGGACTCGGCAGCGTCGATCCGGCGATCAGCGACGCCGCCAAAGGCATCGGGATGAGCCGTTTCGGCGTGCTGACCAGGGTCGAACTCCGGCTGGCGTGGCCGGCGATCCTGACCGGAATGCGCGTGGCCACCCAGATGCTCATGGGTATCGCCGTCATCGCCGCCTACGCGAAGGGTCCGGGACTCGGCTCCGAGGTGTTCTCCGGCCTGACCAGGGCCGGTAGCGCCAACGCGAACAACCAGGCACTCACCGGGACGATCGGTGTCGTGATCCTCGCCTTGATCCTCGAAGGCATCTACATGCTCATTGCCCGCTTCACCGTCTCAAGGGGTGTCCGTGTCTGAGAACGCGCAAACGACCACAACCGTCCTGGACAGTTCCGGCAGCACGGACAATGCCCACAACGCTGACAACGGCGTCTCCGGGGTGGAGATCGAGCTCGAACACGTCACCAAGCGCTACCCCGGCACCCGGGAAGCGGCCGTCGACGACTTCTCGATGACCGTCCCCGCCGGCAAGATCGTCGTCTTCGTCGGACCATCCGGCTGTGGCAAGACGACCACGATGAGGATGATCAACCGGCTCATCGAGCCGACATCCGGCCGCATCTCCATCGGCGGCGAGGACGCGCTCAAGCTGAACGCCGACACCCTGCGCCGCCGCGTCGGCTACGCGATCCAGCAGGCCGGGCTGTTCCCGCACTTCACCGTGGCGCAGAACATCGCCGTGGTCCCGGGCCTCCTCGGCTGGGACAAGAAGCGGATCGATGCCCGCGTCGAAGAGATGATGGACCTGGTCGGCCTGGACCCCGCCGACTACTACCACCGCTACCCGCGGCAGCTCTCCGGCGGACAGCAGCAGCGTGTCGGGGTGGCTCGCGCGCTCGCCGCCGACCCGCCCGTGCGGCTGATGGATGAGCCGTTCGGCGCGGTCGACCCGATCACGCGCGGAAACCTCCAGGACGAGCTGTTGCGCCTGCAGACCGAGCTCAAGAAGACGATCGTGTTCGTCACGCACGACTTCGACGAGGCCGTGAAGCTCGGCGACAAGATCGCGGTGCTCGGCAACCAGTCGACGATCCTGCAGTACGACACCCCGGACGCGATCCTCGCCAACCCGGCGAACGACACCGTCGCGGGCTTCGTCGGCGCCGGCGCGTCGCTCAAGCAGCTGACGCTGCTGCGGGTGCGTGACGTCGAGCTCACGCCGACACCGGTCACCGCGACCGTCGGTGAGTCGCCCGCCGAGATCAAGCAGAAGATGGCCGCGGCGAAGGTGTCCTTCGCGCTGGTCCTCGACCAGCGGAAGCGGCCGATCCGCTGGGTGCACATCCGGGAGCTCGGCACGGCGACGTCACTCGCCTCGGCCGGTCGGCCGGTCGGCGACTCGGTGAGCCTTCAGTCGACGCTGCAGGACGCTCTCGAGGCGATCCTCACCGAAGGCGGCAACGCCGTGGTGACCGGAAGCCGCGGTGAGTATGTCGGGACCATCGACATCAAGACGGTCACCGACACCATCCAGCAGCTGCGTGAAGACCACGCCGACGACCACACTGGCGGTGTGACCGCGTGACGACAACCGTAGATACGGCGTTCTCCACCGAGTCCGGTTCCAAGCGCGCCGAGCGCATCAGGCTGTTCGCACAGCCCGCGGTGGTCGTCATCGTCGTCGGCGCGGTGCTGCTGTGGGCATTCACCGGCGAGATCAAGCCCAACGAGAAGGAGACGCTCAACGCGACATCGTTGCTGACGGCGTTGGGCGACCACCTCCTGATCACGCTCGTGGTGACCGCGCTCGTGGTGGTCATCGCGGTGCCGCTCGGCATCCTGCTGACCCGGCCGGGGGCGAAATTCCTCGCGCCGATCTTCCTGGGCATCGCGAACATCGGGCAGGCGGCGCCCGCGCTCGGCGTGCTGGTGCTGTTCTTCCTGTGGACCGGGTGGGACGGGCTGTGGGTCGCGGCGATCCCATTGGCGTTCTATTCGCTGCTTCCGGTGCTGCGCAACACGATGGTGGGGCTACAGCAGGTCGACCCGTCGCTCGTCGACGCGGGGCGCGGGATCGGCATGTCGTCGCAGAGTGTCTTGTGGCGCATCGAATTCCCGCTCGCCGTGCCGCTGATGCTGGCCGGACTGCGGACTTCGCTGGTGCTCGCCGTCGGTACCGCGACGCTCGCGCAGTTCGTCAACGCCGGTGGTTTCGGCGTGCTGATCGACACCGGCTACAAGCTCCAGCTGAACAAGGTGCTGATCACCGGTTCCGTGCTGGCCGTCGGGCTGGCACTGATGGTGGACTGGCTGGGCGCGATCGCGGAACAACTCCTCGGACCGAAGGGACTTCGCTGATGACGCCGATTTCGCGCCGGATCAAGGCCCTTGCCGCGATCGCCGCCGTGTTGTGCGGGTCGCTCGCCGGATGCGGCCTGGACATCAACGCCGCGCTGCCGTTCAAGGTGCTGCCAGGGTCGATAAAACCGATGGACGGGCTTCAGGGCCTGCCGATCACCGTGGGATCCAAGGACTTCACGGAGAACATCCTGCTCGCGTACATGGCCGAGCTGGGGTTGTCGGCGGCGGGCGCGAACGTCACGGACATGAGTGACATCAAGGGCTCGGTCAGCGCGCGGCAGGCGCTGATCGCCGGGCAGATCGACATCACCTGGGAGTACACCGGCACCGGCTGGATCAACTACCAGGGCAACACCGACCCGATCCCCGACGAGCGCGCGCAGTACGAAGCGGTGAAGAAGGCCGACGCCCAGCAGTACGGCATCGACTGGCTGCAGTACTCGCCGCTCAACAACACCTATGCGTTCGGCACCACGGCGGCGTATGCGGAGAAGAACAACCTGAAGACCAACTCGGACATGACGGCGTTCATCAAGGCGCATCCCGAGCAGGGAGTCTTCTGCGTGGAAACCGAGTTCGCCTCCCGCCAGGACGGTATGCCCGGGGTTCAGAAGACCTACGGGTTCACGCCCGCCCAGATCAAGACGTTCGGCATCGGGACGATCTACTCGTCGATCGCGAACGGCACCTGCAACTTCGGTGAGATCTTCACGACCGACGGCCGGATCTCCGGGCTGAACCTGCACGTGCTGGCGGACGACAAGAAGTTCTTCCCGCAGTACAACGTGGCCCCGACGCTGCGCTCGCAGTTCGTCAAGGACCACCCGCAGGTGCGTCAGGTGCTGGAGCCGATCGCCGAGGCGATCGACAACAACCAGATGATCGAACTCGGCAAGCAGGTCGACATCGAAGGCCGCGACCCGGGCGAGGTCGCCCGCGACTGGATGGTGTCGAAGGGCTTCGTGAAGATGGGCTGACGTGGCATTTGGTGACGTGCTCTGAAGGCCACTTTGATGGCGTCCCTACCCGAGGGACTCTAACGCCCTCAAGGTGGCCTTCAGGGACTAGACGCCGAGCCGGCGCAGCAGCTGGTCCTCGAGCTGCTCGAGCTCGGTGGCGACGGCCCGCGCTGTCGACTTGCGACGCGGGGCGGGCATCCGCTCCGAGGCGCGGACGGACGCGGCGAGCTGTTCCAGCGTCGCCTGGGTGTCGTTGGCGAACTTGACGTCAGTGTCCGTGGCTTTCGAAGACCTCTTCAGCTCGGCGAGCCCCTCGGACAGCCCGGAAATCCTCGCGTGCAGCGACGCGCCCCTGCCGGTGAACTCCCCGAGTCGGTCGACGTCGACGCCGAGCTTCCGTGCTTGGTAGCGGTCGTAGGCCTCGCGCATCTTGCCGGCGGCCTGGATCGCGAAGGGGGCGACGACCGGGATCACGACCGGCCCGATCACCTTCGCCACGCCGAGAGCGTTGCGTGCGTTCTTCGGGGTGAACCTGCCTTCCCCCGCGACCTTTTTCGCTTTGCGCGCCATGGCTCCACCTCTCCCTGTCGGGGTCGAACTTACTGGTCCCGGGCATGCTGGGCATGTCGGCGTGGGCGAGAGCTTCTAAAGTGATCCTCATGGGTTCTGAGGTGTTGCTAGATGCGGGAGCGGTCAGCCGCTGTCGCCGACGCGTGCATCTCGAGCACGATCCGACGATGCGTGAGACGCCGCTCCTGCCGCCGGACCCGGCCGCGGAACAGCGGATAGCCGATGCCGCAACGCATCGGCTCGAAATCGCGAAGCGGCTGGCCGACGCGCAGAACGCCCCCGAGGGCGACTGGGTCACGATCAACCGCGAGCAGTCCACCACGGATCGGGTACTGGCGACCGAGCAGGCGCTGGCCGCCGGGGTGCCGTTCATCTGGGGCGCGCTGTTCGGTGTTGACCGCGTCGGGCATCGGCGCGGCGGGGTCGAGCTGCTGGTCAAGACCGAGCACGGCTACCTGCCGGTGCTCGTCGTGCGGCACCGGATCACCGACCGCGGGGCCGGGGCGCCCACCACGATCATGACCGACCTCGATCCGGCGCATCAGATATCGGATCCCGCGCGGAAGGTCCGTTCGCATCCGCGCGACCAGCTTCGGCTGGTGCACTTGCGGAAGATGCTGCAGTCGCTCGGCCACGCCGAGAAGTATCGCGCGCTCGGCGGTGTCATCGGCCTCGACGCCGACGTCGTCGTCTGGCACGACCTCGCCGCGCAGACTTGGCCCGGCGGGCGTAGCGCGCTGTCGGAGTACGACAGCCGCTTCGCCGACAGGCTCGCCGTCG
>JAVXWP010000058.1:0-3028 GCA_032230695.1 Actinomycetota bacterium | reverse complement strand
CGACTCGTCCTGCGCGCTGCCGCCGATCACCTTGGGGAACGCGGACATTGAGAAGATCCGGGTCTCCACCGAGGCGATCGCCCGCGGCGTCGGCGTACGGGGTCTGCTGAACGTGCAGTATGCGCTCGCAGGTGATGTGCTCTACGTGCTGGAGGCGAACCCGCGGGCGTCGCGGACGGTTCCGTTTGTCTCCAAGGCGACTGCGACGCCGCTGGCGAAGGCTGCCGCGCGAGTGATGCTCGGGGCAACGATCGCCGTACTGCGGGAAGAAGGCATGCTGCCCGCCGTCGGTGACGGCGGAACGCTGCCGGTCTCGACGCCGATCGCGGTGAAGGAAGCCGTGATGCCGTTCAACCGGTTCCGGACCATCGACGGCTCGTCGGTCGACACCGTGCTCGGGCCGGAGATGCGCTCCACCGGCGAGGTGATGGGCATCGACGAGACCTTCGGTACGGCGTTCGCCAAGTCGCAGGCCGGTGCGTCGCAGCCGTTGCCCAGCTCGGGCAAGGTGTTCGTGTCGGTCGCGAACCGGGACAAGCGGCACATGATCTTCCCGGTCAAGCGGCTGGCGGATCTGGGCTTCCAGATCTACGCGACCGAAGGCACGGCCGACGTACTGCGGCGTAACGGCGTCGAGTCGGTCACGGTCCGCAAGAGCAGCCAGGGTCCCGGGCCGAACGGTGAGCCGACGATCGTCCAGATGGTCCAGGACGGTGAGCTGAACCTGATCGTCAACACGCCGATCGGGATCACCCAGGGCGGGTCGCCGCGGATCGACGGCTACGAGATCCGGAGTGCGGCGGTGGCCCGGAACATCCCGTGCATCACGACTGTGCAGGGGCTGGCGGCCGCAGTACAGGGGATCGAAGCGCAGCAGGCCGGGGACATCGGGGTGCGCTCGCTGCAGGACTGGGCTTCGCGGATCCACGGGATCGCGGACACAGTGGTGGAGGACTGAGCGCCGTGAGCGCGTTTCCCCTTTATCGCAAGGTGGTCCGGCCGGTGCTGTACCGGCTGGGAAAGGGGGATGCGGAGATCGCGCACGAGCAGACGCTGCACGGGTTGCGGCGGCTGAGCCGCGTTCCCGGTGCGGTGAGCGCTCTCTCGCGGACCTACGGTTCGCTGCCGGCCGGACTGGCGACGACCGTGTTCGGAGTGCGCTTCCCGAGCCCGGTCGGGCTGGCCGCAGGGATGGACAAGAACGGGGTCGCGTTGCCGGCCTGGCGGGCGCTCGGGTTCGGGTTCGTCGAGGTCGGGACGGTGACGGCTCACGCCCAGCCGGGGAACCCTCAGCCTCGGCTGTTCCGGCTGGTCGAGAGCGAAGCGGTGATCAACCGGATGGGGTTCAACAACCTCGGCTCGGCTGCGCTCGCCGACCGGCTGGCGGCGTACGGGCCGCTTGGGTATCCACTCGGGATCTCGATCGGCAAGTCGAAGGTGACTGCTCTCGAGGACGCGGTCGAGGACTACGTGACCTCGCTGCGGCGGCTCTACCGGTACGGCGACTACTTCGCGGTCAATGTGAGCTCGCCGAACACGCCGGGCCTGCGCTCTCTGCAGGACTCCGGTCACCTCCGCGAACTGCTGACCGCCTTGCACTCCGAGGCTCGCGCGTTGTCGGCTGGGGGTTTGGAGCCGAAACCGATCCTGGTCAAGATCGCGCCGGACCTGACCGAGCCGGCGATCGACGAACTGCTCGGTGTCTGCACCGACGTGGGCGTCGCCGGGATCATCGCCACCAACACGACCATCGGCCGCTCCGGGCTCGCTGCTTCGGATGCCGGTTTGGCGGGGGAGGCCGGTGGATTGTCGGGACGGCCGCTGGCCGAGATCGCGGCCAAGACGGTCGCGCACATTCATTCCGAGACCGGGGGAGCGCTGCCGATCATCGGCGTCGGCGGGATCCTCGATCCGTCCGATGCCGCGCGATTGGTGGATGCGGGCGCAAGCCTGGTCCAGCTCTACACCGGCCTGATCTTTCGCGGTCCCGGCCTGGTACGCCGGTCGAACCGCCTTCTGGAGCAACGATGAGAGAGCGAGTACGTCCTATGAGCGACCAGCCTTTCGGTACCCGTCTGCGCGCGGCGATGGACGCGCGTGGCCCCCTCTGCGTCGGGATCGACCCGCACCAGCACCTGCTCGACCTCTGGGGTCTGCCCGACACCGCGGAAGGCCTGGCGTCGTTCACCTTCGGTGTCGTCGACGCGCTGGCCGACCAGGTCGCCGTGTTCAAGCCGCAGTCGGCCTTCTTCGAGCGCTTCGGTTCGGCGGGCATCGCCGTACTGGAGCAAGCGACGATCCGCCTGCGCGAGGCCGGCGCCCTGGTGATCATCGACGCCAAGCGCGGCGACATCGGCTCGACGATGGCGGGCTACGCGGCCGCCTACCTGTCCGAGAAGGGCCCGCTCGCCTGCGACGCCCTGACCGTCAGCCCGTACCTCGGCTTCGGCTCCCTCCAGCCCGCGATCGACGAGGCTAAGGCTGCTGGTGCCGGCCTCTTCGTCCTCGCCCTGACCTCGAACCCCGAGGGTCCGCAGTTCCAGTCCGCCCGTACGGCGGCCGGCCCGACCGTCGCCGGCGCAGTACTCGACGGCTTGCGCGACCTCAACGCGGACGCGGACGACCTGGGCTCCTTCGGTGCTGTGGTCGGCGCGACCATCGCCCAGACCGCTGAGAACCTGGACATCCGCGGCCCTCTGCTGGCTCCCGGCCTGGGCGCGCAAGGTGGAACCGCAGCAGGCCTCACTGAAATCTTCGGCGACGCCGTACGCAACGTAGTCCCGTCCAGCTCCCGCGAGATCCTCGGCGCCGGCCCAGACGCCGCCGCCCTCCGCGATGCGGCGGCTCGCTCGAACGACGCCTTCAGAACAGCTCTGGGCTACTGAGCCTCAGCCCACCAACTCCGCACCGGAGTGGTGGGCCTCGGTTTGTGCTATTTTGTTTTCGTGGCGCAACGAAATGAATCGAAGGCTTTGGCTCTGGCGGTGATGGAGTTGATCGGCACCGGGCATCGGCGGATCTCGGCGAA
>JAVXWP010000049.1:0-30596 GCA_032230695.1 Actinomycetota bacterium | reverse complement strand
GTGATCGGGATGCGCACACAAGCGGAACGGTTGCGCTGCGAGTAAACCAGGCTGACCGGCGCCTCGAAGCCCGGCACCAGACGGTGGTACGAGTTCACCGTCGGGTTGGTGAACGCGAGCAGCGTCGGGGCGTGGCGGAGCAGGCCACCGATGTAGTGGCGCGCGGTGTCGGACAGGCCCGCGTAGCCGGACTCGTCGTGGAACAGCGGCGTGCCGTCCTTCCACAGCGACTGGTGGCAGTGCATGCCGGAACCGTTGTCACCGAACAGCGGCTTCGGCATGAAGGTCGCGGTGCGACCGGCGTCGAAGACGGTGTTCTTCACGATGTACTTGAACAACTGCAGATCGTCGGCCGCGTGAAGCAGCGTGTTGAACTTGTAGTTGATCTCGGTCTGACCGCCGGTGCCGACCTCGTGGTGCGCACGCTCGATCTCGAAGTTCGAGTCCTGCAGCTTCTTCACGATCTCGTCGCGAAGGTCCGCGAAGTGGTCTGTCGGCGGGACGGGGAAGTAACCGCCCTTGAACTTGGTCTTGTAACCGCGGTTGCCGCCCTCTTCGTCTGCACCCGTGTTCCACCAGCCCTCGACGGAGTCGATCTCGTGGAACGCACCGTTTTCGGCGGAGTCGAAGCGGATCGAGTCGAAGATGTAGAACTCGGCCTCCGCACCGAAGTACACGGAGTCGGCCACGCCGTACTCGGCGATGTACTGCTCGGCCTTGCGCGCGATGTTGCGCGGGTCGCGGCTGTACGCCTCACGGGTGAACGGGTCGTGCACGAAGAAGTTGAGACCCAGGGTCTTGTTCTTGCGGAACGGGTCGATCCGCGCGGTCTCGGGGTCCGGCAGCAGCAACATGTCGGACTCGTGGATCGACTGGAATCCCCGGACGGACGAGCCATCGAACGCCAGGCCCTCTTCGTATGCCGCGGCGTCGAATGCCTTCGCGGGGACCGTGAAGTGCTGCATGACGCCGGGAAGGTCGCAGAACCTGATGTCGACGAACTCGACGTTCTCGTCCGTGATCAGCTTCTGGATATCGTCTGGAGTAGTGGACACCCTCTGTGACTCCTTCTCATTCGTTGCCGGCGGCAGTACTCTCTTCGGCTCAAACTATGAGCGCGGTGTTGCCCGACCGTCACCCGTATGTTTCGCCAGTGTTAACGGGCTGGTGGATAGCGGGTACTCGACCAGTGCGGGTGGCTTCGTCGCCAGCCGCATACCCTAGATGGGTGGCGAGATGGACTGGCGAGTGGCTACCGGGTAGTGGCGATGGTGTTGCGGGCAGTGATGAGCGCGCTCCGGAGTGGCGCGGAAAGAGCCTTCGCCTGCCCGAAAAAGGCGTCGGTTCTGTCGCCGGAGGCGGCTCCCGGCTGCTGGCCCTGCTGCTCGATCTCGTGCTCGCTTCGCTGGTCACAGCGCTTTTCTTGCGTCCGGAGTTCCAGAACCCGGCCGTGATGCAGACGTTCAACCTCTGGTCTGTCGGCGTGTGGGCCCTGCTGACCGCGGTACCCGTCGCTTTCTTCGGTTTCACCCCCGGCATGGCCGCCGTCGGCATCCGCGTCGGCCGCCTCGACGGCGCCCCGATGGTCGGCCTCTGGCGCGCTGTGATTCGCGCCGCACTCACCTTCCTGATCATCCCCGCCGCCGTACGCAACATCGACGGCCGCAGCTGGCTGGACCGCCTCACCACCACCGTCGTCGTCCGCCTCCGCTAATCCCCTGGCGCCACCCGGGTGCACTGCCGGGGGATCAAGGGACCTTTACTGCCGTGTCGCGGCAGCAAAGGTCCCTTGATCCCCCGGGGTGGGGCGGGGCTCGGGGTGGGGTGGTCATGCGGCCGGGCGCCAGAGCTTCGTGACGACGTCGGGGCGTGGGCGGCGCGAAGCATGTTGGTGAGCGGCGCGCAGCTGTTGGACGATGGCTAGCGGGCGGTCACGCAGATGCGATGGCAGGACGTGCATGATCGTGATGCCTGCGGCGGTGAACCTTGTGTGTTTTTCGACGGTGTCGGCGTAGGCCGCCGGACCGAGGTGGAATTGCAGCGAGTCGATTTCAAGGGCCATTCCAACGTCGTCCCACCAGCAGTCGGTAACGCCGAGCAGCCGGCCTTCGGTGTCGTAGATCGCGACGTTCCACTCGGCGTTGGGAAGTTTGCTGCGGTCGACGACTTTCCGGCCCCAGGCCTCGGCCACGGAGTGGATGCCCTCGTTCATTTCGTTCACGACGCGTTGCGGCAGGGCCGAACCGATCGTCGAACCTTCGTTGATCTCGTGCTGTAGCTCGCGGGGATCGCACAGGCCACGCTGAACGGCATCGGCGATCATCGCGATGGTGGCGTCCAACTCGTGCATCCGCCGGGCGGCGTCGATCAACGCGCGGGCAAGCGGGGCGACAGGTATGCCGTTGATGATGACCGGCTCTGGGAGATGAATTGTGCGCTCGACGGTGGCGAAACCCCAGGAAGAGACCCCACTGGCGTGCGGGATGAGAACGTGCACGATGTCGTTTTTTGCCATCCGCAGGCCACCATGCAGGCGGATGGCTTGGTGGCCGGTCACCATCGCCTGGGGACCCGCGTGCGCCAGCGCCGCCCGGCAGAGTTGGCTGCGGGTCGGCGTTCCGTTGTTGAACACGATGACGCCCGGGATGGGCCGGCTCCACGGACCGCCCGGACGGCACCGCCTCGAGATGCTCGCATGTGACATGCCGAGCTCGATCAGCGCCGCACGAGGTGCGACGCCGCCGGGAAACATTCTTGTCAGCGCTTCAGGCTGAAGCGACCCTTTGTTCCACACACAGTCATCGTGCGACTGCACACCGACATTTTTCGTCCCGCAGGCGCGTCAGGGTGCCCAAAAAAGCATCAAGGGACCTTTGGTGCCGTTTTGTGGCACCAAAGGTCCCTTGATGCTGCGTTGGAGGTGGGTTAGCGGCGGCGGATGGTGCGTTGGACGGAGCGCATTTTGGCGCCGGCCGGCATGGGGCCCTTGGGCATTGCGGCGCCTCGGTTGCCGAGGGCGGCGAGCTTCGCTTCGAGGGCGTCGACCTGCGCGGGCTTGAGGTTCCGCGGCAGTTTCATCAGGTAGCCCTGAAGTTTCTTCAGCGGCACCTCACCCTCTTCGGAGCCGATGATCACGGGGTAGATCGGGGTTTCCCCCACCAGCCGCGCGACGCGCTTCTTCTCTTGCGCGAGGAGGGTCTTGACGCGGTGCGGGGCTCCTTCGGCGACCAGGACGACGCCTGGACCGCCGAGGACGCGGTGCACGGCGTCGAGTTGGGTGGTCGCGGCGACGGTGGGGGTGACCTTCCACTTGCCGCGGAGGTTCTCCAGCGCCCACGCGCCCGCACCTGGCTGGCCGTCGGCTTTCGCGTACACGGTTTTCTGCACGCGCCTGCCGAAGATGATCACCGCGGCGAGGACACCGAGCAGGATGCCGAACGGCAGCAGTGCCCACTGCATGCCGATGAGCAACCCGACGCCGAACGCCGCACCCGTGATGACCAGGACAGAGCCGAGCATCCAGGGGATGAGCGCCTTGTCTTCTTTGCGCTGCATCTTGAAGGCTTCGAAGATCTGCCCACGCCGAGCCTTGCTCGCCGCGCGCTTTACCTTCTTGGCCTGCTTGGCAGCTTCCTTATCCTGCTTTCCCGCCATCTCACCAGGATACGGGCGGGTGGCCAGGCTCGGCGCCGTCGGCCCCCTCTGCGAGGATCGGCACGTGGCTAGCGCATCTACTCCGAGGAGCCGTCCGGGTCTGCTGGACGGCCTCGACCCTGAGCAACGAGCCGCCGCGAGTGCTCCGCGCGGACCGGTGTGTGTCCTGGCCGGAGCTGGGACGGGCAAGACCCGCACGATCACGCACCGCATCGCGCACCTGGTGAGTTCGGGACACGTCGCCGCTGGTCAGGTGCTTGCGGTCACTTATACCGCGCGGGCTGCGGGGGAGATGCGGACCCGCCTTCGAGGGCTCGGGGTCGAAGCCGCGCAGGCGTTGACCTTCCACGCGGCCGCCCGCCGCCAGTTGCGTTACTTCTGGCCGAGGGTGGTCGGCGACCGGCCGTGGGATCTGCTCGACAATAAATTCCGGTTCGTCGGCCAGGCGGCGAACCGTGCCGGGCTCGGAACCGAGACCGAAGTGTTGCGAGATCTCGCCAGTGAGATCGAGTGGGCCAAGGCTTCGCTGATCGGCCCGGACGACTATCCGGCGATCGCGGCCAGGAACCAGCGCGACACTCCGGCGCCGGTGACGCAGGTCGCGAACGTGTACCGGCTCTACGAAGAGATCAAGAACTCCGCGCAGGTGCTCGACTTCGACGACCTGCTGCTGCACACGACAGCGGCGCTCGAGGAGCACGGTGCGGTCGCCGATGAGTTCCGCGAGCGGTATCGCTGCTTCGTCGTCGACGAGTACCAGGACGTGACGCCGCTGCAGCAGCGCCTCTTGGACGCTTGGCTCGGCGGCCGCGACGATCTGACTGTCGTCGGCGACGCAAACCAGACCATCTATTCGTTCGGTGGCGCCTCGCCGCGGCCACTGCTGGAGTTCACCCGGCGCTTCCCCGAGGCGACGGTCGTGCGGCTCGAACGGGACTACCGGTCGACGCCGGAGGTGGTGGCGCTCGCCAACCAGGTGATCGGCGCCGCCCGCGGCCGTCCCGCCGGCTCCCGGCTGAAGCTGATCGGGCAGCGTCCGGCGGGCCCGACGCCGCGTTTCGGCGAGTACGACGACGAAGCCGCCGAGGCATCGGCCGTCGCGCGTCGGATCCGCGAACTGATCGACGGCGGGGTCGCCACCAGTGAGATCGCGGTGCTCTACCGGGTCAACGCCCAGTCCGAGGCCTACGAACAGGCGCTGTCCGATGTGGACGTTCCGTATCTGGTGCGTGGCGGAGAGCGATTCTTCGCCCGCAAGGAGATCCGGCAGGCCGTCATCGCGCTGCGCACCGCGTCGTCGCGGGAGTCGGATCTCGATCTGGTCACCAGGGTCCGCGCGGTGCTCCATCCGGTGGGCCTGACTGAGCAGCCGCCCGCAGGTGGCGCGGCGAAGGAACGCTGGGACGCGCTGCTCGCGTTGGTTGAAGTGGCCGAGGAGCTGGCTTCCGCGGTCGAAGGCGCGGATCTGCACCACCTTGTCGCCGAGCTCGACCAGCGCGCGGCCGCGCAGCACCCGCCGACCGTCGAGGGCGTCACGCTGGCTTCATTGCACGCGGCCAAGGGCCTGGAATGGGACGCCGTTTTCCTGGTCGGTCTCGCCGAGGGCACCATGCCGATCCAGCACGCCGACGGCGACGAGGCGGCCATCGAGGAAGAGCGACGGCTGTTCTACGTCGGTGTCACCCGCGCACGCGAGCACCTGTGGCTGTCGTGGGCGCTCGCGCGCAAACCCGGCGGCCGCCGCAACCGCAGGCGCAGCCGGTTCCTCTACGGCCTGGTTCCGGAGGATCACCCCGCGGCACGGGTCGCGAAGGCGCAGAACGTCGCGCCCTCGGGTTCGAAGCCGCGATGCCGGGTCTGTGACAGCGTCTTGGCCGGGACCATGGACATCAAACTCGGCCGATGTGCGAGATGTCCGTCCAATGTGGATGAGGAGCTGCTGGCCAGGCTCCGGGCGTGGCGCGGCGAACGGTCCAAGGAACTCAAAGTGCCTACCTTTGTCGTCTTCACTGATGCGACACTGGTCGCGATCGCCGAGCAGCGGCCGACCACGGACGGGGCACTGGTGTCGATCTCCGGTATCGGCGCCACGAAACTCGAGCGCTTCGGCGCCGAGGTGCTCGACGTTGTCCGAGCCGTGGTGAGCTCTTGACCGCGCCGATGCAATGATCAACGCGGGGAACCCGCTGCTCAAGGGCAATCTTCGTCGCTTAGGGGATATTTCTCTAAAATAAGTTGCACCCGCGTGCGGGGTGGCAATAACCTGCATGTACCCGGGCGGGAGCGCTCGGGGATCACACTTCGGTTTCCGCAGGACGCGGCGAGCGACAGACAGCAAGAAGGAGGTGCCGGCGAGATGACGATTTACACGAAGTTCCTCAGCCCTGGCACTTCGCTGTCCTGCGCCGCTGCTGCGTCCTCGGACCGGCTGGCCCTGAAAGCGCGCCGGGGTACCGGCATGCGCTGGGCGGCTTTTGGCATCCAGACGCCGCAGGGGCTCAACCATGACCTCGGCAGCATCGCGGTGGAAACCGTGAAGCTGGGCGCCAATGAGCGCAAGGCCACGACATACGCGCAGGTCAGCCCGCGCCTTGTCGTCGATCCGACGATCAAGCAGTTCCGTGTTCCGTTGTATCTACGGGAGCGAAGGACCTGACACCAAGTCAGGACTAGAGGCTCACGAAGGCCGCGGATCATCGGATCCGCGGCCTTCGTGTTTTTTGTTGGTCAGCACAGTGTGGTCAGCACAGTGTTGGGTCGGCAATTGGGGCAGACGCAGCTGGGGTCAAGGGCAGCTGGGTCAGTTACGCAGTTGGGGATTAAGAAGCAGGGTTCGCCGTTCGAACGCTGCACTGTTGGGGTTCTAGATCAGTTCGACATCAGTTGGGGTCACGTTGTCCAGCTCAATGACAAGTGCCAAAACCGTTACCACACAAGGGAGTACCACCATGTCTTCGGCAATCGCCTTCGCACCCGAGGGGGCAATGGCCGACGGATTCGTCGACGCTGGAGTGGGCGAACTGCTCGACGCCCTCAGCTCACCCGAGTTCGCGTTGCCTTGCCGTTCCGGCGACGCGGACCTGTGGTTCGCCGAGGCGCCCTCCGAATTGGAGCGGGCCAAGAGCTTCTGCGGAAGCTGCCCTGTCCGTGAGGCTTGCCTCGCCGGTGCGCTGGCGCGGCGTGAGCCGTGGGGTGTCTGGGGTGGCGAGATCTTCGAGCGTGGGGCCGTCGTCGCCCGCAAGCGTCCTCGGGGCCGTCCTCGCAAGAACGTTGTCGTCGAGCAGCCCGCCACGATCCGTCAGAGCGCCGCAGCATGAGCGTCATGCCGGTCACTACCAGGGATTACGAGGCGCGTCGCGCACCGCTGACCGCCGTTCCCACCAAGGTCAATGAAATCAAGGTCGAGGAGACCGCTGAAATGTTGCTTTATGAAGAACTCGCCAAAGCTCGAATACAAGACCTCGAAGAGGGCGTCCGCGCCCAGCGTGTACGAGGGCATGCCCGTGCCGTTCGTGCCGCACGCCGGTGGAGCAGGGTCGCCGACTGGGCTTCGAAGCGATCCCAGCGACTCCAGGGCTGATTCCCAGCGGTGTGGGAAGGAGGGCCCCAGGCGGCTCTCCTTCCCATACCGCTCGGCGTATTTCTCTTGACATGTCCCTGTTGAATGGGCGTCATGTCCGCACATACCCATGACGACGTCGACTGGGCCGCCCGTCTTCCCGCGATGCGTCGCGCCGATGCCTTGGACGCTGTAGCGCATGCCGGGGTCGCCGCGCGCTTGGTCGCGAAGTTGCCCGAGCGGTCCACGATTGTCGATGCCGGCTGCGGTACCGGTGGGATGAGTGCCGCATTCGCCGCCCAATTGGCCATCCGATCGGGTGGTGTTCTGATTTTGGTCGATGCGACCGGGGAGTTGCTTACCGAAGCTGAGAAGGCCGCCGCGGCGGCGGGCGGCCACGAGGTCCGGATCGAAACCGTGGTCGCCGATGTGGTCGGCGCGCATCTGCGTGAGCTGGTGCCCCCAGCCGATCTCATCTGGGCCTCGGCGATGGTCCACCACCTGCCCGACCAGCAAGCCGGACTGAACGAGCTCGCCGGCGGGCTGCGCGCCGGCGGACTGCTCGCGATCAACGAAGGCGGCCTGCAGGCGCAGTGCCTGCCATGGGATCTCGGAATCGGCAAGCCTGGTTTGGAGTATCGCCTTCTTGCCGCGCGTGACGACTGGTTCGGCGAGCTTCGCGCGGGCATGGCAGGAACGGTTTCCCTGCCCTACGGCTGGAATATCGCCTTGGGGAAGGCCGGTCTCACAGAAGTCTCTGCCTTCAGCTATCTGCACGACCACCCCGCTCCGGGTTCGGACGCCGTGCGGGCCTTCGTCGCCGATCGGTTGACTTGGCTCGCCGACGTCGGGCACGACCGGCTCAGCCAGGCCGATCAGGACGTTGTCCGCCGCTTGACCGATCCCGGGGATTCCGCGTACGTGGGCGCTCGCGACGACGTCTTCCTGCTCGGCACCCGGACAGTCCACTATGGACGATCCAGGTGACCACGCCCGTCGTGTGCTCGCGATGCGGCGAGCAGCGGTCGGCCGACGAGGATCCGCTGCGGGCGCTTTCGTGGGTCGCCGATCGCGACAGCGGGGAACTTCGCTGGCTTTGCCCTGGATGCGCGCGAGCACACGTTCGCGACATCGAAGGGAAACTGCCGAACGAATACTGGTGAGCAGGCTCCGGACGAGTCTCATGCGGCCACCTCGAAAGCTTCCATCCCCAGCGCCTGCACCTTCGGGCGGCGACGCCGCGCGGCGTCGCTGAACGCGGTGACGAGCTCGCGCGCGACGAGCCCGGGTTCGGTCCGGAGCTGGGCCGTCGTGCACCGCACGACGGCCACTCCGGCGGCCGTGAGGGCCAGGTGGTTCATCCGCGGTTTAGCCCGGCCTTCCCCCTCGGCGCCGAATTGCCACGCCATGCCGATTTCGTCCCACCATGCGTCCGCGAGGCCGATCGGCCTGCCGCGCAGGTCGCACACCGTGACTCCCCAGCTGGGCGGTGGCAGCGGAGCCTGCCTCAGCAGCCTGCGTGCCATGCCGAAGGTGAAGGTGTCCGTGCCGTGCCCCAGATGTCTCAGCACATTGCGGACAGCTGACGTGCCGCGCTGGTTCCCGGCGTCGAGCTCCGCGCGCAGCTGAGCGGTGGTGCAAAGGCCCCAGTACAGCGGGACGCCGAGCAGTTGGTGAAGCCGCTCGGGATCGTTTTCCCGCCTGGCCGTATCGACTACGGCCCTGGCGGGCGGCGCGTACGGAAGACCGTTTCGATGCACGGGCACCGGTAACCGGGTGGTCCGCTGCAGGACCATGAACTCGGCGGGCATGACCCGCCTGTTCGCCCCGACGAGCAGGTGCACACTCGGCGGGATCGGTAGCTCGGCGCCGTGGGCGCGCAAGGCGTCCAGCCCGGTGATGACAGACTCGGGCCCGAGCCAGTCGACGACCGCTCGCAGCCGCTGCCGCCGGGTGGGCGCGCTGGTGCCGAGCAGGACCACGCCGGGCATCAGCCGCTGCCAGGGTCCGTCCGGCCGGCATCGAGCCGCGATGCTCCCTGGCGAGAGTCCGGCCGCGCGAAGGCGGGCCGTGGTGATCACGCCGTCGACCGCGGCGCCGGTGAGCGCCGAGAGATCGGCGTGCTTCGGATTGGCCATGCATCGAGGGTGACCGGTGGGCCAACCGGGTGGAACCACTTCTGCCAACCTGTGGACAACTTGACCCCGCGAGCGGAGTTTTCGTGCGGTTTGAGCCTGGCCTGTGGATAACTCAGACGGATACTTAGACGGCGAAACCGGGCTGCCAGCGCTCGACGATCGCGCGGGCGGGGATCTCGGCGTCGAGTTGGCACAGGATGCCTGTAGACCCGGCCGTCACGCGATGGATCATCAGGTATTCCGGAGGCAGATTGAGCGACCGGCTGGTCCGGAAGTCCTGTCCCCGGGTGTCGCCGACGCGACCGGCCTGCTTCTGCAGCCACTGGCGGGTGAAATGGAAGGTCTCGTTGACCAGTGGCTCGGTGAACGGCGCCAGGTAGGAGAGCACGTCGTCCGGTGTGAGCTCGGTGCCGGGCCGGATGAATCCGGCCTCCTTCAGCAGTTGCATCAGCTCGTCGGACCGGCCGTCGAGGGCGAGCCGGGTCATCGCGCCGAAATGGCTGGGGATGCCGTCCGGCAGCCGGGCCACCCCACCGAAGTCGATCACGCACAGTCTGCCGTCGCCGGTGAGCATGAAGTTGCCCGGATGCGGATCGGAATGCAGCAGGTGGGCTCGCTGCGGCGACGAATAGTGGAACACCGTGAGCAACCTGCCGACCTCGTTGCGGGTCTCGGCGTCACCGCTTTTGATGATCTTCGCCAGTGGTGTGCCGCTGACCCATTCGGTGATCACGACCTTCGGCGCGCTGGCCACGACCTTGGGAATGAGCACCTCGAGATCGCCGTCGAACACCTTCGCGAACGCGCGCTGGTTCTGGGCCTCGGCCTGGTAGTCGAGCTCTTCGTCCATGCGGGCGGCAAGCTCTGCCAGCAGGGGTTTGACTTCGGTGCCGGGCACGAACGCTTGAAACAACCGACTGAAGCGCTGAAGCTGGCGAAGGTCGCTTCGCAGTGCTTCGTCCGCCCCCGGGTACTGCACCTTGACGGCGACCTCGCGCCCGTCGTGCCACACGCCGTGGTGCACCTGGCCGATGCTCGCGGCCGCGGCAGGCACTTCGTCGAACTCGGCGAACCGCGTTGTCCAGGAGCGCCCGAGCTGCTCGGCGAGGACACGGTGGGTCTGCCTGATCGGCATCGGCGGGGCGCCCGATTGGAGCTTCGTGAGTGCCTCCCGGTACGGCGCCGCCAGCTCGTCGGGCACGGCGGCCTCGAACACGCTCAGCGCCTGCCCGAATTTCATCGCACCGCCCTTGAGCGAGCCCAGCACCTCGAAGAGCTGCTCGGCGGCCTTCGCCGACAGCACGGCGTTGACGTCGTCCGCGTTCTGGCCGGTCAGCCGTTTGCCCCAGCCGCCCACCGCGCGGCCGGCTATGCCGAGGGGAATGCTGGCGAGCTTGGCTGTGCGTGCGGCGCCTTTGCGGGGCATCGCGGCGTCGGTCCGGTCGTCGGTCCAGTCGCGAGAGTTGGTCACACCAGCGATTCTGCCTTGCCGGATACCGAAAGCGCAGCCGGTCCAGGGCGTAGTCGTGTGGTACGTGCCTCGCCGTAGTCAGCGCGCGCCGCAGTGGCAGCGTGGATGGGGCGGCCACCAGCGGTGCCGGACCTTCGCCGCGTAAGGATCGATTTCCACCGTGGCGTTCCAAACGGGAGGTGGCTTGTCTGCCGGTGACAGCACCCGCAGGGCCTGTGCCACGGCCAGTGCGGCGCAGGCGTGGACGTCGGCGAGGTCGGCACGTTGCGGACGTCCCGCGAGCTGGCCGGCGATCCTCGGCCACCGGGCGTCCAGATCCGTCCGGTGCAGGTCGGCGCATCTCAGGCAGCTCGTCCTGCCGGGGAGAACGAGCGGGCCGACGATGCCGACGCCGTCGCGGACCCGGACCGGGAGATGCGGGACGCCGTCCTGGACGAGCAAGCCGACGACTTCGGGAGCAGGCACCACGGCGTCGGTGAGCAGCACGAGTTCCGGCAGCCTGTCGCCACCGACCAACCGGCCCGTCCGGGTCGCCGGGTTCGTCCGCCGGAGCGCGCCCGCCGCGGCCTTGCGCCGGGGAAGGCCGATGTCGTCGTCGGTGTACCCGCAGCCGACGTCGTGCTCGGTGACCGTGCCCTCCGCGGCGACTTCGACGTGGCCGACACCGGCTTTGGCGAGCAGGATCGCGATGGCGATCGCGATCCTGCCGTCGCCACGGACGACCACGGCACAGTGGGCGCGACGGGCTTTGGTCCGGCCGTGGTTCCGGCCGCTGCGAAGCGACCAGAGCCCGGCCTCGACACCGGGCTGGGCACTGTGTGTCGGCGGATCGGCCTCGCTGACGAGACCGAGCCCGGTGAGCGTGGTCAGGACGTCCCGCAGCTGCTCGGTGTGTTCGCTTTCAGCGAGCGCCAGCAGGCTGTGGACGGTCGTGCGGCCGTCGATGGACCGCAGCGCGTCGATGACGCTGGGCGAAAGCCCGTTCGCGACGACGGCATGCCGTGGATCGAGCCCGATCTGGACCTCGTCCACCCCACGTTCGAGTACTTCAAGCCCTGGTAGGAGCTGGGGAAACTGCGGCAGCATGACGTCGCCGGTCCCGGAAGGTTGTTCGGTCATCTGCTGAGAATGGCAAATGGGGGCTAACCGTCGGCTAAGAAAAAACGAAGTTGTCCACAGGGGAAGTTCCTTGTGGACAACTCGGCGCTGTGACCTTACAGCCATCGGAGTTGTCGGTCCCTGGCCTTACCGTGGGTGGGTGGCTGATGCACGGGTGCCCTCACTGAGGAGCCGGGACAAGACGAACCAGCAACCGCAGATCACTGACCTGCAGATCCCTCCACAGAAGACCGCACCGAAGATCGAGGTGCGCCGAAGTCAACGACGACGCCGGACGGTCGCCGCCCGCATGGAGGGCGACACTCTGGTCGTGATGATCCCGGCGCGAATGACCCGCGCCGAGGAGAAACACTGGGTCGCCAAGATGCAGCACAAGCTGCTGCTGGTCGAAGGTCAGCGGGCGTCACCGCCGCGGGCTTCCGACCAGGCACTGATGACTCGTTGCGCGGCGTTGGCTGACAAATATCTCGACGGCGACGCGACGCCGTCGAGTGTTCGCTGGGTGCCCCCGATGCGCACCCGCTGGGCGTCCTGCACGCCGGTGGACGCGACGATCCGCGTCAGCGAGCGGCTGCGTGACGTGCCGCCTTGGGTGCTGGACTACGTGCTGGTGCACGAACTGGCACATCTGCAGGTGACCGAGCACAACGCACGGTTCTGGGCGCTCGTCCACCGGTATCCGAAAGCCGAACGGGCCATCGGATACCTGGAGGGGCTGTCGGCGGCGGCCGGACTGGAGATCGGGGAGGACTAGGACGTAAAAAGGCCGGTGTGCGGTCGTCCGCACACCGGCCTTTTCGCGCGACTCAGTCGTTCTTGTCGTCGCCTGCTTCGTCCTTCTTTTCGGCCTCGGCGCGCTCTGTCTTCTCAAGCTCGGCGATCGGGTCGAGGTCGTCGAGGCTGTCCTTCTTCCCGAGCGCCGCGGCAAAGTCGAGCGGTTCGTCGAGATCCTCGGCTGTCGGCATGAGGTCGCGGTGGGACCAAAGGCCGTCGCGTGTTTCGATGCCGTGCTGGTCGCCGACGAGCTTCCAAAGCGCCGATGCCGCGCGCATCCGGCGCGGCCTCAGTTCGAGGCCGACGAGGGTGGCGAAGGTCTGTTCGGCCGGCCCGCCCGTCGCCCGGCGGCGGCGCAGCGTCTCGCGCAGCGCTTCGGCACCGGGGAGCCTGTCGCCCACAGCTTCGGCGACGACCACGTCCACCCAGCCTTCGACCAGCGCGAGAAGGGTTTCCAGCCGGGTCAGGGCCGCCTTCTGCTCCGGGGAGTTCTTCGGCTCCAGCAACCCCGAGGACATGGCCTCTTCGATACTGGCAGGGTTGTTCGGGTCGACCTGTCCCGCCAGCTGCTCCAGCGCCGAGGTGTCGACGGTGATGCCGCTGGCGAACTCTTCGACGGTGGCGAGCAGCCGCTGCCGCAGCCACGGCACGTGCGCGAACAGCCGCTGGTGGGCCGCTTCGCGCGCGGCGATGTACACCAGTACCTCGCTGCTCGGCAGCTCAAGGCCCTCGGTGAACTTTTCGATATTCGCGGGCAGCAGCGCGGAGACGGCGTCCGGACCGAGCGGCAAGCCGACTTCGGTGGACGTCAGCACCTCGGACGCGAGCTGGCCCAGCGCGTTGCCCAGCTGCGAGCCGAATGCCATGCCACCCATCTGGCCGACCATGGACAGCAGCGGACCCGCCGCCTGCTTCGCTTCCTCGGGCAGCGCCTCGACCCACGCGCCGCTGACCTGCTTGGCCACCGGGTCGCACAGCCGCTGCCAGGTGGGCAGGGTCTTCTCGACCCAGTCACGGGCGGACCACGCGACCGTGTTCGACGCGCCCGCCGGCAGGATCGTCGCCGCGTCGAGCCAGAGCTCGGCGAGGTGGGCGGCGTCGCGCACGGCGGTGCTCGAGTCACCGCCGGTGCCGGAGGAGGAGAAGCCGATCTTGGCGTCGCCGCTGCCGCTGAGGTTCTGCAGCGCGATCTGCTTGGCGAGGTCGTAGTTCACCGGACCGGTCGAATTCCCAGCCTGGCTGAGCATCTGGCCCAGCTGGCTGAGCATCTGCCCGAGCTGGTTGAACGCCTCAGGGCCGGACGGCGGCTGCTGACCAGAGGGGTCGTTGTCGCCGCGCTTCTCGGGATCGGACGATCCGAAGCCGAACGGGGGATTGCTCATATCTCTACCGTACGCGGATAGGGACCGATGGAGCGCGCCATCCAGACGTGAGGCGTGGCCTTCACCGGCAAGCGAACACGGTCACCGTACGCTGTCCCGCGTGACCATGCCCCGCGATGAAGTCGCAGCTGAGCGGCGCCCAGAGGATCAGAACGAACCGGACGGAACCGGTAGGCGATTGACCAGGCGTGGCTGGACGTTGCTGGTCAGTGCCGTCCTGTTCGCCGTATTCGCGCTGGTCGGGCTGTTCGTACCGGTTCCCTACGTGGCGATCAGCCCCGGACCGACCTACGACACCCTCGGCCGTGACGCCGCTGGGCAGCAGGTGGTGCAGATCGACGGGCACCCGCAGTTCGACGCGTCGGGTGAGCTCCGGATGACGACGGTTTCGCTCAACGACGGCATCACGCTGTTCAACGCGCTCGGATTGTGGGCGAGTGGCCGCTACGCGCTGGCCCCCCGCGAGGACTACTACAAGCCGGGCGAGACCAACGAACAGGTCAAGCAGGAGAACGTCAAGCAGTTCCAGGATTCGCAGAGCAACGCCGAAGTGGCCGCGCTGCGCCATCTGAACTTCCCGGTGAAGGTGCTCGCGAAGGACATCACCACCGGAAGCCCCGCCGACAAGGTGCTCATGCCCGGCGACAGGCTGATCGAGGTGAACGGCAAGAAGATCGGCGCCGACCAAGACGTGCGGGCCGCGCTGGTCGGTACGAAGCCCGGCCAGACGATCCAGATCACCTTCCAGCGCGGCACCGACCCGGCCCGCACCGAGCCGCTGACCCTGGCGCAACGACCGGACGGACCCGAAAGCTTCATCGGCCTGACGCCGATCGACCGGGCCGACGTGCCCTTCGACGTGAAGATCTCGCTGCAGGACGTCGGCGGCCCGTCTGCTGGACTGATGTTCACCCTGGCGATCATCGACCGGATGACTCCCGACGACCTCGCCGGCGGACGGCATATCGCCGGCACCGGAGAGATCACCGAAAAGGGTGACGTCGGGCCGATCGGCGGGATTTCCTTCAAAGTCGTCGGGGCGCGTGAGGCCGGTGCGACGGACTTCCTGGTGCCCCAGCAGAACTGCGCGGAAGCCAAGGCGGCCGTGCCGAACGGGCTGCACCTGATCAAGGTCTCCACCCTCGACACCGCGTTGAGCGCGCTGGCGGATCTCAAGGCCGGGCGCCCGACGCCCGCCTGCTGAGCCCAAAGCGGCATCAAGGGACCTTTACTGTCGAAAAACGATAGTAAAGGTCCCTTGATGCCGCTTTTGATCCGTGCCGGGGGGTTAGGGGAGGAAGGTCGCCTTGAGGGCGTCGAGGAGGTTCGGGGCGAGCTCGGGGTGCTCGATGACTTCGTCGAGCGGGGTGGCCTCGGGCGCGGCGCCGGCGGAGTCCTTGCCGCCGCGCAGGCGCATCACGCAGGCGACGTCGCCATCGCGCAGGACAGCGGCGACGAGACGGGCTTCCGTGCGCTTTGGGTGGTCGGCGGCGGCTCGGCGCAGGCTTTCGGCGTCCGAATCGCCGAGACCGGTGAGTTCGGCCTCGGCGTCGGGGGGCAGCACGATGATTTCCTGGACCAGTGCGCAGCCGAGGATCAGGTCGGGCCACGCGATCGAGGCGAGGGCTTCGCCGAGATCGCCCTCCGGCAGCGATTCCTGGGCGACCGGCGTCAGCGGGGCGGTGGCGTCCAGCTGGCCGGCGAGTTCGGGCTGCTCGTCGAGCAGGGCCGCGGTGGGGACAAGGGCGAACAACTGCGGGGGTTGATCCCAGCCTCCGGAGGCGACGAACTCCTCCACTTCCCGGGCCAGGCCGGCGATGCCGGCGGCCTTCGGCCGGTGCTCACTCGTTGACATGGCGACATCGTCGCAGCAAGGAGAGGGCGGTGTCTCGTCGCCGTCCGGCCGCCGTCCGATTTGGGCGGGTTCCGGGAACTCACACCCCCCGCCGTAGAGTTAGCTCATCAGGGGATGCTCGCTCGCGCTTGCACCCCCGCGAACGAGATCACGACCTCAGGAGCGTGTGCAGTGGCCACTCGGCCCCCTGTGAACTTGCCGAAACTCTCCCGGCGGAGCCGAATTCTGCTGATCATCGCGGCTGTCGTGGTGTTGGCACTATTGCTCGGCGCAAGATTCTTGGACACCTACGTCACCTGGCTGTGGTTCGGCGAGGTCGGCGCGCGCAGTGTGTTCTCGACCATCTTGGTCACCCGCATCATCTTGTTCTTCGCGGTCGGCCTGCTGGTAGGTGGCGCGCTTGCGGTGAGCTTGACGATCGCCTACCGCACCCGGCCGGTCTTCGTGCCCGTTTCGGGCGCGGACGACCCGCTCGCCCGGTACCGGTCCGCGATCGTCGGCCGCATCAGGCTGGTGGGCGCCGGCATCCCGCTGGTCGCCGGGCTGATCGCCGGAGGGACGGCCCAGGCCGACTGGCAGGTGGTGCAGTTGTTCCTCAACGGCACCTCGTTCGGCCAGCAGGACCCTGAGTTCGGCCACGACATCGGCTTCTACGCCTTTAAACTGCCGTTCTACAACTGGCTGCTGGGCTGGCTGTTCGTCGCCGTGGTCATCTCTTTCATCGGCGCGCTGATCGCGCACTACATCTTCGGGGGCATCCGGCTGGCCGGTAAGGGCGGTCAGCTCGCCGGTCCGGCGCGCGTGCAGCTGTCGATCACGGCCGGGATCTTCGTGCTCCTCAAGGCGATCGAGTACTTCTTCGACCGGTACAACCTGCTTTTCTCCGACCGCAACCCGTTGTTCACCGGTGCGACCTACACCGACCTCAACGCGGTGCTGCCGGCAAAGCTGATCCTGCTGTGCATCTCGGTGATCTGCGCGATCGCGTTCTTCGCCGGCGCGTTCCTGCGCAACATCCAGCTCCCGGCGATCTCGCTGGTGCTGCTGATCCTGTCGAGCGTGCTCATCGGCGCGGCCTGGCCCGCGGTGCTCGAACAGTTCTCGGTGCGTCCCAACGCGAACGAGAGGGAGGCCGCGTCGATCCAGCGAAATATGGACGCCACGCGGCAAGCCTTCGGGTTGACGAACGTGCAGTATCAGGATTACTCGGGTAAATCGGAGGCGACTTCCGCCGACGTGAAGGCGGACACGGGCACCATCCCGAACATCCGCCTGCTCGACCCGAACGTCCTGAGCGACACCTTCACCCAGCGAGTCGGCCGGGAGAACTTCTACGGCTTCCCGGCGAAGCTGGACATCGACCGCTACAACGTCGGCGGCACGACGCAGGACTACATCGTGGCCGCGAAGGAGATCAAGACCGAGGGCCTGACCGGTAACCAGACGAGCTGGATCAACCGACACATGGTCTACACGCACGGAAACGGTTTCGTGGCCGCCCCGGCCAACAAGGTCGACAGCGCGGTGGAGGGCCAGAACTCCGACGGCGGTTACCCGCAGGCAACCACCAGTGACACCCAGAACCCCGATGGTTCGGGCATCCAGGTGAACGAGGCACGCATCTACTACGGCGAGCTGTCCAGTCCGGCCGACTACGCGATCGTCGGCGGCACGCCCGGCAAGGCGCCGGGGGAGTACGACACCGCGACGGACCGCAGCTATCTCTACAAGGGCAGCGGCGGCGTGACGATCGGCAACCTGTTCAACAGGCTCGTCTTCGCGGCCAAGTACGGCGAGCGCAACATCCTTTTCTCCGACGCCATCGGCGCCGACTCGAAGATCATGTACAACCGCGATCCGCGGGATCGGGTGAGCCAGGTGGCCCCCTGGCTGACCGTGGACGGCGATCCGTATCCGGCGGTGGTCGACGGCAAGATCCAGTGGATCATCGACGGTTACACCACGATCAACAACTACCCGTACGCGCAGCAGACCCAGCTGGGCGAGGCGACGAACGACTCGTTGACCGGCGTTGCCAGGCAGGCGAACAGCTCGATCAACTACATCCGCAACTCGGTCAAGGCGACTGTCGACGCGTTCAACGGGACCGTGACGCTCTACTCGATCGACGACAAGGAGCCGGTCCTCAACGCCTGGGAAAAGGTCTTCCCCGGTTTGGTGAAGCCGAGTTCGGAGATCTCGCCGGACCTTCGCGCGCATTTCCGTTACCCCGAGGACCTGTTCAAGGTCCAGCGGGAACTGCTCGCCAAGTATCACGTCAACGACCCGCAGGAGTTCTACGCACAGCAGGCGTTCTGGAGCGTTCCGCAGGATCCGACGCAGGAGGGCGGCGTGAACGCCAACGCCGCCGGGGTGGCCAACCAGCCCGGTTATTACATCCTCGCCGACGCGCCGGGTGAGAACAAAACGACATTCCAGCTCACCAGCCCGCTTACCGGATTGCAGCGTCAGTATCTGGCGGCCTGGGTCTCTGTTTCTTCCGATCCCGCCGACTACGGCACCATGCGGGTGCTCCGGCTACCGACTGCCGCGGCCGGTGCGTCGCAGGTGGACGGACCGGTGCAGGTACAGAACAGATTCCAGAGCGACCCGAACTTCGCTCAGCAACGGACGTTCTACACCAACCAGAGCGTCAACATCATCTTCGGAAACCTGATAACCCTGCCCGTCGCCGGTGGCTTCCTCTACGTGGAACCGATGTACATCCGGCAGCGCAACCAGAACAGCTATCCACAGCTGGCCAGAGTACTGGTCGCGTACGGGCCGAAGATCGGGTTCTCGTCGACCGTGCAGGGCGCACTGGACCAGGTGTTCGGAGCGGGCACCGGAGAGGCGCCGGCCGCACCGAACCAGCCACCGGCCGGGCCGGGCACGCCGACGACACCGCCGGCGAGCGGCACCGCCGGGTCCACCCCGGCGCTGGACAAGGCCGCGGCCGATATCCAGGCCGCGATCGACAAGTACAGAGCCGCTCTGCAATCCGGCAACTTCACCGACCAGGGCACGGCACTGCAGGCCTTGGATGCCGCCACGAAGGCGTATGCGGCAGCCAAAGCGGCCCCACCGGCGGCGACGACGACCCCACCGGCGTCGACAACCCCGCCACCGTCCGGTCAGCCGGGCGGATAGGGGCATTGACGAGCCCGCCGCACCCGCGTCGTAACCACCGCGTATAGTGGTGTTTACGACGCGGGGTGGAGCAGCTCGGTAGCTCGCTGGGCTCATAACCCAGAGGTCGCAGGTTCAAATCCTGTCCCCGCTACAGAGGTCAGAGGCCCGTATTCGCTGGAAAGATGCGAATACGGGCCTCTTTCGTTGTGTCTTCTGGGGGGCTTCCCCCAGGCCCCCGGCCAAGGCGGGCTCCGCCCTCTTGGATCCCCCGCCAGGGGCTTGCCCCTGGACCCCTGGCTTGTGAGGCCCGTGCGGATCTTGTTCGTGCGTTGGGATTGGTGCAGGTCAGGGTGTTTTGGGGGAGGTGGATCTTGGTTAGTGGGGGGTGGGTGTGAGGGGGAATGGGGGCCCTGTAGTCTTTTGTTTGTAAGGCAACGGCGCGGGGTGGAGCAGCTCGGTAGCTCGCTGGGCTCATAACCCAGAGGTCGCAGGTTCAAATCCTGTCCCCGCTACAAAAGATGAGGCCCGGATTGTGGAGACACAGTCCGGGCCTCTTTTTTGTGGGTTTGGCCGGTTTTGGTGAGGTTCCAGTAGCACGCTGGGCGTGCGGGTTTGTGCGCGGGGTTGGGCTGATCGGAGGGCGTTGGTTGCGGTGTGTGGTCAAGTCCACTGTGGACCGGATTGGATATTGGGCCGAATGAGGGCATCGGACTAGCCACAATGGACAGATCGGCAGGCCACTGTGGACACATCCGCCCGAAAGTGGGACCGTAGACAGGTGTCCGAATTGAATGCAACAGCCGCCGCACTGCTTGGTCTGCTCCACGACGGTCCCGCCACCGGCGGGCAACTGGTCGCGGGAGCGGGTGAGCGTTTCGGAGCCTTCTTCAGTGTCACTCGCAGCCAGGTCTACCGCGAGCTGCCCGCGCTGTCGAAGGAAGGTCTCGTCCGCCTCGGCAAGCAGGGCCCGCGTTCCAGTCAGCAATACGTGATCACCGCCGCCGGCAAGAAGGCCTTCAAGGCCTGGCTTTCCACCGAGCCCGGCCCGGATCATCTCCGCAGCCCGCTGATCCTGCGTCTCGTGCACGCCGGTTCGTTGACCGCCAAGCAGCGGACAACGTTGCTCGACTCGGCGCGCTCGACCTACACGCAGGAACTCGAAGCGGCCAAGGGGGCGACGAAGTCCGCCGACGGGCCCTACGCCAAGGCGGTCGGCGAATTCGCCCAAGCGCACGCCAAAGCCGCGCTGAAACTGCTCGAATCGATCCCCCAGTCCTGAGACCGATCGTCACCGGCGGGCTCGCGGCCGTTCCCGAGTAAAGCGGCCGCGGGTTTTGCCGTAATGTGGACCGATGTGAGCTTCGAGTTCGAGACAGATCTGAAGGACCTTGCCGGCAAGCTGTCGCAGGTCGAGCAGGTGATGGATCTGGACGACCTGCGTGCGCAGGTCGCCTCCCTTGAGGAGGAGGCGTCCAGCCCCAACCTGTGGGACGACCCCGACACCGCCCAGAAGGTCACCAGCCAGCTCTCGCACAAGCAGAGTGAACTGCGCCGCGTGTCCGAGCTCCGGTCGCGCCTGGACGATGTGGGCGTGCTCTACGAGCTCGCCCAGGCCGAAGGGGACTCGGCGAGTCTCGCCGAAGTCGAGACCGAGTTCGCGCAGCTGTCCAAGGACATCGACGTGCTCGAGGTGCGCACTCTGCTCAACGGCGAGTACGACGACCGCAACGCCGTGGTGACCATCCGGTCCGAGGCAGGCGGCGTCGACGCGGCCGACTGGGCCGAGATGCTCATGCGCATGTACATCCGCTGGGCCGAGCGCCATGGGTATCCCACCGACGTCTACGACATCTCCTACGCCGAAGAAGCCGGCATCAAGTCCGCGACCTTCAAGGTGACCGCGCCGTACGTCTACGGCACGCTGTCGGTCGAGCAGGGCACACACCGGCTGGTGCGCATCTCGCCGTTCGACAACCAGAGCCGCCGCCAGACCTCCTTCGCGCACGTCGAGGTGCTGCCGGAGGTCGAAGAGGTCGACCACGTGGACATTCCGGAAAAAGACATCCGCGTCGACGTTTACCGATCGTCAGGCCCTGGTGGGCAGAGCGTGAACACGACGGACTCCGCGGTCCGTCTTACCCACATACCGTCCGGTGTTGTCGTTTCCTGCCAGAACGAGAAATCGCAGCTGCAGAACAAGGCCGCCGCGAAGAAGGTGTTGCAGGCCAAGCAGCTTCAGCGCAAGAAGAACGAAGAGCGGGCCGAAATGGACGCGCTGAAGGACGGCGGATCCAGCTGGGGCAACCAGATGCGGTCCTACGTGCTGCACCCGTACCAGATGGTCAAGGACCTGCGCACCGAGTACGAGGTGGGCAACCCGTCGGCCGTTTTGGACGGTGACATCGACGGTTTCCTCGAGTCCGGTATCCGCTGGCGCAAGCAGTCCGCGAACGCGTAATCGATTGCCACCGCGCCAATAAGCCTAGGCAACCAGGGCTTAACGGGTGGCATGGGTAGGATGCCGAATCGTGATCCGGCTCGAAGAGGTTTCCAAGGTCTACAAGACCTCGACCCGTCCCGCACTGGAAAAGGTGTCGGTCGAGATCGACAAGGGTGAGTTCGTCTTCATCATCGGCGCTTCGGGGTCGGGGAAGTCGACGTTTCTCCGTCTGCTGCTGCGTGAAGAGGTGCCGACCAAGGGCCGAGTCCTGGTGTCCAATTTCGACGTCGCCAAGATGGCGCGGCGCAGGGTTCCACGCCTGCGCCAGACCATCGGCTGCGTCTTCCAGGACTTCCGGCTGCTGGCCAACAAGACCGTCGCCGAGAACGTCGCGTTCGCGCTCGAGGTCATCGGCAAGCCGAAGCTGACCATCCGCAAGGTGGTGCCCGAGGTCCTCGAACTGGTCGGCCTCGAGGGCAAGGCGGACAGGCTGCCCAACGAGCTTTCCGGTGGTGAGCAGCAGCGGGTGGCGATCGCCCGCGCGTTCGTCAACCGGCCGCTGGTGCTCCTCGCCGACGAGCCGACCGGAAACCTCGACCCGGACACCAGCCAGGACATCATGTTGCTGCTGGAGCGGATCAATCGCACCGGCACCACCGTCCTGATGGCCACACACGACCACTCCATCGTCGACTCGATGCGTCGCCGGGTCGTCGAGCTGCAGCTCGGCAGGGTGATCCGAGACGACGCCCGAGGGGTGTACGGCGTGGGCCGATAGGGCCCGCGCTCCACCCGGCTCAACCGCTCCGAACGCCCCCGACCCACAAGGGACAGGTCCACCCCGATGCGTGCCAGTTTCGTGTTCAGTGAGGTCCTCACCGGCCTGCGCCGCAACATCACGATGACCATCGCGATGATCATCACCACTGCGGTATCGCTCGCCACGCTCGGTGGCGGGCTGCTGGTCGTGAAGACGATCGACACCATGAAGACCAACTTCATGGCCGACGTCGAAGTGACCGTGTTCCTCACTGAGGACATCAACGCGAACGACAAGAACTGCGCGTCGCCGTTGTGCCAGCAGCTCCGGTCGGAGCTCGAGAGCAACCAGGGCGTGCAGTCGGTCATCTTCGAGAACCGCGATGTCGCCTTCGAGCGCTTCAAGAAGATCTTCCAGAGCCAGCCCGAGCTCGTCGGCCTGGCCCGGCCGGAATCCCTGCCGGCGTCGTTCCGCATCAAGCTGAAGGACCCGAGCCGGGGCGCGGTCATCGTCCAGGAGTTCACCGGCAAGCCCGGCGTGTCCAAGGTCGACGACCAGAAGGTGTTCCTCGACCGCTTCTTCGGCCTGCTCAACACCGGCCGTGACCTCGCGTTCGTGGCCGCGCTGGTGATGGCTATCGCGGCACTGCTGCTGATCGCCAACACGATCCAGGTCTCGGCCTTCACGAGGCGGACAGAAGTCGGCATCATGCGCCTGGTGGGCGCGACGCGCTGGTATACGCAGTTGCCCTTCCTCCTGGAGGCGGTGGTCGCCGGCGCGATCGGCGCGATATTGGCCGTCGGGCTGCTGCTCGGGTTGAAACTGCTGTTCCTGGACTCGGTGCTGGGCATCGTGCCGGTGATCCCGCCGGTTTCCATCCTGGATGTGTTCTTCCCTGTGGCGCCGATCCTGCTGGCCGTGTCCGTGCTGATCTCGGCTGTCACCGGTTACGTCACGCTGCGCCTGTACGTCCGTCAGTAGCGTCGCGGTATTCGATCGCTCGCTCCAACCCACTCACGTAGAGTCGTCATATGCCCAAAGAACGCGGCCAGAAGGTCATCGTGTCGAACCGCAAAGCGCGGCACGATTACTCCATCCTGGACACCTACGAAGCCGGGCTCGTGCTCGTCGGCACCGAGGTGAAGAGCTTGCGTGCGGGCAAGGCGTCGCTGCAGGAGGCGTTCGCGACGGTCGACGACGGCGAAGTATGGCTGCGCAACGTGCACATCCCGGAGTACGTGCAGGGCACCTGGACCAACCACATGCCCCGCCGCAACCGCAAGCTGCTGCTGCATCGCCGCGAGATCGAGAAGCTGATCGGCAAGACGAAGGAGAGCGGGCTCAGCATCGTCCCGCTTTCCTTGTACTTCAAGGACGGCAAGGTCAAGGTCGAGATCGCGCTGGCGAAGGGCAAGAAGTCCTACGACAAGCGGCAGGATCTCGCGAAGCGCGACGCTTCGCGGGAAGTGAGCCGTGCGATGGGCCGTGCCCTCAAAGGGCGGTTTGATTGACCGGCGCTCCGGAGTCCGATGAGGACGTCCCGGCCTGGGTGGCTTCACTCGGCCTGGACGGCCTGATCGACATTCACGTGCACTTCCTTCCCGAACCCGTGATGAACAAGGTTTGGGCGTACTTCGACCAAGCGGAACGGCACTACGGGACGCCGTGGCCGGTCCACTACCGGACGCCGGAAAGTGAGCGGCTGGAAACACTGCGAGCGCTGGGTGTCCGGCAGTTCGCTCCGCTGGTTTACCCGCACAAGCCGGGGATGGGGGAGTGGCTGACGCAGTGGGCGCTCGCCTTCGCCGAGCGTGTCCCGGAAGCGGTGCCGACGGCCACGCTCTACCCCGAGCCCGGCGCCACGTCCTATGTGGATGCCGCACTGCGAGCCGGCGCGCGCTGCTTCAAGGCACATGTGCAAGTCGGTGCGTACGACCCGCGTGACCCGCTGCTGGACGGCGCCTGGGGCGCACTGGCCGACGCGGGCGTGCCGGTGGTCGTCCATTGTGGACACGGACCGTTACGAGGTGAACACACCGGGCTCGACGTCTTTGAAGGCGTGCTCGCCAAGCACCCCCGGCTGACGGCGGTGCTCGCGCACGCCGGGATGCCCGAGTACGAGGTGGCTTTCGAGCTCGCCCGGCGGTATCCGCGGGTGTACCTGGACACCACGATGGTCGGCGTCCCGTTCACCGAGCAGATGATGCCGTCGCCCTCGGATTGGGCGGACAGACTGGTGGGGACCGCCGATCGCATCGTGCTGGGCACGGATTTCCCGAACATCCCGTACTCGTACGCGACACAGCTCAAGGCGATCGCGGGGTGGGCCGAAGACCCGCGTCTTGGAGAATCCTTCCTGCGGTCGGTGCTGCACGACGCCCCGGCGAAGCTGCTCGGCGGCTCGTAACCGCGAGCCCTAGCGAGCACGGCGGACGCGGGTCGCTTCGGTGAGCGCGAGGGCGTGGCCGAGCGTCCACGCCGACATCCTGGCCACCGGAAGCCGCCGGCCCGCCAGCAGGAAGCTCAAAGCGGTCAGCGTCACCCACGGGACCGGGCCGGTGAACCAGCCGGCGTCGACAGGCTTGGTGAAGCCGTGTGCCGCCAAGCCGAGCAAACCACCCGAAGCCAGTAACCCCGCGACCACCAACTGTGGTGTACCCGCGGTCACCGAGCCACTCAGCTTGCCCTGCGTTTCGAACCGGCTGAACATCTGCAGGAGGCCGCCGAGCACCAGGCCCGCCGCGGCGATCCAGACAGGGGCGACGGCCAGCCAGAGCAGTGTCCCGGGTTCCGGGGTGGCGTAACCGAAGCCGAACACGGTGATCCCGGCGACCACGACCAGCGCGGGCATGTGCCAGAGGTACACCGTCATGAAACGCGGTCCGATCCAGCCAAGCGCGGTTGCCACCGGCGTGCGGGTGGCGAAGGTGTTCAGGGCGGGTTTGGCCGCCAGCAGCAGGCCGATCTGGCCGACGGCGAGGAACGCGAGCAGCACGGTCGGCGGGCTCATGTTCGAGACCGGCGCGCCGGGCATGCCGATCATGCTCGCCGGGTACGGGCCGAAGGCGACCATCAGCGCGGTGACCCCGAAGCCCGCCGCGGACATCCCGAGCGCGGCACGGCGGCCGAGCGAGCCGAGGCGTCCTTCGGTGTAGTGGAAACCCAGTTGGTGCACGGAGAGCCAGACGAACACGGCGTTGGCATAGCCAATCAGGCCGAAGTCGTTGAAGCGGGCGACATCGATGAGCACGGCGGCACCGGCCATCGCGAACGGCACCCGGAGTCCCCACCGGCGATGTGCGGCGACCATCAGCGGCGTCAGCAACACCGTCAGCAGGTAGACGACGAGGAACCACAACAGTTGTGCGGCGATCGCTCCGGCGACCTGCAGAGGCTGCTCGGGAATCCCGAGGTCTCGCAACAGGTCCGGCACGAGAAGCCATACCGCCATCAGCGGCAGGACGGGGAGCAACAGCCTGCGCACGCGTGCGGCGAGCCAATCACGCGCAGAAGCCGCGCGCCGCAAGGACATCAAGTTCGCCGCACCACCGGCAAAGAAAACCAAGGGCATCACCTGCGACATCCAGGTCAAAAGCCACCAGCCGGGGGTCGCGAGCGCGTTGCCCGTCGCCAGTCGGCCGCCGGAGTACGACAGCACCGGCATCAGCCAATGCTGCGTGATCACCGCAAGTATCGCGCCAGCGCGCACGACGTCGAGGAACATGTCCCGGCGGAGCTTGGGTTCCGACGGCTTCCGGCTGATTTCCATGGCCTGAAGCCTGGTCGGCGCGCGGCCGAAAAACAGCGGTGCCAGCTGCCGTAGTGATCTTCGGGTTTCCGTAGAACCAGGGTGGGGTTCGCCCTACCCTGGTTCTAGGTTTCGACGATCCCGTCCGGGTCGGCCACGGCGCACAACCGGTACTCCCAGCCGCTTTCGGTGGTGTAGTCCAAGGAGTAGTGCGTCTCGATCTTCGGGCCGTCGTGGAGGTGGACGTGCCTCATCACGGTGCCCCGCACGGGTTCGGTGTCGCCGAGTTCGAGAACGCGGCCATCCAACGGTCCGCCGAAGAAGCGGATGTTCTCTTCGGACGGAGCTGCCATCGGAACTCCTTCGCTGCCACGCTTCCGCCCATGTTAGGTGAGCGAAGCGGGCGGTGCCGCCGTCAGATCGGGTGAAGAGTTTTTACCAGACAGGGCGCAGCGTAACGGTCTGTTCCCGGGAAGCGTCCCCGAGAAAAGTCACAAGATCCTCGCGAAGCTTTGTCAACCGGTCTTCGCCGACCAGTCCGGCCCAGTCTTCCTCAACTTTCCGGGTCAGCGCGACAACTCGCTCGATGCACGCCCAGCCGCGAGGTGACAGCGAGACCAAGCGGCTGCGGCGGTCGGTGGGATGCGGCCTTCTCTCGACGTACCCCCGTTTTTCGAGCTCGTCGACCAGTTGGACGGCGGCTTGCTTCGTGATACCGAGGTGTTCGCCGAGTTCCACCGCCGTCGCGCCGGAGCGGTGGGACAGGAAGTGGAAGGCGAACCCGTGTGCGGGGCGGACGTCGGTGAAGCCGTCGGCGGCGAGCTGGTCGTGGATCCGGTCCATGACGGTGCGGAAGGTCATCGCGAGCAAGGCGGGCAGGTCACCTTGAAGCATCGGAACTCCTAGTTGGACAACTTACTTGACTACTTTAGTCAAGCTGGTTTACCATTTACTCGTCAACCTACTTGACCATCTGGAGGATCTCATGACACTGGCGACGTTGTCCGAAGCGCCGACCATCGAGAACGCCGGTTTCGTCTTCCGGCCCTTGGCCGTGCCGAGCCGTGGCTCCCGTGAGCTGGCGATCTGGGCACTCGAGGTGGCTCCGGGCGCGCAGAGCGACGCGCACACGGCGAGCCGCGAGGAAGTGTTCCTGCTGCGCTCGGGCCGGATTTCGGTGGAGGTGGGCGACGAGGTGCATGAGCCCGCGCCCGGCGACGCCGTCATCGCGCCGCCGGACACCCATCTGCGGCTGCGCAACCCGGGAAGCGAACCTGCCGTGCTGACGGTGTGCACGTCGAAAGGAATACAAGGTCGCTTGAACGGTCAGACGATCTCGCCGCCGTGGGCGCAGTGACCAGGCCGAGATAGGTGGGTACGGCCTACGCACGGCCGAGATAGGTGAGCACGGCCCGCACGCGGCGGTGTTCGACCGAACTTGCCTCCAGGCCGAGCTTCGCGAAAATGTTGCCGATGTGCTTTTCCACCGCGCCGTGCGAGACGACGAGCGAGTTGGCGATGGCCGTGTTGGACAGGCCTTGGGCCATCAGGCCGAGCACGTCCGACTCGCGTGGCGTCAGTGCGTCGAGCGGGTTCTTGCGGCCGCGTGCCATCAGCTGCGCGATCACGTCCGGGTCGATCGCCGTGCCGCCGGCGGCGACCCGGCGGACCGCGTCGATGAAGTCGTTGACGTCGGCCACACGTTCCTTGAGCAGGTAACCGACGCCGCCCGCGCCGCCGGAAAGCAGCTCCACGGCGTAGCTTTCCTCGACGTACTGCGAAAGCACCAGCACCGGCAGGCCGGGGATGGCTTCACGGGCGCCGATCGCGGCACGCAGGCCTTCGTCGGTGAACGTTGGCGGCATCCGCACATCCACGATCGCCAGATCCGGCCGATGCTCGGTGACCGCGCCGAGGAGGTCGTCGCCGTTGTCCACGGCGGCGACCGCCTCGATACCTTCATCTGCCAGCAGCCGGATCAGCCCGGCTCGAAGGAGGACGGCGTCCTCCGCGATCACTACCCGCATGCGGGCCCCCAGTGTCGTGAGTGTTTTGTGGTGTATCAGAACACCGCTATTCACTCACGAACGGGCTACCAGGTGTACGGCAGGTCGGCACGGATCACCGTCGGCCCGCCCGGCGGGCTGACCACGGTGATGACGCCGTCGATGGTCGCCGCACGGTCCGCGAGACCCGCCAGCCCGCCACCTGGCCTGATCTCTGCGCCGCCGTGGCCGTTGTCGGTGATCTCGACGACGATCGTCTCGTCGCTCCGCCACACCTTCACCCCGGCCTCGGTCGCTCCGGAGTGCTTCGCCATGTTGGTCAGGGTCTCGCCCACGATGAAGTACGCCGTGGTTTCGACCGCCGCGGGCGGGCGCCGATCGATGTCCACGTCGACGTCGACGTGGATCGGCGACTTCGCGGCCTGGGCGGACAGCGCGGCGTCGAGCCCCCTGTCCCCGAGCACGGCCGGGTAGATGCCTCGCGCCAGGTCACGCAGCTCCGACACCGCGAGCTTCGCGTCCATGTGCGCTTCGTCGATCAGCGCCCGCACGGCGTTCGGGTCGTTGTCGAATTTCGACTTCGCCCGCCCGAGGCTCATCGCTACCGAGACCAGCCGCTGCTGGGCGCCGTCGTGGAGGTCTCGCTCGATCCGGCGACGTTCGGCTTCGGCGGCATCCACGCCACGGGCACGGGACGCCTGGAGACGCTGCGCCTTGATCTCGAACTGCTTCGTCTGGTTCGGGCCCAGGAGGGCCAGCGCCAGCTGCCCGTGTGCCCAGCCGATCCACGGCACCACCCAGATCGCCAGCGGCAGCAGCGGTATCGCCGCCACACCGATCGCGAACTCGGCCACACCGAGTGGGAAGACGGCGATCAGGTAGAGCAGGTCACGCCAGGTGGTCGGGTCCACCAGCCGCGTCTGCCACCCGCTCAGCAGGCCTTTGCCCTCGACGGGAAGCCGCTCCGCGTCGGGAACGGGCGTGGTCAGCGCTTTGCGCAGCCAGCGGCGTTCGACGTCGGCCGACCAGCGGACGAAGCTCGTGGTCGCGATCAGGATGGGGATGCCGATCCAGACCACCACCGTGCTGATACCCACAGCCAACCCGGTGATGATGAGTACGAACTGGAGGATGCGCAATACGAAGCTCGCCACCATGAACCCCATCGCCCGAAAGGGTTTGGGCCTCGGCTGCTCCAGCCTGATCGGTCGTTCTGCCATCACACCGAACTCATCTCGTCGGCGTCTTCCCACGCTTCCTCCATGCGACGGCGCTGCGCCATGGTCGGGCCGAGCATCGACGTCGCCAAGCGAGCGTGGAAACCACCCATCGCGCGAGTCAGCGCGACCGACAGCGCCACGAACAAAACCCCCAGTGCTGCCCACGGTAGCGCTTCCAGCGTCGAGTCCACGGTGATCCAGCGAATGTTCCACGCGGGAAAGTAGTAGGCACCGTCCGGCAGGAACCGGAAGTAGATCGGCAGCGCCGCAAGCGCCAAACTGGTCGACCAGAACGTCACGACGAGGGTGAACTCGATGATCCCGACGGGGAACAACACCAGGAAGTACCCGATGTCGCGCCAGGTCGAGCCGTCCTTCAGCCGGGCCGTCCAGCGCAGCTTCTGCGAGCCGACGGGCAACGGCAGGTACGGCAGCGGGATGTAGGTGTCGAGCAGCGCGTACACCCGGGCCCGCTCGACCTTCGCCGCGCCGCGCGCCAGCAGGATCGCGATCGCGAACAGCGGCACCCCGACCCACACGACCACCGTGCCGAGACTCGTCGCGAGCAGCGTGACCAGCACGGTGAAACCGGCGATCCCGAGTGGCAGGTTCATCAGCAGGTACGCCAAGGAACCGCCGACCGGGGCGTTCGGCCGGTGACCGTCCTGCTCGACCGGTAACGAGGTCATGGCCGGCTCCTTCCTCAAGTGATGGGAACCAGCATGACCTGCGCAGACCCCTCCGCCCATGGTGTGCACGGGTATTCGGAGGGTGGGGCTAGCCCCACCTGGGCATCGGGAATATCCCGTTTGCCGGTGGCGCTATGATGATGAGGTTGCATCCACAACCCAGCGGGGGTGAACGGTTTCGACTTTGGACGTTGATTCAGGTGAAGCGTGCCAGTGCAGGCGAGAGACCACTGTAAGCGTCATCGCAACCTATAAGCGCCAAGGCTAATGCCCAGCGCGACTTCGCACTTGCTGCCTAAGTAGCAGTGTGAGTCTGTCGGTCCGGGAGTTCCTCCGGCTCGGGTACCGGCATCAGCAAGGAGGATTACCGCCAGGCTCGGCTACGGGGTCTGGTTGGGAATCAAACAGTGGCTGGGCTCGTCACATCGGCTTGTTCGCGTGACCGATGGGGCCAAGTAGAGACTTAGCGGACTGCGCACGGAGAAGCCCTGATGAACCGCCAGAGGACCCGGGTTCAATTCCCGGCACCTCCACCAACGCGGTCTTACTTGAACCGGGGTCCGCAAGGACCACGGAGAGTAGTCCCGCGTCGGTTGCAAGATCAAAAGTGCCTCCACCCTCACTGTGGGTGGTGGCACTTTTGATCTTG
>JAVXWP010000041.1:0-3041 GCA_032230695.1 Actinomycetota bacterium | reverse complement strand
TCGAGGGTGAGCAGGAGCACGGAGTACCCACTGGCCTTGGCACGCTGCAGGAAGCTGAGGCAGACGTCCTTGTCGGTCGGCCAGTACAGCTGGAACCACTTGCTGTCCGCCTCGATCTGCTCGAACGAGTGGCTGGCCTGTGTCGAATGCGTATAGGTCAACCCGAGCGCGCTCGCCGCCCTGGCCGTCGCCAGTTCGCCCTCGGGATGCGCCAGCGTCAGGTCGAGCTCGGCCAGGAGCCCGCGCAGCACGCTGCGCACCCCCTGCTCGCCACCGACAGCGAGGCCCCACACCCATGGCCGGCCGATCAGCACCGACCGCGCCCCCAGGGCCAGCGCCTTGAACGCGTCCGCACCGCTGCGCACACCGGAGTCGAAGAGCACCGGAAACTCGTCAGGCACGGCGTCGACGATCCCGGGCAGCGCGTCGAGCGAGCCGATCGCCCCGTCGACCTGGCGGCCGCCGTGGTTCGACACGACGATGCCGTCCACCCCGTGCTCGGCGGCGAGCTTGGCGTCGTCGACCGAGGTGATGCCCTTGAGCACGATCGGGCCGTCCCAGTTGTCGCGCAGGAAGGACAGTTCGTCCCAGCCCAGGCCGACGTTCGGGAACATCTGGGCCCAGTGCATCACCGCCGCGGTCGGGTCCTCCGCGATCGGCTTGGCCAGCTTGGCCTGGAACGCGGGATCGCTGAAGTAGTTGGCCAGTCCCTCGCCCTTCAGGAACGGCAGGAAGCCGCGATCCAGATCGGCCGGCCGCCAGCCGATGGTCCCGGTGTCGAGGGTGAGCAGGAGCACGGAGTACCCACTGGCCTTGGCACGCTGCAGGAAGCTGAGGCAGACGTCCTTGTCGGTCGGCCAGTACAGCTGGAACCACTTGCTGTCGGCCTCGATCTGCTCGATCGAGTGGCTGGCCTGCGTCGAATGCGTGTAGGTCAACCCCAGTGCGCTCGCGGCCCGCGCGGTCGCCAGCTCTCCCTCGGGATGCGCGAGCGTCTGTACGCCGACCGGCGCGATCACCACGGGCGCCGGCATCTTGGTGCCGAGCACCGTGCAGGACAGGTCCCGCTCGGTACTGCCGCGGAGCATCCTCGGGACCAGCCGCCAGCGGTCGAAGGCGGCCAGGTTCGCCCGTGCGGTCGACCCGCTGCCCGCGCTCGGGACGATGTAGCCCATCGCCTCGGCGGACAGGTTCGCCGCCGCCTGGGACTCCAGCCGGGACAGGTCGGTGGTGATCTCCGGCCGGGTGTCCTGGAACATCCCCTGCACGTAGATGCTCAACTGATGATCGCCGTAGTTGGCCATGCCGGATGTTTTCACGGAACCCGGCACGACGCACCAGGCAGTGCGGACCCTGCTCCACGGGCAGCAGGCATGACATCCGTCAGGCGTAGGTGGCAGTGGTCACACCGGTGGCTGGGACGGCGGGGCCGGCGCCGGAGGTGGGTGAGACAATCAGGCGTGACCAGTTCAGTGACTCCTGACAGCCGGCTGACTTCGCGGCATGTCGGGCTGGCGCTGCTGGCTCTGGCGACCGGTGGTTTCGCGATCGGGACCACCGAATTCGTCACGATGGGGTTGCTGCCGCAGATTGCCGACGGCGTGCACATCTCCATCCCGACGGCGGGCCACGTCGTCTCGGCGTACGCGATCGGTGTCGTCGTCGGCGCCCCGGTGATCGCCGCGCTCGGCGCCCGGACCGGCCGCAAACGCCTGCTGCTCGGGCTGATGGCGGTCTTTGTCGTAGGCAACGTTCTCTCGGCTGTTGCCAACAGCTACGAAATGCTGATGGCGGCCCGGTTCCTGACCGGCCTGCCGCACGGCGCGTTCTTCGGGATCGGCGCAGTGGTCGGCGCGTCGATGGTGCCGCCGAACCGGCGCGCCTGGGCCGTCTCGATGATGATGGTCGGCCTGCCAGTGGCCAACATCATCGGCGTCCCGCTGACCACCCTGCTCGGCCAGCGGTTCGGCTGGCAGTTGCCGTTCCTCGCGGTCGGCGTACTCGGCCTGCTGACCCTGGTCGCGGTCTGGTTCTGGGTCGCACCTCAGCCGGTCGGCAACGACGTCAACGTCCGCAGCGAGCTGAGCGCACTGGCCAAACCGCAGGTGTGGATGGCCCTGCTGGTCGGCATGGTCGGCTTCGGCGGCATGTTCGCGACGTACTCGTTCATCACCCCGACGATGACGGACCTGGCCGGCTTCAGCGAAGCTGCGGTGACGATCGTGCTCGCCGTCTACGGCATCGGCATGACCGGCGGCACCCTGGTCGGCGGCCGGCTCGCCGACCGTGCACTGATGCCCAGCCTGTACGGCGGGTTGGTAGCGGTCGCCATCGTTCTCGGGACGTTCGGATGGCTCGCGCACTCCAAGGCGGGCGCGTTGGTCGGAGTGTTCGCGATGGGGTTCAGCGCGAGCATCCTGATCCCGGCGTTGCAGACCCGGCTGATGGATGTCGCGCACGAGGGTCAGTCGCTCGCGGCCTCGCTCAACCACTCGACGCTGAACGTCGCGAACGCCCTGGGCGCCTGGCTGGGCAGCGTCGTCCTCGGCGCCGGTCACGGCTACGAGTGGCCGAGTCGCGTCGGCGCAGTACTGGCGGTCGCTGGTCTGGTGCTCGCGCTCGTATCGGGGTTGATGGACCGGCGGACGAGTGCATCCGCGGCGGTGGAGAGCTACTCTCGGCACTAACTGGTCCGGGGGAGGTGCCGGGATGCGCAGCCACAAGCTCCGCCGATCGCGGGAGATCAAAGCCGGACGGGTCGCTCGTTCGGACGGCGACGGACCGCTCGCGCACCTGCAACACACGGCCGGTAACGCGGCTGTCTGCCAGTTGTTGTCATCGCTGCGGGCAACGGACCTCGCTGAGATCCGCTCGGTCGAGCCCAGCGCAGAGCGCCTTGATCTGCAGGCCGGAGTCGCCGCAGCGCAGGCTCCACCCGGCGGGATGGACGCGATCCAGGCCAACGAGGCGAGTTCGGCGCTCGGCGCCGCGGCCGGCTGGACCGGCATCAAGATGGCCGGCGCGTTCGTCACCCCGAACTT
>JAVXWP010000019.1:0-25846 GCA_032230695.1 Actinomycetota bacterium | reverse complement strand
CCACCCACCCTGGGGGGGGCGCCACTTTTGTCACCTCCGTCACTCCTGTACTGCTCCGCTCGCTGGCGCACCTGCGTCCACTAGCCCAGCGATGCCGTCCGTGAGGTCATGGCCCTGCACGGACCCGTTGCACCGCCGGACCACCGGAGTCTCCGTAGCACGCACCATCGGTGCCGTTCGGGTTATGCAAGCAAAGTTCATCCCACGCGATGCCAGAATCTGCACAGCGGCCCGCGCAACGCTCTGACCAGCGGCCCCGTCAGATCCGGGCGGTTGGAATACCGGCGTAGAAGCTCCACCGATTTAGTCATTGTGCGAACCATTCCCTTCGGGGTCGTTTCCGCTGGTAGGGCGGTTGCGGCCCCGTTGGTGTTGTGGGGTTGTGGGATGCGGAAGACCGGGATGAGCCGGTCGGGTGCGGTGATGGTGACCTGGGCGACCAGGTCTCCACGAGTGCCTTGGTTTGGTTGGGGGTGCCGCTGGTGTTCGCTGCAGCCCTGAATCGTCATTGATACCGTGCCTAAGCGGCCACGGTCGGTGGTCGACGGTCGCGGGGAGGCACCGTGTCGGGTTCGCAGTGTGGTCCACCAGGTCGGCAGGGGCGCAAGTGCAGGCGGCCGGAGAGGCCGGGTAGTCAGTTCCTGCCCGATCTGTACCCCCGGACGCTGCGGGCGCCAGAGGGTCGTTAGCGGTGGCGCCGGGTGGAACACGTTCGCTGGAGGAGCCCTTAGCTGCGGATGATCAGATCATTGGGCAGGACCCCGATGCTGTGGTCACGGTCACCGTGTCACCGACTGCGGACGTGCTGGCGGTGACGCTTGCACGGACCTGGAAGAACTGTCGACCCGCGCGGGCTACACGCCAGCGTGCTGACCGCCGCGAATACGGCGACCATCGCCGCCCTTGCACGGCAGGTCGAAGATGTCGAGCGCACCCCGCCGGCGATTCCGACCTTCGGCGCCGAGCATGCCGACCTTACCAACGAAACGCCGTTGAGTACCGAGGACATGCTGCGTCTTGCCGACGCGGCGATGACCGAACTGGCGCAATTCACCGAGCAGGCGACCGCGATAGTCGACCGTCGCATTACGGCCGAGAGCGCAGGCGGTCATGTTCACGCTTCGATGACAAATGGGCAGCTGGTGGGCGTGGAGCTGGACCCGTCGTGGGCCGCGCGTGTCCCTTCGGCTGAGATCGAAAGCGAGATTTTCGACGTGCTGCGCCACTTGCATCGCGTCGGCTCTCCACCCGGCCTCGCGGACGGTCCGCAAGGGCCCGCGATCGCGGAAATTGTGGGGTTGCTCTTCGACCCGCACCGGATGGCCCGACGTGTCGGGCTGGAGCCTGCCCTGGGCGCAACCCTGGAGAAGGAGTAGAGATCATGAGTGACGTTTTGGTTGCATTGGACGCGCTTCGCTCGGACGCCAATGTGTGGGATCACGCAGCCGACAGCCTCGCCCCGCCCAAAGCGGCGATCGGTGAGCTTGGCTTGAGCGCGAACGACGTCATGTCCTACGCTGCCGCGCGCGGTCTTGACCGGCAGTACAACTACACACGGTCGGTCATGCAAGACATGATCGACCAAGCCGGCAACAACTTCCGCAAACTGTCCACTGCGTTGCGCGATGCTGCTCAACTGTACGAACAGAACGAGGAGCAGCACAAGCACACCATCACCCGCGCTGGCGGGCACTGACAATCCTTCGAAAGGAGCATTCGTTACCATGACTACAGCTACTGGAGAAAACCCGCTTGTCGATCAAGCTATCGATAAGCTGAAAGAAATTGACGACAAGGTTCGCGAACTGTTCGACAAGGTCAATGAGGTGATGTCCTGGGTTCCGTCCATCCTGTCAAACCTGATCGAACCCGTCCAACGTGTAATGAACCAGCTAAACCAGAAAATCAATGCGTTCTGGGACGCGTGTGAGAAATTTTCAACTGAGCGCGGAAATCCCGACCGACTGAAGCAAGTGGCCGCCGAGTGGTCGAGCCACATCGGTGACGTCGTAAGCGGCATCGCCGGCACGGTATCCCTCGATAAGCTCAAAACCGCCATCGACTGGACTGGAAAAGGTGCTGAAACCTACAAAAGCACCGTCCCAGCCCAAGTCGGAGGACTAAACTCACTCAAAGATCTCGCTCTGCAAATGCGAAATTCGCTGACTGATCTCGCCAACGGTATCGACGGATTCTGGAAGCAGATCCTCGGTATTCTGATTGGGCTGGGAATCGCTCTCGTGGTCGCAATCCTCAGCGCCCTCACGGTAGTCGGAATTCCTGCCGCTATTGCGATCCTCGTCTGGATGATCGGCGCAGGTATCGCTTCAATCTTCACCACCATCAGCGCTGTCGATTCCCTGACCGGCACTATCTCCAACGAGCAGACCGCGATCCACGACAAGGTTGTCGCCCTCGGCAGCACCTGGTCAGCCACTTACACGAGCACCATGTCCCAATCATCAGATTGGCACGTTCAGTAATGATGTTCCAACCCGCGCAGCCCGGGGTTCAATACTACGCCCTCCCGCCCAGCATGATCGTCGCCATCCGCAAAAATAGCGCCACGCTAGGTGCGCTGACCACAGCCGTGGGTTTTGCCCTCAGTATCCTCATGCCGGTCATGGGATATCAGCTTCCAACGTCCTACGATGGCGCCAATGTTGTCACGGTTGGAATGGGAACCTTCGCGTCGGTCTGTTTGCTACTCTCCGGCGTCAGCCTTATCGTGTCGCGATCGCTCGCGTCAACGGGCTACATTAAGCGGACCGGCGCAAACTTGTTGAGAGGACTCATTGCAGGACTCTGCGCCGCAGCACTCTTTGCTTCAGTCATATTTCTGTTCTTTTTCATAAACGCAGTCACGAGTTCTGGCGATTATACCGGCCAAACGCAACTAAACTTCACTCCGCTCATTACGCTCTACGCATTGCTGCCCGTCGTCGCCAGTTTCTTGATTATTTTCAATCTTGTCGTCGTCCAGAAATTGTTCTTTCCCTCTCGCCGCCGAGTCCGCAAGCACAGCGGACACAACCCTGCTCATCGCTGATATTCGCGCGCGAGGAGTCGCGGCGTTGGGGATACGGAAGATCGGGGTGATCCTCGACGAGGTCGTCGACCGGATCACGACCGAAATGTAGTCGTCGGATGGCTCGCCAGCGTCGTCGTGCTCTCACACACTGGCTCCTGACCGAGGCATCCCCAATGCTTTCTCGCGGTCATCGGACTGTCAGCGAACGGGACCCGCCGGGCCGCGTGCTCGGCCCGAGTCGGCGACCCAAACGGACGACACCGGTATGGCGTTACCCTGACCGAATGGATGATCAGCGGTCGGCAGCACCGAGTGCGTATGGTGACCAGGTGCGCGCGCAGGCTGCGCCGGCTGCGGCCTGCGCCAACGTCGACGGCGTCCTCAAGCCACTGGACTCGATAGCCGCGAATGGGTTGGACGTGTCCGAGCTGCGTGCTCAGGTGCTGCGTTCGGCACGGTATGTGCAGCAGATCAGCTCGGTCCGGGCACTCGTATACGACGAGTACATCGCCGCCGGCGGGCCCGACAGCTCCCGACGCGTACGCCGCCTACGCAGAGGCGACCGAGCGCAACACCGCGCTCCTGCACCGCGACGACCTCACCGACTGGACACCGCCACCGCTGATATGGAGACCACGTGATGTCGACATCTCGTTGAGCGGGTCCATCAGCGGCCGGACAGTTTGCGGACCGCGGCCCGTGCGGCGCCGACGGCGATGCCCTTGGTGCCGCGGTTCCGATACTCCTCACGCAGTTTCGCCGACACCCTGTCGAATTTGTCGGCGACGGGAAGCCGGTGTCCGAGGCCGGAACGGGACTGCGGCAGGACGGCGAAACCGAGAGTGATCTGCGCCGAACTGACCGGCGCCCCGGTCAGCTCGGCCAGCGGCAGCCACACCGCCGCCAGCGGGGAGTAGAACTCCATCATGTTGGCGCCGAGCCAAGCGCTGTCCGCGTAGGAGAGCCGCATGAAATCGTCGGGAGTGTTCCAGTTCAGGACGTGGACCCGGCCGCCAGAGATCAGCTTCGCTTCGATCCAGTCGACTCGCACGATCGCGGGACGTCCCGGGATGGCCAGCGAGACTTCTCGGATGTCCGCGGCTTCGAGGTCCAGCCGGGCGAAGGACAGCCCGTTGTGGTTGATCCGCACCCGCCGCTGCTTGCCGTCGTACCATTCGTCGCCGGCGCGGTACCGCAACGTCGTCGCATAGGGCTCTCCGGAGGTTTCGAAAATCTCCGGGTCGAGAAGCCCCGAGGACAACGCGCGGGCCGCGGCGCCGAGCCGGGTGTCCGACGCGGCGAGGAGTGCGGGCCAGAACGAGTCGCGCAGCCGGAGATCCGTGAGGTCGTTGGGCGACATGTACGGCACAGCCGAGGCGAGGTCTTCCGGCAGGAGACGGGAGACCAACGTCGAGCCGAAATTGTCCTCCTGCTCCCAATTGCCGAACATGGACGCCTCTTCGGCCGTCGGTGCCTTGAGCGAGGCCGTGATGATGTTCGCGAGGCGATGCTGCGCGTTCCCGGTGAGGTCCGGCCAGTCGCCGCCCGCGTTCGTGACGTAGCGGTTCCACTGCTTCTGGAACGCCAGGATGCCGTCTTGAATGGCCTGGCGCTCGAGGTTCTGCGACACGGAACCGGCGGCCGGGCCAAGGATGGGCTCGCCCTCTTCGTCGAAGTCGATGAGCGAACCGCACAGCGCGTTGACCGACTGCTCGATGTGCTCCGGGCTGCGCGCGAGCGTCCCGGCGACTTCGCGGGGGTGGTCCGCCTGCCCGAGGTAGCCCTCTGTCCGCAGGCCCGCCAGGTGGAGTCTGGGTACCCGGTGGTCGGTGGCGAGGTAGAACCCGACGGGCTCGATCCCGGTCTGCGCGCTGCGGAGGATTTTCGCGAGCTGCAGCTGGATGGTGCCGCCCCAGCCGAGGTCGACCAACGTGATCTCGCCGCTGTCGAGCGCCCCGGCCTTGCTCAGGACCTTGAGGATCCGTTCCCGACCGGCCGTCGCGGTGACAGTGAGCCGGTTCTTCAGATGCGGCGTCTCCGTCAGCGCGATGCTCACCTGGCTCGACAGTTCGTCGTTGTCGAGCACGGAGTCGAGCCGGGCGGCGAGCCAGGGCACGTCGCCCGGCTGCAGATGCAACATGGTCATGAGCTGCCGGACGGTGAGCCCGTGGCGCTTGCGGATGAATTCGTTGACGGAGTCACGATCGGCGCTGTCGATCGCTCCGATGGAGGTCACCTGCCTGGACAGCCAGATCGGCTTCGCCACGACGTTCCACCCGCGGGCACGGGCGGCGTTGTTGACGAGCGCCGAAAGCAGCTCGCCTTCGCGCATCGGGCACCAGACGATCGGGGTGCCGTCCTTGTGCGCCTTGAACGCCACCCACTCCGCGAACCCGGTCAGTACGGGCCCCAGCACCGAAGCGCCGTACCGCCACGCGGTGTTCACCGTCGCCGGGGTCCTCACGGGCCCTGCTTGCAGGGTCTTCGCGCGGAGGCTGGTCAGCCCGAAGTCGCCGTGCTCGGGATCGAGGAACGGTGCGTAGTCGCCGAACGGATCCGAAGGCTCGGACTCCCTGGCCAGAGTGGCGGAGAAGTCGTCACCGAGACGCTCGTAGAACACCGTGCGGACGCCGAGTTTCGAGGGGACCAGGTGGTCCGCGATCTCGTTGTCGCCGATGTGCACGACCTGCTCGGGACTCTGGCCGATTTCCTTGAGCACGATTTCCCACAGCCCGTGCGCTTTGTCGGCACCGTGCTGATGCGACCGGAACACCCGGACGTCCTCCAGCGAACCGAGTTCGGGACGGTCCAGCAGGCGCCGGAGCTGCTCTTCGGTGAAGTAGGTGTCCGATACCAGGATGACCGGGATGTCGTGCTTTCTGGCGAGCTGGATGGTTCCGGCGACGTCCAGATCGACGACGGTGAAAGCACGTTCGATTTCTACTTCGGTTTCGACGAGTTCTTCCAAGAGTGCCCCGCCGAATATCTCCACCGGCATTTTCTTCCAGATATCGAAGAGTGAGACTTCCGGGCCCAGAGTGCCACGGGTGAGCCGCGCTTCCCGCTCGGCGACGATCCGCATGCGGCGGAAAGCGGGGTCGGTGACCCATTCCGGGGCGCGCCCCTGCTGGCGAAGCCGGTTGCACAGCAGGCCGAAAACGTCCGCGGGGCGCGGAGTGCGCCGCCAGAGGACCGTGTCGAAGATATCCAGTGAGAGCACCGAGCACGATTTGTCCGCAAGCATGCGGTTCACATATTCGAGCTGGGGATGGTTGTCCACGGAATCCACTTCGGCCGAGCTGCCACGCTGCATGACGCTGTCCTTCCAAGGGCTGCTCAAACGGTACTACAGAGTGGGTGGCGGCTATTCAGCTGCGGGACCCAGCTCGGGCGCGTGACGGCCGGGTGCGCCCCGACCGCCTTCGACGCCGTGATGGTCGAACACGCAATCGAGCACGGAGGTGGTGAAAGGATCAAGGTTGGCCGCGTGGTTGTACCGCCGCAGTGGACTCGAACACTGTTAGGGTGGCCGCATGGGATTCCCGACGAACAGCACGCGGGCCGGTACCGGTGAAGCGGTCGAGTTGAGGCTGCCGCGCAACAGGGTGAGCCCGCGGGCCAAAGCGTATTGGTTCACCCGCGCGCTGATCGGCTGGCTCGTGCTGTTCGCGGCCGAACTGGTCTGGTTCCTGACCGGCGACGACGGCGACTCGGGCCTGCATGTCACCGGGCTCGTGGTGACAGCCGTCGTGGCCGCCGCACATCTGGTCATCATGCCGAAATGGCGCTATGCGGTGCATCGCTGGGAAATCACTCCGGACGCGGTGTACACGCGGTCGGGTTGGCTCGATCAGGAATGGCGGATCGCACCGGTGTCGCGGATCCAGACCGTCGACAGTGAACGTGGTGTGCTGCAACGGCTTTTCCGGTTGTCGGACCTGACGGTGACGACGGCTTCCTCCGCGGGCGCACTGAAGATCCACGGTCTCGACGTCGACGTCGCGCAGCGCGCCGCGGACGAATTGACCGGCAACGCGGTGGCGTCCGAGGGCGATGCCACATGAGCACGCTGGCCGACGTCGAGGACGAAGCCGACACCGGCGAAGGCTGGCGGCGGCTGAGTGCCCGCATGCTGGTCGTGCATCCGCTCAACGAACTGATCCGAGCCGCTCCGGCGCTCCTCGCGGTGCTGGTGGTGGGCGCGACCTCGGGTCGCGGGCCGTGGTGGTCGGTGGCGGGCGCCGGGGTGCTCGTCCTGATGGGGGTGCTGCGCTGGTTCACCACGACGTACCGCGTCACGCCCCGGCAGGTGCAGGTCCGCAAAGGCCTGGTGCGGCGGCAGGTGCTGACCGTGCCGACCGACCGGGTGCGCACTGTCGACGTCGACGCGCAGGCGCTGCACCGGATTCTGGGGCTGGCCAAGGTAAGTATCGGCACCGGACGGTCCGACAAGTCGAACGAAGGCATCAAGCTGGACGCGCTGAGCAAGGACGCGGCCGAGCGGCTGCGCGGGGAACTGCTGCACCGGCGCCCGGTCACCGCGCCGGTCGCCCAGGAGGATGCTCCGCCACGCGATCCGGAAGTGGTGCTCGCCGCGTTGAGGCCGCGGTGGATCAAGTACGGGCCGTTCACGCTTTCCGGGTTCGTCACGGTCGGCATCGTGGGAGCCTTCGTCTTCCGGCTCATCTCCGAGTCCGAGGTCGACCCGGACCGGTTCGGGCCTCTGCGGGTCGTCATCCACCACCTTTCTTCCGTGGCGGTCACGCGTGCGGTCGCCGAGGCGATTCTCGCGTTGGTGGTCGTCGTGGTGGTCGCCTCGACGGTCGGATACGTGCTCGCGTTCTGGAACTACCGGCTGACCCGGCATTCCGGTGGCACGCTGCACGTCTCCCGCGGGGCGATCAGCACCCGCTCGACGACGATCGAAGAGCGCCGGTTGCGCGGTGTCGAAATCAGCGAGCCGCTACTGCTGCGCGCGGTCAAGGGCGCGCGGATCCTGGCTATCACCACCGGTTTACGCGTCGGCAGAGGAGCGGAGCGCGGCGGGACGCTGCTGCTTCCGCCCGCTCCGATCGGCGAGGCGGAACGGGTGGCCAGGGAAGTGCTCACCGATCCGGGTGCGGTGGCCGCGGAGTTGACCTCGCACGGTGCGCGGGCAAGGCGGCGGCGCTACAACCGCGCGCTCGGGATGAGTGCGCTCGTGGTCGCCTTCCTGTTCGTGCTGTGGGCAGCGGACGTGGTGGGGTTGGGCGCCGCGCTCGGTTCGCTGGTGCTGCTTCCGATAGCGGCGCTGCTGGCGGCCGATCGCTACCGCAACCTCGGGCACGCGGTGTCGGAATCGTCGGGCGGCACGACGCTGGTGGGCAGGCACGGTTCGCTCGTGCGCCGCCGCGTGATGCTGTCGCGCGACGGGATCATCGGCTGGAACGTGCACCAGTCGTTCTTCCAGCGCCGGGCCGGCCTCGCGACGCTCATCGCGGCCACCGCGGCCGGGCATCAGCACTACGAAATAGCCGACGTCGAACTGGCGGAAGCACTCCGGGTCGCCGATCACGCCCTCCCGGGTCTTCTCACCCCGTTCCTGGTCCGTGTGACCCACTCCGAAGGCTGAGGCCGAGATGGCGATGGTGCGCGAGGATGCCGTCCGTGCCGCCCTGCGGGTGCTCGACGAGGTGGGGCTGGAAAACCTGTCCCTGCGCAAGCTCGCGAAGGAACTCGGCATCCAGGCGCCGACGCTTTACTGGCATTTCAAGAACAAGCAGGAATTGCTGGACGAGATGGCGGCGATGGCGATGGCAGGGGCCGGAGACGGGGCTTTGCCCGCTCCCGGCGGCGAATGGGACCAATGGCTCGCCTGGATGGCCCGGCGTATCCGGCGCGGCATGCTCGCCCACCGCGATGGCGCGTTGCTGGCCAGCGCGAGCCGTCCGGCCGTCGACCGGTGGGCCGACGTCGAGGAAATCCTTGTGATGCTTCGGAAAGCGGGCTTCACCCCGGCGGACGCGATGCGCGGGATCGGGACGCTGACCAACTACGTCCTCGGGACGACACTCGAGGAGCAGCAGGCCGCGAACCGGGAGCCGGGACAGCCGGATTTCGGGGCGTACCCGGTGTTGCGCGAAGCGGTGGTGGCGCTGGAGGCTGCGGACCCCGAGTGGCGGTTCGAGCACGGCTTGAGTCTCATCCTCGACGGGATGCGCGCGCAATTGGCCTGATCGGTCTTTGTCGCCCTTGGTGACCGGTCCGGCAAGTATCACCGGCGGTTCCCGAAGCCGGGGTGAACGCTGTTCACTAGACTGGATTGGTCCAAACCGCGCAGGAGAGAGGTTTGTCATCCCGCGATTCGGCATGGCGCTTCCGGTGGGCGTGTTGGCCACCTCACACGTACTTAACCGCCAGCTCAGGGCCCGATTTCGCGTGTCAAGTCTTCTGTGCGGGCGAGTCAAATTCTGTCACCGTTCGAGACCGCTTCGGCTCTCGATGACGACATATGGGCTTGAAGATGTCATGCTGAGGTCCCGATCGTGGCCCTCGTCGTGACTGATCATCGGTTGTCACGGGGGCTGGAAGAAGGTTCCAGATGACCTGGGCAAGGCATGCCAGTCACCCCAATCCGGCAGAAGACCAGAGTTGGTTGGCGGGTGTTCGAGCCGAAGAAGAGATCCGGCTCACCGCGCAGAACGGCAAGGCGGCACGGACGGTCGCAGGCCACTCATCGGACGCGCTGGATTGTGCCGAACTGTTGGCAATGCTCGGCCTTGAGGCCGAAGAAGGCAGGAAATCCGGAGCCTCGGCTTCGGCTTAATTCAAGAGTTCACCCGGCTGGCTGACCACCAATGCGGGTGGTCAGTTCGGTGGCTGTCCGCCGGACATCGACGGCGAGCTCCGGCCAGTTCGTGCCGCAGACCGTCGTTTCGTCCGGGCAGTGATGCCGCAGGGTGACGCTGATGGCCGCCAACGGCCGCCCGCCGTGATCGAACACCGGGTAGGCGACCGAGGCGAACCCGGGCGTCACCATCCCGTCCTCGACGGCCCAGCCGAGTCTGTGTTCGGCGCTCAGCGTCCGGCGCAGCTCGGCGAGGCCGCGGGGGCCGCGGTCGGTGCGCAGCACGAAGGCCGACGCGGTGGGGAACAGTGCCCGCACGTGCGGGGCAGGCAGGTGCGCGAGGATGGCCCTGCCCGACGCCGTGAGATGGGCCGGCAGCCGCACACCGACCTCGGTCACCAGCGTTTCCGGGCGCGCCGGGCGTTCCTTGATGAGATACAGCGACTCGTTGCCGTGCAGGACACCGAGATGAGCGGTGTGCCCGACACGGTCGACGAGCTTGCGCAGCAACGGTCCCGCCAGTCGTTCGAGCGGATCGTGCCGAAGGTATGCCGAGCCGAGTTCGAACGCGGCGATCCCGAGCCCGTAACGGCGCTCGTCGATCAGGTGCGCGACAAAGCCGGCGGACTCGAGTTCGGCGAGCAGATGGTACGTCGTCGAGCGCGGCAGGTTCAGCTCGCGCGCCACGGTGGCGGCCGACACCGGGCCGGCGCGTCCGGCGAGGACACGCAGGACGGCGAGGCCGTTGCGCAGCGCCGGGACGTCACTGCTCCTGCCCACCGCAGCTCCTCTCTTCGGAAATGTTCTGGATCAGACTCAACAGGATGGCCCCGGCGCGCGTTAGAGGGGCACCCGTTGGAGGAGAGCTGTCTGTGTCGTTGAGTTTTGAGGAGTTCGTGGCGCTGCGCCTCGACCCCTTGCTGCGCTACGCCACGGTGCTGACCTGCGATCCCCACTTGGCCGAAGACGTCGTGCAGGAGGTCCTGCTGCGCGCCCAGCAGCGGTGGCTGCGGATCGGCGAGATGGACGCGCCCGCCGCGTACGTCAAGCGCATGGTGACCAACGAGTACCTGTCGTGGCGGCGCCGCCGGGCCGCTCGTGAGGTGGCGGCGTCCAAGGCCATGCTCGACGCGGTCGGCCCGGTGGTCCCGGATCGCACCGGGGAGTACGACGAACGCGACGCGATGCTCGCGAAGATCGCGCAGCTGCCGCGGAAACAGCGGTCCGCGATCGTGTTGCGCTACTACGAGAACTACACCGACTCGGAGATCGCCGCTGTGCTCGGCTGTGGCCAAGGGACTGTGCGCAGCCATCTTTCCCGCGCGATGGCGACCTTGCGCGCGGCAGAGCTCCAGTGGTCGGCGTCGCCTGCGGAGGCAAAATGAGCGGTCACCGCGAAACCGAGGAGTTGATCAAGACGAGGAATCCGATGTGGACGGACGCGGCCGCGAGTGAAATCGTCCGCTTCGCCCGGTGCCGTTCCAGGACCCCTTCACCACCTCACCGGAAGGAGCGCTGCGTGACGATCCTCGTGGTCACGTCGCGGCGATTGTCGTACCCAACGGGTAGCGTCCCCGCGAGATCACCGAGAGGAATTCACACATCATGGAACTCACGTCGCACCTGCTGCCCGACGACCGCGAGAGGGTTGAGGTCCGGCTGAATCAGAATCTCATGGCCTGGCTGACGACCGTGCGGCCGGACGGGCAGCCGGTCAGCGTCCCGGTCTGGTTCTTGATGCGCGAGGATGGCACGATCCTGTTCTACAGCCAGCCGGGGAAGCGGAAGCTGCGTAACATCGCCGACAATCCCAAGGTGAGCCTGGGCCTGGATGTCACCGACATCGGCAGGAACATCGTGCGAATGGAAGGCATCGCCAGGGTGGCCCCCGACCAGCCGGCCGCGAACGAGGATCCCGCGTATCTGGCCAAGTACACCGAGCGCATCGGGGCCATGTTCGGCACTCCCGAACGGTTCGCCGAACTCTTCTCGACCGCGGTGACGATCACCTCATTGAAGCTGCACATCTGACCGCTCCGCGGGATGTCGACATCACAATCTGTCGACACCTCGTGACTCCTTAGTTCCTAAGAGATCACGTGATGTCGACATCTCGCGCCACCACAGTCTGGGATACCAGACGGTTGTACACGGTGGGGTGGGACGGGAGTGGTGCTGGAAGAGTGGAATGGGGGTATGCCGGAGAAAGTCTTGCTGGGGTCGGAGGCGCTGAGCGCTGAGCAGGTCGTCGCGGTCGCTCGCGGTTCCGCGCACGTCGAGCTCACCGCCGCGGCGGTGAAGAACCTCGCGTCCACGCGTTTGCACATCGAAGCGCTCGCCGAAGCCACCGAGCCCACGTACGGCGTGTCGACGGGCTTCGGCGCGCTGGCCACCCGTCACATCCCGGTCGAGAGCCGGACGGCGCTGCAGCGCTCGCTGATCCGTTCGCACGCGGCCGGGGCGGGCCCGGCTGTCGAACCGGAGGTCGTGCGCGCACTCATGCTGTTGCGACTTCGCACCCTTGCGAGCGGCTACACCGGCATCCGCCCTGAGACCGCGCTGACGCTCGCCGCGCTGCTCAATGCCGGCATCACGCCGGTCGTCCACGAGTACGGCTCGCTCGGCTGCTCCGGCGACCTCGCACCGCTCGCCGCTGTCGCGCTGGCGATGATGGGAGAGGGCGAGGTCGTCGACATCACGGGACAGCGGGTGCCTGCCGCCGTCGCCATGCGGGCAGCGGGCATCGAGCCGGTCGTGCTCGCCGAGAAGGAGGGCCTCGCGCTCACCAACGGCACCGACGGCATGCTCGGCATGCTGCTCCTCGCCGCCGCGGACCTGCGGAAGCTGTTCGACATCGCCGACATCACCGCGGCGATGAGCGTCGAAGCGCTGCTCGGCACGGATCGCGCGTTCGCCGCGGACCTGCAGGCGCTGCGCCCGCATCCCGGCCAGGCGCGCAGTGCCGCACGGATGTTCGCCGCGCTCGCCGGTTCGGAGATCGTCGCGAGCCACCGCGGACCCGACTGTCCCCGGGTGCAGGACGCCTACTCGCTGCGGTGCGCGCCCCAAGTCCATGGTGCCGCAAGGGATTCGCTGACCCACGCCGAGCTCGTCGCCGCCAGGGAGCTCGCGTCCTTTGTGGACAACCCGGTGGTGCTCGCCGACGGCCGTGTCGAATCCAACGGCAACTTCCACGGCGCCCCGGTCGCCTACGTGCTCGACTTCCTGGCCATCCCGCTCGCCGATATGGCCAGTATCGCCGAGCGCCGCACCGACAGGATGCTCGACGTCGCCCGTTCGCACGGCCTGCCCGCGTTCCTCGCCGCGGACCCCGGCGTCGACTCCGGCCACATGATCGCGCAGTACACCCAGGCCGCGATCGTCAGCGAGCTCAAGCGGCTCGCGGTGCCCGCGTCGGTCGACTCGATCCCGAGCAGCGCCATGCAGGAGGACCACGTTTCCATGGGCTGGTCGGCCGCGCGCAAGTTGCGCAAGGCCGTCAACGGACTGACGACCGTGCTCGCCATCGAGCTGCTCACCGCCGCGCGGGCGCTGGACTTCCGCGCTCCACTCAAGCCCTCGCCGGTCACCGGGGCCGTTCGGGATCTGCTGCGCACCCGGGTCGACGGCCCTGGCCCCGATCGTCACCTGGCGCCGGAAATCGCCGCCGCCGAAGAACTCGTCGCGTCGGGCACGATTCTCACCCTTGACGCTGCCGCCAAATTGGAGGACTGATGAGCCGAAGTCGCACGGTTCGTGCCGCCCGAGGCACCACTCTCACCGCCAAGAACTGGCAGACCGAAGCCGCGATGCGGATGTTCCACAACAACCTCGACCCGGACGTCGCCGAACGGCCGCAGGACCTGGTCGTCTACGGCGGCACCGGTAAGGCCGCCCGCAACTGGGCCAGCTTCGACGCGATCACACGCGAGCTGACCACGTTGGAAGCCGACGAGACGCTGCTGGTCCAGTCGGGCAAGCCGGTCGGGGTGTTCCGCACGCACGAGTGGGCGCCGCGGGTGCTGCTGGCCAACTCGAACCTCGTTGGGGACTGGGCGACCTGGCCGGAATTCCGGCGCCTCGAACAACTCGGGCTCACCATGTACGGCCAGATGACCGCGGGCTCCTGGATTTACATCGGCACGCAAGGAATCCTGCAGGGCACCTACGAAACCTTTGCCGCGGTGGCAAAAAAGCGGTTCAGTGGAACACTCAAGGGCACCTTGACCGTCACCGCCGGGCTCGGCGGGATGGGAGGTGCGCAGCCGCTCGCGGTCACCATGAACGACGGTGTCGCGCTGGTCATCGAGTGCGACCCGAAGCGCGCGCAGCGCCGAGTCGAAACCCGCTACCTCGACGAGGTCGCCGACGATCTCGACGACGCGATCCGCCGGGTCACCGCGGCGAAGAAGGAAAAGCGCGCGCTGTCGGTCGGCGTAGTCGGCAACGCGGCCGAAATCCTGCCCGAGCTGCTGCGCCGTGACGTCGAGGTCGACATCGTCACCGACCAGACCTCCGCGCACGATCCGCTGGCGTACCTGCCGAAGGGCGTGAGCGTCGAGGACTGGAAGGACTACGCGGAGAAGAAACCGGACGAGTTCACCGATCGCTCACGCGAGTCGATGGCCGACCACGTCGAGGCGATGCTCGGCTTCCTCGACAAGGGCGCCGAGGTCTTCGACTACGGCAACTCCCTGCGCAGCGAGGCGAAAGCCGGTGGCTGCGAACGAGCCTTCGACTTCCCCGGCTTCGTCCCCGCCTACATCCGGCCGTTGTTCTGCGAGGGAAACGGCCCGTTCCGCTGGGCCGCGCTCTCCGGCGACCCCGAGGACATCCACACCACCGACAAGGCGATGCTGGAATTGTTCCCCGAGAACGAATCCCTCGCACGCTGGATCCGGCTCGCCGGGGAACGGGTGGCCTTCCAGGGACTTCCGGCGCGGATCTGCTGGCTCGGCTACGGCGAGCGGCACCTCGCGGGTCTGCGCTTCAACGAGATGGTCGCCAGTGGTGAGCTGAAGGCGCCGTTGGTCATCGGGCGTGACCACCTCGACTCCGGCAGCGTCGCGTCGCCGTATCGGGAGACCGAGGCCATGGCCGACGGTTCGGACGCGATCGCGGACTGGCCGCTGCTCAACGCGCTGGTCAACACCGCGTCCGGCGCCAGCTGGGTGTCCATCCACCACGGTGGGGGTGTCGGCATGGGCCGCTCGATCCACGCCGGACAGGTGTGTGTCGCCGACGGAACCGCTTTGGCAGCGCAAAAACTGGAGCGGGTGCTGACCAACGATCCCGGCATGGGCGTGATCCGGCACGTCGACGCGGGCTACGAAAGCGCCGCGAAGGTCGCCGACGAGCGCGGAGTGACCATTCCGATGGGGGGCCGGTCATGACGGCGAGCCGGCTGCTCGACGAGATCGCGACCGTCGGGCGGGACCGGGTGCGCGGCGGCTTTTCCCGACATTTCTTCGATCCGGCCGAGGATGAGCTGCGGACGTGGTTCGTCGAGCGTGCGCACCGGCTCGGGCTGGACGTCGAGACCGACCGCAACGGCAACATCTGGGCTTGGTGGGGTACACCAGGACCCGATGCGGTTGTCACCGGCAGTCATCTCGACTCGGTGCCCGGTGGTGGCGCCTTCGACGGTCCGCTCGGTGTCGTCAGTGCGCTGGACGCGTTCGAGGCCTTGCAGAGCAAGGGCTTCGTCCCGGGCAAGCCGCTTGCCGTGGTGGTCTTCGCGGAGGAGGAAGGTGGCCGGTTCGGCGTCCCGTGCCTCGGCTCGCGGTTGCTCACCGGGTCGTTCGACGCGGACAAGGCCCGCGCGCTGCGGGATCCCGACGGCGTGACACTGGCGGAAGCCGCCGCACGTGCCGGTCATGAGCCGGAGCGGTTCGGCGCCGATCCCGAGGCGCTGTCCCGGATCGGCCGGTTCATCGAGCTGCATGTCGAACAGGGCCGTGGGCTGATCGACCTCGGCTCGCCGGTGGCGGTGGGCAGTACGGTGATCGCGCATGGTCGTTGGCGGTTTTCTTTCAGCGGCCAGGGAAACCACGCCGGGGCGACATTGATCGGTGATCGGCGCGATCCGATGATCCCGGCCGCCGGCCTGGTCGCCGCGGCTCGACGTGCCGCGTTGGACATGGGAGATGCGCGCGCGACGGTCGGACGGCTCATCCCGACGCCGGGCGGCACCAACGTCATCGCGTCCACCGTGGATCTTTGGCTCGACGCCCGTGTTCCCGGTGTCGACCGCACGCAAGCCTTGGTCGCGGAGATCGCCGAGGCGGCAAAGGAAGCAGCGCTCGCCGAAGGCTGTCTGGTCACGATGACCGAAGAGTCTTATTCGGACACCGTGGCATTTGACACCGGTCTGCGTGACACGCTCAACCGCCGGTTGGGTGGTGTCCCCGAGTTGCCGACCGGCGCCGGGCATGACGCCGGGATCCTCGCCGCGCACGTGCCTGCCGGCATGCTGTACGTGCGGAATCCCACGGGTATCAGTCATGCACCGGAAGAGTTCGCCGAGGTCTCGGACGTCGATCACGGCGCGCGGGCGCTGGCCGACGTCCTGGAGCATTTGTCGACATGACGACGTTCTGGTGTGAGCACGCGTGGTTGCCAGACGGTGTCGCCGAAGGGGTGCGCATCGAGGTCGCCGGCTCGCTGATCGAGTCGGTGACCCCGGACGCGCCGCAGGAAGGCACCGTCCTCAAGGGACTGACGACACCGGGATTCGCGAACGGGCATTCGCACGCTTTCCATCGGGCGTTGCGTGGCCGCACACACCATGAGCGCGGTACGTTCTGGACCTGGCGGGAGCGGATGTACGCGCTCGCGTCGCGGCTCGATCCGGACTCCTACTACCGGCTGGCACGCGGTGTGTACGCGGAGATGGTCCTTGGCGGATTCACGAGTGTCGGGGAGTTCCACTACCTGCACCACGCGCCCGGGGGGAAGCGGTACGCCGATCCGAACGAGATGAGTGCCGCAGTCGTCCGCGCGGCGGCGGACGCGGGAATCCGGCTAACTCTGCTCGACACCTGTTATCTGGCAGGCGGTTTCGGCCATGAGCTCGACGAGCAGCAGCTGCGGTTCGGCGACGGGGACGCCGACGCGTGGGCAGCGCGCGTGGATTCCTTTGAGCCGCAGGGGAACGCGCGGGTGGGTGCTGCCGTGCATTCCGTGCGCGCGGTCCCGGCCGATCAGTTGCCGGTGATCGCCCAGTGGGCCCGGGATCGGCCGTTGCACGTCCACCTCTCCGAACAACGCGCCGAGAACGCCGAGTGCCTGAGTCATTACGGGCGCACGCCGACCGCGTTGCTCTTGGAGGCTGGAGTGCTGGGGGCGCATACCGTCGCGGTACACGCCACGCACCTGACCGACGCGGACATCGGCGTGCTGGGACGAACGCGGACGCGCGCGTGTTTTTGCCCGACCACCGAACGGGATCTCGGCGACGGCATCGGCCCGGCCAGGGCGCTGGCGGACGCCGGAGTCGGGCTTTCCCTAGGCAGCGACAGCAACGCGGTGGTGGACGCGTTCGAGGAGACTCGCGCACTGGAGTTGAACGACCGGCTCGCCAGTGAGTCACGGGGACGGTTCTCGGTAGCCGAGCTGATGGCCGCCGCCACCGAGCACGACGCGATCGGCTGGGGCGGGGTCGGCAGGCTGGAGTCGGGTGCTGGCGCCGACTTCGTCACCGTCGACCTCGGGTCGGTGCGTACCGCCGGTATCGAGCCTGGCGGGTTCGTGTTCGCGGCTTCGGCGGCGGACGTCGTGCACGTCATGGTCGCCGGTCGGCTCGTGGTCACCGACCGCGCGCACCAGCAGGTCGAAGACCCGCTGGGATTGCTGACCAGGGAAATCGAGGCGCTGTGGCGACGTTGATCACCGGCATCGGGGAGCTCACCACGAACGATCCCGAACTCGGCAAGCTCCACGACGCGGCGCTCGTTCTCGACGGCGACGAGGTCTCGTGGGTCGGGTCCGCAGCTGAGGCGCCGAGCGCCGATGAGCGCGTCGACGTCGGCGGCCGTGCGGTGCTGCCGGGCTGGGTCGACAGTCATACGCATCTCGTCTTCGCCGGCGACCGCACCGCTGAGTTCGAGGCGCGGATGGCCGGAAAGGCTTACCGTGCGGGCGGAATCGCGGTGACGGTCGGTGCGACGCGGGCCGCCTCCGATGAGGAACTCGCCGCGAATCTGCGTCGCCATGTCGGCGAGGCAGTGAGCCAGGGAACGACGTGCGTGGAGACGAAAACCGGTTACGGTCTCACCGTCGAGGACGAGGCCCGCTCGGCGCGGATCGCCGCCGAAGTCGCGGACGAGGTGACGTTCCTCGGCGCGCATCTGGTGCCCCCGGGAGCGGACCCCGAGTCCTATGTGGATCTTGTATGCGGGGAGATGCTCGATGCCGTGGCGGGTCTGGTCCGCTGGGTGGACGTCTTCTGTGAGACCGGTGCTTTTGACGAAGTTCAGTCGGCGCGGGTGCTCGAAGCCGCGATCGCGCGTGGGCTCGGCGTCCGGGTGCACGGGAATCAGCTGGGCGAGGGGCCGGGTGTGCAGCTCGCGGTGAGGCTTGGCGCGGCCAGCGTGGACCACTGCACGTACCTGAGTGACAACGACGTCGAGGCACTGGCTTCATCTCTCACCGTGGCGACACTGCTGCCGGCTTGCGACCTTTCGACCAGGCAGCCGCTGGCGCCCGCCCGCAGCTTGCTCGACGCGGGGGTCACGGTCGCGTTGGCCAGTAATGCCAATCCTGGTAGCTCGTATACGACGTCGATGGCGTTTTGTGTCGCGACGGCCGTGCTGCAGATGGGGATGTCCGTCGACGAGGCCGTCTGGGCTGCGACGGCCGGGGGAGCGCAGGCCTTGCGGCGTGACGACGTCGGCGTGCTCCGAGTGGGGGCGCGGGCGGATGTCCACGTGCTCGACGCGCCTTCAGCCACACATCTCGCGTATCGGCCGGGCGTGCCGTTGACGTTTTCGGTGTGGCGCCGGGGCGACCGGGTCGCCTGACGTGCACAGAGCGCGGTCAAGCGTGCGCAGAGTGCACCTAGTGGAGGGGCTGAGGCGCCTTCGCGCGCAGCTCCACCGGGAGCCGGGCGAACTGGGCGAGGAGTTCCGCCCGCCTGTTCGGACGCAGATGGTTCAGCAGATCGAGCAACGGCGACCACAGATCCACCTCGGCCGCGGCCTCCACGATGCTGTCGAAGCGGGTTTTCGGCAGCAGGCCGACGATGTGGTCGAGCCGGGACTTGTCGTCGAGCACGAACGCGACCCGCAACAACGCCGGGTTCGGGATCACCCGGAGGCTCGCCGACACGGTCGGGTCCGGCAGGTGGCCGACGAACCGGCCGATGGTGATCCAGTCCTTGCGCCGGATCAGCTCGCCCGCGACGGCGGCCACAGTAGGGGACGGGATCCCGGCGATGATCTCGCTGGAGCGCCGTGGGTCGAGCTCGGTGGCGACGTCGGCGAGGAAAACGGGACCGAGACGCTTGGCGATGTCGATACCGCGCGAGGGCTCCACCACCCCGGCGACCCGCGCGCACAGGAGTGGCCCGAACACCTTCTCGGCGATCTTCGCGAGGATGGGGCCGGGGATCAGCTTGCTGGCGGCGGCCATGCGCTGCAGTACGCCGAGATTGGCGTCGAACAGCACGTCGGTGACCTGGTCACGCAGTTGCTGGAGCTCGCGCGGATCGACCTTTTCGAGGTAGCCGAACCGGGCGGGTTCGACGCCGAGCACCCGCGCCAGTTTGAGGATCTCGGCCTGCGTGGCCGGCTTCGGCTCGGTCACAGGCCGACCGCCTTGCGGACCGCGCCGCGGAGGAAGGCGGGGACATACTTCAGGCCTTCCTCACCGGCGGTGGCGAGTGCGGCGGTCTGACGCCGTCGTGCCGCGCGCAAAGCGTTGGCGAGGTCCAGCTTTTCGTCCTCCGGCAGCGCTTCGATACCGGCGGGCAACGGTTTGCCGATCTGCTCGGCAAGGTTTCGCTCGGCCATGGTCGCCATCTTGCCTGATGACGGCCGATATCGTGGGCTCATGACTATTGAGATCGAGACGTCGGCCATCACTGTCGGCGGCCTGAACGCCTACCTTGCGCGCCCCGTCGGCGGGTCCGCCGCCGGGATGCTGCTGCTCCCGATGATCACCGGGATCGGCGAGCAGGTCCGTGAGTTCGCCGAGACGATCGCGCGCACCGGCGTCACGGCGCTCTGCTGGGACCCGTTCCACGGCCCGACTTCGGATGACACCGAACAGAAGGAGCTCTTCCGGCTGCTTGGCGAGCTGGAAGACGAGAAAGCGCTTGAGGAGCAGGGCATTTTGCTCGACCACTTGCTCGGGGAGCTCGGCTGCGCGAAGGCCGGGGTCATCGGCTGGTGCCTCGGTGGCCGGTTCGCGCTGCTGCTCGGCGGTCGCGACGAGCGGCTCGCCGGGGTGATCGCTTATCACCCCACGGTGCCGCTCCCGCCGGCGCCGAACCACGTGCTGGACGCCTTCGAGCACGCGGGGCGTATTACCGCGCCGGTCATGGTGCTGTATCCGGGCGCGGATTCGATGGTGTCGGTGGAGAGTTTCCAGCTGCTGCAGACGACGTTGCAGGCGCGGGCCACCGGGGCGAGCGTGATCGGGTTCTATCCGAACGCCGAGCACGGTTTCAGCAACAAGACCCGCCATGGCAACGACGTCAACCTGGCGGCGTTCGAGCTTTCGTGGCCGCAGGCGCTGGAGTTCGTCAAAACGACTACTCGCTAGCGGCCGAGCCCGGCGATCAAGTTGATCATCGAGGCGATGATGAATGTGCCGAAGAGGTATGAGAGAAGCGCGTGCCGCAACGCCGTCGCGCGCATCTCCTTCGTTTTGAGATCGGTGTCGGACACCTGGAAGGTCATCCCGATGGTGAAGGCCAGATAGGCGAAATCGGTGTATTTCGGCGGATCTGTCTCGTTGAAGTCGATGCCGCCGTCCAGGCCGCCGTAGTACAGCCGGGCGTAGCGGGTGGTGAACATGGTGTGCACCGAACTCCACGCCAGCGCTACGCTGGCGACGCTGAGCGCCGCGTGCAGGTCCGTGCCGCCGCTGGCATTGCCAAGAGTCAGCAGCAGGCCCACCGCGGCGAGGCTGGCGACGGCAGCGAGCACAACCACGACGTCCGCCAGCGCCCGGCCGGGGTCTTCGCGGACCGCGTGCCGTGCCGTCGAGTAGGCGTCCATCGGCCAGATGATGAGCCAGGTCCAGACCATGAACACGGCCGCGCCGGTGATCCAGCCCAGCAGCAGTCCGTACTGCCAGTCCATCACCGTCGACACGCCGAGGCCTGCGGCTACACCGACCACAGTGGACACCAGCGCGCGGACCGTCACCGCGACGCCGAGATTCTCCCCGAGATCGGCCAGCGGGAGATCAGGAACCTCTTCATGACCGGAATCGCCTGACATGGAGAGAACATACATTCCCTCCGTAGCGGTAGCGTTGAACCTGACGGAACCTCGCCTTTGTGAAAGGGGGTGAGGTGAGAAAGAGGTCGATGTCGGATGAGTGCTGACTCGTCACCTTTGGGGCTTATCGGCGTATTGCTCATCGGCACCCGCGGAAAAGCGGGGCCGGGTGAGGTGCTGCTCAAGATCCGAGGAGGATCGGAAGCCTACCTGGCCTTTTCCGACGAACCGCTCCCGAAGGGCACGACCGTGCTGGTGGTGGAATCCCGCGGCACGCGCACTGTCGACGTCACCCCATGGACTGATCCTTTCACCACAAAGTAGGAGACCTCGATGTTCGGTTACCGTGTTCCCGCGCCTGACGAGGCGATGCTGATCTCCGGTGGAAAAAGTGGTAACGGTGATGCACCCTTTCGAGTGGTTACCGGGCATGGTGCATTTATCATGCCGCTTTTCCGGAAAGTTCGGTTTCTCACCCTGAGCATGGCCGAGGCCGAGGTGTCCGAGACCTGCGTGACCAAGCAAGCCATCGCGCTCAACGTCCGCGCGGTCATCGCGTTCAAGGTCGGCAACGACACCGAGAGCATCGTCAACGCCGGTCAGCGATTCCTGTCCGACCAGGAGCAGATGTCGGTGCTGACGGGCCGGATCTTCGCGGGGCACCTGCGATCGATCGTGGGCTCGATGACCGTCGAGGAGATCGTCACCGAGCGGCAGAAGCTGGCCACCGAAGTGCTCGACGGATCGGCCGCCGAGATGGCGAAGATCGGCCTCACCATCGACTCGCTGCAGATCCAGTCGATCGACGACATGAAGCTCGGCTACATCGCCGCGATGGCCGCGCCGCACAACGCCGCGATCCAGCGGGAGGCCCAGATCGCGCAGGCGCAGGCCGACCAGGCCGCGGCCGAGGCCGGGCAGGAGTCGCAGCGCCGTCAGGCCGAATACGCGCGGCAGACGTCGGTCGTGCAGGCGCAGTACAAGGCCGAGGTCGACAAGGCGCAGGCTGAAGCCGCGCAGGCTGGGCCGCTGGCGCAGGCGACCGCGCAACGCGAGGTCATCAATGCGCGGACCGAGCTGGCGCAGCGGGAGGCGGAACTTCGTCAGCAGCAGCTGGTGGCGGAGGTCGTCAAGCCCGCTGAGGCCGAGGCGGAGAAGGTGCGGATCCTCGCGCGGGCGGCGGCGGAGTCGATGGAGATCCAGGCCGCGGCGGCGGCGTCGAACAACCGGGTCGCGCTGGACCAGCTGATCATCGAGCAGCTGCCACAGATCGTGAAGGAAGCTGCCCGGGGGCTGAGCGGGGCGAACGTCAACATCCTGAACGGCGCCGACGGCCTTGGCGAGATGGCGGCCGGGCTGGTCGGGCAGGGGCTGGCGATCCTGGAGTCGGTGAAGAGCGGGCTCTCCGCCGCACCGAAGGTGAAGGAAGAGCCGGAGGACGACGAGCCGCGCGAACAGATCACCGCGGGCTGACCGCCGATCGGTTCGTGGATCGCGCTCGAGTGTGCACAGACTGCACTTGAGTGTGCGTGGATTGCACTTACTTTCGGCAATGTTGCGGGGGGTGGGGAGCTTGTAGCGTCGGGGCGATGCGGGAGGTGGTGCGTCGCAGGTGGGGGACGGTGCTCGACGTCTTCATTTGGTTGGGGATCTGCGGGCTGGTGGTGGTCGACACCACGGTCAATCCCAGCGTGGGGGAGTTGGTCGGCGGGCTCGTGGCGACCACGGTGGCGGTCGCGGCCGGTCGCTGGTGGCCGGTGCTGTCGCTGGTGGCGGGACTGTCCGGCGCTTGGGTGACGCTGCTGGAACTCGGTGACCGCGTGCCGGTGTGGCCGATCTTCCTGATGGTCGCGACGGGGTACTTCGCCGGACACCGGATGGAACGCGCCCGTCCCGCACTCGTCGTCTTCGGTGCCTACACTGTGGTGGCGCTTCCGGTGGCGCTCGTGTTCGGCAGCGTGGGGTTCGAAAACTGGGGTTCGACGCTGGGGATTCTCGCGTTCGCGGGGCTGTTTCCCTGGCAGCTCGGGCGGTTCGTGCGGCTGCGCCAGCAGATGGCGCGCACCGGCTGGGAGCGGGCCGAAGAGCTCGAAACCCGACAGAAGATCGTCGCCGACCAAGCGCGACTGCGTGAACGCGCGCGGATCGCGAGTGACATGCACGACTCGCTGGGGCACGAGCTGAGCCTCATCGCGGTGCGCGCCGCCGCGCTCGAAGTCGCGCGCGGCCTTGACGAGCCACAGCGGATCGCGGCGGGCGAACTGCGGGAGAGCGCGGCCGTCGCCACCGACAGACTGCGCCAGATCCTTGGCGTGCTCCGGGAAGATGCCGCGCCGACGCGGCCGGCGCACGAATCCGTCGTCGACCTCGTCGACCGGGCAAGGGCTTCGGGAATGCTCGTGCGGTCCGAAATGGACGACGTCCAGGTGCCACCAATGGTCGACAAAGCGACTTACCGCGTGATCCAGGAGTCGCTCACCAACGCCGCCAAATACGCGCCCGGCGCCGCAGTCACCGTGCGCGTCACCCGGTCCGGGGACGAGACAGTCGTGGCGGTGCTGAACGAACGGCCCCCGGCCGGTGCGTTGCCGGGGCCACCCTCGGGAAACCACGGGCTAGTCGGACTTCGTGAGCGCGTGCGGCTTGTCGGCGGGACGTTGTCGGCCGCGCCGCGCAACGGCGGGTTCGCGGTCACCGCGACCCTCCCGCACGACGCGGCACCTGGTGAGCGGGAGCCCGACGCCGATCTTTCAGACCTGGCGCGTGAGCGTGAGCAGGCCGCTCGCGAGGTGCGGCGCAGTCTGATCCAGGCTTTCGCCGTCCCGATCGGGCTTTTCACCGGTGTGGTGGCGATCAGTGGGGTCGTGTTCCTTTATAGCTGGTACGGCTCGCAGCTCAAGGCCGCGGATTACGATCGGTTCCAACTCGGTCAGCCACGCGCCGACATCGCCGCGACCTTGCCTGGGGAGCAACGCATCGCGCGGGCGAGAAGCCTCGAACCAGCCGTGCCACCCGGGGTGCAGTGCGAGTACTACGGCACCGAACGGTCACTGCTCAACCTGAACTACGAAACCTACCGGCTGTGTTTTGGCGGGGGACTGCTGGTGTCGAAAGATTTGGTCCGGGACGAAGACGGGGAGCACATTGATCCGGGTAGTGCTGGCTGACGATGAGGCGATGATCCGCGCCGGGGTGGCAGCGATCCTGAGCGCCGACGACGGCATCGAGGTCGTCGGCGAAGCGGGCGACGGGCGGGAGGCGGTCGAGCAGGTCCGGCTCACCCGGCCCGACATCGTGCTGCTCGACATCCGCATGCCGAAACTGGACGGCCTCGGCGCTGCGGTGGAAATCCGGCGCCTGCACCAGGAAACCGGGGTGATCATGCTGACGACGTTCGGCGAGGACGTCTACATCGAACGCGCGCTCGGTCTTGGTGCCAGCGGCTTCCTGCTCAAGTCCGGGGATCCGCGGGAGCTGCTCGCCGGGATCCACGCGGTGGCCGGCGGCGCCGCGTTCCTCTCGCCGAAGGTGGCGCACCACGTCATCACACAGCTGTCCGGCGACCGGTCGAACCGCCGCGCGGCGGCCAGGGAACAAGTCGTTTCCCTGACCGACCGCGAGCGGGAAGTACTGGCACTGCTGGGCTCCGGACTGTCCAATGCGGACATCGCGGGCAGGTTGTTCGTCGTCGAGGGGACCGTGAAGGCTTACGTCAGCACGATCCTCAGCCGCCTCGGCGTGAAGAACCGGGTCCAAGCGGCCATTATTGCCTACGAGGCGGGCCTGGTCGGCGACTAGTGTTATGGCTGCGCTAGGCGTCGCGTTTGCGGAGCACTTGCGACCCGATCAGCAACGCCACCGCGGACCAGGCCGCGCAGATGAGCGCGCCGAGCCAGGGTGTGTACGGCAGGGTCCCGCCGAAGATCGGATTCAGGTCGCCCGGCATCAGCATCGCGTTGATCCCGGCGAACCCGGGGAAGTAGTTCACGAGCGCCTCGGACCCCATCGACGCGACCACCATCGGCAGCATCAGGAGCAGCACGAAAATGACTACTATCGACCCCGCAGTACTCCGCAACGCCGTTCCGACGCCGAGGCAGAGCAGTCCCAGCAACGCGAAGTAGACACCGAGCCCGAGCGTTGCCGTCACCGCTCCGCTCGCCGACGCCGGATCGCCTTGGCCCTGCATCGCCAGCCCGGCGACGAGCAGTCCCACACCGGCGACGAGCACCCCGAGCATGAAGAGGATCGGCACCAGCACCGCGCCTTTTGCGAGTAGCAAACGATTGCGCACCGGCACCCACTGCAGTGAGGCTCGGATGCTGCCGCTCGCGTATTCGCTCGTCAGGAACAGCGTCGATAGCGCGATCACCGCGAACTGCGAGAGGTAGAAGGTGCCGCCCACGACGATTCCCGGCGCCGACAACCCGGGCTCCTCCTCGTAGGCCACCGACAGGCCGCCCACAACGGCGTAGCACACCATCAGGCCGGTCGCGACGATCAGGCTCCACCAGGTCGTGCGCACCGACCAGAACTTCGTCC
>JAVXWP010000185.1:0-43234 GCA_032230695.1 Actinomycetota bacterium | reverse complement strand
CGTCGCCTTCGCCTCGATGGACGGTGTGGGACTCCCACACCTTTTCCGCCATCGTGCGGCCCCGCGCGCTGCTGGAACTGGCCATCAGGGCCCCTCCAAGAGGTTGGTGGGAGCAAAAGGAACTCGGTCGAAACCGCCGGGATGATGCGCCGGACGAGACGGGCCGTGCCCAGGTCGATCCGCGACTCGAGTTCCGATTTTCCCAGGATCTGGACTTCCCAAACTTCGGGAAGATAGTATCGCGTCGTGGGACAGCATAGCGGTATCGGAGTCCTGGACAAGGCAGTGGCCGTTCTCCAGGCAGTAGCCGAAGATCCATGTGGCCTCGCGGAACTGTGCGCAAGGACAGGATTGCCGCGAGCCACCGCACATCGGCTGGCGGTGGGTCTCGAGGTGCACAGGCTGCTTCGCCGCGGGCCCGACGGGCGGTGGCGGCCGGGCACCGCTCTGTCGGAACTGGCGGGCGGTTCGACCGATCCGCTGCTCGACGCGGCGGGCTCGATCCTCCCCAAACTGCGTGACATCACCGGCGAAAGCGTTCAACTGTACCGGCGTGATGGCGTGCAACGGGTCTGCGTCTCGACGGCCGAGCCGCCCAGTGGCCTGCGCGACACCGTGCCCGTCGGGTCACGGCTGCCGATGACGGCGGGCTCGGGCGCGAAGGTCCTTGCCGCGTGGTCGGATCCGCACACGCAGCGCACGATCCTGACCGACGCCGTCTACGGCGAGCGCACACTGCTCGAGGTCCGACGTCGTGGCTGGGCCCAAAGTGTCGCCGAACGCGAGCCCGGCGTGGCGAGTGTCTCAGCGCCCGTCCGGGATTCGTCCGGGACGGTCGTCGCGGCCGTTTCCGTTTCCGGGCCCATCGAGCGCATAGGTCGCAAACCCGGGGCCCGCTGGGCCGCCGACCTCCTCGCCGCCGCCGATGCCCTCCAAGAACGCCTGTAGCCCACTAGAATCCCAAAAACCCCATGCGCCTCACCTGTTGCGGAAAAGCGGCATCAAGGGATGTTTACTACCGCCACACGGCACTAAACATCCCTTGATCCCCCCGCTCGATCGGCCGGCGCGCTGTGACCCCAGTGAGAATGCCGGTTTGAAACCGTTGGTGGGCCTGGACGCTCGGGCGAGCACGAGATCGACGATTCCCGACTACCGCCCGCTTTTGCTGATCCGCCGCTGACGCAGGGCCGCGTCGCCTCCGGACGGCGAGGCCCCTGTCACGTAACGGATCTACGGCGTCGCCGCCAACGCGTCGACGAGTGGAAGCGGCTCGTTGCGGCGCCGTAGTCCACAAGCGATCACGATCGCGGCAAGCCCGGCCGCGACGACCGGGACGAGCAACGCCCCGTGGAAGGCTTCCAGCCCGGCCTCCGCCGATCGCCCGTCACCGAGCACGGCGACGTTGACCGCCGTGACCACGGAAAGCCCGAGTGCCGCGCCGAATTGGAACGACGTGCCCAGCAAGCCGCCCGCGAGACCTTGTTCCGCTTCCGCGATGCCGTCGGTCGCGACAATGGTGAGCGGGCCGTAAGCCAGCGCGAACGCCACCCCTAGCACGATCATGGTCGGGAACATCGCGCCATAGGTCCAGTCGAGATCGGCAGGCAGGAACAGCGCATAAGCCAGGGCCGCGAGCAGCAGCCCACCGAAAGTCACCCGCCCGGTACCAAAGCGGTTCACGAGCCACGGTGTGAGTGTCGGTGCGAGAACGGCGTCGGCACGGATGGCCAGCAAAGCGAGTCCCGTTTCGAGCGTCGACCAGCCGCGCAATTCCTGGAGATACAGCGTCGCCAAGAACTGGAACCCGAAGGACGAACCGGCGAACAGCATCGCGCCGAGGTTGGCCCGCACCAACGGACCCGACCGGAGAATGCCAAGGCGAACCAGCGGCGACGCCGATCGACGCTCGATCGCCACGAACGCAGCCAGAAACAGCAGCCCGACGACGAACAACGCGAGCGTCCACCCCCAGCCCTGGCCCGGATGTTCCAGCCCGACCACGGTGTACACCAGCAGAAGCATCGCGCCCGTCACCGTGATGGGCCCCGGCGACGTCGGTTCGACCGCGGACGCGTGCCGGGCGGCCGTCGTCCTCGATCAACGCGACAGCGGCGATCAAGAGCACGAAGGAAAGAAGTACCGGCGCGAAGAACACCCAGCGCCAGTCGATCGCGGTGAGCACCCCGCCGATCACGAGCCCGAGCGAAAAGCCCGCCGCCCCCGTTCCGGCGTAGACCAGAAGCGCCTTGTTGCGTTGCGGCCCTTCGGCGAACTTCGTCGTGATGATCGAAAGGCCGGCAGGCGTCAGGAATCCGGCGGCCACGCCGGTGACGAACCGCGCGACCAGCAGCATCCAGCCTTCGGTCGCGAACCCCCCGAGGCCGGAGAAAAGCAGGAAGACTGTCAACCACAGCAAGAACATTCTCCGCCGGCCGAAAAGGTCCGCCTGGCGCCCACCCAGCAGCATGAAGCCGCCGTAACCCAGCACATAGGCGCTCACGACCCCGCTGAGTGCCGCGGTGGACAGGCCGAGGTCGGCGCGGATCGACGGCAGCGCCACGTTGAGCGTGGCCACGTCGATACCTTCGAGTGGAAGAAGGCACTTTGAACTCACCGAGGCACTGCGTAAGCACCGAGGACGAGTACGACATCCTCCAGTGGGACACGCGGGAGGATTGCGAGGTGCGGCAGATCCTCGACCGCATCGCCGACAAGTGGTCGCTGCTCGTGATTTCACACCTGGCGCTGAGCACTCTGCGCTTCACCGAACTGCGCCGCAAGATCGACGGCATCAGCCAGCGCATGCTCACCACCACCCTGCGGCACCTGGAGCGCGACAGCCTCGTCCAGCGGACCGTTCACCCCGTCGTACCGCCCCGCGTCGACTACGAACTGAGCCCGCTCGGCGCGACGCTGCTCAAGACGATCCAGTCCCTCGTGTCCTGGACCGAGGAACATCAGAACGAGATAGCCACCGCCCGCGCTCACTACGACGTCCGCGCCAGCACCTGACCGACTCGCGAATGTTTCGCGGTGAGGTAGTGAAGGGGTCCTTGACATTAGCCATATGTCGCTTTCCCATTCGGTACAAAAACAAGAGCGCCGACCCGCAATGCGGACCGGCGCTCTTGATGAAGATCTTGAATTGTACCCCCGATGGGATTCGAACCCACGCTACCGCCGTGAGAGGGCGGCGTCCTAGGCCGCTAGACGACGGGGGCTAGGATATTCAGTTCTTGTTGATCTCTTGCGAAGAAGAACTTACCAGAGGTTCGTTCACTCTCTGCAGCTGGGGTACCAGGACTCGAACCTAGACTAACTGGACCAGAACCAGTCGTGCTGCCAATTACACCATACCCCAAAAGAGCGCTTTCCTAGATCAGAGGTGCTTTTCCGGGATGTTCACCGGCTCAGCACCACCGAATGAAATACTAGAGCACGCCGTTTCACCGGCTGGCGGCGGGGGCCGCACTGCGTCTCTGCGCGGGCACGCCGACCCGCGCAAACTCGGAAACGAGCAGCTCAGGGAGCTCTGTCAGGCCGGAGATGGTATGGATGTCGGCCGGCGCGCGCAGCCCGGTCTCGTCCCGGTCGAGCCACACGGCGCCCAGTCCGGCGTCGCGCGCGCCGATGGCGTCGGTGTCGAGCTTGTCACCGATGTGCACGGTTTCGCTCGGGTCGCAGCCCAGCGCGAGACAGACTGAGCCGAACATCACGGGATCGGGTTTGGCTACTCCCAGTTCACCGGCGATCGCGATGTGGTCGAAGTACGGCGCCAGGCCGAGGTCGGCGAGTTTTCTTCGCTGATGTGCGCCGGAGGCGTTCGTCACGGCCGCGAGAAGTACGCCGGCGGCCCGCAACCACTCCAGGCATGGCAGGACGTCATCGAACAGCTGCCAGGACGTCGAGAGCAGGTCCAAGCGGCGGCGCTCGAAGCCGGCGACATCCGCGGCGTCGGCGACGACCCCGAGTTCGCCGAGGAAACACTCGGTACGCCGGTGGTGCATGGAGGCGTACTCGAGTGTCCCGGCGACCACCATCGCCACGTGCTCTTCGGTGATCAGATCCCAGAGCGGCCACATGTCTGCGCGGCCGGTCAATGCGTGCAGGGTGCGGCGAATGGCCGCGGTGCAGTCGATCAAGGTGTCGTCAATGTCCAAACACACCAGAGCGAGCTCCGGTGGCGACCACGGATCAGAGCATTCGGGTGCAGCCGGGGCGGCTTGCGACGGGGTCTGGGGAGCAAGCGCGGAATTCACCTTGCGAGGCTAGGTCAACATCGCGTTCGCCGACTCGTCCATCGAGGTGAATACCGGTGTACTGTTTCGCCGCCTCAGTACTACTCCCAGTTGGTGGGACGAAACACAGTGGTTACTGGGGAACAGCGCGGCGCAACCGGCCCAGGGAAACGTCCCGTCCCAGCAGTTCCATCGACTCATACAGTGGCGGTGAAACGGTTCGGCCGGTGATAGCGACGCGCACCGGTGCGAAAGCCTTGCGGGGCTTGAGGCCCAGACCGTCCACAAGAGCATCTTTGAGTGCCTGCTCGATTGCCGAGGTCTCCCACTTCGGCAGCCCCTCGAGCACCTCGATCGCCGAACGCAGCACGGGCTCGGCGTCGGGGTTGAGCACCTTGGTGGCCGCATCCTCTTCCGGAGCAAAGGTTTCCTCGTCGATGAAGAGGAAACGAAGCATCGCAACGGAATCCGAGAGGACTGTTACGCGCTCCTGCACCAGCGGCGCGATCGCCCGCAGCTTCGACAGTTGTTCCTCGCTCGGCTGTTCCGGCAGGACACCACCGGTGGCGAGGTAGGGAATCACGCGCGTGACGAATTCTTCGGCGGACAGCGCCCGCACGTGCGTGGCGTTAATCGCCTCGGCCTTCTTCAGGTCGAAGCGCGCGGGGTTGGCGCTGACCTTGCCGATGTCGAATGCCGCGATGAGCTCATCGACACTGAAAATGTCGTGATCGTCCGCGATGGACCAGCCGAGCAGCGCCAGGTAGTTGAGCAGGCCCTCGCGGATGAATCCACGATCGCGGTAGTTGAAGAGATTCGACGTCGGGTCCCTTTTGGACAGTTTCTTGGTGCCCTCACCGAGCACCGTCGGCAAATGACCGAACTCGGGCGTGAAGTCGGTGACGCCGATCCGGCGCAACGCCTGGTAGAGCGCCAATTGACGCGGCGTCGACGGCAGCAGATCCTCGCCACGCAGCACGTGGGTAATACGCATCAAGGCGTCGTCGACCGGGTTGGTCAGCGTGTACAGCGGCTCGCCGTTGTTCCGCACCAGGACCGGGTCGGGAATCGAACCGGCGGGGAAGCTGATGTCGCCGCGGACGAGGTCGGTCCAGGCGAGGTCCTCGGCGGGCATCCGCAGGCGCAGCACCGGCGCGCGGCCTTCGGCGACGAACGCGGCGCGCTGCTCGTCGGTGAGGTCGCGGTCGAAGTTGTCATAGCCGAGCTTCGGGTCCTGCCCGGCAGCCTTGCGACGCTCCTCGACCTCTTCATTGGTCGAGTAAGCCTCGTACAGCTCGCCGGCCGCGAGCAGCCTGGCGGCGATGTCGGCGTAGATCTCACGACGCTCGCTCTGCCGGTACGGCCCGTACTCGCCGCCCTTTTCGGGGCCTTCGTCCCAGTCGATGCCGAGCCAGCGCAGGCCGTCGAGCAGCTGCTCGTAGGACTCCTGCGAGTCGCGTGCCGCGTCGGTGTCTTCGATCCGGAACACCAGCGTGCCGCCGTGATGGCGGGCGAACGCCCAGTTGAACAGGGCCGTGCGGATCAGCCCGACATGCGGGGTTCCGGTCGGCGATGGACAGAAGCGCGCGCGTACACCAGTGGTTTCAGTCATAGCCCGATCAGCGTATCTGGCACCTCGAAAAGACAGCGACGCGGAGCGTCTCCTTGAGAGGGCGGGGGCGGGAGACGGGTGGGCTTGACGCACAGAGGACGTTGGGTGCATCCTAGAGTTATTCAACAAGCGATGAAATAGGGTGATCACCATGAAGGAACGCACCACCTGCGTGATAGCGGGAGGCGGTCCGGCGGGCATGGTTCTGGGGTTGCTGCTGGCGCGAGCCGGCATAGAGGTGACCGTGCTGGAGAAACACAACGACTTCCTCCGCGACTTCCGCGGCGACACCGTGCATCCGACGACGATTCAGCTGCTCGACGAACTGGGCCTCGGCGAGAAGTTCGCCGCACTGCCGCAAAGCAGGATCGCCACGATCGGTTTGCCGCGCGCGGACGACGAGCAGCTTGTCCTTGGCGACCTGGGACGGTTGAAGGTGCGCTATCCCTATATCGCGATGGTGCCCCAGTGGGACCTGCTCGACCTGCTCGCCACAGCCGCAAAAGAAGAGCCGACGTTCACACTGCGGATGAACACCGAGGTCACGGGCCTGCTCCGCGAATCCGGCCGGGTCGCGGGGGTGGAGTACCGCACCGCCGACGGCGAGGAAGGCGAGCTGCGGGCCGACCTGACGGTGGCTTGCGACGGCCGCTGGTCGATCGCGCGGCGGCTCGCGAACCTGAAGCCGAAGGAGTACGACGTCCCGTTCGACGCATGGTGGTTCCGCCTGCCGCGGGAAGAGGGCGACCCGAGCTCGATCACGCCGCAGATGCGCGACAAGCGCTTCGCCGTCGCGCTCCCGCGCCGGGACTACTTTCAGATCGCGTATCTGGCGGCGAAGGGGGACGACGCCCAACTGCGCGCGGCCGGCGTCGGCAAGTTCCGCGAAGGCATCACCGCGCTGTGCCCGTGGTTCGGCGACCGGGTCGGCAAACTGGAGTCGATGGACGACGTCAAGCATCTCGACGTCCGGCTGAACAGGCTGCATCGCTGGCATGCCGACGGCCTGCTCTGCATCGGAGACGCCGCGCACGCGATGTCACCGATCGGTGGTGTCGGCATCAATCTGGCGGTGCAGGACGCGGTGGCGACGGCACATCTGCTGGCCGGGCCACTGCGTCGCGGACGCCCGACGGAGAAGGAACTCGCCAAGGTACGCACCCGGCGCCTGCTGCCGACCGTGCTGGTGCAGGGTATTCAACGGCTGCTGCACCGCGGCGTCATCGGGCCGGTGATGCGGGGCGAACGCAACGGCCCGCCGCCGGTGATGGTCAAGCTGCTCCAGCGGTTCCCGGCGTTCTCGATCGTGCCCGCCTACCTGATCGGGGTCGGGCTCCGGCCGGAACACGCGCCGGACTTCGCCCGGCGTCCGAAGATCTAGGGCACAGGACGCGCCCTAACCGGCCTGCACCGGGTTCGACAACGTGCCGATGCCCTCGATGGTGATGGACACGTCGTCACCGTCATACATCTGACCGACACCTTCCGGGGTGCCGGTCAGAATCACGTCACCGGGCAGCAGGGTCATCACACCGGAGATGAACTCGATCAGCTCGGGAATGCCGTGCACGAGGTCGGAGGTCCGGCCGTCCTGACGCAGCTCGCCGTTCAGCTCGACATGCAGAGCGAGGTCGGAGGCGTCGATCGACGTCTCGATCCACGGGCCGAGCGGGCAGAACGTGTCGAACCCCTTGGCGCGACCCCACTGGCCGTCGGACTTCTGCAGGTCGCGGGCGCTGACGTCATTGGCCACGGTGTACCCGAGGATCACGCTCGCGGCGCGGGCCGCGGGGACGTTGCGCACCGGCTGGCCGATGACGACCGCCAGCTCGCCCTCGAAGTCGACGTGCTCCGACGCCTTCGGGAGCTTGATGGCCGCGTTGGGGCCGATGATCGTCGTCGACGGCTTGATGAAGATCATCGGATCGGCCGGCACGGCGTTGCCGAACTCCGCCGCGTGCTTCGCGTAGTTGCGGCCGACCGCGATCACCTTCGACGGCAGGATCGGGGCCAGCAGCCGCACGTCGGCCAGCGGCCAGCGCTTACCGGTGAAGTTCGGCTGGCCGAAGGGATGCTCGGCGATCTCCAATACCTGCATGTCGTCTCCGTCACCTTCGACGGAAGCGAACGCGACACCACCAGGATGGGCAATACGGGCTAGGCGCACGGGACAAGTCTACGTGCGACCCGGCAGGCGCCTGTGCGGGACTCCGGGCCACCCGGCCGGGAACGCTGTGAAGAGCCGAATCACCGGACGAGGTCGCCGGCTCGCAGGCTCTTGTGCACCAGCGCGTCGCACAGCGCCAGCCAGGTCGCTTCGACGATGTTGCCGTGCACGCCGACAGTGGTCCACTCGCGCTCACCGTCGGTCGTCTCGACGAGCACGCGCGTCACCGCGTCGGTCCCCGGGTGCCCGGGGAGGATGCGCACCTTGTAGTCGGCCAGATCCACACTGTCCAACCAGGACAGATGCGGCGAAAGCGCCTCGCGCAACGCGGCGTCGAGGGCGTGCACCGGGCCGTTGCCCTCGGCGGTGGCGATGACTCGCTGCCCGGCCACGTGCACCTTGACCGTTGCTTCGGCGACCACCTCACCGTCGGAGCGGTGGTCCAGGACGACCCGATAGGACTCGAGCTCGAACGGCGGATTGTCGAGCACGTCGCTTTGTGGGCCGTCGACTTCCCTTCGCAGCAACAGTTCCAGGGAAGCGTCGGCGGCCTCGAACGACCAGCCCTGCGCTTCCAGTTCCTTCACCTTGCGAATGGCGCTCGTCAGTGCCTCGGGCTGATCGGCAAGGTCAACCCCGAGCTCACGTCCCTTGAGTTCGAGGCTGGCCCTGCCGGCCATCTCGGTGACCAGTACACGCATGTCATTGCCGACGGAAGCTGGATCGATGTGGTTGTACAGCAACGGATCCACCTTGATCGCGCTCGCGTGCAGACCTGCCTTGTGGGCAAAGGCCGACTGCCCTACATAAGCCTGGTGGGCGTAGGGTGCGATGTTCGCGATTTCGGCAAGGGCATGGGAGACCCGGGTGAGCTCGGCGGCGCCTCCGGTCGGGAGCACCTCCATACCGAGCTTGGCCACCAGATTTCCCGTCACGGCGAACAGATCGGCGTTGCCTGCCCGTTCCCCGTAACCGTTGGCGGTGCACTGCACGTGCGTCGCGCCGGCCTGCACGCCGGCGATACTGTTCGCCACCGCGCAGGAAGTGTCGTCCTGGCAATGGATTCCCAACCGGAATCCGGTGCGTTCCTTGATCTCGCGAACGGTTTCCGCCAGCCCCAGTGGAAGCTGGCCGCCGTTGGTGTCACACAGCACCAGGACGTCGGCACCGCTCGTGGCCCCGGCGTCGAGAACACGCAGCGCGGTATCCGGGCTGTAGGCGTAGCCGTCGAAGAAGTGTTCCGCGTCAAGGAAAACGCGGCGGCCTTCGCCAACAAGGAAGGAAACGGTGTCGCGCACCATTTCACAGGCTTCCTCGACGTCGACCCGCAATGCGCGCTCGATATGCCTTAAGTCCGATTTGGCCACCAAAGTCACGACCGGCGCTTGCGAATCGAGCAGGGCGCGCACCTGCTTGTCCTTCGCGGCGGTGGTCCCGGCCTTTCGGGTGGAGCCGAAAGCCACCAAGGCAGCGTGCTTCAGCGTCAGTTCACCGGCCGCGGCCTTGGCGAAGAACTCGGTGTCCTTCGGCATGGCGCCCGGCCAGCCGCCTTCGATGAAACCCACGCCCAGCTCGTCGAGCAGCCGCGCCACGGCGAGCTTGTCCGTGACGGAGTAGGAAATCCCCTCACGCTGGGCACCGTCGCGCAAAGTGGTGTCGTAGAGGTGGAATTCATCGCCGAGCGGCGTGTCGGCGGGCTCCGTGCGAGTCACGGTCGGTCTCCTTGAGCGAGTCCAAAGTTATTTAGGCCACAAAAAAACCTCTCGCGATGGATGCGAGAGGTTTGCGCGCCGGATGCTCTTGTGGAGCACCTATCCGGCGCGCTGCGCAATAATGATCGAGAAGGAAGCCATACCGCGACTATGCCACACCGCGGCACCAGCTTCCAAGCCTTGGTCCGAACTTCCCACCATCTGAGCAAGAAAAGGACTGAAGGGGACTCTTATTTCCCAGCAGGAAGCAAAAATCCCCTTCAGCCCTTGGTAAGACTTCAGCCAGTACGGACGTTCGAGGAAACCAGCGCCGCCAACCGGTCACCGATCGCGTGTGTCGCGCCCGGTGATGCCTGGTCGCGGGTCGCGAGATCAAAGGCAACGGATGCCTCGATCCGGCGAGCCGGCTCCTTGAGGCCGAGATGGTCCAGCAGCAACGCGACAGACAGCACGGCCGCCGTCGGGTCCGCCAGGCCCTGGCCCGCGATGTCCGGCGCACTGCCGTGTACGGGCTCGAACATGCTCGGGTTCTTGCGGGTGATGTCCAGGTTCCCGCTCGCCGCGAGCCCGATGCCACCGGTTACGGCGGCCGCGAGGTCGGTGATGATGTCGCCGAACAGGTTGTCGGTGACGATCACGTCGAACCGGGACGGGTCGGTCACCATGTGGATCGTCGCCGCGTCCACGTGCGAGTACGCGACCGTGACGTCCGGGTGCTCCAGCGAGACCTCCTCGACGATCCGCGACCACAGGCCACCGGCGTACTCGAGCACGTTGGTCTTGTGCAGGAGCGTCAGGTGCTTGCGGGGGCGGCCCTCGGCGCGGTTGAACGCGTCCGCGACCACTCGCCGGATGCCGAACGCCGTGTTGACGCTGACCTCGGTGGCGATCTCGTGCTCGGTGTCCTTGCGGAGCAGCCCACCGTTGCCCGCGTACGGGCCCTCGGTGCCTTCCCGGACGACGATCATGTCGATCTCGCTGTTGTCGGACAGCGGGCCGCGGACACCCGGGTACAACCGCGCGGGGCGGAGGTTCACGTGGTGGTCCATCTCAAAACGAAGCCTCAGCAGCAGACCCCGCTCGAGGATGCCGCTGGGCACACTCGGGTCGCCGACAGCGCCGAGCAGAATCGCGTCGTGCTGCCGGAGCTCACCGAGCACCGACTCTGGGAGCAGCTCACCGGTGGAATGCCACCTGGCGGCTCCGAGGTCGTAGTTGGTGGTCTCAGCCGTGGGTACGACTTCACCGAGCACCTTGAGCGCCTCGGCGACCACTTCGGGTCCGATCCCGTCACCTGGGATCACAGCGAGCCGCATCCAACACACCTCCGTTGACCAGACCCCCGGAACCCCGGTTGGCCCATTCGCAAGAAAACACCAGCAGCGGCAGGTTACCGGCCGTAGGCAACCAGCTGTAGCCGCACCACCCTTATGCCCCGGCATCCCGCATGGCGAGACACTCGTACGGGGCAGAAAAAGTACCTGAAGGCCACCTTGAGGGCATTAGAGTCCCTCGCGAGGGGACGCCATCCAAGTGGCCTTCAGCGCACGTCACCCGTGGGAGCCCGACCGCGGCGCATTGACCTTCACCACGGTGGCACGGTTGCCCGCGGCGTTGTGGTGCTCGATCGCGAGCAGGCCGAGCACGGTGTCCTTCGACGCCGAAGCAGCGTCTCGGTTCACCACGAGCGCGGTGCCCGGCTTGGCCGTGTAGCCCAGCGCCGCGTCGCCGCCGCCCTGGACCGAGTACCCCGGCGCCAGCACGTCGAACGAAAGCGGCGTGCCGACCGCGTCGATCAGCCCGTTCGTGCTACCCGGTGCGGTGTAGTACCCGGTGGTACCGACCGTGTAGCTGATGCGGTGCGAAGCCGCGTTCGGGTCGATACCCAGCGCGGCGACACTCACCGGCAGGACGACGACGTTGGTGTCGAACACGTTCGTGTCGACGTCGCCGAGCTGGCCGTTGACGGCCTGGATGTCGACCGTCGGGTAGCCGGGCTTGAGGGCGACGGTGTTGACGAGCAGCACATCGGTCGCGGTCGCCTTGGTGACGAACGACTCGAAGTCCGGGACGCCGTCGCCCGTGGTGTCGATGTCCACGAAGGGCACGGTGTTGCTGCCGAGGTTGGCCCAGTCGCTCCATGTGGACAGGCCGAACGCGAGCAGCGCGCTCTCCGGGTCACCCTGCACCTTGGCCAGCGGTGCCGTGGAAGCGGCGCCGACGTACTGCAGGTCGCCGCCCTTCGCGGTGTCGTTGAGCGTGCAGTCCTCGGTGGTGCTGCCGTCGCATTCGGGCAGCTGACCGGAGGAGGCCTGCAGCTCGAAGACGCTGATCAAGGACCGGTACCGCTGCGCACCAGTGCCCTGATCGACGCCCTTTCCGGTGAGATTGAACACTGATTGGGTAGCGCCGGCCGAGAAATTGACCGCAGCCGGCGTACCGATCGCCGAGACCGGCTTGGGCGCGGCATAGACCGGCACCCGCAGGCCCACGGTGGCACCCTTCGCCGGGGTCAGCGCGACCCGGCCCGAAGCGTCGGCGAGGAACTGACGGGCCAGGCCGGCCTGCTCGGTCTCCATCGTCGGGTCGATGACCTTGCGAAGCGCCTTCGGGTCGGTGATCTTCAGCGTCACCTTGACCGTCGCGATACCGCGCGGGCTGAGCTTCACCGAAGACTTGTCGAGCTGGTACTCGACACCCGGCAGGTTGTCGATGCCCTGGTACGCCACGGAATACTCGACGGCCTTGGTGCCCTTGTTGACCACCTTGATCGTCTTGCTCAGTGTCACGGGACCGGCGGCTTCGACAGTGCCGAAGTTGACGCTGACCGCGCCAGGGTCGTCGACGACGTACGCGAGAACCTGGTTGTCCAGTGCGGCTTTCGCGTCGATCCGGCCGCTGCCGACACGCTGCGGCGCGTACGTCAGACCGGCCGCGTTCGTCAGGTCGTGCCCGGCGGTGTTGATCACCGACGCCTTGACCTCTTCGACTGTCCAGTCCAGGTGCGCCTCGCGGATCAGCGCGGTGATGCCGGAGGTGTGCGGAGCCGCCATCGAGGTGCCGGAGAGCACCGTGCGGTCGTTGCCACTGCCGCGGAACGCCGACGCGATGGTGTCGCCCGGCGCGGAGACGTCCGGCTTCACGGCCGGGCCACGGACACCACGCGAGGTGAACGAGCTCGGGCTGTCCACAATGGACTGGTCGTAGGTCTGCAGGCTGGCCCGACCGGTGCCGGTGAAGCGCACCTGCAGCGCGGCCGCGTTCAGCGCCGGACGGAGCTGTGCGGTCGCCGTCCCGGTGAGCTGGAACGCCGGGATCCCGGCGTTACCGGCGATCCCGGCCGAGAAGTTCTCCAATGTGGACGAAAGCAGCGCGCCCGCAGCACCGGCAGCCTGGGCGTTGTTCGCCCGCACGGCCGAACCACAGGCCCGCGTGGAGTCGTTGTCGTCCCATTCGAGCCACGCGAGCTTGCCTGTCACAGCCGCCTTGTCGGCAGTGGAGAACGGCGCGCAGCCGTCGGCGTTCTCCGCCGAGAGCTTGGCGACCGGCTTCGTGATGTCGAGCGTGGGGTAGCCGGCGTAGTTCTGGCTGAACTGGCCGCCCTTCTTGCCGGCGACGGTCGTCGGCGCGATCACCTCGACGGCGTCACGCAGGATCGAGGCATCCCGGCTGCTGGCGACTGTCAGCGCCTCGGGGGTGTTACCAGGGGAACCGCCGATGTCGTAGAGATCGCCACCGTTGCCCGCGGAGAACACCGGCAGCACGTTGTTGGCGGCGAGCTTGCGCACGAACAGCGAGTCCGGGTCGTCCGGCGCGCCGAAGTCACTGCCGAGCGAGAGGTTCACCAGGTCGAGGTGGTCGGTGAAGTCGCCGTCGCCGTCCGGGTCGAGCGACCAGTCGAGCGCCTGGGAGGTGAGGTTGGTCGAACCCTCGCAGCCGAACACCTTGATCGCGTAGAGCGAGGCTTTCGGCGCGGTTCCGGGGCCGATCTTCAGCGCGTTGATCTTCTTGGTGTTGAGCTTCGAGTAGTCACCGGTGAAAGTGGTGCCGTCGGCGTTGACGCCGAAACCGGCGATGCTGCCCGCCACGTGCGTACCGTGCTCGCCACAGGCCAACGGGTTGGGGTCCGGCTCCGGCGTCGGCGAACCGGTGTTGCCCGCCGAGTCGTAGTCGTCACCCACGAGGTCGATGCCGCCGACAACCTTGGCCGTCGGGAAGTACGACGGCTCGACCTTGGTGCGGTCGATGGCCTCGTAGGCGGCGGGGGTGCCGGGGCCACCGAAGTCGGCGTGCGTGTAGTCGACGCCGTCGTCGATCACACCGACGCGGATGCCGTCACCGAACCTGCCGGTCTGCTGCCACGCGGTGAGCGTGTTGGTCAGCTGGTCCGCGCTCGCGTTGGTGCGCTGCTTCGGCACGACAGTGCGTATAGAAACGACGTCCGGGCGCTTCGCCAGCTCGCGGATCTTGGCCGCGTCGGCCGTCACGACAGCGCCGGCCACGGCGTTCGACGTCCGCGCCACCAGTTGCGTGCTCGAGTCCCCGGCCTTCAGCTGTCCCACAACGGAATCGACGGTGCCATCGGTTTCGGCCTTCGCGGCCTTCGCGGCGCGCTTCGCCTGCTCCTTGCCGGTGCCCTTGCTCTGCTCGGCGTTGAAGGCGTCAACCGCGGGCTTGTTCGCGAGTTCCACGAAAACGGTGATCTTGCCTTCGACGGCGTTGAGCCGCGGCGAAAGCTTGCCCTGGAACGCGGCCACATCGATCTTCGCGGTCCCGACCCCCTCGGCGAGCGGGGCGTCCTGCGCGGTGGCGGTGGACGGCCCGATGACAGTGGTCGCCAGTATCGCGGCGAAAACCGCGGCAGACGACCGCGCGGCCCATTTGGGTACGCGAATTCTCATGAGTTCGTGCCCTCACTCGAGGTGTGGGTGAAAACCTGCCGCCGCTCGAACACACCCCAGACAGGTGAGCGCACGGCGCCGCGCCGTGCCCTCGACGGCGCGCGGTTCAACCTCGCGGACGAGACTTAACAGCACGAACTGCCCATGTCGCTACAGCTGGAAGTCGCAATCGTCGATCACGCCGCCGGGCGACACCGTCTACCTGGGACTGCCGGGCACCGCGTTACCCGAATGTGACACCTGTGAGCGCCCACCCCGTGAAATGAATGGACCTTTCATCTCGCTGTGTCTTCTCAAGAGAGCGAGATGAAAGGTCCATACATATCGGTTCGGAGCTGGTGCGGTGTCCATGAACGTCACCGGCTCTCGGCGGCCCAGCTTCCCGCTGGCCGCACCGCCGAAAGAGCCGAGTACAACCAGTACGAGGCCCTTCCGGCGGCACACCCAGCAGAAACCTGGATCCACCGATAGACCGGCAACGTTCATGGACACAGCACTAGTGCTAGTTGAAATCCACCGCTCGGATCGTGTGGGCGCCGACGGAGGCGCCGATCGGCGCGAGCAGATTCGAGTCAACCGCGCGGTCGACCCGCAGCAGCATCACGGCGTCGGCGCCGTCGACGGTCTGGCTGATCTGCGCGGCCTCGATGTTGATGCCGGCCTCGCCGAGCAGGGTGCCGACGCGGCCCATGACGCCGGGGCGGTCCGGGTACTCGACGAGCAGCACACTGCCCTCGGCCCGCAGGTCGAAGTGGCGGCCGTTGACCTCGACGATCTTCTCGTCCTCGGCCTTGCCGGTCACCGAACCCGAAACCGAGAGAATGGTGCCGTCGGTGTGCACCGCGCGCACCGTCACCAGGCTGCGGAACTTCGGGCTCTCCGACTCCGTCTCGAGCTCGACCTCGACGCCGAGCTCCTTCGCGAGGCTCTGCGCGTTGACGAAGGTCACCTGGTCCTCGACGACACTGGAGAACACGCCACGCAGCGCGGCGAGCTTCAGGATGCTGACATCTTCGGAAGCCAGCTCCCCCTTGACGATGACGGTGACCGACGTGGGTGCCTTGGTGCTCAGCGCGGCCAGCACGGTGCCGAGCTTCTGGGTGAGCGAAAGGTACGGGCGCACGTGCTCGCCGACCGTGCCGCCGCCGGAGACGTTGACGGCGTCCGGGACGAAGTCGCCGCGCAGCGCGAGCAGCACGGAACGGGCGACGTCGGTGCCTGCGCGGTCCTGCGCCTCACTGGTCGACGCGCCGAGGTGCGGCGTGACGACGACGTTGGGCAGACCGAACAGCGGGCTGGACGTGGTGGGCTCGGTGACGAACACGTCGATGCCCGCGCCGCCGACGTGCCCGGACTGGATCGCTTCGGCGAGGTCTTCCTCGACGATGAGGCCACCGCGCGCGGCGTTGACGATGATGACGCCGGGCTTGGTCTTCTTCAGCGCCTCGGCGTCGATGAGCCCCTTGGTCTCGGGGGTCTTCGGGAGGTGGATGGAGATCGCATCGGCGCGCCCGAGGAGCTCGTCGAGCGTCACGAGCTCGATGCCGAGTTGCGCGGCGCGTGCGGCCGAGACGTAGGGGTCGTACGCGATGATCTTGGCGTCGAAGGCGGCGAGGCGCTGCGCGAAGAGCTGGCCGATCTTGCCGAGCCCGACCACGCCGACGGTCTTGCCCTGGATCTCGATACCCGAGAAGGAGCTGCGCTTCCACTGCCCGGCCTGGAGGCTCTGGTCGGCGGCGGGAACGCGGCGCGCGACCGAGAGCAGCAGCGCGACGGCGTGCTCGGCGGCGGAGACGATGTTCGACGTCGGCGCGTTGACCACCAGCACGCCGCGGGCGGTGGCCGCGGGGACCTCGACGTTGTCCAGGCCGACACCGGCGCGGGCGACGACCTTCAGCTTCGTCGTCGCGGCGAACACCTCGGCGTCGACCTTGGTGGCGGAACGGACGAGCAGCGCGTCGGCGCCCTTGACGGCCTAGAGCAACGCGGGACGATCGGTGCCGTCCACATGCTGGACCTCCACCTCGTCCCCGAACACACTCAGCACGGAGGGCGCGAGCTTCTCCGCGATGAGGACGACGGGCAGATTTGGCTTGGTCACGATGCGGCTCCCACTAATTGGTCACGAAATCGAGGACGCTCTGACGCGCACGACGTTGTGCCCGGATGAGCAGCAGTTTAGTCCCGTGCCGGACGTGCTCGCACGCAAGGTGTTAACTCGCGCGCAACCCGCCGAAAACAAGCTCGAAAAGCCTGTCGACGCCGTTCGCGGTCCCAACGTGCTCACTGGCCCATGCCACGGCATGGGCCAGCAGGAGTACTTCCTGCGAAGTGACGTCCTCGCGGAGCTCTCCGGCGCGCCGCGCCCTATCCACTAGGTGGGATACAGCGCCTTGCATGGCATGACAGGAAGCGTAGAGCTGAGAGGTTTCGTCGGTCAGCGCGGTCATCATCGAATCCGACAGGCCGCGGTACCGGGCGGACGTGCGGCCGAGGTCGAGCAGCCAGGCGCGGAGCGCGTCGATGGGCGACGGATGGTCCAATAGCTCACGCGCGGCGGCGGCCTGACTGTCGAACCGATCCCTCAGCAACGTCTCCAGCAGCGCCTCACGGGTCGGGAAGTGCCGGTACAGCGTGCCGATGCCGACACCGGAACTGCGCGCGATGTCCTCGAGCGACGCGTCGACACCATGACGGCCGAAAGCCAGCTTGGCCTCTTCGACCAGGCGTTCGTAGTTGCGGCGGGCGTCGGCACGCATCGGTTTCGCGGTGTCCATGTCAGTTCCCGAGTTTAGGGGTAGCCAAACGGAGGCCCCCTCCCTATATTAATCGGAGGCAGCCTCATGTTACCTGGGAGAACCTGATGGATCTGATCGAAGAAACTCGGACACGGCTGGGCCCGGTCGGCGTCTGGCTTCCGTCCGCCCCGCTCGCGCCACCCGCGGACGTCGAACTGCGGGCGACGCGGCGGATCGAGGAGCTCGGCTACGCCTCGGTTTGGAGCGGCGAAGGCGTCGGCTCGCGGGAAGCGTTCGCGCACAACGGAAACCTGCTCGCGTCGACCAGCCGGATCGTGCTCGGCGTCGGGATCGCGAATCTCTGGGCTCGCCCGGCGCGGACCATGCAGGGCGGTGGCGCCACCCTCGCCGAGGCCCATCCCGGCCGGTTCGTGCTCGGCGTCGGCGTCGGCCACGCCTTTCAAGCGGCTAAAACGGGCTCGGACTACCGGCCACTGGACCAGACCCGGGCCTATCTGTCCGCAATGGACGAAGCCGCCGCCGAACACCCGCCCCGGGTGCCGTTTCCGCGCGTGCTCGCCGCCGTCGGCCCGCGCATGCTGGAGCTCTCCCGGGATCTCGCCGACGGCGCCCACCCCTTCGCCCAGCCTTTCGAACATACGCCGTACGCACGGGAAATCCTCGGCCCGGACAAGCTGCTGATCCCCACGCAGTCGGTGCTGCTTGGCGACCGCGAGCAGGCCAGGTCGAACCATCGCCGGACCATCGACATGATGCGCCAAATGGGTATCCCGCACTACCTGGCGGGCTGGAAACGTCTGGGCTACAGCGAATCCGACGTCGACGACGTCAGCGACCGGCTCGTCGATGGCCTCACCGCCTGGGGAGACGAAGAGGCCGTCGTCAAACGCGTACGTGATCTGCTCGACGCGGGCGCGGACCACGTCCTCGTCTCCCCGATGGGAAACGACCTGGAGTCCATTGTGGAACAACTGGAGCGCCTCGCACCCGCACTCGCGGAGGTGACGCGATGAGCGTCGGGATCTGGACCTTCGCCTTCGAGGACAAGGAAATAAGCGCGTGTCCGGTTTAGGATGCTTCGATGACTTACACGCTTGACTACCTCGAGTTCTCCAGTGGTGACGGGCAGGGATCGCAGAAGTTCTTCGCGGAGGCGTTCGGCTGGTCGATGACCAGCTACGGACCGGACTACGCCGCGATCGACGACGCCGGAATCGACGTCGGAATCCATTCCGCGGCGGAGCGCGTCTCGGAACCGCTGGCGATCATCCAGACCACGGATCTCAAGAAGGCTCACGCCGATGTCGTGGCAGCCGGCGGGGTGATCACCAAGGAGCCGTACGACTTCCCGGGCGGACGCCGGTTCCACTTCCGCGAGCCGGGCGGCAACGAACTCGCGGTGTGGATCAGCGCGGAGGAGTAACACGCCCGTCGGCCGGCGCGACTTGGTGACATCACTCGATCATCACCACACAGCGGAGATCCATGGCCACCCCGGAACCACATTTTCACAGCGCCGCCGACGTCGCCCCGCTCAGTGTGGAGCGACGCGTCAAGAAGCGAATCACCGAAGAAACCTCAGAGCATCAGGACACGAACCTGTTGCTCGTCGAGATCCTGGCGCAGCAGGTCGCGGCAAGACGGCATCTGCTCATCCTGGCTGTTATCGCGGTACTTGGGGTGGCCGTGTCCGCGATCTGCGCGATCGTGATCGCGGTGCAGGTTACGCAAGCCAACTCGTCGTCGTCGAGTCGCTGCACCAGCATCTACAGCTGTTAGTTCGGGACAATCTGTACAACAGCACGCCGAGGGGCTGGGACGAGCACAGCGGAAGCCGTTGGCCCGATCTTGACGAATAGTGGCATTCCGGCCACTGTCGCCGGGTGGGCCGACCCCTGACAATCAATCGCATGCGAGCTATCAGCCAACAAAGACTGGGCGGACCCGAAGTCCTCGAACTGGTGGAACTGGACCGTCCCGTCCCCGCCGCGACCGAAATTTTGGTGCGGGTGCATGCCGTTTCGGTCAACCCGACCGATTGGAAGTCCCGGAGCGCCGGCGGACTCCTCGGGATCACCGGCATCCAGGGGCGGGACGTGTCCGGGGTCGTCGAGGAGGTCGGCTTCGGTGTGCAGTTGTTCAAGCCGGGCGACGAGGTGTTCGGCATGGCGCGCTTCCCGCATCCGAGCGGTGGCTACGCCGAATTCCTCGCCGCGCCCAGCCGCCATTTCGCGCACAAACCCGAAGGCCTCGACCATCTGCACGCGGCAGCATTGCCGCTCGCCGCGCTCACGGCGTGGCAAAGCTTCGTCGACACGGCGAATCTCCAGCCAGGGCAACGAGTCCTGGTCCACGCTGCGGCGGGAGGCGTCGGTCACCTGGCCGTGCAGATCGCGAAATCCTTGGGCGCGTACGTGATCGGCACGGCGAGTGCCGCCAAGCACGACTTCGTCCGCGGGCTCGGCGCGGACGAAGTGATCGACTACCGGACGACCGACTTCGCCGAAGAACTCCGAGATCTCGACGTCGTCCTCGACCCGATCGGCGGCGACTACCGCGTCCGCTCGCTACGCACCCTGCGTCGCGGCGGGCACCTCATCGCGCTCACAAAACCGGCCGAAGCCACCCTGACCGACGCCGTCCCGCTGGGCATCAACGCCGGGTTCACCCTCTACGAACCGGACAACGCGGGTCTGCTGGCCATCAAGCAGCTTGTCGAAAGCGGCCAGCTGAAAGTCACCATCGACACCGTGTTCCCACTGGAAGAGGCCGCGAAAGCACACGAACTCGGCGAAGCGGGGCGCACCACCGGAAAGATCGTTCTCTCCGTAGTCCCGTAACGGGACAGCTCAGTCTTCTTCCGGGAGATCGAATTCGCCGTCCTTGACGCCCAGCACAAAGGCGTCCCATTCCGACGGCGTGAACACGAGGATGACGCCGTCCGGCTTCGAGGACTGGCGCATCGCGACATAGGTGACGCCGTCGGTGTGCGGCACGAAGGCGTACTCGACGGCGTCCTCGAGGGTCACGCCCTCGGGCTCCGCCCGCTGCCACGGCGCATTGCTCAGATCCAGCTCGTGACGGATATGGGCTTTGTCGTCCACCGGCTGATCACTCATAGTACCCACATTATCGCCTGCCCTCAGACGCGCTGAAGGCCACCATAAGAGACTCTTGCTCCCTCATGGTGGCCTTCAGAGACCGCTGGAAACTAGGCGGTTTCGGTGAGCGGGCGGTCGACCCACGACATGAGGCCGCGAAGCTTCTTGCCGGTGACCTCGATCGGGTGCTCGTTGCCGGCGTTCTCGAGCTTCGTGAAGTTCGGGCGGCCGGCCTCGTCCTCGGCGACCCATTCCCGGGCGAAGGTGCCGTCCTGGATCTCGCCGAGGATCTTCTTCATCTCTTCCTTGACCGCGGGCGAGATGACCCGCGGGCCGCGGGTCAGGTCGCCGTACTCGGCGGTGTCGGAGATGGAGTAGCGCTGGCGGGCGATGCCGCCCTCGTACATCAGGTCGACGATGAGCTTGAGCTCGTGCAGCACCTCGAAGTACGCGATCTCGGGGGCGTAACCGGCTTCGGTGAGCACCTCGAAACCGGTCTGCACCAGCGCCGACGCGCCACCGCAGAGCACGGCCTGCTCGCCGAAGAGGTCGGTCTCGGTCTCCTCGGTGAACGTGGTCTTGATGACACCCGCGCGCGCCGCGCCGATGGCCGCCGCGTACGAGAGCGCGAGGGCCTGGGCACCGCCGGTGGCGTCCTGCTCCACGGCGATGAGCGCCGGAACACCCTTGCCGTCGACGAACTGGCGGCGCACGAGGTGGCCGGGGCCCTTCGGCGCGACCATCGCGACGTCCACATTGGACGGCGGCTTGATCAGGTCGTAGCGGATGTTGAAGCCGTGACCGAAGAAGATCGCGTCGCCGTCTTTGAGGTTCGGCTCGATGTCGTCGGCGTAGATGTAGCGCTGCTTGGTGTCCGGCGCCAGGATCATGATCAGGTCGGCTTCCTTGGAAGCCTCGGCGGGCGTGAGTACCTTCAGGCCCTGCTCTTCGGCCTTGGCCCGGGACTTGGAACCCTCGGGCAGGCCGATGCGCACATCGACCCCGGAGTCACGCAGGCTCAGCGCGTGCGCGTGGCCCTGGCTGCCGTATCCGATCACGGCGACCTTGCGCCCCTGGATGATGCTGAGGTCGGCATCGTCGTCGTAAAAGATTTCGACTGACATTTGGGGTTTGGTTCCTTTCGAAATACTGAAACTGAGGTCTATCGAGCTGAAGTCGCGGTGATGGAGCGGGCCCCGCGGCCGACCGCGACCATGCCGGACTGCACGAGCTCACGGATGCCATAGGGCTCCAGCATCCGAAGCAGCGCGCCGATCTTGTCCGACGTACCGGTGGCCTCGACGGTGAGTGCCTCCGGTGACACGTCCACCACCTTCGCACGGAACAGCTGCACTGTTTCCAGCACCTGACTGCGCACCGTGGCGTCGGCCCTGACCTTCACGAGCAGGAGTTCGCGCTGCACCGCGGTGGACTTCTCGAGCTCCACGATCTTGATCACATTGATCAGCTTGTTGAGCTGTTTGGTCACCTGTTCGAGCGGTAGCTCATCAACGGCGACCACGATCGTCATCCTGGACACCTCGGGGTTCTCCGTGGGTCCGACGGCGAGGGACTCGATATTGAAACTGCGCCGGGAGAACAGGCCGGCGACGCGCGCGAGCACACCGGGCTTGTTCTCGACCAGGACGCTCAACGTGTGGATGCTCATTCGCTGACCTCGTCATCGTCGAAAAGGGGGCGGATGCCGCGCACAGCCATGATCTCGTCGTTGCCGGTGCCCGCGGCGACCATCGGCCACACCTGGGCATCCTTGCCGACGACGAAATCGATGACGACGGGGCGGTCGTTGATCTCCATCGCCCGTTTGATCGTGGCGTCGACCTCTTCCCTGGTTTCGCAGCGGAGCCCGGCACAGCCGAGCGCCTCCGCGAGCAGGGTGAAGTCCGGGATGCGGTGCTTGTGCGTACCGAGGTCGGTCTGCGAGTACCGCCCCGAGTAGAAGAGGTTCTGCCACTGCCGGACCATGCCGAGGTTGCCGTTGTTGATGACGGCGACCTTGATCGGCGCGCCTTCGATCGCGCAGGTGGCAAGTTCCTGGTTGGTCATCTGGAAACAGCCGTCGCCGTCGATCGCCCAGACCTGCGTGTCCGGCATGCCGAACTTGGCGCCCATCGCGGCCGGGACGGCGAAGCCCATCGTGCCGAGGCCGCCGGAGTTGATCCAGCTCATCGGGCGCTCGTACTTGATGAACTGTGCGGCCCACATCTGGTGCTGGCCGACACCCGCGGTGTAGATGGCGTCCGGCCCGACCAGCTGGCCGATGCGCTCGATGACGTACTGCGGCGAAAGCGTGCCGTCCTCTGGCCACTCGTAACCCGCGGGGTAGTTCTTGCGCAGCGCGTTCAGCTGTGTCCACCAGGCATCGAGATCCGGCGCGCCCGACTGCTCGAACTCGCCGCGGACGGCGTGGGTCAGCTCGGTGATGATCTCCGCGCAGTCGCCGACGATGGGGACGTCCGCCTTGCGGTTCTTGGAGATCTCGGCCGGGTCGATGTCGGCGTGCACGACGGCGGCATCCGGCGCGAACGACGAAAGCTGGCCGGTGACGCGGTCGTCGAACCGGGCGCCGAGGGTGATGAGCAGATCGGCCCGCTGCATCGCGGCGACGGCCGGGACCGTGCCGTGCATGCCAGGCATGCCGAGGTGCTGTTGGTGGGAGTCGGGGAACGCGCCACGGGCCATCAGCGTCGTCACGACCGGGATGTTCGTGAACTCGGCCAGTTCCATCAGCTGCTTCGACGCCTGCGACTTGATCACACCGCCACCGACGTAGAGCACCGGACGCTTGGCCGCGGCGATCAGCCGCGCGGCTTCGCGGACCTGCTTGCCGTGCGGGCGCAGCGTCGGGCGGTAGCCCGGCAGCCGCATCTCCGGCGGCCAGGAGAACGACGTCATCTCTTGCAGGACGTCTTTGGGGATGTCGACCAGAACCGGCCCGGGACGCCCGGTCGAGGCCAGGTGGAACGCCTCGGCGATGGTGCGCGGGATGTCGATCGGGTCGGTCACCAGGAAGTTGTGCTTGGTGATCGGCAGCGTGATGCCGCAGATGTCGGCTTCCTGAAAGGCATCCGTGCCGATCAGCGCCCGGCTCTGCTGGCCGGTGATCGCGACGATCGGGACCGAGTCCATGTTGGCGTCGGCGAGCGGCGTGACCAGGTTCGTCGCGCCGGGGCCGGAGGTCGCCATGCAGACACCGACCTTGCCGGTGGCCTGCGCGTAACCCGTGGCCGCGTGCCCCGCGCCCTGCTCGTGGCGAACCAGGACGTGCCGGACCTTCGTGGAGTCGAGCAGCGGGTCGTAGGCGGGAAGAATCGTGCCGCCGGGAATGCCGAAGACGATTTCGACGCCTACCGACTCGAGCGAACGAACGAGCGACTGCGCTCCGGTCATCCGGACCGGCGTGCCGGCGGGCGGAGCGGGCTTGGGTCGGGAGCCGAGGTTGCTGGGCGACGCCTGCGGGGGCGTCGCACCGGCATTCGTTTCCGATCGCGAGGTGGCGCTTGTCATCAGTTCTGCCTCGTGGGTCTCGGTGTCACTCGTTCGGGTGTTCTCTGTCTTTATACGTTCAGGCAACGCTGTACCGAATCAACACAACAAAAAACCCCCGCCGACCAAAAAGGTCACACGAGGGTCGCGCGTCGACGCAGCTAGGCTTCTTTGAGTACCTGGGCCTAAGCGTCGACGCGCTTGGAAAGTACGAGGCCGGTCAGCGTTATCACAAGGTTGACCGTAATCGGTCGCCGTCAGAGGTGTCAACTCTGCGGGATAGTGATTCCGCATACTGGACACCGGCCCCGCGTTCGGAGGGTTCCCGCGGGCGGTGCACCATCTTGAGGTGGCTCCAGAACAGCAGCAAGAGCAGGCAGAACCGGGCAAGAAGGCCATCTTCAAGATCCCGGGAACGACCTTCATCGGCATCGCCTTCCTTGTGCTCTGCATAACCCCGGTCGCGCTGGGTGAGTACCTCTGGCTGGCGGTCATCTACATCTTCCCGATCCTGCTGGCCGTGTTCGTGGTGCGGACGAGGACGGTCGCGGACTCCGCAGGACTTACCGTGCGGACGATGTTCGGCGAGCGCACGCTGCCGTGGGCTTCCCTCAAGGGACTGGCGATCACGGACAAGTCGAAGGTCCGCGCGGTGCTGACCGACGACAGCCAGGTCACCCTGCCGACAGTGCGAACCCGGCACCTGCCGGTGATCTCACTGGTCAGCGGAGGACTCGTGAAGGACCCCAGCGGACTGACCGACGACATGACCACGACCACCGACGACTCCGAGGCGCCACCTCAGGAGTAAGATTGGTAGGACCAGTTGACGCGCGCGCCGACCCGGACGCCGTCCACTCGCCGGTCACCGCCGGTTTCTCGAGCCCGAACACGCATTTAGTGGTCGCAACCACAAAACGAGGACATTGGAGTAGCCATGCCTCCGCTGCGCTCCCGCATAACCACCCACGGCCGTAACGCGGCAGGCGCCCGCTCGCTCTGGCGCGCCACCGGTATGACCGACAGCGACTTCGGCAAACCGATCGTGGCCATCGCCAACTCCTACACCCAGTTCGTGCCCGGCCACGTGCACCTCAAGGACATGGGCGACATCGTCGCCGAGGGTGTGCGCGCGGCAGGCGGAGTCGCCCGCGAGTTCCACACCATCGCGGTCGACGACGGCATCGCCATGGGCCACAGCGGCATGCTCTACTCGCTGCCTTCGCGCGAGATCATCGCCGACGCGGTCGAGTACATGGTCAACGGCCATCAGGCCGACGCCCTGGTCTGCATCTCGAACTGCGACAAGATCACCCCGGGCATGCTCAACGCGGCCCTGCGGCTCAACATCCCCGTCGTGTTCGTCTCCGGCGGGCCGATGGAAGCGGGCAAGGCCGTCGTCGTCGGCGACGTCGCGCACCCGTCGAGCGACCTGATCACCACGATCTCGGCATCCGCGAACAGCGGCGTCGACCAGGAAGCACTGGACGCCGTCGAGCGCTCCGCGTGCCCGACCTGTGGTTCGTGCTCCGGTATGTTCACCGCGAACTCGATGAACTGCCTCACCGAGGCGCTCGGGCTTTCCTTGCCGGGCAACGGTTCCACGCTGGCGACGCACTCGGCGCGGCGTGAGCTGTTCAGCAACGCCGGCCGCACGGTCGTCGAGCTGGCGAAGCGCTGGTACGAGAACGACGACGAGACCGCGCTCCCCCGGTCGATCGCGACCAAGGCGGCGTTCGAGAACGCGATGGCGCTGGACATGGCCATGGGCGGCTCGACCAACACCGTGCTCCACATCCTCGCGGCCGCACGTGAGGGCGAGGTCGACTTCACGATCGAGGACATCGACGCGATCGGCCGCAAGGTCCCGTGCCTGTCCAAGGTGGCGCCGAACTCCGACTACCACATGGAAGACGTGCACCGCGCCGGCGGAATCCCGGCGATCCTCGGTGAGCTCTACCGCGGTGGGCTGCTGAACGAAGAAGTCACCTCGGTGCACACGCCGACGCTGAAGGAATGGCTGTCCGACTGGGACATCCGTGCGGAATCGCCGACGCCCGAAGCGGTCGAACTGTTCCACGCCGCTCCCGGCGGAGTGCGGACGATCGAAGCGTTCTCGACGTCGAACCGCTGGTCCTCGCTCGACACCGACGCGGCGAACGGCTGCATCCACGACATCGAGCACGCGCACACCGTCGACGGTGGCCTGGCGATCCTGCGGGGGAACCTGGCCGAGAACGGTGCCGTGATCAAGTCCGCGGGCATCGACGAAGAGCTGTGGCACTTCCAGGGTCCCGCCCGCGTGCTGGAGAGCCAGGAGGAAGCTGTTTCGGCGATCCTGGGCAAGAAGATCCAGCCCGGTGAGGTCCTGGTCATCCGCTACGAGGGTCCCGCGGGTGGGCCGGGGATGCAGGAAATGCTGCACCCGACGGCGTTCCTCAAGGGCTCCGGCCTCGGCAAGAAGTGCGCACTGCTCACGGACGGCCGGTTCTCCGGCGGTTCCTCGGGCATCTCCGTCGGGCACGTCTCGCCGGAAGCCGCCGCTGGCGGCCTGATCGGCCTGGTGCAGGACGGCGACCAGATCGTCCTCGACGTCCACGAGCGCCGCCTGGAACTCCTCGTCGACGCCGAAGTCCTCGCCGATCGCCGCGCGAAGATGGAAGCCAGCGAACGCCCGTGGCAGCCCGTCGCGCGGCAACGCCCCATCACCGCCGCCCTGCGCGCCTACGCCCGTATGGCGACCTCCGCCGACACCGGCGCCGTCCGCGACCCGAACAAGTAAGTGCAGTCTGTGCACGTTTGAGTGCAGTCCATGCACACCGCTGCACCGTTGCAACGCGATGAACGGATCTTTCCTCGGCGAAACCCGCGAGGAAAGGTCCGTTCACAGCGCGCGGAGACCTACCTGAACAACACGATCACCGCAACGGAAGCCGCAGCGGCGAGCAGCAGCCCCAACAGCCCGAACGGCCAAGGCTTCTTACGCCACGGCGTATTCGCGTCCAGCGCGACCCGGCCCGACCCGGTGCACAGCAACGTCAGAGCCACCGAGGCCAGCAGCAGCTCGAACTCGAAGCCCTGCCCTTGCCGTTCGAAGAACCCGCCGCGGAACTTCGCGTAGACGATGTTGGCGGCCACACCCAGCAGGGCCGCCGCACCGAGCGGGGTGAACAGCCCGACGATCACCAGCAACCCGCCTGCCAACTCGGAGATCCCGGTGATCCACGACAGCAAAGTCGTCTGGCTCGTATAGCCGAACCCGCTGAGCACCCGGGCGAAACCACCCACGCCCGGGCCGCCGAAAGCGCCGAACAGGTGCTGCAGGCCGTGCGCTCCCATGATCCCGCCGAGCATGACGCGCAGGATCAGCAGGCCGATGTCGATGCCGCCGTGCCATTTGGTCTCGACGGGCTTTGGCCGGTCTTCGACGCCGCTCAGCACGCTGGTGTCGCCGTACGAGTCATCGTGAGTACTCACTGACGCAGGGTAACGCTCTGAGCCTCAAAGGGTGGTCGTGACCACTCAATACTCACCATGGACGAGATTGTTCGGCAATTCGCCGCCTGCGTAGCGCCCGATTTCGGCGGCGGCGACGGCGTACGAGCGGCTGCGCACACCATGCACGGCGCCGCCGACGTGCGGTGTGAGCACCAGTCCGGGCACGGTCCAGAGCGGGTGCTCCGGCGGCAGCGGTTCCGGATCGGTGACGTCCAGCGCGGCGCGCAGGCGGCCGGATCGCAGCTCGGCGACGAGTGCGTCGGTGTCGACTACGGGGCCGCGTGCGGCGTTCACCAGGACGGCGCCGGTTTTCATCGCGGCGAGGAAGGCGGCATCGACCATGCCCCGCGTCCGTGAGGTCAGCGGCACCACGAGCACCACGACGTCGAACCCGCCGAGCAGTTCCGGCAGCTCCTCGACTCCGCGCACGCCGTCGCGGGCGGACATCCCGACCAGGGTGACGCGGGTGTCGAACGCCTCCAGCCGGCGTCGGAGCTGCCGGCCGAGGTCACCAGCGCCGATGACGAGGGCCCGTTTTCCCTGCAGTGTTTCGGTCGTCCGGCGCTCCCAGTGCCGCGCGGCCTGACCCGCGGTGAACGCGGGCAGCTCGCGGTACGTCGACAACAGCACGGCCACGACCCACTCCGCGGTGCTCCCGCCGTGCGCACCCCGGCACGTCGACAGCAGGACGCCGTCGGGCACGGAGCCGATCCAGTCCTCCGCGCCTGCCGAAAGCAGCTGGATCAGCCTCAGGTTCGGCAGCTCGGCGAACAGCGTGTCCGTCACCTCGTGCGCACCCGGGCCCGGGATCAGCACCTCCGCCTTCGCGGCTTCCAAGGGCAGCGGCTCGCCCAGTGTGTAGCGCACGGCGAGCACGCCATCGAGCTCGGACAGCGCGACTACGCCTTCGTCATCGGGGACCAGCACGGTGACCGTCATGATCACCACCGTAATCGGCACCGCTTACCCGGCGTTCACGCACGCGCGCCTACGCTCACAAATCGTGCGTAAGTCACAGCGGAAATGGCTTCGGCCGCTGGCCTTGGTGGCCGGTGGTTGCCTCGTCCTGGCCGGTTGCGCCAGCTTCGACGACACGGCCGCCGGGCAGACATTCGGGCCCGCGCCCCAGCTGACGCCGGAAGCCGGTCCCACGCCGCAGCTGCCGGGGATCGACGGTGGCCAGGCCGGTGACGCGCAGGGCAGCGGCCCACGCACATCGCCGACGCCGATCCCCCCGCCTCAGGGCTGCAAGGACTTCGACAAGGCGGTGATCGCGACCTGCCTGGACACGGTGACGACGGTGGCCGGCCTGCCCGGTGACGGCACCAATCCCGCGGCGTTGGCCGGTGAGCGCAAGAGCGGCCGGATCATGGAGGTCGCCGCGGGGAAGGACGCTGCCGAGTTCGCCACGCTGGCTGTCGATGCCACCGGCGACGGCGGCCTGACCGGGCTGGCACTGTCCCCCAGCTACGCCGAGGATCAGCTCGTCTTCGCCTACGTGACCACGGCCACCGACAACAGGGTGGTCCGGATCGCCAAGGGCCAGGCGCCGAAGCCGGTGCTCATCGGCATCCCGAAGGGTGCGACCGGCAATCAGGGCGCCATCGTCGCCGACGACAAGGGCGCGCTGCTGGTCGCGACGGGCGACGCGGGCAACCCGGCCGCCGCGGCGGACCCGAACTCGCTGGCGGGCAAGGTGTTGCGCATCGACTCCGCCGGCAAGGCCGCGCAGGGAAACCCGACCGCCGGCTCGTTGATCTTCGCCAGCGGCCTGCACGCCCCCGGCGGCCTGTGCAAGTCGTCCGACGGCGCGCGGGTCTGGGTCACCGACAAGACAGCCGACAAAGATGTGATCTACCGCCTGCAGGCGGGTAAGCAGCTGAGCGTGCCCGCGTGGACGTGGCCGGACAAGCCGGGCGTCGCCGGCTGCGCGGACTTCTCCAACTACATCGCCGTGTCGACATCGACAGCCGGGAACGTACAGAACGTGCCGCTCGCAACCGACGGTTCGGTCAGCGGCAAACCCGGCATAACGAACGACGGCAAGACCAGCCCGTCCTACGGCCGGATCGCCGGGATGAGCATGATCACGCCGGACCTCGCCGTCGCCGGCACCGTCAACAAGGACGGTGGCACACCGGTTTCGAGCGACGACAGGGTCGTGCTCATCGTCCGGAGCCAGTCCGGCGCCGGCGGCACCGGCAAGGACTGACGCGCAGCGCGTTCAGCCGTGCGTGGATTGCGCTCGAGTGCTTAGAGAGTGATCCGGCGGCCTTCGGCGGACGACTTGAGGCCTGCCTCGGCGAGCTGGATGCCGCGCGCGGCGGCGAAGAAGTCGTAGACGTGCGGGCGTCCGGCGACGACGTCGCGGACGTAGTCCTCCCACTGCGCTTTGAAGCCGTTGTCGAAATCGGTGTTGTCGGGTACCTCGGACCACTGGTCGCGGAAGGATTCCGTGACGGGGAGGTCAGGGTTCCAGACCGGTTTGGGCGTGGCCGAGCGGTGTTGCACGCGGCAGCGCCGAAGCCCGGCTACAGCGCTGCCCTCGGTGCCGTCGACCTGGAATTCGACGAGCTCGTCCCGGTTCACCCGCACGCACCACGACGAGTTGATCTGCGCGATGATCCCCGATTCGAGCTCGAAAATGCCGTACGCGGCATCGTCGGCGGTCGCCGGGTACGCGGTGTCCTTCTCGTCCCAGCGCTCGGGGATATGCGTCACAGCTTTGGCCGTCACCGCCCGCACCCGGCCGAAAAGGTTCTCCAACACGTAGTTCCAGTGGCAGAACATGTCGAGCACGATGCCGCCGCCGTCCTCGGACCGGTAGTTCCAGCTCGGCCGCTGCGCCTGCTGCCAGTCACCCTCGAACACCCAGTAGCCGAATTCGCCGCGCACCGAAAGGATCCGCCCGAAGAAGCCGCCGTCGATCAGCCGCCGGAGCTTCAGCAGGCCGGGCAGGAACAGCTTGTCGTGCACCACGCCGTGGACGATTCCGGCGTCATCGGCGAGCTGCCCGAGCACGAGCGCGTCCGACACGAGCTCGGCGACCGGCTTCTCCGAGTACACGTGCTTGCCGGCGGCGATCGCGGCGCGGACGGACTTCTCCCTGGCGGAGGTGACCTGCGCGTCGAAGTAGATGGTGCTGGAGGCGTCCGACAGCGCGCTGTCCAGATCGGTCGTCCAGCGGGTGAGGCCATGGCGGTCGGCGATCTCCTTGAGCTTGACCGCGTTGCGCCCGACGAGCACCGGGGCGAGCTGCACGCGCGTCCCGTCTTCGAGCTCGACGCCGCCCTGGTCGCGGATGGCGAGCAGCGAGCGCACGAGATGCTGCCGGTAACCCATCCGGCCGGTGGCGCCGTTCACAATGACACCCAAAGTGGGCACGCTCATCAAGGTCAGCCTTCCTGTCAGGAGATCTCGTACTCGCTGCGGTGCCCGCACATGCCGTAGCCGTCGCGGACCGGAGTCGTCACCCGGACGCCGGACCGCGCCAGGTGGCTCGCGTCGCCGTTCGCCAGCGCCTTGAGGTGCTCACCGGTCAGCTCCGCCGCGGCCAGCGCGCCCGCGCGCCACCGCGGGATCCACTCGTCGAGCTTCGGCGCGACCAGTGCCGCGGCCGCCCGGTGGAAGTCGCGCAACGGCGCGCTTTCGCCGTCGAGCAACGCGTCGCGCAGCGGGAGATAGCCCTTGACGGCCAGGTCACGCCGGTGCCGCGCCGCCGCCGCGCCTGACGGCGACGCGGCTGCTTCGGCGTACGCGTGCGGGTCGGCCAAGATCTCCGGCGGGAAGGTGAAAACGGCGTCACCCGCTTCCGGAAGGCCGCTGTTCTGCATCAGCACGGTGATCCGCAGGTCCTCGCGCTGGACCATGCGATGCACGGTGCCCGGCGAGAACCAGACGATCACGCCGGGCTCGAGATCGGTCTGCCGATAGCCGTCGACGCTGAGGGTCTGGACCGCGCCACTGCCGCTCGTCACGACATACGCCTCTGTGCAGGCCAGATGCAGATGCGGACTACCGCCGCACACGCCGTCCTCGGCTTCCCACTCATAAGCGCGGAGATGCGAGACGCCGATGCCGCCCGGCAACGGGAAACCCTCCATCAAGACACTCCTCGCCCGGTCTCCCGAAAGCGCTTTCTCTCCTGTCCTGCGAACATAAGAGAAAGCGCTTTCTTACGCAAGAGGCAGAAGGTGACCACCTCCCGACCCAGCACCCTCGTGAGTGTTTCGCGGGGTTAGAACCCCGCGAAACACTCACGAGCGTCAGGTGCGGCGGGTGGAGCGGGAGTCCAGGATCGCGGCGACCAGCGAGACGACCCCGGACGCGAAACCGAGATAACGGCCGAAACCGGAGCCGACGACGATGCCACCTGCCCGGAACAGCGCACGCTCTTCACTGCCGAACTGCAGGTCGATCGCGTACCAGCCGATCGCCATCAGCAGGAGCACGATGATGACGGCGACCAGCCACAGCTGCGGCAAGCCGCTCTTGTGTACCTTGCCGACCTGGCCGAACAGCACCACCGCCACCCCGATGAGCAACAGCAAGATCGGCGGGAACCACGACAGGAAGTCCGAGTTCCACGCGCTGCGCTCGACATCCTGTGGCGGCAGGGACCGGAGCCCTTCCTGCACGTCGGGGGCCGACGCGCTCAGCGTCGACCACGGCAGGAATGCCGACACGGCCGCGAGCAGCCCGGCACCGAGGCCGAGCCACTCGCGCCAGGTCACCTTTTTGGCGTCGAACATCCTCAGGCGAGCCGCTCGACGATCAACTCGCGGACGCGCTTGGCGTCCGCCTGACCCTTGGTCGTCTTCATGACCGCGCCGACGATCGCGCCGGCGGCCTGCACCTTGCCGTCGCGGATCTTGTCCGCGACATCGGGGTTCGCGGCCAGTGCCTCGTCGATCGCCGCCAGCAGCGCCGAGTCGTCGGAGACGATCTTCAGTCCACGCTTTTCGACGACGTCGGCGGGCTCGCCTTCACCGGCAAGCACGCCCTGCACGACCTCGCGCGCGAGCTTGTTGTTCAGCTCACCGGAGTTGATCAGCGAGATGACCTGCGCGACCTGCGACGGCGTGATCGGGAGATCGGTCAGCTCGACCTCGCGGGTGTTCGCCTCCTGCGAGAGGAAGTTCACCCACCAGCTGCGCGCCTCGGTCGACCCGGCACCGGCTTCGACCGTGGCCGTGACGAGGTCGACCGCACCGGCGTTGAGCAGGTCCCGCAGCTCTTCGTCGGTCAGCTTCCACTCGGTCTGGATGCGCTGGCGGCGCTCCTGCGGCATCTCGGGCAGCGTCTTGCGCAGCTGCTCGACCCATTCGCGCGAAGGCGCGATCGGGACCAGGTCGGGCTCCGGGAAGTACCGGTAATCCTCGGCGGTCTCCTTGGTACGGCCCGGCGAAGTGGTGCCGTCGCCCTCCTGGAAGTGCCGCGTCTCCTGCTTGACCTTGCCGCCACCGGCGAGCACCGCGCCCTGTCGCATCATCTCGTAGCGCACGGCCCGCTCGACGCTGCGCAGCGAGTTGACGTTCTTGGTCTCGGTCCGCGTGCCGAGCTCTTCGGAACCCTTCGGCATGAGCGAGATGTTCGCGTCACAGCGCAGCGAACCCTGGTCCATCCGGACGTCGGAGACGTCCAGCGCCTTGAGCAGGTCACGCAACGCACCGACGTAGGCGCGGGCCACCTCGGGAGCACGTTCGCCGTGCCCCGGGATGATCTTGGTGACGATCTCGATCAGCGGCACGCCGGCCCGGTTGTAGTCCAGCAGCGAGTAGTCGGCGCCGTGGATACGACCCGTCGCGCCGCCCTTGTGCAGGGACTTGCCGGTGTCCTCTTCCATGTGCGCCCGCTCGATCTCGACGCGCACGACCTCACCGTCGTCCAGCGTGACATCGAGGTAGCCGTTGAAAGCGATCGGCTCGTCGTACTGCGAGGTCTGGAAGTTCTTCGGCTGGTCCGGGTAGAAGTAGTTCTTCCGCGCGAAACGGCACCACTGCGCGATCTCGCAGTTCAGCGCGAGACCGATCCGGATCGCCGACTCGACCCCTCGGCCGTTGACGACCGGCAGCGAGCCGGGCAGGCCGAGGCAGGTCGGGCAGACCTGGGTGTTGGGCTCGCCGCCGAACGTCGTCGGGCAGGAGCAGAACATCTTGGTATTGGTGTTGAGCTCGACGTGCACCTCGAGCCCGAGGACCGGGTCGTAGCGCTCGACGACCTCGGCGTAGTCCATCAAATCCGCCACAGCCGTCATTTCCTGCTCTCCTTCCCGAGGCTCCGGAGAGCCAGCAGGACGCCGGTGAACGCGGCGAGCGCATTCGCGCCCGCGTTGGTGAGCAACAGCTTGTCCTGCTTGTCCTTGGCCGCGCGCACAGTCACCACGGCGCCGACAGCGCCGACGACCGAAATCGCCAGGCCGAAGAGTCCCTTGGCCTTGCTCACTTCGCCGCCTCCAAACTCGGGACCTGGTACACGAGCGAACCGCCCGCGGCGTCGTTGCGCGCCAGCTCGTAGGCCGCACCGACCCGGTACAGCCTGTCGTCGGCCAGGGCCGGCGCCATGATCTGCAGGCCGACCGGCAGGCCGTCCTCGTCGGACAGTCCACTCGGGACGCTCATGGCCGCGTTGCCCGCCAGGTTCGACGGGATGGTGCAGAGGTCGGCCAGGTACATCGCCAGCGGGTCGTCGACCCGCTCCCCGATCTTGAACGCCGTTGTCGGCGTTGTCGGCGACACGAGCACGTCCACCTTCTCGAACGCGGCGTCGAAGTCGCGTGAAATCAGCGTGCGCACCTTCTGCGCCGAGCCGTAGTACGCGTCGTAGTAGCCAGAGGAGAGGGCGTACGTGCCGAGCATGATCCGGCGCTTGACCTCGGGGCCGAACCCTTTTTCGCGGGTGAGCGCCATGACCTCTTCGGCGCTGTGCTCGCCGTCGTCGGAAACCCTCAGTCCGTAGCGCATGGCATCGAACCGGGCGAGGTTCGACGAGCACTCGCTCGGCGCGATGAGGTAGTACGCCGGCATGGCGTAGTCGAAGGCGGGGCAGGACACCTCGACGACCTCGGCACCGAGGTCGCGCAACTGCCGCACGGCGGCCTCGAACGAGCGCGACACGCCGCCCTGGTAGCCGTCGCCCGTGAACTCCTTGACGACACCGACCCGGACGCCCTTGAGGTCGCCCTTGGCGCCTTCCAGCGCCGCTGAGACCACCGGGGGAACCGGCGCGTCGATCGACGTCGAGTCGCGCGGGTCGTACCCGCCGATGGCCTCATGCAGCAGGGCCGCGTCGAGGACGGTCCGCGCGCACGGGCCGGCCTGGTCCAGCGAGGACGAGAAGGCGATGAGGCCGTAGCGCGACACACCGCCGTAAGTGGGCTTCACGCCGACCGTCCCGGTGACCGCCCCCGGCTGGCGGATCGAGCCGCCGGTGTCGGTGCCGATGGCCAGTGGGGCCTCGAATGCCGCGAGCGACGCCGACGAGCCGCCGCCGGAACCACCGGGGATGCGCGCGAGGTCCCACGGGTTGTGCGTCGGGCCGTACGCCGAGTTCTCGGTGGACGAGCCCATCGCGAACTCGTCCATGTTCGTCTTGCCGAGGATCACGATGCCCGCTTCGCGCAGCTTGCGCGTCACGGTGGCGTCGTACGGCGGGATCCAGCCCTCGAGGGTCTTGGAGCCGGCCGTCGTCGGGATGCCCTCGGTGGTCAGGACGTCCTTCAGAGCCAGCGGGACACCGGCGAGCGGCGACTTCGGCGCACGCCCGGCAGCGGCGTCCTCGTCGACCGCGCGGGCTGCGGCCAGCGCGCCCTCGGAGTCGACGTGCAGGAAGGCGTGGACGTACTCGTCGACTTCGGCGATCCGGTCCAGGTGCGCCTGCGCTACCTCGACCGCGGACACCTCACGCGACTGGATCTTCTGCGCCAGGTCCTGGGCGTTCAGCTTGGTGAGCTCGGACACGGCTACTCCTCCCCCAGGATCCGCGGCACGCGGAAACGGCCTTCTTCGGCAGCCGGAGCGCCGGAGAGCGCCTGCTGCTGCGTCAGCCCCGGCCGGACCACGTCATCACGGAAAACATTGGTCAGCGGCACGGCGTGCGACGTCGGCGGGATGTTTTCACCGGCGACCTCGCTCACTTTGGCCACCGAGTCCAGGATCTGGTCGAGTTGGCCGGCGAAGACGTCCAACTCCTCTTCGGTGACGGCCAGCCTGGCCAGCTTGGCGAGGTGTGCGACCTCGTCGCGGGAAATGTTGGGCACGCGGGTTTCTCCCGGGGTGTGCTGAAGTGGGATGGCTTGGTTTCGGGGCTTGAACAGTGCAAGTCTATGGCGGTGGCCTCGGGCGACTCGACTGGGTTATGCCACATCGTGATCCCGCAACGCGGACGGCACCCCCCACGCGGCGGCCGCGTCTGCCACAATCGGCGCCCGGCAAGTGGCGTTCCACGGCGAGGCTGGAACGCCAAAGATGAGAGGGGCTCGCGTTGTCCTTCCTGATCCGGGTTCAGCTTCCGGACAGTCCTGGGACCCTTGGCGCAGTGGCCACCGCTCTCGGAACAGTCGGAGCGGACATCCTGAGTGTCGACGTGGTCGAGCGTGGCAACGGCATCGCCATCGACGACCTGGTCGTCGAGCTGCCATCGGGCCGGCTCCCTGATGCGCTGATCACCGCGGCGGAAAGCGTGGAGGGCGTCGAGGTCGACGCCGTCCGGCCGTACGCCGGGGTGCTGGACACCCACCGCGAGCTCGAGCTGGTGGAGGAGATCGCCGCGCAACCGGCCCGGGGCCTGGACATCCTGGCCGAGGGCGTGCCACGGATCATCCGGGCGGGCTGGTCGCTGGTGGTCCAGTACACCGACGACGGCCCGCAGCGGCTGGCGTCGTCGAGCGCGGCTCCGGAGGCGGCCATCACGAACCTGCCGTGGCTCCCGTTGGAGCGCGCCACGGTGCTCGACGCGGAGGACGACTGGGTCCCGGCGACCTGGCAGGAGCTCGGCACCGAACTGGCCGCGACGCCGCTGGGCAAGCCGGACAAGGCGCTGCTCGTCGGCCGCCCCGGCGGACCCATGTTCCGCGCCGCCGAGGTCGCCCGCCTTGCCCACTTCGCCGGCATCGTCGCCGTCGTCCTGGACAGCTGACACTCTGCGGGGAACTTCGCGAGAGTCAGAGATCCTGGGAGTAGGCGACCAGGTGGACGCCGGGCGCCGGTGACCAGTCGCGGTCCGGCAGGCGGATGAAACCGAGGCGTTCGTACATCCGGTGCGCGGTGGTCATGATGTCGAGGCTGCACAGGACGACACGCTGCGCGTTGAGCTCACGGGCGCGGTCCAGGACGGCACCGGTGAGGGCGGCGCCGAGGCCGCGGCCGGTCGCGGAGGGGCGAACCGCGAGCATGCGGAACTCCAGCTCGCCCTCGCGGGAGACCTCCGAGTACCGGGTGCCGGGGTGAACCACGGTGACCGAGCCCAGCACGGTGCCGTCGGCGTCGACGGCTGCCACGAGCTCGGCGTGCTCCGCGCGGGAGGCGGCGTCACGCAGCGTGTCCTCGTAGGCGGGTTCGGCGTTCTCGCCGAGGAAGCCGCCCGCGGTGTACGCCTCGACCGTGACCTCGCCGATGGCGGCGAACTCCTCGGCGCGCGCGGCCCTGATCTCGAAATCACTCACCGGCGTCCTTGGTCTCTTCCTCGCCAGTGGGCAGCGCCACCTCGACAGCGGCGTCCGCACCCTGCGCGAGCAACACGCGGAAACCGTCCTCGTCGAGCACCGGTACCTTCAACTGGACAGCCTTGTCGTACTTCGACCCCGGCGCTTCCCCGACGACCACGAACGCCGTCTTCTTCGACACCGAGCCCGCGGCTTTCCCACCGCGGGACATGATCGACTCCTTGGCCTCGTCGCGGGAGAAGCCCTCCAGCGAGCCGGTGACCACGATCGACAGGCCTTCGAGGTTCCGCGGAATCGACTCGTCGCGCTCCTCGGTCATCCGGACGCCCGCCGCGCGCCACTTCTGCACGACTTCGCGATGCCATTCGACGTCGAACCACTCCTGCAGGGCGTGCGCGATTGTCGGGCCGACACCGTCCACATCGGACAGTTCCGCTTCGGTGGCGCTCTCGATCAGCTCCAGCGACCCGAACTCGCGCGCCAGCGCCTGCGCCGCCGTGGGCCCGACATGCCGGATCGACAGCCCCACGATGACCTTCCACAGCGGACGGTCCTTCGCGCTCTCCAGATTCGCGAGCAGCTTCCGCCCGTTGGCCGACAGGTCACCGGCCTTGGTGCGGAACAGTTCGATGGCGAGCAGCTTCTCTTCGTCGAGGTCGAAGATGTCGCCCTCGTCGGCGACAGCGCCACCCTCCAGTAGCGCCGCGGCGGCCTCGTAACCGAGCACCTCGATGTCGAACGCGCCGCGCCCGGCGAGATGGAACAGCCGCTCACGCAGCTGCGCCGGGCAGGACTGGGAATTCGGGCAACGGATGTCGATGTCGCCCTCCTTCTGGTACGCCAGCGTCGTGTGGCACGCCGGGCATCGCGTCGGCATGACGAACTCGCGCTCGTCGCCCGTTCGTGCGTCGACGACCGGGCCGAGCACCTCGGGAATGACGTCGCCCGCCTTGCGGATGACCACCCTGTCGCCGATCAGCACGCCCTTGCGCTTGACCTCTTCGCCGTTGTGCAACGTGGCCATCGCCACCGTCGACTGCGCGACGACGACCGGCTCCATCACCGCGTACGGCGTGACGCGCCCGGTGCGGCCGACGTTGACCTTGATGTCGAGCAGCGTGGTGATGACCTCTTCTGGCGGGTACTTGTAGGCGATGGCCCACCGCGGCGCGCGTGAGGTCGTGCCCAGCCGGCGCTGCAACGCGACCTGGTCGACCTTGACGACCACACCGTCGATGTCGTGGTCGACGTCGTGCCGGTGCTCGCCCCAGTAGTCGATGTGCTCGCGCAGCCCCGCCGCCGACTCGATGACCTTGCTGTCCGGCGACACCGGCAGGCCCCACGCCGCCAGCGCGTCGTACGCCTCGGACTGACGGGCGGGCTCGAAGCCCTGGCGCTTGCCAAGGCCGTGGCAGATCAGCCGGAGCTGACGGGACTTGGTGACCTTCGGGTCCTTCTGCCGCAACGATCCCGCCGCGGTGTTGCGCGGGTTGGCGAACGGCGGCTTCCCGGCCTCGACGAGCTGTGCGTTCAGCTTCAAGAAGTCCTCGATGCGGAAGTAGACCTCGCCGCGCACCTCGACCATCGCCGGGACCGGGAACTCGTCGGTGCCGGTGAGCTTGTCCGGCACCTCCTCCAGCGTGCGGACGTTGAGCGTGACGTCCTCACCGGTGCGCCCGTCACCGCGGGTCAACGCGCGGGCGAGCTTGCCGTTTTCGTACAGCAGGTTGATGGCCAGGCCGTCGACCTTCAGCTCGCACAGGTACCGCGTCGCGCCGATTTCCTTCTCCGTGCGCTCCGCCCAGGCGACCAGTTCCTCGGCATCGAACACGTTGTCCAGGCTGAGCATCCGCTCCAGGTGGTCATGGGCGGTGAAGTCCGTGGAGAACGTGCCGCCGACGTTCTGCGTCGGCGACTCCGGTGTGACCAGGCTGGGATGCGCCTCTTCCAGCGCCTGCAGCTCACCGAGCAGGACGTCGAACTTGGCGTCGTCGATGATCGGCGAGTCCAGCACGTAGTACCGGAACTGGTGCCCGCGGATCTCCTCCGCGAGCGAACCATGGCGATCGCGGACCTCGTCTGGGGGAAGCTCTGTGCTGCTCACAGGGGGTAATGCTAGTCGGTGGGTCCGACATCTTTTGAGGACTCTTGGCCGAGTCCGCGGACGAGTTCCCGGAGCTCAAGCAGGGTGATTGAATCCGCCGGCTCGGTCTCGGCGGTCTCCACCCGCCGTAGCCGCTCGCCCGCCAGCCGCTCACCCAAAGTGGCATCCAGCGGCAGGAAGGTGAGCGTGGTGCGGGCCTGCTCGTCGAGCTCGGGGAACGCCGGATGGTGCACAGCGACGTCGACCACCGCCTCGGCTTCGTCGACCTGCGCGGCCACGCGGACGTCGGCCAGCGCGATCCGGTGCGCGCCCAGATTCACCGTGACCTCCGCCGGATCGGGCACCGGTGGGACCGAGTCGTGGTACTCCCAGATCGCGTCGTCCGCGGGCGCGGCGGCCCGCCAGGCGTCGGTGTACGGCCGCAACCTCGGGTCCTCCTGGCCGGTCACGACGAGCGCGTAGATCGACCGCTGGCCGCGCTCCACGGAGAAGTGCAGATCCGGGTGCATGCGCGCGACGGCGCGGCTGAGGTCGTGCTCGAAACGCTGCGGCTCGCGGTCACCGAGCGCGGCGCTGATCTCCGGTAGCAGCTCGTACCAGCGCTCCCAAAACCCGGCGGCAGCTGCCTCGACGTCGGCGGGGATCGGCTGCTCCGGCCACGGCGTGCGCGGGTCGAAGGCGTCTTTCTTGCGGCGGTGGAAAAGTCGCATGGACGATCACGCTACGCGCCGGGCCCGGCCTCAAGATCACCTGAGGTCCGTGAAGGCCTCCTTCACAGCGTCTGACGCTGTGAAGGAGGCCTTCACGGACGGGCCTCACCAGGTCTCGGGGGGCTCCAGGAAAGCCTTGCCGAGGTCGCGGGTGCGGGCGAGGGCCCAGCGCATCCACTCGTCCGACGCGCCCGCCAGGCCGCAGGCCGGGGTCGGCAACGCCTTCTGGCCCAGGATTTCGCGGTTGAAACCGAGTCGGTCCACCAGCCGCAGCGCCGACATCGCGCTTTCGTGCAGCGTCGGGCGCTCGGCGTTGGCGTTGGGCTCGGTCGAGCGGACCAAACCCAAGAAGAACGTCGTGTCGTCGTCCCAGGCCTCGCCGATTTCGTCGAGCAGCGAGGCCGGGGCGCCGCCGAGCAGCGTCAGGTCGAGCGACTGCGCGCCCGCCCCGGCCGAGCGCAGCAGCTTGACGGGCGGCCGTGCGTCGCAGCAGTGGACGATCACGGGCTGGCCGGTCATCCGCTCGGCGCCCTCGATGACGGTAGCCAGCAGGTCCCGCGCTTCGGGCTCCGGAATCGACCGCACGGTCCCGTAACCCGACGGTGTCGACAGCGAACCCTCCAGCACCGCGGGCAGCATCGGCTCGTCGAACTGGACGACGATCGGCGCACCGGTGCGGGCCTTCAAATCGGCCACGTGCGCTTCGAGCCCGGCCAGCATCGAGGACGTGAAATCGCGCAGCGCGCCTCGGTCGGTGAGCACGCGGTGGCCCCGCGCGAGTTCGATCCCGGCGGCCAGCGTCCACGGCCCGGCGAACTGCGTCTTCACCGCCTGCGCCTTGGCCCCGGCGTTCTCCCGTGCCTCCTCGAAGGCGTCGAGGTCCCAGCGCAGCAGGTCGACCGCGCGACGGTGGATGTGACCGGGACGGCCGGTGATCCGGTATCCGCTGGGCACCAGGTCGACGGCCAGGTCGACGAGCAGTGCCGCCGTCCGGCCGAGCATGTCGGCGCCGACACCACGCTCGGGAAGTTCGGGGAGATGCGGGAATTCGGGGAGCTCACCGAAGACGATCGCCGACGCCTCGCCGGGGTCCGTGCCGGGCATGGAGCCGATGCCGGTGGCCACACCGGGAGACCAAGAGGGTTTTGCCACATTTGCCACAGGCTGCAGTGTGCTCGCCCCGGTCGCGCCCCCGCGACCCGGTCACCAACAATTCGGACATCTGGTGCATTTCCCCATTTCGATGCCGTGACAAGAGCCACACCAGTACGCTGACCCGCCATGACGAGACCCTCGACGCCTCCCGGCTGGTACCCCGATCAGCAGAGCCCCCGGCTGCACCGCTGGTGGGACGGGCAGGCCTGGACGGCGAACACCCGTCCCTCCCACGACGCCGAAGCGATCGAGCTGGACATCGAGCGCGCGCACGACCCCAGCCGTATCCAGCAGCAGGTCGCCAAGGGCACCAAGGGCCGCGCTGGTGGCGCGACCGGCGGCGGGACGCTGTTCACCGAGCCGATCCTGGTGGTCAACCAGCGGGCCAAGCTGATCGAGATGGCGAACGAGTTCGGGGTGTTCGACCAGAACGGGCAACGCCTCGGCGGGGTGGTCCAGGTCGGGCAGAGCGTCTTCCGGAAGGTGCTGCGGCTGCTGACCAAGTACGACCAGTTCCTGACGCACCGCTTCGAGGTCCGCGACGCGAACCACAGCACGGTGCTGAAGGTGACGCGGCCGGCGAAGATCTTCAAGTCGCGTTTCCTGGTCACCAGGGCCGACGACTCGCCGATCGGCGAAATCGTGCAGGAGAACGTCTTCGGCAAGATCCGGCTGGGCTTCGTGGTCAACGGCCAAAAAGTCGGCGGGATCCAGGCGGAGAACTGGCGCGCGTGGAACTTCTCGATCTCCGACCACACCGGCACGGAGGTCGCCAAGATCACCAAAACCTGGGGCGGGTTCCTGAAGGCCGCGTTCACCACGGCCGACAACTACGTGGTGGAGATCCACCGCCCGCGGCAGGACCCGCTGGCCAGCCGGGACGACGCGTCGGCGCTGACCATCGACACCGCCTTGAAGCAGGACAGCCAGTGACGTGACTCTCAGCCTCTCAGCTGGACAACCCTCTCTTTCGCGCCGCAAGGTGAGCGTGGAGACAAGGAGGTCCCCCTGTGGAGCCGCTGATCGAGGACGACACCCGTGACTGGACCGAGCCGGGTGTCTACTCCGTCGCGCCCGGCGTTTTCCGGATCCCGTTGCCGCTGCCCGATGACGCGCTCCGGGCGGTCAACATCTACGCCATCACCGACGGCACCGAACTGGTGCTGATCGACTCGGGCTGGGCGCTCGACGCCGCCCGCGAGCAGCTCGCCGCGGCGTTGGAGGGCCTCGGCGCGGGTCTCGGTGACGTGAGCCAGTTCCTGGTCACGCACGTGCACCGCGACCACTACACGCAGGCCGTGGCGCTGCGCCGCGAATTCGGCGGGAAGATCGCGCTCGGGGCTCTCGAAGAGCCGTCGCTGAAAGTCGCCGCGGACCCGGAGCGCAGCCCGCTGGCCGACCAGATCCAGCAGCTCCGGCGATGTGGCGCCGAGGAGGTCGTCATCGCGCTGGCGGAGATGTTCAAGGGCCACAATCGCGCCACTGACTCGGATCTCTGGGAGAACCCCGACGAGTGGCTCACCCCTGGGCGTCGCACGGTCATGCCGGGCCGCGACCTCGACATCGTGCACACGCCAGGACACACCAACGGCCATGTGGTGTTCGTCGACGGAGAAGCGGAACTGCTGTTCTCCGGTGACCACGTCCTGCCGCACATCACGCCGTCGATCGGCTTCCAGCCCGCGCCCGCCGATCTGCCACTGAACGACTACATCGACTCGCTGAACCTGGTCCGCGCCATGCCGGACATGCGCATGCTGCCCGCGCACGGAAAGGTGTCGCCGAGCGTGCACGCCCGCGTCGACGAGTTGCTCGAGCACCACCGGCAGCGGCTGGAGACCATGGGCGCCAAGGTTTTGGCGGGTAAGAGCACCGCGTACGAGACGGCGTCGAGCCTGGGCTGGACGCGGCGGCTGCGGAAACTGTCCGAAATGGACGCGTTCAACCAGATGCTCGCCGTGGCGGAGACCGGAGCGCACCTCGATCTACTGGTGTCACAGGGAAAGCTCGCCGCCACCGAGGTTGACGGCGTCTGCCACTACACCGCCCCCTGACCTCCGCCAGCTGTCGACATCTCCAAAAAAGGGGGTCCGGTGGGTGGGTGGC